>JASGKO010000040.1:0-21585 GCA_049840595.1 Chthoniobacteraceae bacterium
TTGGGAACTCGCCGTTCGCGCTGGTCGGCACGAAATAGATTTCACCCGCCGGCAGGTTGGCCACGTCCGGACCGTCATCGCAGATGCCGTGGCTCTTCTGGGCCTCCTGCGGCCGAGTCTCCAGGCGCAGGGTGTAGGTGTCCTTCTCATCGACCACGAAGTTCGATTTCCACCCAATCCGCCTTGGTCATGCCGAGGCGCAGCTTTTCCGCCGCCTTGCTCACTTCGCGATAATCGACCGCCAGCCCGCTGTTCAGGATGATCTGGTTCAGGCCATGCAGCGTGGCTCCGCGGAAACCGATGCTCTTCGCAAAGGCCGTGGAGCTGGCGCAGTCGCGGAAAAGGTCGAGATACAGAGGACGATGTCGTAATTCGGATAGATGTCCTTTTCGAGGCGCCAGCGGCCATCGGAGGAAATCGCGAGATCGGGCAGGTCGAGGTTGCTGCCACCCGTGATCTGGTAGGCGAAGACTCGCACCTTTGAAGTTGCAGCTCGTCCATCACCCCGGCGTGCAGGGCTTTGTAGAAAAACTCTATACCCGTTGCGCTGGATCGAGAGATCGGGATTCTGCAAAAAGGCGAAATCCACCACGTCGCGCGGATTTTCCAAGTCGATGAGAATGCAGATGCGTTCGCCCGGTTTCGGGCGGAAAGTAGTTTGCAGCAGCTTGGTGAGGCTGAAGGGTGGAAACTGCAGCTCTTTTTTTGCGGATTCGTGTCGTTGTTGCTTGCATGTTGCTGGTTACGTTTCTTTTCTAACTTCAGATGATCTGGCGGGGAAAAAATTTCATTACGGATCTATCGTCCCGCGCGCTAGTAATGGGCGTGCTGAACGTGACGCTAGATTCTTTTTCCGACGGGGGCAAATTCCTTAATGTCATAAATGCGTTAAACCATGCCCGGCAAATGGCTTTCGCGGGGGCCGATATGATTGATATCGGGGGGGAGTCCACCCGCCCCGGGGCCGAGCCGGTCACCGAGCAGGAAGAAATGCGCCGCGTCCTCCCCCTGATCGAGCAACTGCACACCGAATTCACCGGAAAAGAACGCGCCCCTCTGATTTCCATCGACACCTCTAAGGCCGCCGTCGCCGAGGCCGCCGTCGCCGCCGGTGCCCAGATCGTGAACGACGTGACCGGCGCCCGTGACTCCGAAATGCGAAAAGTGGTGAAGAAAACCGGGGCCGCGCTCGTCATCATGCACATGCAAGGGACACCACGCGACATGCAACGCGCGCCACATTACGAAAACGTGGTCGGGGAAATTCGCCAGTTTTTTCAGGACCGCCTCGCCACCTGTGTGGCCGATGGGCTGGAACCGGAGACGATTTGCTTCGATCCGGGCATCGGCTTCGGCAAGACGGTCGCGCATAACCTTACTTTGTTGAAAAATCTCGCCTCCCTGCGGGTGGATGGGCGACCGTTGCTTGTGGGCGTATCCAAAAAATCATTCATCGGCAAGGTGCTCGGCTCGCAGGCGATCGAAGAGCGCTGCTGGCCCACCGTCGCGCTGACGAGCCTCGCCCGGGAACGGGGGGCGAATATCGTGCGCGTGCATGACGTGCGGGAAAACGCGCAAGCCCTGCGCATGACCGAGGCCATTCTCAACGGAGGGATCACAGCCTGATGGATACGCTGTTCCAGTTTACCCGCGAGAACTGGCGGTCCGGCATCGAGATCATGATCCTCACGGTCGTGATCTACTACGGTTACCTGTTTTTCCGCGGCACGCGCGGTGCGAAGGTGCTCACCGGCTTTGCCCTCATCTTCCTCACTCTCATTCTCACCTCGCAGTTGCTGCAACTGCAGGAAATCACCTGGTTGATCCAGAGCCTCACCACCTTCCTCGTGATTGCGCTGGTGGTGATCTTCCAGCCGGAGCTGCGGCGCGCGCTGGCGGCACTGGGCAGCCATCACATCTTCGCCTCGCCCACCCTGGATCGCGAGACGGCCGAGGTGCTTTCCGAGACCATTTTCGAACTCTCGAACCGCCAGCTCGGCGCGTTGATCGCCATCGAGCGCGACACCAATCTCCAGCAATTCGCCGACAGCGGGGTGAAAATCGACTGCGAGCTCTCGTCGGAACTCATCACCACGATTTTCTTTCCCAAGACGCCCCTCCACGACGGCGGCCTCATCCTGCGCAACGACCGCATCCTCGCCGCGGCCTGCATTTTCCCGGTGAGTCAGCGCGAGGATCTCGATCGCAACCTCGGCCTGCGCCACCGCGCCGCGATCGGGCTCACCGAAGATTCCGATGCCGTGGTGATCGTGGTCTCGGAGGAAACGGGTGTGGTTTCGATTTGTCAGCGCGGTAAGATCGAACGTAACTTTGACCCCGCAGGATTGAAACGGCGCCTGGCCGAGATTCTCCTGCTCGATACTCCCAATGAAGAACCTGATTCTCAACAACTGGATGGCAAAGATCCTGTCGCTCATGCTGGCGATCGCGGTCTGGTTCCTCATCAAAAAGAACGTTGAGGGGCCCGCCCTTTCGAAGGGCTATCAAGAAAACCGGCCGCCATACTTGCTGCAGCCGCGCCCGACGCTCACGCCTGGAAAATAACCTCATGCAGAAAATCTCCGAACCCTCCCGCCGTCTCTTCGGCACCGACGGCGTCCGTGGCGTCGCCAATATCGAGCCCGTCACCGCCGAGACCGCCCTCAAGCTGGGCCGCGCGGCCGCCCACGTTTTCGACCAGCGCACCAGCCCGAACCATCGGCCCGGTGATCGTGATCGGCAAGGACACCCGCCTCTCCGGCTATATGCTGGAGAACGCGCTCGCGGCCGGCATCATGTCGCTCGGCGCGGATGTGCTGCTCATCGGGCCGCTACCCACCCCGGGCGTGGCCTACATCACCCGCTCGCTCCGCGCGGATGCGGGCATCGTGCTCAGCGCCTCGCACAATCCCTACGAGGACAACGGTATCAAGTTCTTCCGCCGCGACGGCTACAAGCTCGACGACGAGATCGAGCGCCGGATCGAGCATCTGGTCTTCAGCGGCGAGATTGATTCGATCCGCCCGACCGCCGGCAATATCGGCAAGGCCCAGCGCATCGACGACGCGCTCGGGCGCTACGTGGAATTTGCCAAGGCCGAGCTTCCCCCGCGGCCTCACCCTCGAGGGCATGCGTGTCGCGGTGGATGCCGGGAACGGCGCGGCCTACAAGTCCACTCCGTGCATCCTGCGCGAGCTCGGCGCGGAGGTGCTCGTCTTCAACAACACGCCGAACGGTCGCAACATCAACACCGGCTGCGGCAGCACGCACCCGGAGGAAATCCAGCGCATCATGAAGGAAACCGGCGCGCACGTGGGCATCACCCACGATGGCGATGCCGACCGCGCGCTGCTTTGCGACGAGAAGGGCGAGATCGTGGATGGCGACGAGATCATGGCCATGGCCGCGATCGATTTTCTGCGCCGGGGCGAGCTGGCGAAGAACACGCTGGTCGCCACCGTGATGAGTAATTTCGGCCTCGACGAAAGCCTCGCCAAACATGGTGGCAAGGTGATCCGCGCCAAGGTGGGCGACCGCTACGTGATCGAGGAAATGCTCAGGCACGATCTCAATGTCGGCGGCGAGCAAAGCGGCCACATGATCTTCCGCGACTTCGCCACCACCGGCGACGGCGTGATCAGCGCGCTGCAAATCCTGCGCATCGTCGCCGAGAGCGGAAAGCCGCTCAGCGAGCTCCGCCAGTGCCTGGAGAAATACCCGCAAGCCCAGCGCAACCTGCGCGTGAAGGAAAAGCCGCCACTCGAAACGCTCGGCTCCGTGCAAAGCCTGCTCACCACGGCGGAGAAGGAACTCGACGGCGCAGGCCGCGTGCTCCTGCGCTACTCCGGCACCGAACCGAAGATCCGCCTCCTCATCGAAGGCCGCGACGCGACCCACATCAACACCCACGCCGACCGCATCGCCGACGCGCTGCAGACGGCGATCGGGGCATGAATGATAGGACCTGTACGACATATCGGCCCTGTAGGAGGCTTGCTCCATGAAACTCCCCCTCCACCAAATCGACGCCTTTGCCGATGCGCCTTTCACTGGCAATCCGGCGGCGGTTTGCCCGCTGGAGAAGTGGCTGCCGGAAGCGACGATGCAGGCGATTGCGGAGGAGAACAATCTTGCGGAAACTGCTTTCTACGTAGGCCGCGACGGCGATTACGAATTGCGCTGGTTTACCCCGGTGCGCGAGGTGGATTTGTGCGGGCACGCCACGCTGGCGGCAGCGCATGTGGTGTTTGAGAACGGCTTTTCCGGAGAACGCGGGACCTTTGCTTCCAAGAGCGGCCCGCTGCACGTGACCCGCACGGGCGAATGGTTGACGCTCGATTTCCCCGCTCAGCCGGGGACACGTTGCGAGCTTCCGGTGGGAATGGCCGCAGCGCTCGGCGCCACCCCGCGCGAGTGCTACCGCGCCATGGATTACCTGGCGGTCTTCGAGAGCGAGGCACAGATCATTGCACTGAAGCCGGATTTCCAAGCCCTCACGAAACTCGACCTGCGCGGCGTCATCGTCACCGCACCCGGCACCACTTGCGATTTCGTGAGCCGTTTCTTCGCGCCAAACTACGGCGTGAATGAAGACCCGGTAACCGGCTCGGCCCATTGCACGCTGACTCCCTACTGGGCTGCGCGGCTGGTCAAGAACCCGCTGGAGGCAAAGCAGCTTTCCATGCGCACGGGAACCTTGCGTTGTCAGCTACAAAACGATCGCGTGCTGATCTCCGGGCGAACAATCGCCTATCTGCGCGGCATGATCGAGGTGTGATCCCAGTCCCGGGAATTACCATCGCCATGGCCAGGGCTTTTGTGCCAGTTTTGACGCCCATGAACCAACATTTCCTCACTACCACGGCGTTTAGTTTGAGCGGTTATCGGATTGAGCGAGAACTGGGCATCGTGCGCGGTATCGTCGTCCGCTCGCGCTCCATCGTGGGCAATATCGGCGCGGCGTTTCAGACCCTGGTAGGCGGGAATATCACGCTTTATACGGGGCTGTGCGAAAGAGCGCGGGAGGATGCTTTCAACTTGATGCTGGCCCATGCGCGGCAAGTGGGGGCCAATGCGGTGATCGGCGTGCGCTACGATGCCACCGAGGTGATGCAAGGCGTGACGGAAGTGCTGTGCTACGGCACGGCAGTGACGGTGGTCCTGGACCAGGACATCCAATAAAAAATCAGGCGGCGGCCTGTTTTTTCACACCGACCAATCCGCCACCGGTGCGAATCAATTCCTGGATGCGCGGGCCGATCAAGTTCAACGGCAGCACCTCGTTGGCAGCTCCCACGCGCACGACCGCGCCGGGCATGCCCCAGACGACGGAAGACGGCTCGTCCTGCGCGATCACGTAGGCCCCCTGGGTGCCGAGCAGCTTGGAGGTGCTGGCGCCATCGGCGCCCATGCCGGTGAGCACGGTGGCGACCACGGTGCCGCCATACACGGCGGAGATGCTGCGGAAAAGCACGTCCACAGACGGGCGGCAGGAATGCTCCATGGGACCATCGTGCAGGCGAATCGCCTGCGAGGACATGCCTTTCAGGACAACCTCCATGTGAAACCCGCCAGGGGCGATATAAGCCTCCCCAGCCTTGACCTGCATCCCCTGCTCGGCCTCCACAAAGTGGGTGCCGCAATTCAAACGGCAGAGACGCTCGGCCAGCATGCGGGTGAACATCGGCGGCATGTGCTGCACGATGAAAATGGGGATGGCGAGCGGCGAGCGAAAACTGGAGAACAACTCCGCCAGCGCATTTGGGCCCCCGGTGGAACTGCCGATGCACAACGCAGCCACCCGGCGCAATGGAGTGACCGGGGCATGAACCGCAGGCACCCCCGCCGCATCGGCGGTCGGAGCCGCAGCCCGGCTCGTCGGCGCAAAGCGCGAAGGGGAACGCAGGGCGGAGACCGCAGCCAGCCGCTTCGTCCCATGCAGGCGGACCTTCCCCCCCAGCTCCTCTTTGAGCCGCTGCAGGGACTCCGAGGGCGGCACACCGGCCACCGGCTTGGCAATGTAATCCGCCGCGCCGCGCATGAGGGCATCCACCGTCACCCGCGCGCCGCTTTCGGTGAGCGAACTGCACATGATCACCTTCACCCCGGGATGGCTTTTCCGAATCCCATCGAGTGCCGTGAGGCCGTCCATATCGGGCATTTCCACATCCATCGTCACCACATCGGGCTTGATGGTGCTCACCTTTTGCAAAGCTTCCACTCCATTGGTGGCAAAGCCGACCACTTCGATATCCGGGCAGGCGGAAAGGGCCTGCATCAGCACACGGCGCATGAGAGCGGAATCATCCACCACCAGCACGCGGATGCGGGCCGGGGCGGGGAGCAGCCCGCTCATACCGTCACCTCCGGCTCGGAAAGCAGGCCGAGCAATTGCAGCTTCGCCTCCAACGATTCTTTCGCCACCGGCTTCATGTGATACTCGTCGGCCCCCGCCTTCAGCGCCTTCGCAACCTGCTGGAAGCTGTTGATCGTGGTCACCATCATCAGCTTGAGCTCATCGTAGGTGGCGTCTCCGCGCACCTTTTCGATGAATTCGAGGCCGTTCATGCGGGGCATTTCCCAATCCACGAGGGCAATCTGGAGTGGCCATTGTTGCTCCAGGACCTGGAGCGCTTCGAGACCGTCCGCCGCATGGCAAACCTCGAAGCCGAACTCCTGCATCAGGTTGCTCAGCATCAGGCGGATGGTTCGAGAATCATCGATAATCAAGGCTTTGGGAGCGGATGACTGATTCATAAAAGGTGCGGGTAGAGCTTCACCAAGGGGGGTTATCGGGCCAGGACCGGGGTGGTCATGGCGGGACGCGGGGTGGAAGCCGTGGATTCGGGAGCCGCGCCCATGCCGTAGCAGATGGCCTTGCCGGCGCTCACTCGTTGAAAAGCGTTGTCGAGTCCCATGGTGGTCTCGGAGGAACCGAGGAAGAGGTGCCCATCCTTGCGCAGAACGCCGCGGATCTTGCGGAGAATCTCACGCTTGGTCTCCACGGTGAAGTAGATCATCACGTTGCGCAGGAAGACGAGGTCGAAGGAATCCATCAGCGGCCATGCGCTCACCAGATTCATCGGCTGGAAAGTGACCATGCGCTTGATTTCATCGCTGAGGTGCCATTCGTTGCCGACCTGCTCGAAATACTTGATGAGCAGCGGGGCTGGCAGGCCGCGGTTGACCTCGAACTGGCTGTAGCGCCCAGCCTTCGCAATGGTGAGGACGGTATTGGCCAGATCGGTGGCAACGATCTGCACCCGCCCGACCAACTGGCGGAAATGCTGGTGAATGATCATCGCGATCGAGTAGGGCTCCTGCCCGGTGGAACAAGCCCCGCACCAGATGCGGATCGGCTGGGTCCCACGCTTCTTGACCAGCTCGGGGAGCAGGTGCTGCCGCAGCGCCTCGAAGGGGGAGAGATCGCGGAAGAAGGAGGTCTCATTGGTCGTCATCGCCTCCACGATGGAAGTGCGGTGACCATTGACCGGTCCGCGCTGCAGCGCGCCGACGAAGGCGTCGATATTGGAGTGCCCAGCCGCCTTGGCCAGCGGTGCGATGCGCAACTGCACGAGGTAATGCTTGTCCGCACCGAGGGCGATGCCGGAGTGGTCATACACCATCTTGCAGATGTAATCGAACGAGGCCTGCGTAAACGCCGCCGGGGCGGGTGAAAAAACTTCGCTGGGCATAATTTGGGGTGATCGGGACTGGGGTTGGGTGAAAATAGATGCGGGGGCGCTCATGCCTCCACCTCCGCGACGGGCAGCAGGTCGAGCAGTTGCAGCTTGGCTCCGAGCGACTCCCGGGTGACGGGCTTCATGTGATATTCATCGGCCCCCGCCTTCAACGCGCGGGCTACCTGCTGGAAGCTGTTGATGGTGGTCACCATCATGATCTTCATCGGATTGTAGCCGTCGTTTTCGCGGGTGTTCTCCACGAACTCGAGACCCGACATACGGGGCATCTCCCAGTCCACCAGCGCCAGGTCAAACGGCCAGTGCTTCTCCAGTTGCTGCAGGGCTTCGATCCCATCCGCGGCGTGCACGGTGCCAAAGCCAAATTCCTTCATCAGCGAATCCAGCATCAGCCGAATCGTGCGCGAATCGTCAATGATCAGAGCTTTTAGTGAGCTGGTTGGCTGGTCCATTAGGGCCTTTCGTTTTGGGGATAAGATGAATTAAAAGCGGGGCTTCGAAGAGAGCGAATCAGCCTTGGGCGCATGGCCATTGCGATGGGAGCCGTTGCCATTCGGGTGATGGCCGTTTTTCCCATTGCCATTGGTGCTGCCATTGCTCTTTCCGTTGGAATGATGGTGACCGTTACTGCCGTTGGAATGGGTGGCGGGACGATACCCGTTTCCATTGGCGTGGCCATTCGTCCGGGCCGGGGCCGCGGGCTTGGGCTGGGCCGCCTTGGCCGGGGCCTCGGAAGCCAGCTTGAACTGGTTTACAATCGCCTCCAGTTCGGTCGCGAGACGCGCCAGCTCCTGGCTGGAGCGCAGCGTCTGCACCGCGCCCTCAGTCGTAATCCGGGTGGCCTGCGAGACATCGCTCGCATTGCGATTGATCTCGTCACTACCGCGGGCCGCCTCCGCTGCGTTGCGGGCAATCTCGTTCGTCGCCGCCGTCTGCTCTTCCACCGCCGAAGCGATGGTGGTTTGAATTTCGCTGATCTGGTCGATGATCGCCCCGATCTTCCCAATCGCATCCACCGCGCCCTGCGTGTCGCTCTGGATTGCCGCGATCTTGCCGCTGATGTCCTCGGTGGCGGCGGCCGTCTGCTTGGCGAGCTCCTTCACTTCATTGGCCACCACCGCAAAGCCCTTGCCCGCCTCTCCGGCCCGCGCCGCTTCGATCGTCGCATTGAGCGCCAGCAGGTTCGTCTGCTCCGCAATCGAGGTGATCGTCTTGATCACTTTCCCGATTTCCTCGCTGCTTACGCCCAGCTTCATCACCGAGGCATTGGTTTCCCGCGCTACCATCACCGCTTGCGCGGCCACCTGGGCGGCGTCGCTGGCGTTCTTCGAAATTTCCTTGATCGTCCCACCCATTTCCTCCGCCGCCGCGGCCACCGTCGAAACATTCGCGCTCACCTGCTCGGCCGCCGCCGCCGCGGCATTTGCCTGCACGGCAGCCTGCTCCGCATTGGAATTCACCTGGGTGCTCACCGTATTCAGTTCATCCGCGGCCTCGCCAAGGGAGCCGGAACTGTGAGAGATGGTGCGCATGTTCTCTGCGAGATTGGAAACCATTTCATTCAACGACTGGCACATCCGCCCGATCTCGTCGTTGCTGGGGTTTTCCACGCTCGCCGTGAGGTCTCGGCCCGCAACCCTGGCGGCGAGATTCAAGGCACTTCCCACCGGACGCACAATGCCGACAAACACCAGAAATGCGACGCCGGCCCCCAGGACCATGGCCAGCACAAGGCAGGTAATGACCATGGTGTGGGCATTGACCAGCACGGTACGGATCGCATCGCCATTCTGGCTGCCCTGGTCCACATTGTATTCCTTGAGCGCATCCACTTTTTCGTTGAGCGCGCCCCAGGTGGGTTCGAGTTCGCCCTCAACCGCTTTTTGAACTTCTGCCGCTCCTCCGGCCTTCGCGAGATCCAACACCTTGTGGAAAGCGACGTCATAAGGGCCAAAGCATTCTTTAATCTTGGTGAATTTTTCCCGATCATCTTCGGTGAAGACCGTGGTGGAATAGGAGTCCAAGTCCTTTTGCGCAGCAGACTGGAGCTGGGTTACCTCCGTGGCCAGTTTCGCTCGCTCCTCCGCTTTTTCCGGGCTGCCTGCCAGGTAGATATAGCGGTAAAGTCCCGCATAGGCATCCGTGGCATTCGTATCCAGGCTCATGGAAAAATGGATACCCGGCAGCGAATCATCCGTCAGCGAGAGCTGTGCTTTATGGATCTTTTCCAATTGCACCAGCGAGGCCCCGCCGAGAGCAGCGGTGATGGTGAGGACGAGCCCAAAGCCCAGGGCGATTTTTTTTCCGACGGAGAGGTTGCTGAGGTATTTCATGGCGAAAGGTTCAATCTTTGGAGAGTGCTAGGATACGGCGACTGGTTCAGGGGCTTTCGCGGCCTTCCAACGAAGGGCCTGGTTGCTGGCGCCGGGGGTTTTATCGGCACGCGGCTGGCGAAAATTGAGGGCGGTTTGAAAATTATTATGCCGGGGTAAGTCGTTGAGTTTGAAGAGGCCGACGATGCGCTCCAGCTCCATGGCCAGTTGGGTCAACTGCTCGCTGGCCGACTGGGTCTGCGCCACCCCTTCCGTGGTGGTGCGGGCCGCGGCGGAGACTTCCGATACATTGCGCGTGATCTCACCACTGCCGTGGGCGGCCTCGGCTGCATTGCGGGCAATCTCCCTGCTGGCCGCCGTCTGCTCCTCCACGGACGAGGCGATCGTACTCTGAATCGCACTGATCTGATCAATGATCGCCCCGATCCTTTCGATGGCCTCCATCGCCCCGCGGGTGTCGTTCTGGATCGTCGCGATCTTCCCGCTGATGTCTTCGGTCGCGACCGCCGTCTGCTTCGCGAGTTCCTTCACCTCATTGGCCACCACCGCAAAGCCTTTCCCGGCCTCTCCGGCCCGGGCCGCTTCAATCGTCGCATTGAGCGCCAGCAGGTTTGTCTGCTCCGCAATCGAGGTAATCGTCTTGATCACCTTCCCAATCTCTTCACTGCTCATCCCCAGCTTTGCCACGGAGGCATTGGTCTCGCGCGCCACCGATACCGCCTGGGCAGCGATATTGGCCGCGTCACCCGCATTTTTTGCAATCTCCATGATCGTGCTCCCCATCTCCTCCGCCGCCGCGGCCACCATCGAGACGTTGGCGCTCACCTGCTGGGCCGTGGCAGCAACCGTCCCGGCCTGGGTGGATGACTGCTGAGCGCTGGCGCTCACACAATGGCTGACCGAGCTCGTTTCCACGGCCGCCTGGGCGACCAACTGCGAACTCTGGCTGATGGTGGTGATGTTCTCCGAAAGATTGGAGACCATTTCGTCGAGAGAACCGCACATCTGCCCAATCTCATCGTGGGTCCTGCTTTTCACTCGCACGGTCAAATCCCGTTCAGCCACCCGCTTTACAAGCCCCAAGGCCATGGCTACCGGTCGAGTAATACTGCGGACCACCAGGATGGAGAGAACAACCGAGCCAAGAACCGCCAGGACGCTGGCAATGATCAGGCCCGCTCGCTCTTCGCTGACAATTTTCTCCGCGTTGGCACTATGCGCCAGTGCGTTGTTGGTATTAAAATCCACTTCATCTTGCAGGGCTTGAATATAACGGCTGCAGGCCGGAACGGTCTGGCTGAGAAAAAGTGCGTCCGCCTCCGTCTTCCTGTTCGCCCGGCTGAGGGCGAGCACTTTTTCCACCTCCTCATTGTACACCGCGCGGACCGGCGCAATTTGCTCATACAAGTGCCGGTCCTGATCGGTAAAAATCGTTTGCTGATAATCCTTGAGCGCGGCCCCCGCCAGTTCCGCACGCGCCTTGATCTCCGCATCGAGCTCCTTCATCTGCTGCGGATCATTGGAGATGATGTGCAGGCAGATCTTCATATTCTTCTCCTTGGTCATGGAGATGGCCTGCGTGATTTGGACGATGCCGGGCAGGGAATCCTTGGTGATCGAATTCATCTCGGCATCAATCCCCATCAACTTGATAAATGCGTAAATGCCCACGCTGATGAGAATCAAGGTGACGGCGGCAAACCCAAGACTGATGCGCTTGCCAATGGTAAGACGGAAGGGAGCTGCAAACATACAACGACGGGGTGGGATGGAAAATCCTTAGGACAGGATTTCGACGGTTTTCGGAATATCGAGGTGGAGCAGGAGTTTGTTTTTGAGTTTATACACCCCGCGAATCAGATCGCTGGCCGCTCCGGAGAGCGTCTCCGGGGGCAGTTCAAAGCTTGTATCATCCACCTCCACCACCTCACCAATCTCATCCACCAGCAGGCTCACCGCCCCGTCTCCCAACTTCACCACCACATTCATCGGCGCCACGCCACTGGCCCGCTCCGGCAATTCCAGACGACGGCGCAAATCCAGCGCGGTCACGATCTGCCCACGTAAATTGATCAGCCCGCGAATGATGTTCGAAGCCAGGGGAACCCGCGTCATCGGCTGGCTCCGGATGATTTCCTGTACATTGAGGACTTCGACTCCGAAGAAGTGGCCGGCGAGGGTGAAGGTGCAAAATTGTCTGGTCTTGTTCATAATCGGTTTCTTTCCCGTGGGCTCCTTGTTCAATTGAAGCTCTGGTCGTGGCTGCTTCCGTTCGCGGCTCCGATCAGCTCGTCTTCCGGCCAGGCGTTCCCGTGGCGAGCCGGGCTGGTCATGTCGCTTTTTTGCGCATCCTCCGCAGCCTCGTCGTCGCTCTCCTTTAATCTGAATTTTTGCACGATCCCCTCCAGTTCCCCGGCAAGTTGGGCCAGTTCTTCGCTGGCCCGGAAAGTTTGCTGTGCGCCATCGGCCGTGGTGTGGGTCGCCTGCGTGACATCCGCCACATTGCGACTGATCTCGTCACTGCCCCGGGCCGCCTCCGCTGCGTTGCGCGCAATCTCGTTCGTCGCCGCCGTCTGCTCTTCCACCGCCGAGGCAATCGTCGTCTGGATCTCGCTGATCTGGTCGATAATCGCCCCGATCTTCCCAATCGCATCCACCGCCCCCTGGGTGTCACTTTGAATCGCAGATATCTTACCGCTAATGTCTTCGGTCGCAGCCGCCGTCTGCTTTGCGAGTTCCTTTACCTCATTGGCCACCACCGCGAAGCCCTTGCCTGCCTCTCCGGCCCGCGCCGCTTCGATCGTCGCATTCAGCGCCAGCAGGTTCGTCTGCTCCGCAATCGAGGTGATCGTCTTGATCACGTTGCCGATTTCCTCGCTGCTCACCCCCAGCTTCATCACCGAGGCATTGGTTTCCCGCGCCACCATCACCGCTTGCGCCGCCACCTGGGCGGCGTCGCTGGCATTCTTCGAAATTTCCTTGATCGTCCCACCCATTTCCTCCGCCGCCGCGGCGACCATGGAAACGTTGGCACTCACCTGCTCGGCCGCCGCCGCCACCGCGGCCGCTTGTTCGGAAGCCTTGTCCGCATTGGCCGTCACTTGCATGCTCACCGCGTTCAGTTCTTCCGCCGATCCACTGAGGGAGGTCGAGCTGGAGCTGATGGTGCGCACGTTCTCCGAGAGATTGGTCACCATGTCGTTGAGGGATTCGCACATGTGCCCGATTTCGTCGCGGGTGGGATTTTCCATCGTGACGGTGAGGTCGCCATCCGCGACGCGGCGGGCAATGCCCAAGGCCTCACCCACCGGCTTGGTAATGCTGCGCACCAGCCAGGCACAGGCCCCCACCCCGGCGCCAAGCGCGACGATAAAGAGAATGATCAATCCGTGGCCGACATTATTCATCAACTGCACGGCCTGCCCTTCGATCTGCTGCCCCTGCTGCTGGTTGAAATCGCGCAGCGCTTTGGCGGCGCTTTGGAAACGATTGTAACTGGGCAGCATGTCGTTGATGAACTTTGCCTGCGCGGCGTCCTCCTGGTGGGAACGGCTGAGTGCCAGCACTTCCGTTCGCTTGGCGAGATAGGCCTGGCGGGCGGCTTTCAATTCCTCGAAAATGTCCCGGTTTTTACCGGTCGCCGGCGTGAGCTTTTCGTAATCCGCCAGCAGTTGCATGATCACCTTCTTGTTATCCGCGATCCGCTGCTCCGATCCCTGCTTGCCTGCGGCATCCTTCGACATGATGTGCAACAGCACTTCCCGGCTGTTGGACTGCACGCTCTCGCTGATCCCGCCCGCCACGGTCGTGGAACTGAGCGTGTTCTCGGAGAGGGTGGTGACGAGGCTGCGAATCTGCTGGAGGCTGTGGCTGGTAAAAAGGGCGAGCGCCACGATGGCGGTGAACACCACACTAAAAGCGATTCCGATTCGGTAGCTTAGTTTAAGATTGGCAATGGACTTCATGGGGTCTTAAGGAGCGATAGGAGATTGGGATTGCTCCTATAACGGCTCGTAGCGTCCTGAAATTGAGCAAAATACGTGGTTTTTTTTGCCCTTGGATGGTTGAAGAGGATTAATCAGCGGACCGGCCAGAGAGAGCAGGTTCGCATCCCCATGGACGTGGGCACTCTGAAAGCCTCTGAACGAAGTGAAAGCCGCTCCATTCAAACCGAAAAGGGCGGGCCGTGTTTCCAACGGCCCGCCCGGTTCCTTATGGTCATCTTCAGTTCGGGATTAATTCCGGCTTTCGACCAGTTCCCGATGAGAGGTTTTTCGCGGCACCCTCTGGGTTCCATTTCTCCCCGACGCGGCTTCATTCTTCCGGCCCACGATGGGTTTCGCATTTTCGGCGGCTCCGCTGATTTGGAAGGTATTCACGATGCCCTCGAGCTCCGCCGCAAGACGGGCGAGTTCCTCGCTGGCCGCAAAGGTCTGCTGAGCGCCGCGGGCGGTCGTCTGCGTGGCATCGGTCACTTCCGAGACGTTGCGACTGATCTCGTCACTACCGCGGGCCGCTTCGGCCGCGTTGCGGGCGATCTCGTTCGTCGCCGCCGTCTGCTCTTCCACCGCCGACGCAATCGTCGTCTGAATCTCGCTGATCTGGTCGATGATCGCCCCGATCTTCCCAATCGCATCCACCGCGCCCTGGGTGTCACTTTGGATCGCGGATATCTTGCCACTGATATCTTCGGTCGCGGCAGCCGTCTGCTTCGCGAGTTCCTTCACCTCATTGGCCACCACCGCGAAGCCCTTGCCCGCTTCTCCGGCGCGCGCCGCTTCAATTGTGGCATTAAGCGCCAGCAGGTTCGTCTGCTCCGCAATCGAGGTGATCGTCTTGATCACGTTGCCGATTTCCTCGCTGCTCACCCCCAGCTTCATCACCGAGGCATTGGTTTCCCGCGCCACCATCACCGCTTGCGCCGCCACCTGGGCGGCGTCGCTGGCATTCTTCGAAATTTCCTTGATCGTCCCACCCATTTCCTCCGCCGCCGCGGCCACCGTCGAAACATTCGCGCTCACCTGCCCGGCCGTGCTCGAGATCTCCGAGATGCGGGTCGAAACTTGATCCGCATTGCCGGTCACCTGTGCGCTGACGGCGCTGAGTTCGTGCGCGGCGGTCGTCAGCGAATCGGAGCTGGCGCCAATCGTGCGCACGTTGCTGGAGAGGTTTTCCACCATCTGGTTGAGCGAGCGGCACATCCGGCCAATCTCGTCGTGGTGATCGCTTTCCACCCGCTGCGTCAGATCACGCTCGGCCACCCGGTTCACCAGGCCCAGCGCACTGGAAACCGGGCCGGTAATCGAGCGCACCACCAGAATGGAAATCGAGATCCCGACCACCATCGCCGCGACGAGGCAGACGACGATCCAGTTCGTGGCGTTGGAAACCACCGCGAGAATACGATTGCAGGCGCTGGTTCCATCATGTTCGTTCCACATCCGCTCGTCCTCAATCGCTTCATGATAGGCGGCATAGCGCGGCACCACTTCCGATTCGGCCAGCCGGGTGGCTTCCGCCATCTGGTTGTCCTTCCCGAGTTGGAACACTTTCCGGAACGCCACCAGATAAGCAGCCCGGGCGCTCCCGAGCTTGTCGAACAACGCCCGGTCCTGTGGATCGCGAATACTTTCCTCATAGCTCTTCAGCGTGGCGGAGTTTTCCACCGTCACACTCTCGAAGGTGGACTCCAGCGCGGGCCGATCCTCGGGCTTTTCCAGCAGGTAGCGAAACAGGAGCGCATAGTTCGAGGCGATGAGCGATCCCGATTTGCTGATCTTCTGCACGGCGGGCATCTGGTCGGTCGCAATGCCCCGGGCATTGGTCCGGACCTGGGCCAGGAAGTCGAAGGAAAGCAGGCCGAAACTGGCGACAATCAGAAGAATCGCCCCGAAGCCGAGGCCGATCTTTTTACCCAATGCGAGATTGGAGAGAATTTTCATAACATGGAGACACACCACACGCCATACCACTCCCCAATCGCGGGCCACCATAGCCCATTGCTTCCAAACCGAGGATAAATGCAGGCACCCCTTAAGAACGGAACAAAGCGAATGAGATTTAGCAAAATCTCCCGCCTATCATATTAGTCATTTGGACACCAAAAGCTAAGCGAGTCGGGCGAGGATTGGCGGGAAAGGAGATGAGCCCCACCCTGGGGCCATCCCGAGCGCAGCAGAACGCTTCATTTTGCCCGGGATGACGTGGAATCGAATGATTAACCGCGTGCGGCTTATTAAGCCCCCGCCATCATCAACTCCGGCTCGGCGGCGCTGATGATGCCTTCGAGATCGAGCAGATCGGTGACGCGCTGCTGGATCACGGCGGAACCCAGAATGCCAGGGGCGGCTGTCCTCTCGTTGACCGCAAGGGTCTCGTCCACGATTTCGCTGATGTGGCCGACCACGAGGCCGATGCTCCGGCCATGGCGGGAGTGCACCACCACGTGCATCGGGCTCGCCAAAGCGGTTCGCGCCTGGTCCATCCTCGGCACATAGTTTGCGACATCGATGAGCGGCATGATCTGGCCGCGGTATTGCATGACCGCGTGCTGACCGCCGCGTGCTCGACCTGCGAGGACGGCAACTGCTCCAGCCGCGCCACCTGCGAAAGCGGCATCGCCATGCGGTTGCCCTCGCCGCCCTCGAAGAGTAGCAGGGTCTGGCGGGCGTCGTCGTGCACCGCGGACTTTCTTTTCGATCGCGAATGGCGCTTTCATGCACCTTCGCGACCACGCGGGCGCGCTGGGCCACGCCGAGCACGTCGAGAATCAGGGCCACATGGCCGTCGCCCATGATCGTCGCCCCGGCAAAGCACTCGAGATCCCCTTAAGGTGCTTGCCCAGCGGCTTGACCACGATTTCCTCGGTGTCGTTGATCTCATCGACGATGAGGCCGAACTGGCGGCCGTCCGCCTGGAGCACCACGATATTGACGCACGTCGTCGCGCGCCTTCGCTGGCCGGTCCGGAACGAGCTCCAGTTCACGGTCGAGATAAGCCAGCGGCACAAGCTTGCCGCGCAGCCGGTAAACAGGCGCGCCATGGAGCATCTCGATGCCGCTGCCGCGCCTGCTCGCCCTCCAGCCGCACGAGTTCGAGCAGGCTGACCTGCGGGATGGCGAAGCGGTCCCCCGCACGGTGACGACCAGCGCCGGGATGATCGCCAGCGTGAGCGGGATCTTGATCTTCAGCGTGGTGCCCTGCCCGGGCTCGCTGTTGATATCCACCGAGCCGCCGATCGCGCGATATTCGTGCGCACGACATCCATGCCGACGCCGCGGCCGGAGACGTTGGTGATTTTTTCCGCCGTGGAAAAGCCGGGCAGGAAGATGAGGTTGAACGCTTCGCGGTCGCTCATGCGGGAGGCTTGTTCCTGCGTGATCGAGGCCTTTCTCGACCGCTTTCTCCTTGACCCGCGCGACATTGATGCCAGCACCGTCGTCGCGAATTTCGATATTCACCTGGCCACCCTCGTGGTAGGCGCGGAGCATGATCACCCCCTCGGCCGACTTGCCGGCAGGACTCGCGCGGGTCCGGCATCTCGATGCCGTGATCGACCGAGTTGCGGATGATGTGAGTGAGCGGGTCTTTGATCGCCTCGATGATGGTGCGGTCGAGTTCCGTCTCGTTGCCCAAAGTTTCGAGGCGGATGTGCTTGCCGAGTTCGTTGCAAAGGTCGCGGATGATGCGCGGGAACTTGCCGAAGACATTTTCAATCGGCTGCATGCGCGTCTTCATGAAGCTCTCCTGAATCTCGCTCGTAATGAGGTTCAGGCGCTGGGTCGCGTTGTGAAAGCTTTTGTCCGCCACATTGTCGCTGAATTGCAGATCTGGTTGCGCGCCAGCACCAGCTCGCCGACCAGGTTCATGAGCTTGTCGAGAATGTCGACATCGACACGGATGGTGGATTCGGAAAGACCACCCGCCCGCACGGGCATGGAGGTGGGCATTTCCTTTGCCACGGGCGCGACGACGGGGGCGGGCACTTCCGCCACCGGCGCGGGCGGCACGGGAACGGCTGCAGCAACCATGACCGGAGCGGGAACGCTTTCCGGCGCTTCGGTCTCCGCCTCGGGTGCTTCGACCAGGGCGGACAGGCCAGCCAGGCTCTCCAGGGTAAAAGCCGGGACTTCCACTTCCGCCGGAGCCGGGGCTTCCACCTTGGCGGCTTTCTTTTTCACCGTTTTCTTCGCCGGAGCTGTTGCTTCCGCGGATTCCTCCGCCAGCTTGGAAAGTGTCTCAATGTGATCCGCGTAGCCGATCTGCGGCTCGGAGCCGGTCTGCTCGATAATGGTAAGGGCCTGACGCACCGCATCCACCATCGAAAGCAGCGCCGACGCGCGGTCCACGGTGAGCACGAGCTTGCCCTCGCGGATCTTGCTCAAGAGGTTCTCCCCGGTGTGCGCCAGCTTTTCCAGGCGACCGAAATTCACGAACCCACAGGTGCCCTTGAGCGTGTGAATCGTGCGGAAAATACTGTCGAGACTCGGCTTGTGGCGTGGGTCTTTCTCCAGCTCGACCATCGCGCGGTCGAGCATGTCGAGGTTTTCAAAGCTTTCTACGAGAAACTCCTTAATCAGGTCGTCCATGATATTGTGGGGATTAGTTCTGGAATCGGATGCCTTCCGTCGATTCAAAGCAGCGGATGAGACATGGATTTGCCTCACAATTTCGGACACCGGCTGGCTAACTTGAGCCCCATTTCTGCCGGGTAAGCAACTCTCCGTCCGGGGACCGGCGATTACTCGCCGAGGATGATCCAGTGATCGATCAACTCCAGATCGTCGCTCTGATCCGGCACGAGCCCCATCAGGGCCAGCCGGTCCTGGATCGTCTCGTAGGTGGCGGGCTTCATGATGTATTGATTGGCACCACTCCTGAGGGCCAGGGATACATCGTGCATATTACTCCGCGCCGTGAGCATCAGCAGCTTCGTCGTGTCGAGTTGGGTGCGCCTGCGCACCGCTTCCACAAATTCCAGCCCGCTCATCCGGGGCATGTTCCAGTCCACCGTCACCAGATCGAAATGGCCATTGCCGTCCAGTTGCAGGAGCGCCTCGGCCCCGTCTTCCGCCTGCACGGTTTCAAAGCCAAAATCATGCAGATACGCGCAAAGCACGTCGCGCATCAGCTTCGAATCGTCGAGAATCAACGCCCGCATCGTGGCGTGATTCGATTCCCCAGGGCTAATCATACCGGCCTCCTCTCGATCGGGAGCGTTTCCGCCCCCTCTTCCACCATCCATTCTTTCGCCAGATCACCCATCATCTCGCAAAGCTGCGCCTCGGATGGCGCAAAATTGACAGCAGACAAAGCCATGGGATGTTGGGTGGAAGGAAGAAGTTTTTGAAAAAAGGCTTCCTCCTGGCGGCTTGGATACATACTACCCTGTATCGTCCGGATTGACTGGAGATTGAGGAGTTTCCCACCATATTTGTTACCCCCACTGGCATAAAAACTGCACTTATGGATCAAGCCGTGACTGCCCAATCCGCCACTCCAAAGTCCCTTACGATTCTTTTCGCCGATGATGAAGCAATCGTCCGCAAGGCGATTGGGCGCACGCTGGAGCATCTGGGGCACCGGGTGCTGCTGGCCACCGATGGGAACGATGCCCACCGTCAACTGGAAGAGCTGGGCGATCATCCGCCCGATTTGCTGATCACCGACGTGGACATGCCCGGCTGTGATGGCCGCGACCTGGTGGCACTGGTCCATGAACGTTATGCCACGATGAAAGTCATCTTTACCTCGGGCAAAACCCAGCCCGACCTGCTCAGCGCCGCCAGGACGGATTCGCAAATCCGCTTTCTGGAAAAGCCCTTCTCCCGCAGTGATCTCATCCAGTGCCTGGAAGAGTTCTGCGGCGAGGCGTAAGCGGGTTGATCCGCTTGATTGATCCGGCCTGAATCCAGCAAACATCCAGCGACCATCCAGGGAAATGCCCTCCCGTAACGCTTCGCGGGGCCGGACTTTCCTCTCTTATTCCTGGGCTGTGCCAGCCACCTTGGCCGGCCAGTTGAGCCCCAGGCTTTGATCGTCGGCACTCGAGTTTCTGCGCCTGCTCCAGGGCCTGCACGTTCTGCTCGCTCACCTTGGCAAACAATTCTCCGCGATAGATCGGCACGAAGCGCGGGGCCTCGATGCCCAGCCACCTTCACCACGTCGCCATCCACCCGCTTGATGATAATGCGGATGTCGCTGCCGATACGGATTTCCTCATCTACTTTGCGGGACAGGGTCAGCATTTTTAAGCTCCTTTGGTTTCGTCGATCACCGGATGCTCCACGGAGTAGCGTCCATAGTTATTGCTCGAAGAATGACCTGTTTCCCGATAAAAGTCTCCTGATTTATCACAATCGGAGCCATCAAATTCACCGTCGCGAACTGCAGCTTGAGCGATTTCACCGTCAGCACCACCAGCACCAGCGGCTGAGGACTGCTGGCGTGAATGCCCAAAAACTCGGCATCATTGTCGGAAATCTCCACCTCGTAACCCGGCACCAGCGGCCCGGGCTCGACAACTGGCAGGCGCAACGGTTCGTCGCCAAGACCATGCAGCCACATCAGCGGATAGGCTGCTTCGTTGTAGAGCAGCTCGCACTCCTTCAAATTCGGAAGCCCGGGCAATCCCGTCGGGAAATGATAGACGGCTTTCGAAGAAAGCTGCGCCGCCTGGCCCGCATTCGATTCAATCGTCATCGTCGTCATGGTCGTGAGGGGTTTTGAGTTATTGCAGGTAGTCGAGCAGCGAATGCGACATCACTTTGGCCGCCGTCTGGATCGCTGCCTGATAAGCCGTCTGGCTCTTGGTAAGTTGTATGAAGCCTGCGCAATATCCACATCATTAATGTTGCTGATGCGGGTCGAGACATCGGAAAAGGAATCCGTCAGGCTCGTTTGAATGGACTGGATGCGGCTCTGCACCGCCCCGATGCTGCCCACCATGTTGACCAGATTGTCCTCCGAGTTGCTGAGGGTGGCCTGCGACGCTGCGACAGCCGAGGCGTCGTGATTTTGCAGGGCACCATACGAGCGTGATCAGTTGATTGATGAAGGTGGCAAAAGATCCATTGGTCGAGCCATCCGTGTAGGGCGAGAAGCTCGTGTTGGGCCCCATCTGAATCGAAGCGCCAGCCGAGGCGCCGACATACGAGACGGAGGTGATCGCGCCGCTGCTGTCCCGATTGGCCACGAAAGGCGCGACATCCGTATCCTCCGCCCGGCGTCGCTGCCGTTGAACTGCTGGTTGGCCGCGCTGATCGCCTGCTCGATCAATCCCGAAACCTCCACGCCATAGGAGTCGAACGACTCGGAGGAAGTGATGGAATTCCCCTGGAGGGCGATCGAGGTGGCCCGGCTGGCGATATCGTTCAGCGAATTGACCGCGGTGTAGGTGCTCTGGTTGATGTCCAGCGCGTGGCTCGTATTGTCGTAGTATTGCTGGAAGCTCGCCCCTTCGGTCTGCAATCCAAGCAACTGCTGGGCCTTCGCCGGGTTGTCGCTGGCCTGGGTGATCTGCTGGCCACTCAAGATCTGCTGCTGCAACTTCG
>JASGKO010000041.1:0-279373 GCA_049840595.1 Chthoniobacteraceae bacterium
AGATGAGCAGCAGCAGATTCGTTCAGCGTATACTCAGTGCCGAGAGCGAGATATCAGCTTGAAAAGATCGCAAAGGATAGCTGGAAGAGCATGAGATATGAAACAGCTGTATAAACGTGGTATTGAACGACTGAGCAAGGCTCCCATTTAATAATGATCTGCCGCCCTCAATATTTTTCATATTCAGGGCTAAATACCGCAGCTGAAAATAAGCACAATGTCGGCTTGATCCTAATCGATTACCTGCAGCTGATGAGCGGCAGCGCCAGATCACGACAGGCAACCGTGAACAGGAGATCAGTAAGATATCACGCGACCTGAAAGGTCTTGCCAAAGAACTGCAGGTGCCGATCATCGCCCTGTCGCAATTGAGCCGTGAAGTTGAAAAACGGAAAGAAGGGTAACAAGAATGCCACAGCTGAGTGACCTTCGGGAATCCGGCGCCATCAAACGGGATCCCGACATGGTTATGTTCCTCTACAGACCTGAATATTATGATATCACTGCCAATGAATTCGGCGAAAACAACAAAGGCGAAACGCCTGTGAAGATCGCCAAGCACCGTAATGGTAGCCTTGAAACAGTTAAGCTAAAGGCGCTGCTTGCATATCCAGAAATTTGTCGAAGAAGAAGGCGGCGATTTTGATCCGGGCCTTCCTTCCGGCGGCAACTGACGCTATGTAAATACAACTGGTGGCGGTAGTGATGAAGCAAGAATGTATATTCAGAAAGGCAGCAAAATGAATGATGGCGAGTTTGATGACGATGCTCCTTTTTAATGAATGGCAGCTAACAGCTTATATTTTTAACGTATATGGAGAATGATTAGATTCTTGTCCGTTCTTTATGGCAGCCCCCTTTTCTTCAGTGATGACATCAAACCAGGTACAAAGCATTTTGTTTTAAACAGGATACCTCTCACAGCGTGTCATACACGAGCAGATGCAGCTCGCGAAATTGTTGGAAGACTGCCCCGATGGCAGGGGGAATATCTCCAGGCAAACATTACAGATGACAACCGGAAACGTTGTGCGTAGCTGTTACGGCTGAGCAGCAGGCAGAACGATTGCCGGTTACCGTTAGTATGGGCTGTTTCGCCGCTTAAGAACGCGGGTCGTTTCCGTGGTTCCTTGAGAAAGCTACAGAATGGGGTGACCAGATCATTCCTGTTATTTGTGAAAGAAACAGAAAAGCAGCATGTACGCACGGAAAGGCTGCAAAGTATCCTCGTAAAGTGCCATGCTGCCGCCTGGTTACCACAGTTAGCGGAACCTATCAGGCTGGCCAACCTTATAAAAAATCAGTTGCCGGTACGCGGTTCATCGCTCATTGTGAAGCAGACGACAACAAACAACAATACGGTTCAGGTATTGGCAGGCAAACACTTAAAAAACGTCGGCGATCCTGATTCTGGACCTGAGGGAGGGACTTTTACCGGAAAGGAAATCCAGCTGGCGAAGAATGAAGGTTATGTGCCCGTGTCGCTTGGGCAAACAAGGCTTCGTCAAAACTGCGGCAATTGTGGCCGCTACGCTCCTGTGCCAGTATTAATTAATGTGCGCTGTCGTCGGACTGCTGTGTTGCTTTTTATCTTCCAGCATGGGTTCGTTCAGTCTTCTACCGCCCCTTGCATTCATCCGCTTCCGCATCACCATGTTCAGCAGCTCAACGATAAAAGAAAACGCCATTCCGAAATAAATATCCAATTTTTAAGGTGCAGTTCATGCGCCTTGTCTGTTACATCCATACCTCGATGATCAGGCTGATACCGATCATTACCAGAAGATGCCAGCATTTTAAGCGTTGGATGTTTGTGTATGAAAGCGGCAATTTTCGGACTGAACATGAACATGATGAACATCGCGATCACTACAGCGGCGATCATGATCTCTACGTATTTGGCGGTACCGCCTGCGGTGATGATACTGTCAAAAGAAAATACAGCATCAATCGGGTTGATATTGGCCGATGGCCTTTGGCAGCGATAATTTTTTGTCGTTATAAGGGAAGCTGTGTTGGGATCTTCTCCCTCCAGTTTGTGGTGTATTTCCATCACCGACTTATAGATAGGAACAGAACCGCCCGCCAGCATCACCAGGGCTTGCCAGGTCGAATCCTTTACCCGCAATTCTAAAAATAGCTTTGCCTTTCTGCGTAACCATCGCGTTCAGGTCGCGGCTGGCCAGACCTTCCAGCCAGGCATAAACAAGGCCGCCGTACACGATGGGATTGCCGCTCATGGGGCCGCTTTGTGCCGAGCTGTAGATGCGATCGTAGTGCAGGGGATGGGTGTTGCCCACTTGATAGGTCAGCGCAAAATGTTCATCGCTGATGGTGCGGCCATTGTTGTGAACAATGATGTCGCCGGCTTTGAAATCTTCGGCGTAGGTGTTCCAACCGGTGACGCTTTTTGGCACATGGCGTAGCGCAGTGGTGAGGCCGTCCGGCAACTTCACCGACGCTTCGGTCTGCCAGGGGAAAGCGGGCAGGGCGGCGTTCGACAGCGGCGTGGTGGGCAGGCGGTCGCCACGATAGGCCACCATTAGCTTGCGTTCATATTGCAGCACCACTTCATCACGTTGATTTACACCCAGAGTGCGAATCGTCACGATGCCGGGTTTATCAGCGCCGCGTTCCTTGCGATCGGTCACCATGGTCATGGCGCGCACGGTGTCGCCGGGATAAACCGGGGTCAGAAACTGCGCGTTGTAGTAACCCAGGTTGGCGATTACTTTTTCGGAGTCGTTCTGCACGCCCAGCGACAGCACCACGTTGAATACCATTTGCGGTGACGCGGGCAGCTGGCTGAAGCCATGCGCACACGCGCATATTCCAGATCCAGGTACAGAGGATTGCACTGCATGTAGGTGCGGGAGAACGCATCGATATTAGATTGGGTGAAGGAAAATCCACGCGGATACGCACGAACAGCTGGCCGGGGACGTATTCTTCCAGATACCGGCCGTATTGCGGATGACGCACGCTGTTCAGGCTGATTTCGCTGGGAGGGGGGCCAGTTCTTGTTGGGCGGGGAATTTGATTGCCATGAAAATGAAATACTTGGATGAATTTTTTGGGCTGTGTGATCAGGCGCTTCGATTTAGCAACGCTTGAGAAGAGATCTGCGTTTCGGGACACGCTACAAGCACATCCATGTGCGCTCGTCCGCGGCCCCTTCGGTCCAGCCACTCGCGAGTACGCTCGTGGCGTTCGCAGCGGAAAAGCATGCTTTCCCTTGTCACTGCTCACCCATAGGCCGCAAACGGTCCCGAAACGCAGATCTCTCCCCAAGCTCAGTGCTGCTGAAAAAGTCGGTACTCTGATTTTGCCACTTTAGTCCGAGCGAAAGTGGCACGGAGCGGAGGAAGGTGGGGCGAGTGGTTGGGAACGTCGGCGGCCATGGATGGCCGCTGTCGAGCCTACAGGGATGTACTTGTGGCGTGTCCCAACCACTCGCCCCACCTTCCTTCGCGGTTCAGAAGAAAACTACGAACGGTTACCTGCAAATCAGGCCGCGTTCTCCACCAACGCCTTCGCAATCACCTTCAGCGCCAGCGTCTCTTCCGCACCTTCGAAAATCGACAGTACGCGCGCATCGATGTAATACCGGCTCACCGACGTCTCTTCCGCATAGCCCATGCCGCCGTGAATCTGCATCGCTTCCCGCGCCAGCCACTCCGACGACTTGCACGAATACAACTTCACTAGACTGGCCTCCATCTGGCCCTTGCCTTCATCCATCAAACGCGCCACGTGATAAGTGAACTGCCGCGACACCGCCAGCAACATCGCCATGCGCGCAATCTTCACCAGCGTCAGCTGATAATCCGCAATCGGCTTGCCGAACACCTGCCGCTCTTTCGCATAGCTCAGCGCTTTTTCAAACGCCGCCTGCATCACGCCGGTCGCGCGGGCTGCTGTCTGAATCCGGCCGCCGGAAAAACCCGCCATCGTGTAATAGAAACCGTTGCCGATGCCTTCCTTGCCGCCCAACACATGGGAATCTGGCACGAAATAGTGATCGAAGAACACAGTAAAGGAATGCATGCCGCGATAACCGATGGTGGGAATCGCTTTGCCGGTCAGCGTGCCGCCCTGCGGCTGCTTGTATTCAAATGCATGACCGGGGAAAGAGGGCTTCTCCACCAGGAACATCGTCAAACCACGATGACCTGACTTTGGATCGGAATTGGTGCGAGCCAACGTCAGCAGCACACCCGCGCGGCCGGCGAATGTACACCAGGTTTTTTCACCGTCCAGAACCCAGCCGCCTTCCACCTGCGTGGCCTTCAATTTCATCGACGCTACATCGGAACCAAAATTCGGCTCTGTCACCGCCACCGCGTTCAGCGGTTCAGCCTGTGCCAGCTTCGGCAACCAATATTGCTTCTGCTCTTCAGTGCCACCTTTCAGCAGCGCGCGCGACATGATTTCAGGACGGGTAATCAAACTACCCGCCGCACCCAGCGACCCGCGTGACAATTCCTCCGTCACCACGATCATGCCTAGGTTGTCTTCCTTGTCGTCCGGCTGAATGCCACCGTACTGCATCGGAATCGACAGGCCGAAGCAGCCCAGTTCCACCAGCGGCTTGATGATCTCATCCGGAATATCGGCGTCATGAGTGTGAATATGCTCGGCGCGCGGTGCCACCACATCTTCAGCAAACGAACGAAACTGCTCGCGGATCATTTCTTTCTCGTGATCCAGCAAATATTCGCCGGTGAATCCGCCATGAGACAGCACTTCCTGGCCGACCGCTTCCAGCGATTCAGTGGACAAATACTGGTTGATGAATGCGTCCACCGCATCGGAATCCAGCGTGGCGCGCAGCTGCTCGCGGGTAAAACCGAAATCCGCACGGCGCGCATTGAAACGGCTGCGGCAGTTCTGCAACGCTTCAGCGGAGTATTGCAGCGCCAGCTTCTCTTCGATGCGCAGTTCGCTGCCGCCTTTCTCTGCCTTCACCTTCTGGCTGTAATCCAGCACCACCTTGGCGGCGGTGATTTCCGCTTCGCAATAAGCCACTTCATAGCAGGCCAATTGCTTGCGATCCAGCTTGTCGCCGTTCACGCGGCCGTTCACCAGGCTTTCCTGTTTCAGAAAACTCAGGGCGCTGTTCAGCGACGTCTGTGCTTGCTGAATGAATGTGCGGGCTTGTTCGATTGCTGAGGACATCTACGTCTCTCCTTTGATCAAACGGCTGAACAACCTCGCAGGATCATCCAGCCGTTAAAATATGAAAAATCAGCCGTGAGCGCGGTTCGACACGATATGCACGAACGAACGCGACCGCAGTTCATCCATGGTAATGCCGGTGGCCAGCGCTTCCTGTTCGGTGATGGCACCGCAGGCGATACCGCGCAGGAAGAAGTTCAGCAGGCCCTGGCCGGTCGCCGCGTCGTCGAAGGTATTGCCCACCAGTGTGGCTTGCGCCGCTTTATTGATGAACGCGCCCAACCGACGGGAAGCATCCGGCAAACCTTCCATAAAGAACGCATAAATCGCCGCATAGCGGATCGGCAGCTGGCCCGGGTTCAAATCCCAGCCCTGGTAATAGGCGTGGCGCAGTGAGTGGCGAATGTTGTCGTAATGCAGTTTCCAGGCGGAATGCACGACAGCCGCGTTTTCCAGAATCTGCTGCGTGGTCATGTCGCCTTTATGCGGACCGATCGGCATTACCGTGGTAGCGCCGTCGCTGATGGTGATGCCGGTGCCAGCCAGCGAAACCTGCAGTACATGGCGCGCGAAATCGGAAGCAGGGTGGGTGTGGGTCTGGAATGCGGCGGTGATGTTGCAGGTGGCGGTGTAATCGTATGTCCCGAAAATCGCCGAGCGGCAACGGCCACGACCCGCTTCCGCCAACAACAACACCTGGTTGGAACCTTTGCTGTCGATGATCGCCTGCGTGGTTTCGATCATGATTTCCAATTGCAGCGAATTTTTCGCGTAGCCGCATTTGGCTTCGATGATGTCCAGCAGATCCGCCAGCGCGGACACCTGCTCAGGGTGGGTCACTTTCGGCAGCGTGATAATGAAGTTTTCCGGCAATGCGCCTTTGGTCAGTTCGGCCAAGCGGGTCAGGAACAGATCCAGCGTGCGCACGGAACGCTTGCGGCATTCTTCAGTGAAGGTTTTGATGCGGATGCCAATAAAGGGCGGCAGATTTTTCTCTTCCATGCCCTTCGCCACTTCCTCGGCGCAACGCACGGCATCGGCATCTTCTTCTGCATCGGGGCGGTTGCCATAACCGTCTTCAAAATCGATGCGGCTGTCTTCCACCGGCTCGCTCTGCAGTTTTTTCACCACGCGCTCATACACCGTGTACGCCATCCAGGCCGCGGGATTGGCGCTTTTCAAACGGGTCGGGTCGGCTTCAATGGCAGCCGCCAGGGATTTGATTTCAAACGAAGTGGAGGGCAGGGATTCCGCACCGGGAAAACCCAGCACGCGGGCCAGCGTGCAGAAATCGGGAGCGTAGGTTTCCAGCGCTTTCAGTGCCAGTCCACCCAGCTTCTGCGCGCCGCCGGCCTTGAACAGGTTCGCTCCGCCGTACACCGTGTGCACCTGCTGACGGGCCGAGGAATCACCGGGATAGACGCTGCTGTGTTTGCGGTTGGAATCCGCCAGGCGGCTCAGAATGGATTGGGTGTCGGCGTCGGTCAGAGTCAGCTTCATGGTGTGCCCAGTTCCTTACATCAATCGAGTGAAAAGTGGCAAACGGCGTCGATAGTGCCGCCTGATTCAAAGGTATGGCGCAGAAAAAACAGTGGTCGCGAGAAGGCCGGCTATTTTAGCGGCGCCTCCGGTAGCTGGATAGACTATAGTGTGGACGTCCGGTCACGGATGCGCAATGGTCGCCGCCACGTCACACACATCCGCTTTAATCGCTGCGCCGCGCCCGCTGTTTCAGGGTTTCTGCAAGCACATGTTGTGCCTGCAAATGGTCGTCCAGATCGGCGCGTTTGCGTTGCCAGGCCACCACCGCTTTTTCATGGGGAATCACCAGGAACTGATTATTCACCGCGGCGACGAAAATACGGTCGGCAATATCGGCGGCGGACAGATCCGACGAATTATCCACCAGCTTGTTCAGGGTCTGCTGCGTGCTCAGGTCGGGCGAACGCAATGATTCCCCCAGATTGGTGCGGAAGAAAGAAGGGCACACACAGGTGACGCCGATACCAAACGGGTGCAACTCGGGCGCCAGGGTTTCCGACAGCGACACCACCGCCGCCTTCGCTACGTTGTAATTGCTCATACCCGGCGGATTCAGCAGGCCCGCCATCGACGCGATATTCACGATATGGCCGTGGCCCTGTTCCTTCATCGCCGGCACGAAGGCATGGCAGCCCCGCAACACACCATTGAAATTGATGTTCATCATCCAGTGCCAGTCGTCCAGCGACAGCCAGTCGAACGGACCGCCGCCCGCCACGCCCGCATTGTTGATCAGCAGGTAGGTGCCGCCCCAGCGTTCCTGCATGGCGGCCGGCGCCTTCAGCAGATCGGCATCCTGGCTCACATCGCAGCGGTAGAAAACGCGTACAGGGCCCAGCGCTTTCAGCTCGGCCACCACCGCCTGCGCGCGTTCTTCATGAATATCCGCCACGCAAACGCGATAACCGGCGCGGGCAAAGCGCAGCGCCAACTCCCGTCCCAATCCGCTGGCGGCACCGGTGATAAAAGCTCGTTTGGGGGAATCGGCAATCGAAGTATTCAAAGCCATGGGCATCCTTCCTCTTCTTCTTAGTCGCAGGAAAACATCGGGTTGGCAAAGGCCTGACCGCGCGCAGAACGGCGACTTGAACTGCCCTTAACGCTTTCGTTAGCGTCGCCGTTTCCCTACCGGAAACGCTTTCAATGCACCGCGCGATCAATGTTCTACTTTGTACTGTTTTTATAGCCTGTCTGGCAACCGGTGCGGCAGCTAATACACTGGAGCGAATTTTCACCCAGGCCAATGTCGTGGACGAGCGCACCGAGCAGGACATCCACTATCTGCTGCCGCTGGGCCGGGTGAAGGACGACCGCAAGGCGGGGCGCGCGCTGCCGTCGCACTATGAGCGGGTGGAAGGCAACCTGGCGGTGGTGACCTGGAAGCTGGAAGGTGCGTTGTCGCTGGAAGATGCCCGCCAACTGGTGCTGTCATTTCTGGAGCGGCAAAAAGCCGATCTGATGTTTGAATGCGCCGGCCGGGATTGCGGCGAAAGCGCGCTCTGGGCCAACGGCATCTTCGGTCAACCGTTATTGTTCGGCTCCGATCGCGCGCAATACTTGTGGGTGCTGCATTCCCGCGAGGCGCCGCGCTACCATGTGCTGTACTTAGTGGAGCGTCCCAACCGCCGCCTGTATTTCCACGAGGAAACCCTGGCCGTTTCCGCGGGCGAGCTCAGTGCCGACGGCGCCCAGTCCGCGCTGAAAGCCCGGGGCAGGGTGATTGTGGGGCGAGTCGGTCTGCTGGATAACAAAGCGGATTTCAGCGAAGTGGTGAAGCGGATTTCCCAGTGGAAGTCCGGGATCAGTTTCCCGCCGGTGCTGGTGATTCACCGTCATGGCGAAACCATGGCGCTGACCGGGCTGACGCAACAACTGACCGATGCACTGACCACCGCCGGCATCACCGCTCAAGTGGAAGATGTGGGTGCCTTAGCACCGGATGTGGATGCACCCGGGTTGATCTGGGTGGAATGGGTGAATACCGCCTGGTTACCCCGGCATGGACTGAGGCTGTACAATTGCGCTTTTCCAATTCCACGCTTGCGAAACCTGGACGCCCACCGTGACCCGGACCAAGAATCCCTCTCGATCTGATCAACACCAACGAAGCCATCGACGAGCTGCACACGATCCGCGATTTCATCCGCTGGACCGTGTCTCGCTTCAACGAACAGGGCGTAACCCTGGGGCAGGGGCTTTGACGATCCCTGGGACGAGGCAGTCGCCATCATTCTGCACGCACTGCATCTACCGTGGGACATCGACCACCGCATCCAGGACGCCCGCCTGACCACCAGCGAGCGCGAGCGCATCGTTGAGCAGGTGGTACTGCGCGTCAGCGACGCGCATCCCCACCGCTTACCTGACCGGCACCGGCTGGTTCGCCGGCATTCCGTTCAAGGTGGATCAACGGGTACTGATTCCCCGTTCCCCCATCGCCGAACTGATCGAAAAACGCTTCGAACCCTGGATCGTACAGCGACCAGGTCAACAGCATCCTGGACCTGTGCACCGGCAGCGGCTGCATCGGCATCGCCTGCGGCCAATATTTCCCTGACGCTTTAGTAGATTGCGTGGACCTGAGCGAGGACGCCCTGGATGTGGCGGAGCAGAACGTGCAGGCCCTGGGCGTGGAAAATCAGGTGACGCTGATTTATTCCGATCTGTTCGAAGCCCTGGACGGCCGCACCTACGATCTGATCGTGTCCAACCCGCCTTACGTGGACCAGCAGGACATGGAATCCCTGGCGGACGAATTCCACCACGAACCGCGCATGGGCCTGGAGGCGGGCATCGACGGCCTGGATATCGTGCGGCGCATGCTGCCGGAGCTGTCCCGTCACCTGAATCCCGGCGGCATCGCGGTGATCGAGGTCGGTAACTCCTGGCCGGCGCTGGAGGAAGCCTATCCCGATGTTCCCTTCACCTGGGTGGAGTTCGAACGGGGCGGCCACGGGGTGTTCATCCTCACCAAAGAGGACATCGACCACCACCAGGCGGATTTCGTGCTCTGACCCGGTCCATATGCCGCTCCGCAACGTTTCTACCCGATATTGATTTACCGGCGCGTGCCTTTCGACCAGGCCGCGTCAGCCGGGTATAATGGCGCCCCGTTGTCGAGCCGCTGAAGGTCCAGGCCAGCCTTGCACAGCGCAAAACAGTCTCCCGATCCAGCAGGAACCCTATGTCCGGTAATTCGTTTGGCAAGCTCTTCACTGTCACCACCTTCGGCGAAAGCCACGGCCCGGCCTTGGGCTGCGTCGTGGACGGCTGCCCGCCTGGACTGGAGCTGACCGAGGCCGACCTGCAGGTGGACCTGGACCGGCGCAAACCCGGCACCTCGCAATTCACCACCCAGCGCCGCGAGGACGATCTGGTGAAGATCCTGTCCGGCGTGTTCGAGGGCAAGACCACCGGCACCAGCCATCGGCCTGCTGATCGAGAACACCGACCAGAAATCCAAGGACTATTGCGAGATCAAGCGACAAATTCCGCCCGGCCCACGCCGACTACACCTACCAGCAGAAATACGGTATTCGCGATTACCGCGGTGGCGGCCGTTCCTCCGCGCGGGAAACCGCGGTTCGGGTAGCGGCGGGCGCTATCGCGCGAGAAATTCCTCAAGGTGCGTTACGGCATCGAGGTGCGTGGCATGTGTCGCAGATCGGCGATATCAAGCCGCAGAAATTTGACTGGGCGGCGGTGGAGCAGTAAAAACAATCCGTTCTTCTGCCCCGACCCGGATGTCGTACCGCAGATGGAACAGTTGATCGACGATTTGCGCCGTGACGGCAGCTCCATCGGCGCCAAGGTTACCGTGGTGGCCAGCGGTGTGATGCCCGGCCTGGGCGAACCCATTTTTGATCGATTGGACGCCGAACTGGCCCACGCGCTGATGAGCATCAACGCGGTGAAAGGCGTGGAAATCGGCGCCGGTTTCGACAGCATCACCCAGCGCGGCGAACAGCATCGCGACGAACTGACGCCAAAAGGCTTCCTCAGCAACAACGCCGGCGGCATTTTGGGCGGCATTTCCTCGGGCCAGGACATCGTGGCGCATATCGCCCTGAAACCCACCTCCAGCATTCGCATTCCCGGCAAAAGCATCGACGTGAATGGTAATCCGGTGGAAGTGGTCACCACTGGCCGCCATGACCCGTGCGTAGGCGTGCGCGCAACCCCCATTGCTGAAGCCATGATGGCGCTGGTGCTGATGGATCACGTGTTGCGCCATCGCGGGCAAAACGCGGATGTGCAAAGCGGTACGCCGGTAATTCCAGGCCTGGCGCGGGAATGAGTCTGCGCCCGATGTTGCGCGAAACCGTTTCGTCGGAGCGCCTTCTTTCCTGGCGACTGGCGTGGTTATTGGCGTGAGTGTCGACGCCACGACGCCAACCGCTGCTTCATCATCCCGACCGGTGCCTTACTGGCGCCTGTCGTCTTTTTACTTTTTCTATTTCACCGTGGTGGGCGCCCAGGTTCCGTTCTGGACGCTGTACCTGCATCACATGGGTTTCAGCCTGGTGGAAATCGGCACGCTGACTGCAATCCAGCTCAGCACCCGGCTGTTTGCACCGAATCTGTGGGGTTGGATCGGCGACCGCACCAACAAGCGTATTTTCATCATCCGCGTGGGCGCGTTGCTGACCGCGCTGGCGTATGCAGGCGTGTTCCTGCATCCGGGTTTCTGGGGCATCGCGCTGGTGATGGCGGGCTTCAATTTCTTCTGGAACGCGATCCTGCCCCAATTTGAAGTGATCACGCTGCAGCACCTGAAGCATGATGCCCAGCGTTACAGTTTGATCCGGCTGTGGGGTTCCATCGGTTTTATTGCGTCGGTGGTGGGGCTGGGCTGGTATTTCGAGCATCACCCGCTGGAACAGCTCCCCGTTTGGGTGATTGGTTTCATGCTGATGATCATGGTGGCCACAGTGCTGGTCACTCAGCCGGAAGGTGAGCGGATCGGTGGCGGTGGTTTCGCACCCTTTTTGCAGCAGATGCGCAACGGCACAGTGCTAATGTTCTTCCTGCTCTGTTTCCTGATGCAGATGTCCCACGGCCCGTACTACGCGTTTTTCTCCATTTTTTTGCAGGACGAAGGTTATAGTCGCACCCTGATCGGCGGCTTCTGGGCAATAGGCGTGCTGGCGGAAATCGCGGTGTTTCTGGTGATCCACCGGATCATCGGTAACCTGAACGCGCGCACCCTGGCCATCGGCTGTTTATTGGCCGGGGCTCTGCGCTGGTGGCTCACGGGGCGGTTTCCCGATCACACTGTAATTTTGCTGCTGGCGCAACTGGGCCACGCGGCCACGTTTGGCGTGTTTCATGCGCTTGCCATCCACCTGATTCATCGTTTCTTTACCCAGCAGGCGTCGGGTCAGGGGCAGGCAGTGTATAGCGCGTTCTGTTATGGTGCGGGCAATGCGGCCGGCGCCTATCTGGCCGGGCTGATCGTGCAGGCGTATGGTGGAGCCATGGCGTACTATGCCGCCTCCGTCCTGTTGCTGCTGGCGGCGGTGCTGGCATACTTTCTTTTTTCGCGGGTCGAGCAGACCCAAAGGTGAACGATGGCTACGTTGGATAGTGTGAACCAACAACAACTCAAGCAGGATCTGATCGACACCGGCCGCTGGATCGACGGCAATCGCTGGTGCCCGGCCACCAGCGGCAACCTGTCCGCCTGGATCGATCCCCAGCAGTTTCTGATCACCGTGTCCGGCAAGGGCAAGGGCGAATTGACCCAGGACGATCTGATGACAGTGGACGCCGGCGGCAATCCGGTGAACACCACCTTGCGCCCCTCGGCGGAAACCTTGCTGCACTCCCTGATCTATCGTCGTTTCCCCCAGGCCCGTTATATATTTCACACCCATTCCATTTATGGCACGCTGCTGAGCCGGGCCATCTGGAGCGGTGAAATCGTGTTCCGGAATTATGAATTGCAGAAAGCATTTTCCGGCATCGATACCCATGAGCTGGATCTGGTAGTGCCGGTATTCGGCAACAGCCAGGACATGGTGGCGCTGGCGGGGGAAATCGACGCGCGCCTGGACCAGATCGAGCTGTGCCGGGCGTTTATTCTGGCGGGCCACGGTCTTTATACCTGGGGCAATACTGCCAAGGAAGCGCGCCGCCATATCGAGGCGCTGGAATTCCTGCTGGAATGCGAATACAAGAGCATGTTGTTGCTGAAATAATGCATGTGTGAATCAGAGCTGGTGATATTTCGAAGATGGACGCTTTGCGGCATGGATGCCGCGGAGCAGCCCCCAGGGATGGGTTTACGGCGTGTCCGGCTTCGGAATATCACCAGCTCTGATTCACGCCGCTATTGATCGACGAGGAGTGCACCATGAGCACCTTATATATCTACAGTGAGAAAAACGCCGGCGAGCCGCTGGTGGAAACTCAGGATCAAAAAGAAATTGCCCGTCTGCTGGCCGCCGAGGGCATACGCTTCGAGCAGTGGGAAGCGGGCGCGAAAATCACCGCGGAATCCAGCACCGACGACATTCTGGATGCTTACGCTGACGCGGTCGATCGCCTGATGACCGAGGGCGGATACAAGTCGGTGGATGTCATCAACATGTCCCCCAGCCATCCGGACAAAGCGGCGCTGCGGCAGAAATTCCTCGACGAGCATCGCCACAGCGAAGACGAAGTGCGTTTCTTCGTGAAAGGCGACGGCATTTTCTATCTGCACCTGAACGATCGCGTGCTCGCAACCCAATGCTGCGCCGGTGATCTGATCAGCGTGCCCGCTGACACCCGCCACTGGTTCGACATGGGCGATGCGCCCAACTTCACCGCTATCCGCATTTTCACCAATCCGGAAGGCTGGGTAGCCAAATTCACCGGCGACAAGATCGCCAGCGAATTTCCGCGCTATGAAGTGCTGGCGAAGTGAGCGGCGCAGTGACGCAATCCAACGCAGCCGCTCACTCCGGCAAAACCATCAAAGCCGTCGTCACCGACATTGAAGGCACCACCACCAGCATTTCCTTCGTGGCAGATGTGCTGTTCCCGTATGCGCGTGAGCGAATCGCGCAGTTTATTTGGGATCATGCAAATGAGCCTGCCGTGGCGGCGGAAATTGCCGCTGTCCGCAAGGAAGTGGGCGAGCCCGACGCGTCGCTGGAGCGGGTGGGCGAGGTGTTGGTGGACTGGATCGATCGCGACCAGAAAATCACACCGCTGAAAACCCTGCAGGGCATCATCTGGCGCGTGGGTTACGAGGACGGCAGTTTGAAAGGCCATCTGTATCCGGAAGTGGCGCAACGGTTGCGGGATTGGAAAGCCGCGGGCGTACAGTTGAGTGTGTATTCCTCTGGTTCCGAAGCCGCGCAGAAATTGTTGTTCGGTTTCAGCGAAGCCGGCGACCTGACGCCGCTGTTCACACACTTTTTCGATACCCGCATTGGCGGCAAGCGCGAAGCGGCCTCCTACGAAACCATCAAGTGCACGCTGAATCTGCCCGGTGAGCAAATCCTGTTTCTGTCGGACATCGTGCAGGAACTGGATGCTGCAGAGCAGGCCGGCATCAAAACCATCGCGCTGGACCGCCAGTGCATCCGCGAAGGTTTCGGCGCACATCCGGTCGTGCATAATTTCGATCAGATCGATCTGGCAACCGTCCGATAATCATTGCACTCGTTGATGCATCCCGCTCTCGAATGAATCCGTCGCTCCCGCAACACCGACTGTTTGTTTACGGCACGCTGCAGTGGCCGGAGCGAGTGCGGGACATCATCGGCCGCGCGCTGACGGGTGTGCCCGCACATGTGAACGGTTATCGCTGCGGCCGGGTGGCGCGGGCGGATTTTCCGGGCATTGTGCCGGATGCCTCCGCCCGCACGCCTGGGCAACTGCTGAGTGGCTTGAGTCAGGATGAACTCATACGACTCGATGCCTACGAAGGTGAGTTGTACCGCCGCATTCGCATCACGGCCATTGCCGAAGCCGATGGCGCTTCCGTCAGCGCCTGGGTTTATTCCATTGCGCCCTGGGCCCAGGATCGGGTGACAATGGAACCCTGGTGCCTCGACCAATATCTGCAGCAATTACCGCGTTTTACCTATCGCCTCTGATCGTCAGGTCACGTCGCACAAACGGGAGCGCCGCATTTGTTCGCGAAGTTGCAGCCTCAATTCCAGATCCGTTGCTGATTGATCAGCATTTATTCGATCCGACCTTTATTTGTCTGTTGCCTACTGATTTGTGCGTGAAAGCAGCCGACCAGGCGTTGACGCTGCCGGTGCCAGCCCCCAGACTTTTCCTATCGTCCCTGACTCACAATGGATTCCCATATGGCCCGGCAGGAAGCCAAAGCAGAACCTGTGCAGGTAGAGCTGGTGCAACTGGTCATCGCCATTGGCCGGCATGACGAATCCGCCTTTAATCTTTTCTACGAGCGCACTCTGACACACGTGCACACCATCGCCCACGCCATCCTGCGCCAGTCCTGGCTCGCTCAGGAAGTGGTGTGCGATTTGTACGTGCAAGTGTGGGAGAACGCGCGTTACTACGATCCCGAGCGTGGTGACGTACTGGCGTGGCTGTCAGTGATGACCCGTTCCCGCGCGCTTGATCGGTTGCGTGTTTTGCGCCAGCAGCCAGTACAACAAAGCCTGACGGAAGCTGAAGCAGAACTGCCCGGTAGTGAAGAAGATGATCCGCTGTATCAACTGTCATTGTTCCAACAGGATTCCGGCGTGCGTCTGCTGCTGGCGCAAATGCCGGAATTGCCGCGTCAGGTTTTGCTGTTGTCCTTTTTCGCGGCCTCAGCCACAGCGAAATCGCTGCGGAAATGACCCTGCCGCTGGGCACCGTAAAGTCCTACCTGCGCCGCAGTCTGAAACAACTGCGACAAGCGCTGTACGCCTTGTATGGAGAGATCAGCCATGAGTGACGAGTACGACGATCCTTTCGATATTGCCACCGTCGCGCGTTTGAGCCGTGCGCTGGCACCACGAGAACTGCCATCGCGCGTCAGCCTCGAACTGGCTGGTAAAATCCAGGACCGCATCCGTAAGGATTCCCTGGCCCAGACTCGCTCGATTCGTCGCGAAGAAGGCGACTGGAATCCCTGGTTCAACGACATCGAAATCAAAATGCTGCACCAGGATCCCGAACGCAACCGCCAGACCGCGTTGTGGCGTTTGCACCCTGGCGCCGTGATTCCATCGCACGAACATCAAGGCGATGAAGAATGCCTGGTGCTGGAAGGTGAAATCGAATCCGGCGGCCTTGTGCTCAAAGCGGGCGATTTTCATTTTGCCCAAGCCGGCGGCTGGCACGCCCCGATCCGGTCGCAGGGAGGGGCGCTGCTGCTGATCAGCTCCGATCTGACTTTTTAAATAACGCTATATCAAACCAGCAATTCCAGAATCGCCTTCGCCGCATTCGACAGCGAATGCCCTGGGTGAAACACCACGCCCAGCGCCCGCTCCAGTTGCACGACTTTGATCGGTAATTCCTGCACCTCCGCATCCAGCATCGTAGCCGGCAGCACCGTCCAACCCAAACCGATCGACGTCATCATCTTGATGGTTTCCAGATAATTCGTCGAAATTGCCACATCGATTTTCAATTCCTTTTCTTGAAACAACTTCTCCACGATGCGACGCGTGAACGTCGCCATGCTCGGCAGAATCGCCGGATACGCCGCCAGATCCTGCAACTGCACCATCCGCTGCGATGCCAACGGATGCTCCACACTCACCATAAACGCGAGCGGATCATTCCACACCGTCCGCGTTTGCAACGTTGGGTGCGGTTCTGGCGGCAGCGTGACAATGCCCAGCTCCAGTTCACCATGCATCACCAGATCAAATGCCATTTCTGAATCGATGAACTGAATATCCAGCGTCACCTCGGGATAATTGCGCGAAAAGGTCTTCAGAATCGGCGGCAATCGGTGCAGACCAATATGATGCGACGTACCTATCTTCAACACCCCCGACACCTCGCCACTCAGATTCGATAGCTCACGCCGCATATCCTCCATTTCTAACAGTATGCGCTTGGCTCGAGGCAGCAACGCTTGGCCAGCCTCGGTCAAATTGATCTGGCGGCCGATACGATCGAACAATTGACAATTCAGGCTGGATTCCAGCAGGGCAATGCGCTTGCTGATGGCCGGCTGGGTCAGGTGCAAACGTAAGGCGGCTTCCGAGAAGGAGCGGGTATCGGCGACGGTGGTGAAGGCGGAAAGGGTGGCAATGTCCATAAGAAGTGACTCAGCCGAATCAGATTGTTAGCACAGAGGTAGATTCAGGGTGTGGGTTTGCCGTTTGGGACGGTCAGCGGCATGGATGCCGCTGAGCAGCCTACAGGGATGTATTCACGGCGTGTCCCAAACGGCAAACCCACACCCTGAATCGGGAATCAAACCACCTGCCCAATGTATAACAAATAGTAATTCAATCCATGAAAAATATGAATTTGTTTTATGGAAACCTCAAGCGTAGCATTCCCACCATTCCAGACGTATTTCCCTAAAAGCAATTCCCAGAGAGAAGAGAGAGGAACCAACCATGGCCGGCAAGACCCTCTACGACAAGTTGTGGGACGCCCACCTCGTCAAGCAGCGTGAGGACGGCACCGCGTTGTTGTACATCGACCGCCACTTATTGCACGAAGTCACCTCGCCCCAGGCCTTCGAAGGCCTGCGCTTCGCCGGCCGCAAACCCTGGCGCCTCGACGCCAACCTGGCCACCCCGGATCACAACGTCCCCACCACCGACCGTTCCGGCCCGATCGAGGACGAAGTCTCCCGCATCCAGGTCCAAACCCTCGATGACAACTGCGACGAATTCGGCATCGTCGAATTCAAAATGCATGATCATCGCCAAGGCATCGTGCACGTAGTTGGCCCGGAGCAGGGCGCCACCTTGCCCGGCATGACCATCGTCTGCGGCGACTCCCACACCGCCACCCACGGCGCATTCGGCGCATTGGCTCACGGCATCGGCACCTCCGAAGTGGAGCACGTGCTCGCCACCCAATGCCTGATCCAGAAAAAAATGAAAGCCATGCTGATCCGCGTTGACGGCAAACTCGGCACTGGCGTCACCGCGAAAGATGTCGTGCTCGCCATCATCGCCAAAATCGGCACTGCCGGCGGCACCGGCTACGCCATCGAATTCGCCGGCCAGGTACTGCGCGACCTGTCCATGGAAGGCCGCATGACCATCTGCAACATGGCCATCGAAGCAGGCGCCCGCGCCGGCATGGTGGCGGTGGACGACAAAACCATCGCCTATTTCGAAGGCCGCCCGTACGCACCCAAAGGAGCTAACTGGGACAAAGCCGTGGCTTACTGGAAAACCCTGACCAGCGACGCCGACGCCAAATTCGACGCAGTGGTGGAATTGAACGGCAGCGAGATCCAGCCGCAAGTCAGCTGGGGCACCTCGCCGGAAATGGTGGTGGCCATCGACGAAAGGCTGCCGGACCCGGACAAGGAAAACGACCCGGTAAAAGCCGACGGCATGCGTCGCGCCTACGAATACATGGGTCTGAAACCCGGCATGAAAATGTCGGACGTGGTACCGGACCGCGTCTTCATCGGTTCTTGCACCAACTCTCGTATCGAGGATTTGCGTGCCGCCGCCGAAGTCGCGAAAGGCCGCAAAGTATCGAGCAAAGTGAAACAAGCGATGGTGGTGCCGGGCTCCGGCCTGGTGAAACAGCAGGCCGAAAAGGAAGGCCTGGACAAGATCTTTATCGAAGCGGGCTTCGAATGGCGTGAACCAGGCTGCTCCATGTGCCTGGCCATGAACGCCGACCGGTTGGGCGAGGGCGAGCACTGCGCCTCCACCTCCAACCGCAATTTCGAAGGTCGGCAGGGCTACGGTGGTCGCACGCATTTGGTGAGCCCAGCCATGGCTGCTGCTGCCGCAGTCGCCGGTCATTTCGTTGACGTACGCAGTTTGTAAGGAGAGCGATCATGGAAAAATTTACTGAATTCACCGGCATCGTCGCGCCCCTCGACCGCGCCAACGTCGACACCGACTTGATCATTCCCAAGCAATTCCTGAAATCGATCAAGCGCGCCGGCTTCGGCCCCAACCTGTTTGACGAATTGCGTTACCTGGACGAAGGCCAGCCGGGGCAGGACAACTCCAAGCGCCCGATCAATCCGGACTTCGTGTTGAACCTGCCGCGCTACAAAGGCGCCCAGGTGTTGCTGGCCCGCCGCAACTTCGGCTGCGGTTCCAGCCGGGAACATGCCCCCTGGGCGTTGACCGACTTCGGATTCCGCACCGTATTGGCCCCCAGCTTTGCCGACATTTTCTTTAACAATAGCTTTAAGAATGCTTTGTTACCGATTGTTTTATCAGAGGAAATTATTGATCAATTGTTCAAGGAAGTGGCGGCAAACGAAGGCTACAAATTGACCGTCGATCTGGCGAACCAGCAGATCATCAAACCCGATGGCACCAAAATCCCGTTCGAGGTTGACGAGTTTCGCAAGCATTGCCTGTTGAACGGCCTGGATGACATCGGCCTCACCTTGCAAGACGCCGACGCGATTCGTGCATACGAGGCCAAACGTCAGCAGGAAGCCCCTTGGTTGTTTGGCGCAATCAAATAAATTCAATAAGTTAAAAACATTATTTAAAGTTATTACTAAGGATTGCTCATGACCAAGAAACTACTGATCCTGGCCGGTGACGGCATCGGCCCCGAGATCATGGCGGAAGCGGTGAAGGTGCTGCAGTTCCTCAACGACCAGGAAAGCCTGGGCCTGGAACTGGAGCATGGTTTGCTGGGCGGCAGCGCCATTGATGCCACCGGCGGTCCGCTGCCGGAAGCCACATTGAAACTGGCAAAGGAAGCCGATTCCATCCTGCTGGGCGCCGTGGGCGGCCCGAAATGGGAACCGCTGCCGATCGCGATTCGTCCGGAAAAAGGCCTGCTGGGCATTCGTTCCGCGCTGGAACTGTTCGCCAATTTGCGCCCTGCGATTTTGTACCCGCAACTGGCCAGCGCTTCCAGCCTGAAACCTGAACTGGTGGCAGGTCTGGATATCCTGATCGTGCGCGAGCTGGTGGGTGGCATGTACTTCGGCAAGCCGCGCGGTATTCGTACACTGGAAAACGGCGAGCGTGAAGGCTTCAACACGCTGACCTACACCGAATCCGAGATCGTACGCATCGGCCGCATCGGCTTCGAAATGGCGCGCAAGCGCAACAAGAAACTGTGCTCGGTGGACAAGGCCAACGTGCTGGAAGCCACTGAACTCTGGCGTGAAATCATGAGCGGCCTCAACAAGGAATATCCGGACGTGCAGCTCAGCCATATGTACGTGGACAACGCCGCCATGCAGTTGGTGCGTGCACCCAAACAATTCGACGTCATGGTTACCGAAAACATGTTTGGCGATATTTTGTCGGACGCTGCGGCAATGCTCACCGGTTCCATCGGCATGCTGCCGTCGGCCTCTTTGGACAAGACCGGCAAGGGCATGTATGAACCCTGTCACGGTTCCGCGCCGGACATCGCGGGCAAAGGCATTGCCAACCCGCTGGCCACCATTCTGTCCGCCGCCATGTTGTTGCGTTATTCCCTGAATCAGGGCAGAGTTGCTGACCGTATCGAGCAGGCCGTCAGCACCGTGCTGGACCAGGGTTTCCGTACCGGCGACATCTACACCGAAGGCACGCAGAAAGTCGGCACAGCCCAGATGGGTGAAGCCGTGTTGAACGCATTGCGCGCGCAGAAGTGACAGGCACACGCTAAGCAGTAAATTGAAATCCCATAACTAAAAAATCCACAAGCAGGTTGTTATGAGCAAGACATATGATGTTGCAGTCGTTGGTGCCACCGGTGCGGTAGGCGACACCATGATCCGCGTTCTCGAAGAGCGCAATTTTCCAGTTGGTAAACTCTATGCCCTGGCCAGCGAGCGTTCGGCCGGCAAGATTGTCCAATTCAAGGGCCAGAACATTCGCGTGGAAAATCTGGCAACGTTCGATTTCTCCAAAGTGCAGATCGGTCTGTTCTCCGCCGGCGGTTCCATTTCCGAAGAGTTCGCGCCGAAAGCCGCGGCTGCGGGCTGTATCGTGATCGACAACACCTCGCATTTCCGTTACGAAGCGGACATCCCGTTGGTGGTGCCGGAAGTGAACCCGCACAAAATCGCCGAGTACAAAACTCGCGGCATCATCGCCAACCCGAACTGCTCCACCATTCAAATGCTGGTGGCGCTGAAACCGATTCACGACGCGGTGGGCATCGAGCGTATCAACGTTGCAACTTATCAGGCGGTATCCGGCACCGGTAAAGAGGCGATCGAGGAACTGGCGAAACAAACTGCCGACATCCTCAACGGTCAGCCCATTTCCGCGGAAGTGTATCCGAAGCAGATCGCGTTCAACGTGCTGCCACACATCGACGTGTTCCAGGAAAACGGCTACACCAAGGAAGAAATGAAGATGGTGTGGGAAACCAAGAAAATCATGGGCGACGAGTCCATCGTGGTGAACCCCACCTGCGTGCGCGTGCCGGTTTTCTTCGGTCATTCCGAAGCGGTGCACATCGAAACCCGCAAGAAAATTACGGCGGCTGAGGTGCGTGCGTTGTTGGCCAAGGCACCGGGTGTCACCTTGCTGGATGAGCGCAAGCCTGGCGGTTATGCAACTCCGGTGACCGAGGCTGCAGACCACGACGACACCTTCGTCAGCCGGATCCGGGAAGACATTTCCCACCCGCGCGGCATCAACCTGTGGGTCGTGTCCGACAACGTTCGCAAGGGCGCGGCCACCAACAGCGTGCAAATCGCCGAAGTGTTGATAAAACAGTACATATAATCGATACTTGCCTTCATCTTGTCAGGCAGGTTCTCGAATAATGGGCTAACCCCGTCACGATTGTTCAAGAATTTGCCTGACAACGTCGAATTGAAAGCTATCCTTATTAGTTAGGGGTAGCTTCCATTCAAGAGACTATCCTGCTTGAAACGCTTGTTGCACGTAGGGGCTCGCCTTCGTTACGCCGTCAGGGCACATCCCATCTATCAGTGACCAACAACGCCAAATACAAAGGGATAGCGTCGCTGTCCAGTGGTCGAAAAAACAAAGGAATAGAGAATGGTTCGTAAACTTGCCGCTGCTTTGCTGGGTGTAGGAGTACTCATTCCCGGATTGGCCAACGCGCTGGGCCTGGGCGAGATCAAGCTGAACTCTGCCCTCAGCGAACCGCTGGACGCCGAGATCGAACTGGTGCAGGTACGGGAGCTGACCGGCACCGAAATCCTGCCGTCGCTGGCCAACAGCGGTGATTTCGAATCGGCCGGTGTTGAACGTTCCCAGTTTCTGACTGACCTCAAATTCGAAGTGACGGTGAATGAAAAGGGCAAGTCCTTCATTCGCGTCCGTTCCACCAAACCGGTTAAAGAACCGTTCCTGAATTTCCTGGTGGAAGTGAACTGGCCCGCAGGCCGTCTGTTGCGGGAATACACCCTGTTCCTGGATCCACCGATTTATAACGCCCAGCGCAGCAAGGCACCCGTGAGCGCGCCGAAGGCATCGGCTCCCGCACCAGCGCCGCGTCAGGCTGCAGCACCTGCCAGCCGTCCTGCGCCTGCACCGGCAGCAGAGCCGGCACCCTTTACCGAATCTGAAGAACCTGCCGCTGAACCTGCATCTGCCGGCGGCGCTGGCAGCCACAGGATTGGCGCCAATGACAGCCTGTGGAGCATCGCGCAGGAATTGAAACCGTCGAACGACGTCAGCATCCACCAGACCATGATTGCGCTGCAGCGGATCAATCCGGATGCATTCATAAACGACAATATCAATCTGCTGAAAAAGGGCCAGGTGCTGCGCGCGCCCAGCACTGAAGAAGCGCAACAGGTTTCGTCCCGCGAAGCCATGGAAATGGTGGCCGAACAGAATCGCGCGTGGCGTGAGCGTGTAGCCACCCGTAAAGGTGGCGCTGCGCAACCCGAAGCCCGCCAGATCGACCTGACCGGCCGCAGTCTGGATCAGGAGCCGACCCAGGCGCCGCCATCGGATGAAGGCCGCCTGAAATTGCTGTCTGGTACTGGCGGCGAAGGTGAGAACGGGCAGGGCGGTACTGAAGCCGGTGGCGGCGGTGAGCTGCGCAACAAGCTGGCGGTGGCCGAGGAAAATGCCGACAAATTCAAGCTGGAAAACGAAGATCTGAAGGTCAAGATGAATGACCTATCAGACCAGTTGAAGACGTCCGAAAAAGTGCTGACGCTGAAAGATCAGCAGATTGCAGCGCTGCAGACCAAACTGGCGGAGATGGAAGCCAAGCAGAAGGAAGCGGCCGCTGCAGCCAAGAACCAGCCAGCGCCCGCAGCTGAATCCAAACCCGCAGTGCCGGCTGAACAGCCCAAACAGCCCGAAGCCAAACAACCGGAGCCTGAAGCCGTCGCCCCGGTAAACGCCGAAATCGAAGAAACCCCGCCGGCCGCGGAAACGACTCAGCCGGACGTGGATTTCAACTATCAGGAAGAAACCAAACCGGAAGCCAAGCAGCCGGAACCGCAGCAGCCTGAAGCGGCCGCACCCCAGACTGCCGCTGAGCCCTCGGTTGGTGAGCCTTCCGCTGAAGAACCCGCAGCTGAACCCGAATCTTTGCCGGAGCAACCCGCCACTGGCGCCGAGTTGGCCCAGCCTGGTTCGGAACCCATCGTGGTAGAGGAAAAACCGGTCGTCGTGGAGCAGCCGCAAACGGCAGAGCCCGCTCATCCGGCCGCTGGTTCAAAACCAGCAGAGCAGGATCTGATTACCCAACTGATCTCGAATCCGCTGTATCTGGGGATCGGCGCAGGCGCCATCGTGCTGTTGCTGGTGGCCGGTGCGATGGCCATGCGCCGCAAGAAAGCCAATGGCGATGCTCTGGATGACGCCCTGGTGGAAGACTTCCAGATGCCGGAAGCCGGTGCCGGTGAAGGCCCCGACGATATGGACATGGACTTCGACGAGCCTGTCGATGCGGTGGCCGACATCGCAGACGCTGCCCGCGAAGAAACCGTGCCGCAGACATCTGATGTCATTGGCGAAGCCGATATCTACATCGCTTATGGCCGCTATCCGCAAGCCATCGAAATGCTGCAGAAAGCCGCCGCCAAAGAACCGGATCGCGCTGATATCCGCCTGAAGCTGTGTGAAGTGAGCGCAGAAGCCAAGGAAAACGACACCTTCCTGACCCATTACCGCGCCCTGCAAGGCATCGGTGATACTCAGGCATTGCGTCGCGCTGATGATCTGCGTAACCGTCTGGGTCTGGCGGTACCGGCTGCGGCCGCGGCTGCAACCGCCGCTTTTGCTGCACCCGACGATGCCACCCTGATTGCACCGCCGGCGGAAGAAGAATCCCTGGATTTCGACATCGCCGAATCCGCACCGGCCGCTGCCGCGCTGGAACCGGAATCCGATGGTGGTCTGGACTTCGACCTGAGCGATCTGGAAGACACCGGCGCCCGCTTTGCCGAGCCTGCCCCGATCAAAGAAGAAGATGCCGGCCTGGACTTCGACCTGAGTCTGGATCTGGCCGACACCGAAGAATCCGCTCCCGCCATTGCGCGCGACAACGATGGGATGGACTTCGATTTCGACTTGGCAGAATCCGAGCCCGCCGCAAAAATCGGTGGTGATGCCGGATTGGATTTTGATTCCGAGTTTTCGCTGGATTCAGTGGAAGAGCCGGTCAAACAGTCCTCCGGTCTGGACTTCGATTCTGACTTGAGCCTGGATTTCGATCGGGTGGAAACATCCGATGCCGCCAGCCCGGTCGCCGACGACAACAGCCTGGACTTCGACCTGGATTTCGATACCGGTTCCACTCAGGCTCCGTCCGCACCGCAACCGGTCGATGACGATCGCACCATCGCGTTCACGCCGTCGACATCGCTGGATTTCAGCACCGGAGCAGACGAACCGTCGCTGAATGCGCAATCGGCCGCGCAGCTGGCCGATGAACTGGATCTGGGTGGCGATTTCCTCAGCCACGAAGAGCCGTCGTTCGATTCCGATGCCACCGTGCGCGCTCCTTCGCTGGGTGGTACCGATTTCAATTTCGAACCGACTCCGGTGGTTCCGCCAGTTGCTCCGGTTGCGGCCGCTCCGTCTTTCGCAGCCAATGATCAGATCGACAGTGGCGACGAGCTGGACTTCCTGGCCGATGCCGATGAAACCTCCACCAAGCTGGACCTGGCCCGCGCCTATATCGACATGGGCGATCGCGATGGTGCCAAGGACATCCTGGACGAGGTGATGATCGAAGGCAGCGACAGTCAGAAGCAGGAAGCACGGGATCTGCTGAACCGCCTGGAGGCTTGATCCAGTCGGAGAGCATCCCTAACATGCGGCCCTTGATCAGAGCCGCGCTGACAAAAGAGGGCTTCGGCCCTCTTTTCGTTTTCAGGCCTTTCTAAAAGCACTGCTTCCCATCCAGTGGAGATCTTTTCCGAATGCGAATCGCGCTAGGCGTGGAATACGACGGCAGCTCGTTCGGCGGCTGGCAACGCCAGGGCCACGATCCCAATACTGTGCAGGAAAAGCTGGAAAAAGCGCTGTCCCGCGTGGCGAATCACGACGTGGGCGTATTTTGCGCCGGCCGCACCGATGCCGGCGTGCACGGCGTAGGGCAGGTGGTGCATTTCGATACCGAATCCGTGCGCCCGCTGCATGGTTGGATCTTCGGTTGCAACACCAATCTGCCGGATAGTATTTCCGTGCGCTGGGCCAAAGTGGTCCGCGACGATTTTCATGCCCGCTATTCCGCCAAGGCGCGCGCCTACCGTTTTGTCATCTACAACCATCCGGTGCGACCGGCGTTGGGCATCAAACATTTGTGCTGGAATTTCCGGCCGCTGGAACTGGAACCCATGCAACAGGCATCGCGCTTTTTGCTGGGGGAACATGATTTCAGTGCGTTTCGTGCCCAGGGCTGCCAGGCCAAATCCCCGATCAAGGAAGTGCAGAAACTGGAGCTGTACCGGCGCGGCAATCTGATCGTCATCGACATTCAGGCCACGGCGTTTCTGCATCATATGGTGCGCAATATCGCCGGCGTGCTGATGGCGATTGGCGCGGGTAAATACCCGGTGGCGTGGGCGAAAGAAGTGCTGGAGTCCCGCGACCGCACCCAGGGTGCTCCCACCGCGGCGCCTTATGGGTTGTACTTTATGCGGGTGCATTACCCCGAGCATTTTGAGATTCCATCCGCTGAACCGGACGCGCCGTTCATGCCGCTTTAGCGCTGGAGCGCTTCCTTTGGGCGGTATCCCGCTACAGATTCCTTTGCTGTTCGCGGGCTTTCCTTTGGACGAAGGCAGAGCTCCTTTGGTAACCAGAGGCGCTCCTTTAGGCCGGTATGGTGCTCCTTTGCGAATTGCGGGCTTCGTTAAGACGATAATCCGCTCCAATTGCTTGATATTGTTCCTTAATCCGCACCTCCGGTTCTCCCGCGAAGTCTGGTAAACTGCCTACCCCCGCTTATTCCGAGGTCCCCGTGGTTACCAGGGTCAAAATCTGCGGCATCACCCGTCCCGAAGACGCATTGGCAGCTGCCCGCGCAGGCGCCGACGCCATCGGCTTCGTGTTTTACCGCCCCAGCCCGCGCAATGTGGCGCCGGAGCAGGCCGCGGCCATCGTCCGCGATCTGCCCCCCTTCGTGACCACAGTGGGTCTGTTTGTTGACGCGCCGGTGGAATGGGTTGAGTCGGTCATGCATACTGTGCCGCTGGATTTGTTACAGTTCCACGGCGACGAACCCGAGTCCTACTGCAGCCGCTTCCGCACGCCCTATATCAAAGCCATCCGTATGCGCGACGATATCGACCTGCATCAGCAGGCGCGGCTCTATCACAGCAGTCGTGGCCTGCTGCTGGATACGTTTGTGGCGGGCACGGCGGGCGGCACCGGGCAGACTTTCGACTGGACGCGTATCCCCAAGGATCTGGCAAAACCGGTGATCCTGGCCGGTGGTTTGACCCCCGCAAATGTGGCCGATGCGGTTCGCCAGACGCAACCCTGGGCGGTGGACGTCAGCGGTGGAGTGGAGCAATCCAAAGGCATTAAAGATTCAGCTTTGATCGATGCATTCATGCAAGGAGTACACAGTGGCTCTCAACGAGCGTGATTTTCTGCAAACCCCGGACGAGCACGGAAACTTCGGCCCCTATGGCGGCCGCTTCGTGTCCGAAACCCTGATGGCCGCCCTCGATGAACTCGAGGAAATCTATACCCGGCTGTCGAAAGATCCGGAATTCCAGGCGGCTTTTGACAAGGATCTGGCCCATTACGTTGGCCGTCCTTCGCCCCTGTATCACGCTGAACGATGGTCGAAGCAACTGGGTGGCGCGCAGATTTACCTGAAACGCGAAGATCTGAACCACACCGGCGCGCACAAGGTGAATAACACCATTGGTCAGGCGCTGCTGGCGAAATACACCGGCAAGCGTCGGGTGATCGCGGAAACCGGCGCCGGCCAGCACGGCGTTGCGACTGCGACGGTGGCAGCGCGTTTGGGCCTGGAGTGTGAAGTATTCATGGGCTGGGAAGACATCCAGCGCCAGTCGCTGAACGTGTACCGCATGAAACTGCTGGGCGCGAAAGTGACACCCGTGCATTCCGGCACCAAAACCCTGAAAGACGCCATGAATGAAGCGATGCGCGACTGGGTGACCAACGTCGATCACACCTTCTACATTATCGGCACCGTGGCGGGCCCGCATCCGTATCCGTTGCTGGTGCGGGATTTCCAATGCGTGATCGGCCGCGAGGCCCGTCAGCAGTGCCTGGATCAGGCAGGCAAGTTGCCAGATGCCTTGATCGCTTGCGTGGGCGGCGGTTCCAACGCCATCGGGCTATTCCACCCCATGCTGGGTGACGTGTCGGTGAAAATGTATGGCGTGGAGGCGGGTGGTCATGGCGTTGAGACTGGACAACATGCTGCGCCACTCAATGCTGGTCGCCCCGGTGTGCTGCACGGTAACCGCACCTACCTGATGGAAGACGACGACGGCCAGATCATTCCGACGCACTCGGTGTCTGCGGGTCTGGATTATCCCGGTGTTGGCCCCGAGCATTCCTGGCTGAAGGATTGCGGACGCGTGGACTACGTCGCCATCAATGACGACGAAGCGCTGACCGCATTCCGCATGCTGACCCGCGTGGAGGGCATCATGCCGGCGCTGGAATCCAGCCATGCCGTGGCCTATGCCGCCAAACTGGCACCCACCATGCCCAAGGACAGCATCATCATCGTCAACCTGTCCGGCCGGGGCGATAAAGACATTCACACCGTTGCCAAGATCGACGGCATTTCCCTTGGCTGAGGTGAACAGGAGTTTTAGAACATGAGCCGCATTAAGGCTTGCTTTGCCACATTGAAAGAAAACCGCCGCAAGGCGCTGGTGCCGTTTGTCACCGCCGGCGATCCATCATTGGATGCCACTGTGCCGCTGCTGCACCTGCTGGCGGAAAACGGCGCCGACCTGATCGAACTGGGGATTCCCTTTTCCGACCCGATGGCCGATGGCCCGGTGATCCAGCTGGCAGACGAACGTGCGCTCGCCAACGGTGTCACCACCATCAAGATTCTGGAAATGGTGCGTGAATTCCGCAAAACCAACAGCACCACGCCCATTGTATTGATGGGCTATCTCAATCCGGTGGAAATTTATGGTTACGCGAAATTTGCCAAAGATGCGGCCGCTGCCGGTGTCGATGGCATGATCGTGGTGGACCTGCCGCCGGAATCCTCCAAACCGCTGACTGATGAGTTCGACAAAGCCGGCATCGATTGCGTGTTTCTGCTGGCGCCGACCACCAAGACGGCACGGATCGAGAAAATCGCAAAATCAGCGCGAGGTTACCTGTATTACGTGTCCGTAAAAGGTGTTACTGGCGCCGGAAATCTGGACGTGGACGCGGTAAATGAGAAGCTGGAAACAATTCGCAAAATAACCGATTTGCCGATCACCGTTGGCTTTGGTATCAAGGACGGCGCTACTGCGCGCCTGGTGGGCCAGAAGGCCGACGGCGTGGTGGTGGGCAGTGCGCTGGTGAAGCTCGTTGAACAGCACCAGCAGGACCGTCAGGCACTGCACAGCAGCATCGCAGCTTTCATGCAGTCACTGCGGCAAGGCATTGACCAATAAGAGCTTGGACCTATAGCGACTCGTTCAATAGCGATTGCATTAATAAAAATTATTCACTCAGGATGGCATTATGAGTAACAGCTGGATTGAGAAAATCCTGCCCAGTGTTGGGAGAAACACCAATAAGAAGACCAATATTCCCGAAGGGCTGTGGCGGAAGTGTGCCAAATGCGGCGCGTTTCTCTATCGTCCCGAGCTGGAGAAAAATCTCGATGTCTGTCCCAAGTGCGACCACCACATGCGTTTGAATGCACGCCGTCGTCTGGACCTGTTCCTGGATGCGGAAGGCCGCAGCGAAATCGGCGCCGAACTGGAGCCGGTGGATCGCCTTAAATTCAAGGACAGCAAGAAATACAAGGATCGTCTGGTCGGCGCGCAGAAAAGCACAGGTGAAAAAGACGCGATGATCGTGCTGAAAGGCAAGGTCAACGACTACCCGGTGGTAGCCGCTGCGTTTGAATTTGAATTCCTCGGCGGCTCCATGGGTTCCATTGTCGGAGAGAAATTCGTGCGCGGCGTGAATGCGGCGATTGCGGCCCGTACTCCGTTCGTGTGCTTCTCCGCTTCGGGCGGTGCGCGTATGCAGGAAGCACTGTTCTCGCTGATGCAGATGGCAAAAACCAGCGCCGCTCTGGAAAAACTGAAAGAAGCGCGGCTGCCGTTTATTTCCGTGATCACTGATCCGGTGTACGGCGGTGTGTCGGCCAGCTTGGCGATGCTGGGCGATATCAACGTGGCGGAACCCAACGCGCTGATCGGCTTTGCCGGCCCGCGTGTAATCGAACAGACCGTGCGCCAGAAAGATTGCCGTGCGACTCTCGATGCCCTGCATTTGTCGGGCTCGCAATTCCGAGTGATCCCAGATCGCGGCGAAAGAGCAATTCACCCGCGCCGTTTCGTCAATCAGCACGAGCACGCGCTGCACTTCCCGGGCAGGGTTTAGCTTTGGCCGGCTGCGGCCATGTTCGTATAACGCACCACTGTCAAAAAGACCCGTCACCCGGACGACCGTCAGGTCGCCTTCTACAGAAATTGTGATCGGCATTAGTTGATAATAGATTTTTTCCCAGGGATTTCCAATAAAAAATCATCCGTAACCCCTAATTATTAGAACACCCCTCCCCCAAACGTTACAGCCCCACCCCCCTTAGCGTCCCGAAGGGCCGTCGGAGATAAGCCGGTGGTAAAAACCATGCGTCCCGGAGGACCGCTGGAAAAATGGGAGAGCGCTCCCGCTAACATTCCCAGCCCCCACCGGAAACAAGCGCCCCCCCTTCCAGCGCCGCAGGCCCTCTCCAAAACTTCCTAAATGCTAATTCCTAAATGCTAAATTCCCCCTCTCCGCAGCGGAAACCCCAGCCGCTCCCCCAGCACCGGGATCGCCTCGTCCGCCACCTCCAGCCCGGCATTCTTCAACGCCACCAGCAACGCCCCTGTCGCCGCCTGCGCCTGCGGTAGATCCGAGCCCCACACCGCCTTCGGCGCCCGCCCGGGCAGCTGATTGATCCGCAGGTATTGCTGGAAAAGCCCCGTCCGCAACGTGTCCCCCAGCCGCAGCGCATCCCAGGCGCGGAAATCGTCCCGCACCCGCTCGTGCACCATCGCCTGCCCCTCCCCGCCGAGCCCCATCGCCTTCGTCGAGGCGCTGCTCGTCTGCCCCACCACCAGCTTGGAGATCTCGTCGTTGCAAAACTCCGTCCACATCCGGAAGCCGTCCGAGTTCGCCGTGCTCCCTGCCGCGTTGATCGCTTCCACGCTCGTCTGGTTGCTCACCACCAGACCGCCGATCCGCGTCGCCCATTGGAAGGCCCGCTCCAGCACGGCCCGGCTGGCGTCGTCGCTCTGCTCGTAGCGCCCGATCAGGAAGGGCGAGCCATATTTGTCGAGGAAGCGCGCCCACCAGTCGCGGCCCATCATGCCGAGCAGCCACCACATCACCAGCGAGCGCAGCGGGCCGCCGCGCCAGTCCGGCAGCGAGAGCAGGTGCCCGCGATGCTGGAGATAGCGCGTCTCGTCGGGCTCGATCAGCGTCGCCGTGGCCGCGCCCGTCCCGGGATCGGTCTCGCGAATCCGCAGGTGCCCCGTCGTGTAATCGAGCAGCATGTCGGAGACCGGCACCAGATCCGCCAGCTCGTAGCGCAGGCCGGGCCGCGTACTCTGCGGTACACCTTCTCCAGCACCGCCACCGGCCACAGCGTCCCGTCGAGCAGGTGGATGCACGCATCCAGCCAGCCCGGGCAGCTCTCGATCATGGCCTGGATCGCCTCGCACGCCGCCCGATCATCGGCCTTGGAGCGGTCCCACGGCTGGATCGAGAGCACATCCCCCAGCACTGCGATCTTGCGCTTGGAAAACTCCGCCTGCACATGCGAGCCTGCCGCCATCAAGTCGCGATACAGCGAAAACAGATCACGCGGATTCCCCGCATCCGCGGCATCGAGAATCACCCGCACCCGGTCCACATCCATCTCCTGGAGCTGGAACCAATAGGTATTGCGCTCGTTGTAAAGCGTCACGCGGCGGGTCGGGAGCTGGGAACGAAAGTAGGCTTGGAGACGTTGGAGGAGAGGCATGGAATTTAGCATTTAGGAGTTAAAAAAAATGGCGGTAGCGGCGGTCTGTGACCGTCGCAAAAATCGCGCAGGAAAGAGTGCGACGGTCACAGACCGCCGCTACAGCATTTGGGTGATTCAGAGTCGCCTGCGGCGCTTCGTCATTCGTCATTCGTCATTCGTCATTCGTCATTCGTCATTCGTCATTCGTCATTCGTCATTCGTCATTCGTCATTCGTCATTTCCCCTTCCGCGCTCAGAACAAATGCGCATAAGGATTCCGAATCCCCTGCCGCTGCACCCGCGGCGAGCCAAAGGTCCCCGTCGGCATCCCCGCCGCCTTCGCCGAGCCGCCCGCCCCACCCAGCCCGTGCAGCGCCAGCGCCGTCGCCACCCACGTGTCCGCATGGTTGCCATCCTCGTCGAGTTCATAGACGAAGCCGCCGCCCTCGCGTTTCACCGAGCGCCAGTCCTTGCGCAGCCACGACTCGTTCGGCAGCACGCAATGGCCGTCCTCCAGCGCGTTCACCAGCAGGTTACCGAGGTAGGTCTTGAAATTCATCGCCTCGCCCAGGTAGCTCGTGCGCTCGCTCTCGATCACCAGCTCCACCGGCACCTCGCTCGCAAAGTGCGTGCGCAGATCCGTGGCAAAAAATCGCTCGTTCGTCGCCGCCACGCACAGCCGACGCGGACGCAGGTTGCGCGCCCCCATTGCCGCCAGCCCGCTGGCAATAATCGCCCGCGCCACCTTCGGCTCCCCCGTCTTGAAACGAATGACCGCCCGGGCGTAGTAATCCACCCCCAGCTTTTGCACGACGCTGATCGCGGAGGGATTGCTCCGCCCCTTCGTCGTGGTGGCGGGATCGTAGCCGATCGCAATCGGCGCGCCGGGATCGAGCAGCGCCACCCAGCCGTGCGGCCACACTTCGTCGGAGGTGATCGTTTTCATGCGGCAATCTCCTCCGTCGAACTCCGGGCCAGGCACAGGCCCGCACCCCGGGCCATCGCGCTTTGCAGCGCCACCAGCGACACCGCACTCACCCCGCCGCGCAGGAAGCACAGCGCATAGTTGCGGTCCCACGCCGCCTTGTCGAATTGCCGGGCCCGATGCTCCTCCGGCGTGATCGGCACCCCGGTATCGGGATGGAAACAGCTCAGTCCCGCCGCGTGCGCATCATGCACATCGTGCCGGTGCACCAGCAGCCCCGCCGCGCTGCGATACCAGTTGCCGAGCGGATTGACCGGAAACTCCTCCTGCTCCGGCGCGAGCAGTTCCCAGGAATAATGCGCATCGTCCGGCGGCGGCGTGGTCGCGAGGCGCAGGATGAATTGCGGGTTGTTGTCCATGATCGGCTGGATCGCCTCCAGCACCGCCTGCAACTCGGGTACGCGGCCGAACTCGTCGATAAACACATCGCCCGTCCAGCCGACTGCGGTATCGGGATTCGGCGCGACCACGCGCGAGCGGCTGTGCCGGGTGCGGTCGTGCCACAGCTTCGTCTCCAGCTTCGAGTGCTCGAGCAGCTCGCTCACCGCATCCACATCCAGCCCGTCGGCATTGCTCTCCGCCTGCATCCCGGCGGCCACCGCCGCCTCCTTCCACGCGGTGAGAAACTTCTGCCACAGCTCCGCCTCCTTGCGGATGAACTCCGTCCCGAGCAAAATCGACGCACTGGAGAAAATCACCAGCCGCCCCGGATGCTCCATCATCCGCCGCAAGCCCACTCCGGCGAGGGTCGTGCTCTTCCCATCCTGCCGTTTCCACGACAGCCCGCACCGCCGCAAATCATCCCGCCAGAAAACCTCGCGTTGGTAAGCGCGGAGCGAAAGGAGAGGCGGGGAATTTAGCATTGAGGAATTAGGATTTAGGAAGTTTTAAAAATGGCCTGCGGCCCTGCTGGATTCTCCGTGCCCTCGGTGATCTCTGTGGCCAATCCCGGCCTTGGTCCGAACATCAGCTCCACCAGTTGCTCCATTTTCACCTCCGCGCTCGCTTTGCTCTCGGCAATCTCCCGCGCCCGCTGGTCCTGGTAAAACTTGAGGAACAGCTCGCCGGTCTGGCGCTGGAAGCGCTTTTCCTCGAGCGCGAGTTGCTGGTCCCTTTGATCCGCATTGCGGATCGACAGGCGCGCCCGGATCATCTTGCTATTGGCATCATGCAGTTTGGCGATCGCGTTGGAGAGGCCGATCAGACGGCCCTCCGCCGTGCCTTCCCGTTCCGCTTCGCCACCGGCTCCGGGCTCCTCGGCAATTTGCTCCAGAGCGGCGAGGATTTTTCCGCCCGCAATCGCCGCCGCGCCTTCGACCACCGCCTCGCCCTCGCGGCCGAGTTGCAGGCAGTAGCCGCTCAACATCTTGAGATTCTCAAGCCGGCCCTGGCGTTTCTGCCATTCGAGGTAACCGCCTTTGCGCCAGTGCGACAAATTGTACTTGTCCACTTTTGCCCCGTTGAAATGAAGCTTCAGGACGGCCTCCACCTCGGGCAGGGTGTTGAGCCATGCGGCGATCTCCGTTCCGGCCTGTCCGTCATTCAACCGCTGATTGACCTGCTCGCGGAGGTCGGGTGAAAGTCGGGCGATTTTTCCGTTTCTCATGACCGTTCGCCTAGGCCTTCAGCCGCACCTGTTTGCGCTGCCCGTCCCAGTTCTCGCCCCACTGGGGCACCGAGGGGCAGCAGTGATAGACGAAGACGCCCGGGAGCAGACGGCGCTGCCGGAGCGGCCAGAGAGCGCTGAACATGGTGTCATCGTGCGCGGCGGAGCCAAGGCTCCAGGGGTACTGGCGCTGCCGCGAGGCATGCCAGAGCTGGAAATAGCCGAGCGGCAGATAGCCCTCCAGATGGTTCACCATCCGGCCCCCAATCGGCGTCACCAGCTCGCGGTCATGCGTGGGATCGACCAGGAACCGCAGGCGATGCGGCGGGCTCTTTTGAAACAGTTTTCTCAGCGACTGGATCGAGCCGCTGCCAATCACGTCCACCCGGTCCGCACCGTAGAGGCAATCCGTTTCCAGGTGGTGATGATTGAAGAGCAGGCGGCGGAAGTTGTCGGGCAGCGCGATGTCGCTGTCGAGGTGCATGCGCCAGCCGCGGTATTGGAAGTAGTTGAACCCGGCATTGATTGCCGCGCCTTTGTTGAACCGGCGTCCGTTTTTCCCGAAGAGATCGGTGGGAACGCAGGTAGCGCCGTGCTTGGCGGCGACCTGCTGCGTCTTCCGGTCCTCATGGCTGGTGACGACGATGAAGGTGTCGAACTGCGCGTGATTCATCCCGAGGGTGAAATCGAGCAGGTCGTCAAACCCGACACAGACGGTGACGCCTTCGAGGCGCAGGTTTTCGCAGGAGTTGCAGGTGGGCGGGGCAGCGTTGGCGTAGGTAATCATTGGGCTTTGCGGAGTTTGGGCCGATGCCGCAACGCGGCATAGAGATGCCGCCGGGCCAGCCAGCAGCGAAGCTTGAGCAGGAGAAACATCATGGGCTTGCAGCGGAAGGATGAAAGGGCCAGCGAAACATGCGGAAAAAACGAAAAGGAGCAGAGATACTGGATCGCGGATGACACGGATAAGCGCGGAGGGAGCTTGGTCTTTCCCCATTTTCGAATTTTCCGATTATTTCGATGGCTATTCATCACACGTAGATTTCCAGGTTCACGGTGTCGTCGGTCTTGAGGCCGAGGGCGGCGGCCAGGCCCGGGGAAAGATCGGCCAGCCGTCCGGTCTGCCGGGTCGGTTGGCCGTCAATCACCGTTCCGTCAGCCGGACCGTAATCCACCACCATCGCTTTCACGCGCGTCCCGGCACTGGGATTGATGAAATCCACCACATGCCGGCGAATGAAGGGCAGTGCCTCGGAAAGCTTGCGCCCCAATACCTGATCGATCCGGAGCGCGCAGTAAAACGCGTTGGGATTCAACCGCCGCGCCAGGCCGGTCGTGCCATCGGGTTGCTTGCTGAGAAACAGCGGATCCCCATTGGGATCGATGCAATACCACGGCACGTTCAAGTCGCTGGACTCGCGCAGCGCCAGTCCTTCATGGGGTCCTACTCCGGTGTCTTCCGGACCGCCAAACGTGCTCATTTTTCCAGTCAGGGCAATTTTCATGGAGTGGGAGTGGTTGCGGGTTTGACCGCCAGCTTCGTGGCGGCGTTGACGATGGTTTGCACCGCGGCGCTGGATTGCGGGCCGAAGTAGCGATCCACCACAAAACCGGGGGCGACCTTCGCAATCGCGGATTGCGCCTCGGCGATGTGGCGGCCCTGGATTTGATGCAGGACGACATTCACTCCGGCGACCAGCAGCATGGCAAGGTAGCCGGTGAGCTGGTCGGGATTGATCGCAGCGGCGAGGCCGGGAACGTGACGGGCGATAAAGGCCATGAGCAGGCTGACCAGTACGGCGGCCACATTGGCACACCACTGCCCCTGTTGCTGCACGAGAAAAGCGATGAGGGATTGCATGGGCGTTAAGAAAGAGGGTTCACCACGAAGACACGAAGGCACGAAGGGTTGAAAAATTGCGCCGCTCGTTGCCTTGCAGGCTTCTTCTGCTCGTTTGCCGATGCGGATACGGTTTCGATTCGACACGACGCGACCCCTTTTCCGTTGCACGAATTTTCCTCTCCTTCGTGCCTTCGTGTCTTCGTGGTTAATCCAATCTTCGCGGCAGGCGTGGGACTCGGGGAAGGCGTGGCGGTGGCCTGGGCGACGGCGTTGTTCCCGTAGAGGGTGACGCCGACGGCGATGCCGTTGTAGCCGACGGAGACGCCGAGGCTGGGGCCGACGTAGCGCCCGCCCGCACAGGCGGTGAGCAGCAGGAGAGGCAGGATGAGGATGGGTTTCATGGGTGTGGGTGGCTAGGGGTTGCGTTCGTGGGCCAGGACGCCGCTGGCGGTGGCCTGGAAGTAAAGGGTGGAGCCGAGGTCGTCGGGTCGGGCGCTGACGTGCTCGAAGGAGACGAGGAAGGCGAGCGCGGCCTCGACTTCCTGGCTGGTGAAGTCGAACTCGACATTGAGCCGGCGGCGGATGGTGGCGGCGCTGAAAGCGAGCGGGCTGCGCTCGGCGAGCCAGCGCAGGGCTTCGTGGCGGCAGAGTTCGTGGCGGACGGCGCTCATTTTATTCCCGGCCCTCCTGACGCCCGATGGCGATGTAGATATCCTTCGCGAGCGCCTGCATGCTCTTGGCGAAGTTGTCCATCTTCTCGCCGAGCTTGCCGATCTGCGAATCCATGCTGGCGCGATTTTCGACGAGCTGGTTGGTGAGGCGGATTTCGAGTTCATGCAGCTCGCCATCGATGCGGGCGACCTCGGCCCGGCTGGCCCAGAGATCGCTGCGCGGACGGAGCGCCTGCCAGATCTGGAGGAAGACCAGCGTGAGATTCGCGAGCATCGAAACCGCCGTGACCATCGCGCCGAGGATGACGAAGGTTTTGAAGTCAGGTGGAAGGGTGGAGAGGAGGTCGGCGAGGATCATGTGCGGGAGAGTCGCACGTGGGAGGGGGAGCCCGCTAACGCACCTGCACCGGGTGAACCGGGAGGGGGAAGTGGAGGGATGAGAGTTGATAGTTGATGGGAATGATTGCGGCTCCGCCGCCCTTTTTTCCTCTCAACACTCAACTATCATCTCTCAACCGCGGCCCTTCTCCGGGGCGCATCGAGTACCAGGGCTTATGTCGCAAGCGGAGATGCCCCACGCACTCGCCCTCGGTCTCGTGGTGGGCGTAGCAGAGGGTGTAGCCAGGCTGTTCGCCACGATTGCGGATGACGTGGTGGCAGAGACAATGCGGGATGGCGGCGATGCGCAGGCCGGCCGGATACCAGGCATGCCAGCAGATGAAGAGATCCTCGGTGCCGTGGCCTTCGTAGCCGGTGAAATCGGCCCGGCGCAGGGCTTCGCGGCCCATGAGGGTGCAGCCGAAACCGCACCAGTCGGTGGGGACGATCGCGCCGCGGCCGAGTGCGGGATAGGCGGCATCGCCCCAGCCGCGCCGCCGCCATTTTTTGCCGTTGAGCTCGAAGACGTTGCCGTGTGGGTTCAACTGAGGCTGAATGTAAGCAGAAAAACTGCCTGGTGAGGGACAACACGAAAACTAAGAATGTTGTTGGTTGGGTCAGGGCATACCCAAGGATTTGTTCCATTGAGCAAATTGACGCCACGATGGCAGCGCATCACCGACGAAACTGTTCAACTGGTCTTTGTCGATTAGGGTTAGACCGGCGCAGCGGTCGCCTGGCATGGGATCGAACTCTGCGTGGTCAAAATTCAGGAGATCAAACGCGGATTTGTCTTACTGTCACACAGATGGTGGGGACGAACGTTCCTTCTCCTGAAATACGCGCTTTCGCCGCCTAGCCAGAAGATTACGAACGGGCGGCGGCTTCCCTCGCGGGCACGCTTTTATTTCCCTAACCCTCGCCGAGCACTTCGCGAAAGTGCATAATGCGCTTACATTCGGACTAGTTCAAGGAATTTCGATCGCCCGGCATCAAAACATTTTAAACAACAGAATAATTCTGATATAGCCTCAAAAAAACTTGCATATGGCCCTCAATTTCACGAAAACTGATTCATGGGTTCTGCATCCAGCCATGGATCATCGGGGGTTGCTCCAACGCAAATGTTGGCGAGGGATTTTTCGGCAGAAACCTTTACTGCACGATTAGGTTCGTTAGCAAGGAGCGCTCAGTCCACAGAAGAGCTTGTAGATGGAATTTTGGAGCAGGTGATGATCGAGCTTAACGCCAATGAAGGCGGAATTTATTTGTTCGATGATGCATCGGTTGAAATGCCTTTTTCAGGACAGCAGAACGATTTGCAATTTGAAAATGAATTGCTGCTTTTTAAATGGAATGGGCACCTAAAGCATCCCACTCAGATTAAAATTGGTTTAAGTCCTGGTGAAGCCCTCGCTGACACTCAGCTAAATATCAATGAATATTTTATTTCGGATGCAAAGCATTCTCCTATTGAATTACGGATGACGCGCGAAAGAGAGCTGCGGGGGCTTTTGGTTGTTTATCCATCTTCAACAAAAAGAAAAGACGCCAATCTGTATTCCTCTATTCTCCTCTCTTTGAGCGAAGCGTGCGTGATGATTGATTTGATTACGGATCGCTTTCTTCAGCGCGATTTACTTGAATTAAATGAAGAAGGGTTATCGGAATTGGGTTTTAGTCCCGAAAGATTGTTAGTGGGCATGTTGGCCAAAGCAAAAACCCAAGTGGGATGTGAGGGTATTTCATTTTTTGCTAAAGATTTTACAGATGATAATTCGTTATTTCACCTAATTGCCACAGCCCCAAAAGCTCTCCCTAAAAATGGTATAGCATACTCACAAAGGGACCTCAATCTGACATCATTGGTGCTGGCCGGTAATAAAGATTGTGTTATTCATTATATAAAATGTGGGAGGAAAGAACTTTTGGGATTGAATGACGCTAAATGGAGGGATATTGAAGACGAAAAGGATGCGCTATCCGTGATGTATACATTTGTAGTGCAAGCTGGCGAAATCACAGCCCTCTTGCGCTGCACTAACAAATCTTCTACATCGCGTTCATATTTCAATGCTTTAGATAGGAGAAGGGCTGATGTAATAGCGTCCTTTTTAATGATTTGGCATGTTGCTTGTGCTAAAGAAAGTCGGTTTATCGAGTCATTAAACAATGTTTCTCATGAATTGGAGACTAGTGCAAGCGGCATTCGATCTGCTGTTAATTATATTAAACGCCGACTTGGAGCTGAATCATTCGCGCGAGATCGGGAACAAATCGAGTATAAGCTCCGATTTATTGGTGATACGGCAGCCACATTGATAAACCTCAATCCAGCTTTGCGAATAAATCGTGCAGCTTCGGACGTTCCAAGTAGTCAAAATAGCGTTGATATTACGGAACATTTTCGCCCGTATGCAGATCTGGTTATGCCGTTGGTTGAGTCTTTCCAAGAAGCGGCACGTAAACGTGGGCTAAACATAAACATTGTAGGTCCTCATCAGTTAGGCTTGATTTATCACAGTTGTGATGACTTTCGACACATTTTTCAAAACTTATTATCGAATGCCGTCAAATATACAAATTTTGGAAAAACTATTCTTGTTTCTTTTGAACGTCCTTCAACAAGGAATTCTTTTGCTAAAATTCACGTGCTTTCAGAGAGTCTTCATATAGGATACGGAGAACGTGATGACATATTTCGATCCAGCTACCGTAGTAGAATTGCTATCAAGGAACAGATTGAGGGCTCAGGACTTGGGCTGGCGATTGCAAGAGGTAAGGCACGGCAGTTTGGGGGCGATGTGGTATTTCATCAGCGCGGAGAGTATAACGTATTTTCAATTTTAATTCCCCGAAGACTATTTTTCAACCAGATTAAATAATATGCGTATATTAGTCATGGACGAAGACGAAAAAAGTTTGCCGCACATATGTGACGACATGCGAGACTTAGGGCACGAGGTTTTACAGGTAGCGGATTGGAAGGATCTGAAAGAAGTTATTACACATTTCAAACCTGATGGGATATTCCTTGATTTAATGATACCAAAAATCGGGTTAAATGATTCTGGCTCTAGCTACACAACAGGAGCATTCATTTACAAAAACATAATTCACAACTTATGCCCTGGAATTCCATTTGTGATTTTCTCAGCAGCTCCATTAAAGATCTCTTTGATTCGAGAGGCGGCGGAAGAACTTAGTAAGTATAACGAATTCCGTGGCATATTCTCTAAAGGGCGTGAATTGAATTATGTCATCGAACATTTAAAATAAAAGACACCTGTATAACAACATGAAGGAAGTGCTGATTTTAACTTTTCTTGCTGTGATCGCAAAAATGGTTGAAGAGAGTAAACGAATCCGCCCAGTTGTTGGTGGCAGGGTCACCGTCGAAAGTATGTATGATTGCCTGAATTTCCATTTGCATTTAACATTGGGAATGCTTGGGCTAGTTGCAGTTCGTACACCTGATTTTACTAATACCTTTGTCATTGTTGGAATCGTTTTTGCTGGAGCAGTCAGTAAAGGAGCTTTTTCAAATCATAGACCTGAGAGATTTGACCTGCGTGACACAGACATGCTTTGTGGATTACTCATACCGAATGCATTGGCATTTCTTGCTATTGTATTTAGCCTTTGCGTAATTTCGACTCCTCCAAAGTCTTTAGGTGATTCCGTAATACCTCAACAGTCTAAAGAGCTTATGCAAAATACAGTAAAGTGAATAATATGAATACACTGCAATCGTTACTCGTATCCTCATTGTTGTCAGGGATTATCTCATGTTTGATATACGGCGTGCTGAAATTTGCATTAAAGCGTAAAATTAATCGTCTAGATCAAATCAGGGCGGCGTCGATTGATGCCTTAGAAGGTTTTAAAATTAGTCGGCATGCATTAAATGACGCAGATAGGCTTGAGTTATTAAGTAATGCAATGAATTATGTAGCAACTACAAATTCACGTAAATCAGGAAGCCGCTATTTAAGTAAAGTGCGTGATATTGTGGGGGATGATGAAATAATAACTCAGTCGCAAAAAGTGCTTCTAGAACGCTTTGCTAATGAAACTTCTGAAGCAGATAAAGATGTCTGTAATGTAATGCAGGCTTTTAAAAACTAGCCAATGATATCAAAGGTTAAGGTGTGTTCGCTATGTAGTGCTGGGCATTCATTTAATGTCGTCGAGTTGTTCCTCGACGGCTTCGGAGAACTGAAAGCGGATTTTATTGATAGTAGCCTATAAGCACACTTCGAATGTGGCGTTATACCGACTTGGAAAATAGACTCGTTGCTAGCACCTTCTGAGTCGGAAAAGGATTTTCGTCGATAATTTTGAGAAGACATCTTCAAGAAGAGAATAAGTTTCGGTATGACACACTCCGGTTTCAATTTCGCGATTCCATGGGTTGCAGATGAACGGGTATCATGTAGTTTCCTGGCCCTATTATAACGATCAATCCCACTTGGCTCCACGTGGCAGGTAATTCGAGCAGCAGTTCGAAACTTTAATTGCGGGTATAGCCGGTATGCCAAATTTCTCCCTGCGTCTACCGGCAAAGGGACCTTTGCCCATAGACAAAGTGGGTCGGTGTACGGTGCTCACCGACTGGCAAGTCTCGTTCAGGTTATTTTTGAACCACACGATGCCTCGCGAACCTTTCCATACGTTTGTTGAGAAGATTATTGGCAAAACTGCGAACCAACAACGCTTCCACATCCTCAATCATCTCGTCGGCAACTTCGTAGGAACTGAAGTACGCCGCCAAGTCCCAAAGCGGTACCCGCTGGTCCACGATCTGGCGCGCTTTCTCATCACTTGTGCGATACTCAACCCTTCTCGCAGGGTGCCGCACACGTTTGATTTTTTGCACCTCTCTCCGGTCGCGGTTCAAGGCCAAATTCATTTCTTTCCAAAGACTCTGCTTTCTGGCCTTGCCCGCGTAAATAGCCTGGCCGCGACTATCAAAGAAAACGTAAACGCCGTGTTTCAATTCTAGTTCCTTTTTCAACCCCGAAACATAGGGATGCTCGTTCCCGTTTTCATCCTTCGTTCCGAATAATTCATAACTCGCCCCATGCCTGGAATCGCATAGCGAAATTTCGAAGAATTCAACAAGTGGGCGAACTGCATTTTTCCGAAAGCGGACCGCCCCGGATTTGGAGGCCGCGTGAACAAGACCGGCGACCTGACGCAGTGTACAGGCTGCGCGATTTTTCCAATTCTGTATTGCGGGCACTGACATTCCTAAAACATCCGCAAGCTCTTTGTCCGATTGGACGCGGAACTTTTTCTTCAATTCGGCAATGACTTCTTTTCCTTTCATTTTTCTCGGGTATTTGGGGGGCTTACTATTTTTTGGGGAAACATCTCCCACTTAAGAACAGCAGGGGTTCCCGCAGGATTTTATTACAGATCAGGGGCGTCAAATAAGATCGGGTGATGGCTTTGCTCCAACGTCTAAGTTCTTGGCATCTTGATTGCCGACAACTGCTTCGCGGTGGCGGCGGCAAATGACTTCCATCTGACCATCTGGATCGCGGAAGAGTGTCGGGCTCCAAAGGCGGTGCAATTGCCATCCTTGAGATTGTAGCACGATGCTTCGAAACTGTTCCCAGGCAATTGGATCAGGAGTTTTTAGATACCTGGTGAAGTCGGCCAACAGACCGATGGTTACGTCGAAGGGAAGCAAGGGATGGGTTAGTGCCACATCGACGCAGAAGCCATCGTTGCCCCAATACACCGTTGAGCCAATTTTCTGATCGTCGCTCAGTTGTTGCCCTAAAGCTTCGGCCACCAACGAACGCCGACCGGTCTGGAGCACATTGCATTGAGCATGATTCTCAGCCTTCGCCGTTTCGATTTCGGTTTGCCATTTCTCAAAAATCTCCTGCAGCCGTTCCGCGTAGCGCAGATAGGCGTAGAGGTGATGACGCCCCGTCAGCCGCTGGCCTTCACCGAGTGGCTCCACGGCCAGGTATTCGAGTCGTGGAATCGAGGTAAGCACATGCACCATTGAGCGAGCACGGGTCACCAGAACGTTCAACCGGCGCTCGCCTCCAATCCGCGACAGGGCTCCGAAGTTGCGGCGGAACTTGTTCTGCGGGTCTGGTCCAAACGTGGTGGAAATAATCATGTGATCGCGCTCGTCTCCTTGCACGTTTTCAAGGTTTTTGACGAACAGGCCTTCAAAGGAGTCTTCTCCCTTACGGCGACGAGCGGCATCCAAACGCTCGGCAAATGTGCGATCCTGGGCCGCCTTCTGCTCCAATGCATCGAGGATGAGGTCGCGTTGATTCAGGTTGAAGCAGGCAATACCGATGGAGGGTGGAGCTGGATCATCCAGCAATTCTGCCACCAGCTTCGCGGCGGCCTCGGCCTCAGCCTGGTTTCCCCGATCCTGATAAACGCCATCAACACGAACGAGTCGGATCGGTGCCTGAAAGGCTTTATTGCGAGGATGTCCGGGGATCGGTTGCAACCGGCCATTGTAGAAGGCGTCGTTGGAGAAGCCAATGAGTGCTTCGTTTCGGGAACGGTAGTGAACATCCAGGAACGCCTCATTCACATTGAGATTGAGCGCCGCGCTCAACAAGTCCTCGGCTTCGGACTGCTGCTGGACAAAGACCTCCTCAGCCGTCTCGGCTCCCGTATCATCACTTTCGGTAAGCGACTGCTCGAAGAAACGGGTGGGAGGCAATTGCTTCGGATCACCCGCAATGACAACGCGGTAACCGCGGAGCATGACCGGCAACGCCTCTTCCAAGCGGCATTGGCTGGCTTCGTCGAACACGATCACGTCAAACAATTGCAGTCGTGGAAAAATCTGCGCCACGGTCGCCGGGCTCGCCATCCACACGGGGCAGAAATCAAAGAGCGGATCGCCACCATCGGTATTAGAGCCAGCGGCGATCATCTGTCGGAGCTTCATCGCCTTCTGGCCACGCACGTATAAACGCTGACGGAGTGAGGCTCCGAGTTGGTTGAGCCGACTTCCGGTCGAGGCGCAGAGCCGGGAGCGCCATCTTTCCTGCCAGTGGTGAAGAATCCGCTGGCGGACCAGTTTTGTTTTCTGTGCGCTACGATCGGATAGCTCGGAGAAAGCCGCTTCAACACGCTGAGTATCAATGCGGGCGAGTGATTCATCTTTCGCAAGACGCTGACGAATGGCTTGAGAGAGCGCGGCGGCACGCAAGGTCGGCTCCGCTTCCTCCCAGGCGACACCCTGAGAAAGCACGCCGCCTAAAGCCATTTTAAGTTGTCCTGGTACGGCCTTGATGCGGTCAGCCAGTCTAATGACATCATCAAGCGTGTCGCTATAGGCAACAAAGCTCTGGCAGCCTTCTAAAGCGGGAGCGTTTGCCCTCCAATCGGCGGACAGCGCATTGATAGCTTGCTCGGTGAAGAGGCCGGTGGCGGAGAGAGATTGCTCCAGTGCATGAATCGCCTGCGCCCTTTGGGCCGAATATTGAAGGTTGGCGGCAAAGCCTTCGGCCTGCGTGGAGATGTCTCCCAAGACGGCTTGGACGTAGCCGAACAGCGAAGCGTTTGCCGGTCGGGTGGCTATTTCGAGCAAAGTAATAAACTCCGCCAGGCCGTCTCTAAAATTGAGCAGCATGTCATCTGCCGGTAGCGACGGCGATTGCGTGCCCAGCAGTTGGTCACGTAAGTCAGCCCATAAATAGCGGGCCTTCAACCCGGTGTAGAAAAACTTCGCCCGACTGACATTGTCAGGTGCTAATTCCAGTGCCAGCGGGGCGAGCGCTTCCGCCGCCGCTTTCTTTGCTCCGAATGCAAAGAACCGTTTGAGGCTGGTCGCCATGGCCAACCAATGATCCAACGCGATCAGGTGACGGCTACAGTCTCCCAAGGTTGGAATCCGATCCTTCACTTGAAGGAACAAATCTCGTTCGAGCGGCTTTCCCAACACTTCTGCTCCGGTGCCTGGTCCTTCATTCAGTTTGGCAGATTCCGTTTTCCAGCGCGCCCAGTTGCCGTCGTTTACCAGTCGCAAAGCGACTTCTCCAAGGGCTCTCTGGCCGATTGCCCCCAAGGCGTTCGCTAGCTCTTTCCGAGCAGAAGCCTGTTCTACGACCGGATAATTGCTATCCAGGGGAACTAAATTCTCATCAGAAATCTCATCGACAACCGTGGCCGTCTGGGTGGCTTTCTCCAATGCGGCTCTGATGCTGGCGGGAGAGGAGGCGAGCCAGTCGCCAATTTTCATCCCGATCCGTTCACGGTAGGGATTTTGGAACCAACGAGCATTTAGACCACGGTTAATGACTTCTTCAGCATCGGTGCGATGCGTCTGGAGCATTTCCAGCGTGAGCCCATCCGCCTGAGGAAGATCAATTACGGCGTCTTTGCGAGCAGCCAGCCATTCCCCGCACAAATGATGGAATGAGTAATCGGCTCCGGCGCTCGATTGGAGTTGATCGAAGTAATCGCGCAGTTCGCGATGCAACGAATTCAGTCGTTGGTTTACTTCGGCAAGGGTCCGACCCGGATCGGCAATGGACTCGTCTTGCGAGAGGTTTTCCAACCGATCACGTAGTCTCAGGTAGAAATCACGTCGATCTCGTTGTGGATCGTGAATTACGCCGCACAAATTCCCGAGGCCCATGCTATCGAGCCGGTATTTTACGACGTCTAGCGCGGTACGCTTGTCGCAGACAAACAGAACACGCTCCCCACGTGCCAGGTGGTCGCCAATGATGTTTGCGATGGTCTGGCTTTTTCCCGTGCCGGGTGGCCCATGGACAACCAAGGCTGCACTGTGTCTGGCGCTTGCAACGGCCTGGGCCTGGCAAGGGTCTGCATGGGTCACCAGCAACTCATCGGCAAAATCTTTGTGGCCATTCTGCGATTGAACATCTGCATGATCCCATTCTTTTGCCTCGGGCAATATGATCTCTTCTGGTTCCGCAAGGGCGTCGATAGCGAGGAATGGCTTCACTGGGTTGGAGAGCGAAGTCTCATTCTCCTGCATCCACTTGGTATCCCGCATGAGTCCAGGATTTACCAACGGGAACAAGCCAATCACAGCGCAGGGCAGCAACGCGGCGGTCGGAGGGAGGTCTTCCGTCTTGGGCACTGACTGGAGAAGCGTGCTGGCATCGAACGCCGCATTTTCCGGCAGCTTCATGGCCTTCTTGAGGAGGTCGAGCACTTCAGTTATCTCACGCCATGGTTCCTCGCCAGCGTCGTCGGCAAAGAGGCTTTCCGTGCTGGTTCCAGTTTGCTGCTCGATCCAAGCGAGGAGGCCGGGATTCGGCTGCACCAAGTCTGCCCCGGTTCCGGCGGTTTCAATGGTTACGCCTGCTCCCGCGCCTTTGCGAACGCGGAGATTTACGGGGACAAGGAGTGCTGGCGCAAATACGCGGCTGTTCTTAAGCCCTTGGCGCTCGTTGGAAGACGGAAGCGAGATGCAGGGAAATCCAAGGAAAAGAGCATGCTCACCGTGATCGTTGTAGTAATCGGTCGCGTCTTCGGTGATATCACGAAGCTTCCCCAAGACCCGGTTCTGCCGGTCGTATTCTCGCCTTTGCCGCCTTTTGCTCGTTTGACCACTCGCTCTCCGGATACTCGGGGGCTTTGAAAACTGGAACTCTCGCAGGAAATTCAACTGTGGTTCCCGGCTTGCTGAGCAGAGCATCCAAGATGGAGGCTGGATCGCTTCCCTTGAGGTGACGGAGTTCCGTAAAGTCGATGCGTTGCCTGCTGTGGTGGGGCCGCGCATTCAAAGCAGGACCAGAGGTCATGCTCGAATACAGGCGCTGAAGCATGGTGCGAAGTATCGATAAACGAGCCCAGTTAGATCGATTCCTTCAGGACAACCGCCGGGCGGAGGATGAGTTTCACTTCGTTCCTCGCCAGCACGGGAGGCATCCCGCCCCAACCGCATGTTCGCCTGAAATCCATAGGCTATATCAGCCAAAATCAATGACTTAAGGCAATCCCTTTCCATCCACCAAGATGATGAGCTTTCGCATCCGCTTCCTGGAGGTGGAGTTTATCTAAATAGTTCCTTGAATCGCTACCATCAGGAAGTGGTGTTCTCACGCCGTAAATTCGTGCCAACCCGTGTTTAACAAGCGCTTGCGCCAAGTCTTTTCCATCGGAAGCAATCACAACGGCGTAGTAGCGCGGAAGCTTGCTTCTGCCCAAGGCGCTGCGCCAGCGCGTATAGACCGTGAACGGACGCGACAACTCGTTCCGGGTGAAAACCTCTGCCTCCCTACCCACCTGCATGACTGCTTGGGAACTAAGATGGAAGTAAGCGCCTTGTTCAGCAATCCGGTCCCTGTACACGGCTTCCTCCTCGGGAGTGTCCACGAAATAGAGTCTGAAGATGACCTCCTTGCCGTCCTTCAAGACGACATGAAAACTATCGCCGTCATTCCAGCGTTGAGGCTTATAAACACATCCATCGAGACGCTGAAACGGCAGCGCGGGCTTGGCGTGTGCGAGGACGGAAAGCAGGAGGGCAATAACGACAAATCGAAGACAAGCCATGCCCCCATTCTGGAAAACTCGTCCATCGTAAGAAAAGCAGAAATCCCCATCCATACGTCCGAGCCGTCCGTGTGTTTCGGTCAGGTAAATTGACGGAATTTTTCCAGCCTGTTTTTTTGGATTTATGCAAGAGGTTCTATCGCCAGCAGTCGCGTGTCAGTGGGTGTGTTACTACCGAGTCGGTACGACCAAGCAGGGCGAGAGCGGCCTGGGCCTGGATGCCCAGCGGGATTCAATCTCCCGTTACATCGGCTGGAAGGGAGGAGAGATGATCGCGGAGTTTACCGAGGTCGAGTCAGGTAAGAAGGCTCACAACCGGCCCGAGCTGTTGAACGCGGTGGCCCTGTGTCGCAAAACCAAGGCGACGCTGGTCATCGCCAAACTGGATCGTCTGGCCCGCAACGTCCATTTCATCTCGGGACTGATGGAGAGTAACGTGAACTTCGTTGCCGTGGACCAGCCGACAAAGGACAAGTTCATGCTGCATCTCCAGGCCGCATTCGCGGAAGAGGAGGCCCGCCGCATCAGCATTCGCACCAAGGAAGCGATGGCCGCCGCGAAGCGTCGAGGAGTGATCATCGGGGAAACCGGTAAATCCAGGGCCGTGAAACTGAAGGCCGAAGCTTCCACCGTGGCCCAGCAATATATGCCAGTCATCATGGAACTGAAAGCGAATGGAATCACCCAGGTGCGTCAGATTCGCGATGAACTCAACCGCCGGGAAATCGTTTCACCGGGTGGTGGGCGGTGGCACCTGCTCAACACCCACAAGCTGTGCAAACGCCTGGCGGTGTAAGCAGCCTGATCTCGATCAGTTCCATCATTTTTTGGAAAAGAGAAAAAGAAGAGAGGGAATGGGTGTGGCGTCGTGACCCAGGAGGTGGGTCGCAAAGGGACACCGGTATGGCGCAGGTCGTAGCCCAGGCTGACCTAACGAGAAGTTTTCAACCGAGAGTGGCCAACCTTCTACGGATCGCGGATGAGCAAGATGCAATTTCCGGCAGCACCGCGCGGCGTGTTCACGTAGAAGAGAATGGAGCCATTCCAGGAGAAGAAAGGAGTGAGGTTGTCCTTGTTCTTGTCCTGGCCATCGGCTTTCTCGAATTTGGAGAAGGGGCCATACCGACTGGTAGAGGCATAGAAATTCAGAATCCCTCCATCATGAATGCAGACGTCGATCAATGAGCCGCCCAGGACAACCTTCGTCCAATGATCCAACTGAATTTCCTGTTCATGATCTTGTGAGGCCACCGCCGACACCGCCAAACAAAGTAACACAACCATCCATCTCATAGGCCCGTCTATTTAGCAGTTGGTGTGCCAGGATATGCCGCCGGTCGGCAGGTCGAAGAGTTCCGGCTGAAGGGCCGGAATCGGATTCTCCGGCTGGCAGACGATGATAATACGCCCCGCCTCCACCTTCACCTCGACCGAACGACCGAAGGTGAACCCCGCTTCTTCCAACCATAATCCGATGAGACGGATCGAGGGCACCGGAATGGAACCGTGTGCCCTCGAATGCTGAAGCTGCCCGACTTTCAGGAACCGGCGTTGTTTCACCCCCCTCATTTAATCCCGCAGTCCGGTAAACTCATCGCGGCGTTTCCGAATCTCCTCCAAGATTGCGCGGCAGAGGCCCGCCATCGTGGGTGAAGGTGGAATCGGTGGCAGCAATTCGGTAAAGTGCCCAGAGGCTTTGTCATCGGGCTGGATAACGTTTTGGGCGAAGCCGATGAACCGATGGGCCGCATCACGGCGGATCGGCAGAAGTCGCCAGTCAAGAGCTTCCCGTGTCTCCACCATGATGCTGACGGCTTCCTTGGGCTCCCGGTGTTCATCCATTTCGCCACGGTCTTTCCGGTGGAAGGTCATCATGACTTCCATACAGGTCGCTGCTGCGGTCGCCTCGTAGCCCGAGAGGAGAAGGCGAGCGCAGGTCACGAATTGCGCCCGGTCTTCCTGATTCAGCATGGAGTGAGCGGTGAAGATGAGGAAGCCGTGAGGAGTGAGCGCGTAGAGTTTTGCTTTCAGGTAGGTCTTCCTCCGGAGCCGGGCTTCCGCACGTTCTTGGGCAAAGTCCATAAGTTTGCCCGGCTCGGTTGGAAGCTCGGAGCCCCGCCGTGGCTGGGCGAAGCCCCAGGTAAAGTAGTCGGGCAGCTCCATCATTCCACCTCCGGCGTCGTGGCACCTACTTCGACGGACGCTTCGGACGGATCAGCCTTTGGACGACGCCCACCACCACGACGGCGGACGGGAGCAGGACTTTCTTCGGGCGTTTCCTCGACCGTTGGCTCGGGCTCGGCTTCCTTGGAGCCGCGTTTCTGCTTGGCCTCGATCTTCTCCCGCTTGGCTTCCAGAAACTTGGTCCACCCCAGGGCCTCCAGTTTCTTCTCCGCTCGCTTCCCGCCCGCGAGAGCATCCGCAATGAGTTGCTTCTTGAGCTTGGCGTCATGGCCGGGAAGGAAGCGGCCACCTTTAGTTGGGGCTTCACAGCCACATTCGCAGAGCTTGGGTCCGGTGTTGTCAGTCTTAATCATACAACTATTAAAACATGACGTACAAGTATTTATGGCTGTCCACCGGGGACGAAATTCACTTCACCGGCTTCGCTGGCCGGAGTTTAGCCAGCGGGTGACGGCCTTGACCGTGCGCTCGGACACCTGGGAATTTCCCGCCCCAAGGAGTTCGTGAATGAGCCAGCGTCCTTCCGAGCGGAAGATGGCCAGCGTTGCGCGCTCTGGTTTCAGAACCCGGTAGCAGTAGAGCTCTTTGCGCCGCACCGAGTACTCATAATCAGCGACGCAGTGGTGTTGAAGCTCACCTTCCTCCTCCAGCGACTCGATGGTGGAAAGTGGAATGATGGTGCTGGTTCCTGGAATTGGTGGGACGGGAAAATCGCCTGCTCCTAGTAAAGGACATGCTGGTTCTTCCAACTGGAAGTGCCGCTGTAGTAGCGACTCCCGACAGGTCTCTACTTCCTTGATTGTCTGGAAACGGCGGTGTTGCTGGTCAGGAAAGTGACGGAGCAGATGAACGGCGCTGTTGAACAGCTTGAGTTCGAGCGGCATTTCCCCGTCCTGGCAAAGGATCGCGAGTCGATTGAAGAGAGCGGGGGTCGCATGCTTCGGCCAGTGCCAGTAAGCGGCCAGGAACATGGCCCCCAGGTCGATGATGCGTAGGTGCTGGAGCAGCTCTTGCAGCAGTGGGATGGTCAGACTTTTGCGGAGACGGAGCAGGAGCGGGAGAGAGCATGCTTCGGGAGTGATTTTGGCGAGAATCCGCACCACGTTTTCCTGACCAGGAAAGCCAAGTAGGTGAAGGGCCTGACGACGACGAACCTGGAGTAAGTGTGCCTGGAAGTCGGCAATGGGAGTAAGCCGCCGGGTATCCCAGTTGTCGGCGTTCGCGATGCAGAAGGCCAACGCGGGGTTGGTAGTTACTAAGTCCTGGGCTTGGTGGTGGCGGCGAATCAGCTCGACTACTTCAGCATGATGGGACGGAAGACGGGCAATAACGGCGGATGAGTCCATCCTTCCAAAAAATCATGGGCTAGAAGATCCCCGGCTTTCGACCGGCAAGTGGTCTGTTCCTACATTTCGCGAATGAGAACCAAGCGCATTTAGCAACCATCCTGACGGCGGTAAATTCGATGGCTTGAGGTGAATTGACCAAGGGCATGCTTCAAAGAGCGGGTCGGTTCAGTCGTGGAGTTTGCGCATGAAGTTTGCGATTTGATCCGCCGTCCGGAACAATGCCTCTTCGTTATGCTTTCCTAAAGAATCAACCGCTTGAACTTCCCGTATAAACCCTTGCGTCGCCACCGATCTAGCAACCTTGGGTTGACGAAGGAAATCTTTGACCTCGTCAATAGGATGAAGAATCTGGCGGCAGAAGTAGCCTTGATATTCGGCTATAAATTCTGACCACACGTGCATGGAGAAAGCGTGGTAGGAAATAATCCCGGCGACGATGGTCGCGATCGCACTTCCAATCACAAAGCCCCAGGTTCCATCGGAGGACTGAAAGGTAGAAATTGCCGAGAAGAGAGTCACGAAGCCAAGGATGATGCCGACGATCAAAGAAAGGCCACCAACGAACCTCCACAGCCGGTCATACAACTTCGCACTCCGGGCGGCGTCAATCATGGCATCATCGTCCATGGGAAGATCGCCCGAGAAGCTTCGGCTGAACAAATTGACGAAGTGATGGGTACTGCTGAGCGCCGACGGAATAGGTCACGGAAGCGGTGGGAACATACAGCAGGGAGGTCGTGCGATTGCCAATGGTGGTGCTGAGGGAAGTCAGCTTCTCGGTGAGCGCAGCGCACTCCTTGGCTGCGGCCCGACGGGCCAAGTTTTCCACATTGGACTCCCGCCAGCTTTGGTGACCGCCCAGATCAGGATAGACCATCGTCATTCGCGGATCGGGTGCGGGTTGATCTTGATCCGCAGAATTGATGTCACCGGTGGAGACCAGTTTGCCGACCTGGAAATTCGCCATGGATTTCACGGCCCGCAAATGGAACGGCAACGAAAAGTCATGGACCCCGCCCATCGGATGCCAAGTGGTCTGCGTTTCTTCGTATCGTTCTCCCGTTGGACGCTTCCTTTCCACCACCTGGCGCTGACTGTATCGGCCCTGCCAGGTGCAGTGGATCTGGGCTTCATGAACCCAGACAGGAAGGAACAACCCGAGGACACTCATTTCCAGACGCTCCGGCTGCTCGATCCCGCTTTTGAACTGGTGGACTGCAAGGGTAATGATCCGCTTCGCGTCTTCAACCTCGTGTCGGATGGGCAGCACATAGCAGACACTTCCCGCCTCCAGGAATTTGCGGAGACGGTCTTGAGGAGCCGGAGCATCGGGGGAATTGATGAGATTGGTGCTGCCGCAGAAACTGCACTCTACGGTTCGACGATCGGAAGGAGCTTGCAGTTTCGCGCCACACGAGGCGCAGGTTAGTGGGACGGTCGCGGAGCTGTTTCCACGGTTGGGTTGCGAACGCGGGGCAGCACCGAAGGATGAAAGCGGCTCCCACCCCGTCATGCCCTCCATCCAGTACATTTGTTCAGCTCCCAGCTTCCCGCTGGCGAGAAGCGCTTGCACATGCCCTACTGGGTATGGGCCAGTCGTGCGGTCTCCCTGGAGTAGATAAACAGACATCATTACTGGGCCGAAGGTTGAGGTGCTGGAGTGGGCGTGTCATCTGAAGCCCCCGGCCAGTCGCAGGCGATGCGGCAGTATTTGAGGAAATCAAAGCCATACGGCATTTCGCCCGTCGCGCTGTCTTCTGCGACACCTTGCTGCTGGTTGTAGGTGCAATACTTCCCATCTGGCTCCATTTTCAGAGTGCAGATGTAGCGGGAGCGAATCAGCGCCCCAAAGGAGTTCTGTGCATCGACCACGACGCGGACTTGGTACCATGGAGGTTCCTTGTAAACGATGGTCTCCGACCCAAAGCGACTGGTGGCGGGGGCAACGAGTGCTTTGTAGACCATGTTCTCCGCACAGCTGATTGCTCCTTGGTCGAGCTCGTCTGCCGAGTGAGTCACTTGGCTAACCGTGGGAGTGGCCAGCGGTTTGAGCTTCTTGTGTGACTTGGTAGATGGCAGTTGAGCGGACTTCTGCTGGTAGGCCGGTGGCTCGTCTGCATCCGATTGCATCTGATTGACAATTGTCGCGAGTTTCGCCGACGGCAGGAAAATCTCGGAGGCAAGAATAATGACCGCTACCCAGCGGTGGAAAGAATGGATCTGCAGGAGTTTGCCGCTCGCATCGGTCTTCCGGCTAAACACTTTTCCTGTGGCCAGGATGACCATGGAGATAAGGGCGATGATACTGGTAAAGATGATGATTCCGAAGACTACCGGAATGAGCAGGCTGATCGCCTCTGCTGGTGCCTGGAGGATTAGGAACTGAGGAATGACAACCCCGGACAGTGCAAAGGGAACGATGAATTTGCGGCGGCGATACCAAGGGACTTGAGTAATTTGGGTCGGCCCCTTGGGGTCGCGGTTCGCAGTAAGGCCGGAAACGATTTCGCGGAGGAAACTTCCACGGGTGGGAGATTCCGGGTTTGTGCTCAGGGGTGGTGGGATTGGCTCTTGTGCGCTCGCCTGCGACGGGAAGAGATCATGTAGGGGTGCCCACTCCGCCATTCCTTCACACCAGTAGAGGGTGGCGGAGGTAAGCTGCCCTGCATTCAGAAGTTCATGTATATCATCTTCTGCGTAGGGGCCGTTCTGCTGCTCGTTAAGCCAAATGTAGATGTCCATAATTGCTCCGATATCGGAGCAGATTCCATCACGACCCTGTAAATCCTGTCAATTTTCAAGTGCTCCGATATCGGAGCATTCTGCCGAAAAATCCGCCTACAGTTGGTCGCTCCAACATCGGAGCAATGGCGGTTACAAAACCAATCAATCTTATCGGAAAGAAAATACGTGAACTTCGCGAAGAGCGAGGTCTTTCACAAAGCGATCTTGCCGCCAGATGTGGTGCCTCCGGGTGGGATATCAGCCGGGGAACTCTTTCCAAGATCGAAGCACAGGTCCGGCGAGTTACCGATTCCGATCTTGTTTCTTTAGCGAACGCTTTACGCGTACCGCTGGAGGAGCTTTACCCCAAAAATGTTAAAATTCGGGTTCGCAAGGTAACCTAGCTTTTCAGTTCGATTTTCAGAGACTCCCACAATGGCGTTAAGTCCTCGTCCTCCAGAGCCATCGCCCTGATTCCTGGCGCGATCTTGAACGCAGCTTGGAGAAACTGCTTCGCCGATTCCAAGTCACCGAGCTGACACGCGTAGCACGCGAGATTGTAATGGATAATAGGTTCGCCAGCATGGCGATCTCGGGAGGACATCAGGATAGCTTGGGCCGCCTCGATTGAGGAAGTCCGCCGCGTGGCGTAGGCGAGCGAAATCCACCATTGCGAATTCTCCGGCTCGGCCAGCACCAACGACTTCGCTACCACCTCCGCTAGGTCCCACCGTCCCAACCCCGAATGAATGGAGAGCCGCACGGCGAGAATCGGTGGAAGGTGCCGGTGCTCCGGCGAGATCACTTCCAATTGCTCATCGGCTTCTAGGAACATGCCAAGCTCTGCATAGCCTTGGGCTGCATTGATGAGTTTCGAATCGCGGGGACTTAGCTCCATTACTGAACCAGCATTACGGCGTTACGCGAGTGGTGTCACTGCGGAATCGTCATTCGCATTGTGAATGATGCTTGTTGAAATTAAGACGCGTGGACTGTATCCACCATCCGATAACACCTCGCACTCAACTCATTATGTCTGACTATTCCTCTCTCATCGCCAAACAGAAGCAGCAGCTCCAGGACCAGCTCGCCCGGCTGGAGCAGGCCGACCTATCGGCCCTGGAAGCCAAGAAAGCCAAGCTATTGCAGGAGATTGAAGGAATCGACGCTGATATTGCCGCGATTCTCAAAGAACTCGGCGTTGCTCCTTCCAAGAAGACCGGAGAAAAATCGCAGGGCATCCAGGTTTCCCTAAACCGTCTGCTGGAGCTTTTCAAGGAGCACAAGGCCTCTGAACTCAGCCTCCGGGCGCTGAAGCTGGACACCAAGCAGGTGAAGAAACTGGTGGGCGAGAACCCGGACAAGCTGGAACTCGCTGGGAAAGGGGCTTGGCCGGTAGTGAAGTTGAAACATTAACTTTACCAAGCTTTGAGAAGGTGGGCGCTCACAACCGAAATTCGTCGATCTAACAATGGTTACCGCCACCAGCATCCTATAGTATGTTCGGACCCGGACGTCCTCGAAGTGATTCGATCGCAGCCCGCTACCTGCCCGACCGGAGTTTAATCGAAAGGGTGAGGCGTAATCTTCACAGCCGTCTGGTCAACCAAGCCGGGGCACAGTCTTTGCAACGTGAAATGGCGACTAGGTCAGGTCTTGAACGTAAGCATCTGTTCAAGACGATGGATGATTTGTACAACGGCGAAGGCAACCCTAATTTGGATACCATCATCAGACTCCATTGGGCTTTCGGCGGGGATGTCGCTGATCTTTTTTCGCCCTACCAGCGGGTGAAAGCCATTTTTAGCGAGCGCAGGCATAGTTCAGCTTCCGCTGCCCAAGAGTACCACGCCGGTCGCGATAAGTTGACGGCTGAGAGGAAGTTGGTTTGCAAGAATCTGAGTGACTGGCTCCGAAAATCAAAACGCAGCCAGAAATTAACGGTCAAAGAACTAGCTGCACGCTTGGGCAAAAGCAAAAGAGCAGTTGAAAGGCAGCGTCAGTTACTCTCATCGGGGCTGTTCAATCCTAGTCTGGAGACAGTGGTCAGACTCTACGTTGTCCATGGTTTACCAGCCGAAGAGATGTTTTTGTCCTATCAGGAACTGAGAAAGCTGCGGAAGAAAGGCAAACAACAACTGCGGTAAGGTATTGTAGGAACTCATCAACGCTATGCCTGGACGTGACTACCTATAAGGTAGCCTGCTCAGTCGTTTATCGGACATTCGTTTGTGTGGCCTCCCCTTTTTTCTGAAAGCCCACCTCCCACCTCAACGCTCGCCCTTGGACTAGCGTGAGAAGTTCGCAGTGTCAGAGCGACGCCCCTGACCCCTTTCCTGATGGGTGATGTGAGGTTTTTAAGATCGGTATAATTTCAGCGACTTATACCGGTTATAAAAGCCGCAAAGTTAAGTGTATCAGGCTTTGATTTCATGGGTGTGATTCGAGGGCAAAAATAGGGGTGAATTCTTAATGGTATACGCACATTCGCAACCGCCAGACGGCGGGCGAGTAGGCGGCAACAACCATTAAATACAATGAATAATAAAGCGCCGGAATCCGGCAAAATTCCTAGCGGTTTGACCTCCGCTGAGGACCACTCGAAAGAAACCCAAACTCTGCCCCAAAAGCTGGAGTTTGATCTCGGGCAGTTCCGCATTGACCAGAGCTTTGCGGAAAATCAGACGACGAAGGAACTGACGACCTGCCCGGTCGGAAAGCCTCCCAAGAATAGCTACTTCCGCGCAGACTCCCGCCCCGAGTCTCGTGCAGAAGTTCCCATCATTGAACATGAGGGTGTGTATCATCTGGTTGCCGCAGACGTGGCGAAACAGGTGGCCGACCCCGCGCTTTCGGTTCAAACGCTGATTGTCTGTGTGACCAAGGACGGCACGCCCTTTTTGAACGCCCTCAAGGCTCCCACGAACTCGTGGGCCATCAGTGCACATCGCGCAGTTGCCACGGCCAAGACCATCTGGATTCGCCTCTCGTCCTCGAAAGAGCTGGGGGCGTACGAAGTTATCCGCGCAGCCAGCCAGACTCAAGAACCCGCCTGGCCCAGCCAGTCCTTTGCTGAGCTTGTTCAGCTCGCCTTTCGCGACCGCGTTATCACCTCGCTCGATCACCCCGTTCTGGCGGCCCTCCGCGGTGAGTAATCAGACGAAGTCATGAAGAAGCTCAACGACTACAAGCGGGTGTTGGCGCTCGATTTCGAGTTCACCCAAAACCCCGGAGAACGCCCGATCCCGATTTGCGGGGTCGTGAAGGAACTCCGCAGTGGCCGTGTCGAACGTTTCTGGCTTGCTCAGCCCCGTCAGGGGCTGGGCATTGTCCAGGCACTCGTTCACCCGGACCATCTGCTGGTCACGTATTTTGGGGCGGCTGAAGCGATGTGTCTGCTGGCGCTGGGCATCAGTTTGCCGAGCTGGCATGCCGACCTCCACGCTGAATTCCGCAATCATACCTGTGGCTTGATCAAAGTCACCGGCCACGGCCTGCTGGACGCGCTCAAGTTTTTCGATCTGCCTGCGATGTCCGTGGGTGAAAAAGAAAACATGCGCGCCCTGGCGATGCGCGGAGCCCCATTTAGCGAAGAAGAAAAGGTGGCGTTGCTGGATTACTGCCAGGCCGACGTCGAGGCGACTGCCCGTCTCGCCGAAGTGATGCTACCCGAAATCGTTCTGCCGCATGCGTTGCTGCGTGGAAGCTACGTGAATGTGGTGGGCAAGATGCAGCACAATGGAATTCCGGTGGACGCCCGGATGCTCCAGACCATCCAGGAAAACCGCGCCTACCTGACGCTGAAGCTGATCGAAAAAGTGGACGCCGATTATGGCGTCTACGTTGGCGGCCACTTCAACCATGTGAAATTCGAAAACTGGCTGAAACAGGAGGACCTTCCCTGGCCCCGCACTGCCCTTGGCAAGCCCAAGCTGGATCGTGACACGTTTAGCGAACTGGCCAAAAGCTATCCGCAGGTGGAAATGCTCAAGTTGCTTCGTGTGACGTTGAGCCAATTCCGCACGCACAGCCTCCCCGTTGGCAGCGATGGGCGGAACCGGACGCTGCTGTCCCCGTTTGCCTCCAAGACCGGACGCAACCAGCCGAAAACGAGTGAGTTTATTTTCGGCGCAGCCAAGTGGATGCGTGGATGTATCCGCCCGGCTGCGGGGATGGCCCTTGCCTACCTCGATTATGAGCAGCAGGAGTTTGGCGCGGCAGCGGCCTTGTCGGGTGATCGGCAGATGCAGGCGGCTTATAACTCCGGTGATCCTTACCTGGCGTTTGCCAAACAGGCTCACGCGGTACCGCAGACTGCCACCAAGGGATCGCATCCGCAGGAGCGGGAGCAGTTTAAGGCATGTGCCCTGGGGGTGCAGTATTCGATGACCATCCAGGGGCTGGCCAAGTCTGCTCGCCTCAGTGCCGATCGGGCGGCCCAGCTGTATCAGCTGCACCGTCGCACCTATCCCAAGTATTGGAACTGGTCGGATGCGGTGCTCGACGCTGCGATTGACCACGGCAAATTGGCAGCGGTCTTCGGCTGGCAGGTCTTGATCGATGGGAAGATTAACCCGCGCTTTCTGCGCAACTTCCCGTTGCAGGCAAACGGGGCCGAGATGTTGCGTCTCGCGTGCATTTTTGCTGATCAGGCGGGAGTTTCCATCTGCGCTCCGGTGCACGACGCGTTGCTCATCGAAGCCCACTGCGAGCAAATTGAAGACCACGTTGCGCGCTGCCGCGAGGCCATGCTGAAGGCCAGCCGGGAAGTGCTCGGCGGCTTCGAACTCCGCGTGGAAGAGGAAATCATCCATTACCCGAATCACTTTCCGCTCAGCGGAAAGAGCCAGCAGATGTGGGACACCGTGATGGACCTGCTGACGGAACTGCCCGTCTAGACTGAACGGAGGTGTCCTGCCATGACCCAGGGATTGGGGCGTGGCGGGACATCCGATCCCTCTCTTTTAACTATGAATGATTTTGACCTTTCTCGCTTCCTGGTGGAGCCCACTGCTACCAGCAACGCTCCGCCGAAGGAGCCGCCGGTCCGGAGGCGGGTGGCTGGTGAATTTCTTCGCGGCCCCATCCCGTTGTCCTGGCTTTCCATCGCGGCCAGATGTCCCGGCAAAGTCCTGCACGTTGCCCTCGCCATCTGGTTCGAATTCGGTCGGCGCAACCAAGCTCGCTTTCGACTCAGCAACGCGATCTTGAATCGCTTCGGGGTGAGTCGGAAGCCCAGTTACCACGCGCTGCTCGCACTTGAGGCGGCAGGACTCATCACCGTTGAACGCACGCACGGCAAGAACCCCTTCGTCACGCTCCATCAAGCAGACGATTTCCAAAAAATCTCCACAGAACAATACAAACCATAAACCAACAGCAGTATGAATAACATTAATTCCTATCAACTTTACTTAACTTTTGCTCATCAGAACTCATGGGTCGCGGGAAATGTTCCTGAAAACGTGATGTTCAAAGTCGTGGAAGCGATCTTGACCCCCAATGACATCCCTTATTGGATGCGTCGCGAGGACGCTTCTTTAGTGGTTGTCGTGAACACGGACGAGGAAACCATCGATGCCATTTTGGATATGTTGGACGACCCTGCCACCCTTCAGGGAGCCTACCTGCTGGCCGAAGCCGATAACGCTCCAGACCTCGAAGTCGACGTCGAGCAGCTTCCCACAGTTGAGGAGCTTCCTGATCTGATTCATGGTCCCATCCCATTTGGAACCGTCATGAAGGTAGTAATTGATGACGACGTTATCGAACGCCTGCCTGAAGGCGCCATTCTTGCCCGCGACCCGGGCGGTTATTTTTTTGACCGGATCGGGCGTGCTGATAGCCGGGTGGCGACCTTGGAAAAAGCGCGCAAATACCGTGCGCTGGGGAAGGAAGGACACTTGTACTGGGACGATAACTCGCTTCACTGCCTGGAAAGCGCTTGGAGCGAAAGCCTGACCTTCGATCTTCAGATATTGACTGCCTTCGAGGAGATCATTCCCGCGCTGCGGGAGGAATTTCCCGCCGAACTTGCGGAGATTCTTGGCTAATTGCTCCTGGCGGGCGGCTGCCTCCTCAATAGACACCACCCCAATCCGGCTCCTGCGGTATTTGATCGTACCGCAAGGGGCCGGACTCCATCTCATACCCCGCCTCCTCCCTTCAGCCCATTTTAGTCATCAAGAAGTGGCGAATAAAATGAATCCACAAGCTAGTTCACATTCGGTAGCCGAGTACCGATCGCCGCAGCCTTGGAACATTCGTAAAAGCTTTGGTCGATAGTGCAGAACGCGAAGATGATCTGGTGACGCGACTGCTGAAAGCGGCTGATGCGGGTGACCTGGTAGAGATTAAACACCTTGCGGCGCTGCTGCGTGTCGAGCGCGGTGTGTCTGGTAACACTCGCCATTGCGTCCGCTAAATCCGCTGATTTTTCCTGCTCTATGCCCTCGTCCATCAGCCCATCCGCTTTTCCTGAGATGGCCCACCCTCGCAAGAAGGTGGTCGGGCTGATTCGTGTTTCGACCAGTGAACAGGCGGCGGACGACCGTGGTGGTATTCCCCGCCAGCGGCGGGTGATCGAGCAGACGGTCGCGGCGAAGAACTTGGATTGCGTCGAGGTCTTCGAGATCGCCGACGTGTCGGGCACCCAGGTGCTTCAGAACCCGACCATCCAGCACATTCTTCACGCCGTTGGCAGCCGCGCGATTGACGGCTTGGTGGTGGCAGATTTGGACCGGCTTTTCCGCCCTGACCAGCCAACCGACTATGCCATTCTCCAGGTCTTCAAGGATACGGGCGCGATCATTTACTCCGGGGACACCGAATACAATCTGGGGAACAAGGACGGCATGTTGTTCTCCGGCATCCGGGCGACCATTGCGGGCTATGAACTCGCGCTGATGAAAGAACGCGCCCAGGGGGCGAAAGAGGCGAAAAGGAGGGCCGGGAAGTGCCCCACTAATCATCTCACCCTCCCGCTTGGCGTTTCCTATCTGCGGAGCGAGGAACGTTACTTCTACAATGAGAAGGCAGCCGTGGTGGTGGAGCTTTTCCGGTTGTTCGATGAGGAGGGCATTCAAAATTTTTGTGAACTCGAAAGGCTCACCGGCATTGGCCACCGCACGATCAAGAATCTGCTCGGCAACCCGATTTATACCGGCTGGCGCATTTTCAATTTCAAACGCGGAGCCAAGCGGGTCAGCGCATCGGGAAAGACCTACCGGGTAAAGGTTTCTCGCGCTGAAGATGAAGTCATCACGACGAAGGTCATGGAGGGCTGCGTGAGCCAGGAGCGTTTCGACCGCGTGCAGGAGAAGCTCAAGCAGACCACGTTCAATCATGTTGAATCACGCGAGAAGTATCAGACGGTGAACCTGCTGGCCGGGGTGGGCCGTTGCGGTTATTGCGGCGAACGGCTTTATTGCACCTCGGGGCGGCGTGTGCAAGGCGGGCGATGCAGCCAATACATCTGCAAACGCAATTACTACCTCTACACCAACCGGTATCCTGAGCGCTGCAAGCAGCCCAATCTCAAGCAGCGCGAGACTGATGAACTCATGGACGCATTTACCAAGCACGTGTTGCGTGATCCCGACGTGCTGGTCGCTCTCATCGAAAGCTCATTGAAACGAATCAGCGAGACGGTGTGCGCGTTTCCAGCTTCAGCCTCTGCCGGTGCAAATGGCGGGGCCTTCCAGAAACGGGAAAAGCGGTTGCTTGATGCGTATGAAACCGGGCTCATTACCATCGACGTGCTGCGGGAGCGCCAGCAGGCCCTGGCGAAGGAGCGGCAGTTCTTGGAGTCCCGCCAGCCTCAGGGAGCCGCCGAGAAATGGAGTCTGGAGGACTTTGCGCGGAAGGTGGTCCGGGGCGCATACCGCTACGGGCGTCTCGTTGATGTCCATGAGAAGAAGGAGTTCATTACGGTGCTGTTCTCGGAGGTTTATTTGAAGGGCGATGGTATCGCCTCGTTCCGGCTGCGGGAGAATTTTCTCGGGAGCACCAATGGTAATTCCAATAGCGTGGTTGAATTGCCTGCACCCTTTCGACTCTCAAACCCAGATGATGAAATCCCCGAGGGGCAGCGCCGATGCTCAAGCTGCAAAGAGGTGAAGGCGGAGCGCGAATTTTTGAGACGACGCGGCCAGTGCCACCCGTGCCGCAAGAGCAAGGACCGGGAGCGGTATCTCCGCAGATAGTCGATCAAGCGATAATGAGCCGGGTGCGGGATAATTGCCGTCTCACTGTTAAGATGAAGCAGAGCGGTATCCTCATCCACAAGAACTGATGCCCCCGACGATCGAAGTTTACTGCAAACAATCTGGTCGCTATCACGTTGCGGAACTTTGGTATTAACCGCTGTCAAATTTCCTCGTTAAACTTGAGCATCCGCAGCATCAATGTTGCGTCCCATTCGACATCATCCAGCATAGCTCGGGTACCGCCGTTCTTCGGAATCCATCCGAGCCTTTCTCCATTCGTGCATTTCATTCTCACGTTACTCCCCCAAAACCATCCCCCTTCCAAACCCGTTGTCGCAGTTGCGCTGGTGAGCAGCTTCCGCGCATAGAGGACTTCGCCAATACGATGCGAGACTGTTGACCAGGTGAAGTGCTCGGTCACTGGATAGTAGATTCCATCAAGTCCCTCTGCTGCTTCGTCTTTCATCGCAGCTTTCAGGATAAGGAGGTATAGCTCGGCTAGATCAGCGACATGAACATTGGGCCACTGGTTTTCGCCTTTTCCTACATACACGGCCCGGTGCTGCACCAGCGATTGATAGACAAGCCGTGGAATCTGAATGGACATCCGCCGCTCGGCAAATGGCCCTAGACCTCGACCAAATACAGTCGGGGGAACAACAAGATAGGTTTTGACTAGTTTGGTTTTCGCGGCGGAAAAGATTTCAAGATCCACATGCCGATGTGGAGCCTCCGCTGGTATCGTAGCATGGGATAAACTGTCAGTATCGTCCCACAATATGGCATTGGGGTCTTGATCAAGTGCGGCCCCGTTCCCATTCGAGGTAGTAGAAAGGACGCCGGCTCCAGACGTGTGAATGAGAATTGGACGAATCCCGGCTATCTTGGAGCGTTCAGTAAGCCCCTCAATAATTGCTCTCGCACTTATTTGGTGATCACAACTTGCCGTGTTAAAGACAATACTTGCGTTTGATGATTCCCGCTTGAGCAAGTCGTAGTCATCCAGCGTTCCAATAATAGGATTAACTCCCAGCCTGCGCACCTTCTCGACATCACCGGGCTGACGAACCAGAGCCGAAATCGAGAAATCCCGCAGGTAATCCCGCGAAAGCATGAGATGAAGAAACGAGCCTCCAATGTAGCCGGTGCCGCCCGTAATAAAGATGGCTGGTTTGCCAGAAAGGTTCATGAAGTTAGCAGTGGATTATCTCGCCGATCATCATGATCGGCTGCAAATCCGTAAAATTGGGAATGTCGCTAAGAATCGTCTGCGCGTGCGGCGCAAATGCCTCTTGAAATACCTCGATGGACTCAAAGGTCATCTGGGCGGCAATGATGTATGGCGGGGGTGTCCCAGGTGCACCACCAACTATCCCTTTATCAACATTCAGTCCCTTTAGCGCCAAACCGAAACACGATTTCACCATCGGGAGGTGCTTGTTCAAGTAATAGCCGTGATCAAATCGCACGCCCTCAACATTGGGATACAGCATGAATGTTCTAATCATAGCTTTTGGTGCTTTCTGAACTCGAATTGGGAAACACTACTTCGTTGTGAGTTGAGCGGTCGATTTCACTCGCCCCAGTTGCGCGGCACGCCCGGCAAGCCACCAGCCCGATTGTACCGGCCATGAATCAAACGAAGGCTTCGAGTCTGGGTTCGAGAATTCCGCTTCCACATGTAAAGGCCAATTGGGATTTGCCAGCGCTTCCCTAGCGATAGCCACCAGATCAGCTTCTTCATTCACTATGATTTCCTCTGCTTGGCGTCCGCTCAAAATCAATCCCACCGCCATACTCTGGATTCCTGCCTCGCGGCGAACCTGAGCTGCATAACCAACCTGATAACCTACGCCGCGCGGAGCATCATAGTGTGGAGCGATGCCTCCAGAGGAGCAATCCACCACATCCACACCGAGCTCTTTAAGCTGCCGGGCAAAGACGACGGTGTCATCAATGGAAACACCTCCCGCAATCCCGTCAACTGCTGAAACTCTGACGAAAAGAGGCTTATGTTGCGGCCAAACCTGCCGCACCGCTTTGATAACTTCGAGCGGAAACCGCATCCTGTTTTCCCGGGTGCCACCGGTACTGATCCTGACGCTTGTTGGTGTGGGACGACAAAAAGCTGTTCAACAAATAACCGTGCGCACAATGAACTTCGATCACGTCGAAACCTGCAGCTTCCGCCCGGCGAGCCGCCGCAACGAAGGCTTGTTTTACTTGTCCTATTTCTTTAATGCCCAACTCCTTTGGCTTCAGCCAGCCATCCGCGAATGGAGCATCTCCCGCTGAAACGACTTCCCAATTCGCTTCACCTCGTGCAAAGTCCGAACCATTCAGGGGGCCGTTTCCGTCCCAAGGTCTCTGCATGCTGGCCTTCGGGCCAGCGTGGCCGATTTGGATGCCGGCAGCGGCACCGTAGGCTTTCAGGCTCCTGACAATTCTGGCCAAGCCCTCAATCTGGTCATCAGACCACAGACCAAGGTCGCCGTGGGTGATCCTTCCCTCTGGGAGAACGGCGGTCGCTTCGACAATTACCAAACCAAATCCCCCCAGAGCAAAACGCCCCAGGTGAATTAAATGGTAGTCGTCAGAAAAGCCGTTCGTAGCAGAGTATTGACACATCGGCGAGACCACCAGTCGGTTGCGAAGGGTCAATCCTTTCAAAGTGATTGGTTCAAACAGTTTCATCATTGTCTCCAGCTCGTTTACTTGTTTGGCGCAATTTGAGTTGATGTCATCGAGCAGCGCCATAGATCCATTTCGTCACCCAATACTTCGTGACTGCTAGCCTTGAAGTTCAGGAAATGCTCCGTTTGAAAATGGTAGTCGAGGTCCGCCGGGGTGCGCCAATTCTCGTAGATGACCCATACTGACGGGTCGTCATTCGATCGGTGGAGATCGTAATTGATGCATCCGGGCTCGGCGCGAGTGGGATCGACCAGAGCCGAAAGCCGCCGCCCCAGTTCGTCGGATTGACCGGCTTTCGCAGTGATAAAGGCCAAGAGGGTCAGTTGCTTTCCATTATCCGACGTCGGAGTGGTAGTTGACGCTGTTGTAGTCATGTGGGTTTCCTCAAAAATTAGTTACCGGTGTTTTTTAAAAGCCCCGCTGCAAACAGCGGGCAACGTGAATCTGCCTTAGTGTTGCGAATGAAAACCCAACCGCATTTTTCCTGGGTCTTCGTTTTTGCGACTCGGGTTTAGCACTGGTCCCATCCGTCCTTCGACAGGCCAGAATCCGCTGGACGTGACGATGACGCACAATGGTGTTACCAAATGATCGGCAAGCGTTTCGATCCGCGCGCTCGAACCGTGCGGCGAAACGATGTCAATTCGACCGTTCGTTCCCGCGAAGTCCGGCTCTGCGAGATAAATCCGACCGTCGGGACCGAGCACGAGGCCGTCAGCACCGGCAAGGGAACGCGACGTCGTAAGCTTGGTGATGCTCGGTGCTTTCCCAAATGGGTCAGCAATCCGTAGAAGTTCGCCTGCGGAGTTTTTCGAGACCAGCAGTGAGCCATCCTCAAGTTCGACTATCCCGTCTAGGCCGAAGCCTCCAGGCGGCGGTGTGAACGCCGCGTCGCGCACCAATTCCTCAAGCGCACTCGCACCAGGGCGCAGAACAAGCAGTCGCGGCGAAAAACTGTCGGTCACGACGATTGCGCCATTGTGAGCAATGATACAATCGTTGGCCAGACCGCCTTTCGGCAGAGGAAAGGTCTGTAACAATTTTCCCGTGCCAAGATCGAACGCCAGGAGCGCCGTCGGATGGTTCCCTGGGGTCTGATCCAGACCGAAGGAAGCGGTGCACACCCAAAGGCGCGAATGAGCGACATCCACCTTGATGCCCATCGCCGAGTCAACGCCGGACTTCGCTACGTCAATGAAGTCGTGCGGCGTCTTCTCACCGGGCGCGAACACCACGATGCGACCGGTCGTGATGCTTGATACGAAGAGGCGACCGTCTGGCGCGAGCACCGCACTTCCGGGATGAAACCGATCCGGGAGTTCAAGCGTGGCGGCAGGTTCGGCGAAAGCCGCACTAGCCCCGAGGATCAGGGCGCAAACTGCAGCATGGATTGCACGTAAGTTGGTTTTCATGGCTGTTCTATTTAGTTAGTTGGTTTGGCTCAATGGCTCGTTTAAGCCGAGACCGGGTTGCCGTTGGTCAATGCTGTGCGTGGTTGCGGCAGGAGATCTTCGACGAAACGCAGGCCCCCTTCGGATAGCGGGCGAGCCAGGTTGCGATCAAACATCTTAAAAAGCTCAACGGTGTAGGGCTGGGCAAAGTGGAACTTCACCGCATCCTCGTTGCGCCAGATCTCGTAGAGCACATAGCTGCGTTCGGTACCGATGACCTTATGAACGTTGAAGAGAATGTTGCCAGGCTCCTGCCGGGCACCGATCACCGAGCGACGGAAGTAATCCTCGAACTCGGCTTCGGCACCGGGCTTCACCTCAAAGTTGACGACGAGCGTTACTTCGCCGTTGGCACTGGGCTGGAGATTCATGCGACAATTAATTGTTAAACGGGTTACTTCTTTGCCTCACCATTGACCGTGGCTGGCGTGGAACGTGGTTGCGGATCAAGGTCTTGGAGGAAGTGCAGTTCGAGCGGGTGGGTAAGATCGCGGTCGAACATCTTGAAAAGCTCAACCGTGTAGGGTTGGGCAAAGTGGAACTTCACCGCGTCCTTGTTGCGCCAGATCTCGTAGAGCACATAGCTGTGCTCAGAGCCGATGACCTTGTGGACGTTGAAGAGAATGTTCCCAGGCTCCTGGCGTGCGCCAGTCACCGAGCGGCGGAAGTACGCCTCGAACTCGGCTTCGGCAGCAGGCTTCACGTCGAAGTCGACGACAAGCGTTACTTCACCGTTGGCCGCAGGCTGAAGCGGAATCTCAGCTTTGGCCGATTGAGTCGAGAAGCACGCGGCGGCGGCGGCAGCCAGTGCGAGGATGGTGTATTTTTTGAACGTATTCATAGGGTTTTGATTTGCCAGATGGATGGTTTGTTACGAATTGGCAGCGTGATCCGGATTGACTTAGGCGATCGAGTAACCGGCATCGGCGAGGAGACCGTGACCGGAAACAAACGTGGAATCATCGGAGGCGAGGAAGGCCACAACCTTCGCCATTTCCTCCGGCGTGCCCATGCGCCCCGGCACCGAGGCCGCTCCGAAATTTTTCTTCGCCTCTTCCGACGCCCAGACGCGGTCTTGGAACGGCGTGTCAATCAACCCGGGGCAGATCGAGTTGACCCGCACTCCTTGCTTGAACCACTCGATAGAAGCGGTCTTGGTAAGCCCAAGCACCGCGTGCTTGCTCGCAATATAAAGCGCAGCGTTACCAAAGCCGATCACCCCGCCCATCGAAGCGTTATTGATGATGGTGCCGGAGCCCTGAGCCAGCATGGCTTTTGCCTGGTATTTCATAGACCAGAAAACACCCCGCACATTGGCGTTAAAAATCGTGTCGTAAACCTGATTCGATTGATCAACAAAAGGCGAAAATTCGCCTTCCGTCCCAGCATTGTTGAACGCAATGTCAAGGCGACCGTAGGTCTTGACCGTTGCTTCCACGAGATCAACCACGTCCTTTTCGACGTTTACGTCGGCGACGACAGCAGTCGCTTCAAAGCCCTCGCTTATAATCTTGGCCACGATTTTTTCGATCTCGGTGCGACGACGCGCACTAGCGACGACTTTTGCTCCGCGGCGGGCGAGTTCAAGAACCGTAGCAGCACCGATGCCCGAAGAGGCGCCAGTGACGAGGGCAACACGACCGCTTAAAGGGAGACCATTCGTCGAAGTAGAAGTGATGTTTGTGTTCATGGAGCTAAAATAACACCGGCGTAACCGCTGTCATTCGCAGCACGTGCCAATGTGTACGCAAAACACGTCATATCTAAGCATAAGAGGCCGAATGGCTTGCATGCCATATAACCGCTAGCAACCAACGCGCAGCGCTGGATTCCATCCGGACGATCAATCGCGAATCAGAAGGTTGGATTCGCAGACTAAACTAAAGCCAATGATTGGCACTTTCGATAAGTAGAGAATTAGGCAATGCCGCTTCCTTGCCGTCAACTGTCAAAGAGGCGGCGTAACCATTTTTTCCCGCCAACGACCGGGAGGAACGCCCTCCCACTGAGTGAATGCACGAAAGAAAGAACTAGCGGTTTCGTAGCCCAGAAGGTAAGCGGTTTCGTTGAGTTCGAGCGATGAGTGCAGCAGATAGTGCTGCGCCAATTCGCGCCGGGCGTCTTCTAGTAACTCCTGAAACGTGGCCCCCGACTCAGCCAGGCGTCGCTGGAGTGTGCGCACACTTTGACCAAGTTCGCGGGCCACTTCCTTGATATCAGGTCTTTGGCCGGCAAGGAGCCGTTTGAGTGTGGTCTTTACCTGGTCTCGCGTGGTCTGCTGGGCTTGTTGAAAAGCTAGCTCGGATTCAAGCTGCGGCGCGATCATCGCCAGCAAGTCTGCATTATAGGTAAGGAACGGACGATCCAAGTCGGACTTTTTGAAGACCATCGCATTGGCGTCTGCATTGAAACGGACAGGACAGCCGAAATGTTCGGTGAAAATCTCGCGATGGGATGGCTTGCGCTTAAATTCCACGCGAATTGGCGTAATCGGCTGGCCCGTTCCGCGACGACCAATCCCGAAAAGCCATGCAAAACAATGATCAATCAACACCGGCGGCTCGCCGCGCCCATCTGCAAGCAGCCAATCAAACCGAACAAAACTGGTGTAGTCTTGATCAATGACACTGATGGTTTCGGGGCAGACTAACCGCTTGTAGCGGCTCGCGCGAGCCAGCGCATCACGAAAAGAGTGCGTGTAGAGGCTGGCAATCGCGATCGGATCATAGCGCTCGATTCTCTCCTCGCTGCCGAGTTTTAGCCCGACGGCAGGGTCGGGGCTAAGCTCTGCAATCGCATTATAGAACGCAAACAGCCGTTCTGTGGTGACGAAAACTTTCGTCTCATCCAAAAGGTTGAGTGGCAGGTTCGCGTGTCGCAGCACAGCAACCGGAGAAAGACCAATTTCTTCCAGTTTTGGTCGGACAAGACTGGATATGCGAAAATGCTCGCTCATGGATTGAAGTTATTAGTCCTTAGACGGGATTTCAAGGAATCGGCGGTCCGCCGCCTTCCAGTTACTATTCCACACCAATCACGACTTTTCCAAAGTGTCCCGATGATTCCAAACTCTCGTATGCATCGTGAGCCTGATCAAACGGGAACGCTTTGTGGATGACCGGCCTGAGCGTATGGCTGCTAATCAAATGGTTCATGTTTTCAAACATCTGCACCGAACCAATGAGAATGCCCTGGAGTCGAATGTTCTTGAAAAGCACTGGATCGGGATTAATGGCACTGCCCAAGCCGGATAAAACACCGATCAAGCTCACCGTTCCGCCAGTCCTTACCGCGTTCAACGAACGCTCTAATGTTCCACTCCCGCCAACCTCGATGACGTGATCAACATGCTTACCCCCATTGACAGCCAGCACTTCTTTGTCCCATTCAGGATGCGTTTTGTAATTAACTACCGCACTTACTCCCAACGCTTTAAGGCGCTCAATCTTGCTATCACCCGATGTCGTGGCAATTACCTTGCATCCCAGCGCCAGCGCGATTTGTGCTGCAAAAATCGAGACGCCTCCAGTGCCGAGCGTTAACACCGTTGCCCCGGGTTGAAGTGGATTGGCTGATTCGACCAAAGCATTCCAAGCCGTCAACGCTGCACACGGCAGTGTGGCCGCTTCTTCATAAGACAAATGTTCCGGTACTCGCACTACTCCATCCTGCGACAAGGCAACCCGCTGCGCGAGCATCCCGTGCAAGCTGCCGCCCAAAGCATACGCCTGCGCATCCTCAGGAATTGGGCCCGTTTTCCAACTTTGGAAAAATGAACCGCACACCCGATCCCCAACCTTCCACTTGGTTACACCACTGCCAACTTCTACTACTTCGCCAGCGCCATCAGACACGGCGATAGCATTTTGCAGGGGCGGAATGGGATACAGTCCCTTTGCAATCAAAACGTCACGGAAGTTCAGTGAAACCGCCTTCACCGCAATAACTACTTCGCCGCTATTTGGCTTCGGGTCGGGCAAGGTTGTTTGCTCCCACGCTGTTACTCCCTGTCCGGGATTTTTGATGATATAGGCTTTCATAATTCTCATTAGTTTTCTGACGACAAATAATCCTCAGATTGGTCGGAGTTTTTATTACTTCACGTGGTGCGAACCACGTGCTCTCCCCAAAAAAGACGCCCAAGCCTTTCAGCCGGACGTTCGTATTTGAGTTTCTACGTCAAATCTGGTACTGTAGCCCGCTATTGTTTAATAGTTCGACAATAATCGAACTGACATTCGATGTCAACACGACCATTCGTAAAATTATGAGACGCCTGCCGCGACCCGACGTAAATGACTTGGATTTAGCCGAAGTGCTCTACGCACTTTCAGATCCAATCCGGCTTGAGATCGTCAAGAAGCTCGCCGCGACTACGGCTTTGACCTGTGGCGTGCTCTGTCAGGACAGGCCGAAGTCAAGTATGTCCCATCACTTTCGGATTCTACGCAGCGCGGGAATCGTGGAGTCAAAGGCGGAAGGAAAAGAGTTTTACAATTCACTTCGGTCGCGTGATTTGGAAAAGAAATTTCCTGGGCTGTTGAAAAGTATTCTAAAGGCCCTGTAAATCCAAATGAAGCCACCTCCATCAACGGCATTAAATCTTTGAGGCGAGTGTCCAGATATGCGTAAAACTTGCAAAAACCGGTTGTACTCTATCGCTATACTTGTGGCCGCGTCTTCGAGTGGCGAAGGAGCGGGCAGGTGCAGGAGTCGCGCAAGCCCGAGGTGGCGACTGAGAAATGGAGTCTGGAGGACTTTGCGTGCAAGGTAGTCCGGGGTGCATACCGCTACGGGCGTCTCGTGGATACCCATGAAAAGAAGGAGTTCATCACCGCGTTGTTTTCCGAAGTTTATTTGAAGGGCGAGGGGATCGTGTCGTTCCGGCTGCGGGAGAATTTTCTTGGGAGCGAAAATGGTAGTTCCCATAGCGTGGTGGAATTGCCTGCTCCCTTTCGCCTTTCGAACCCGGACGATGAAATCCCCGAGGGGCAGCGCCGATGCTCAAGCTGCAAAGAGGTGAAGGCGGAGCGCGAATTTTTGAGACGACGCGGCCAGTGCCACCCGTGCCGCAAGAGCAGCGATCGCGAGCGGTATCTCCGCAGACAGTTATTCCCTTAAAGTTCCTATTTGTCGCCCTGACAGGCGGAAGGCTGGAGCAATTTTTTACGGGAAGCCGGATTCCATTTTCGATCCGGAGAAGGCACAAAAAGGCAGTGAAACCGTGTGCGTCATCTTTTTCTGTTATAAGATAATTTTCGAGGAATATGTTGGGAGAAAGGCGCGAATTGGTTTCGAGTCCGTGCGGATTAGTTTATTTCAATAGGTATTCAGACTCCCTGCGACTGGTTTTCCGGTGTAGGTGAATTGTTTTGGCTTCCTTTTGCAATCGAGGTTCCGGGGGTTCTTGCCATTCGGCAAATTTACACACATAGAAATGAACCGATTACTTTGCATTGCAGTGGCGACGACTTTTCTGGGGCTGGAGCTGGGGCGGGCGGCGACCCTCTCGGGGAATTATACGGTAGTTCCCTATGGAACAGACGCCGGTGATTTTACGGTAAGTGGAATGCTTGATGTCTATGGAAATAGCTTCAAGTTCGGGACCGCTGGGAGCACTGGATACCAAGGGTTGCTTTACAGTTACACGGACAGCGCGAGCGGCAATTCATCAATCCTCTTGACGGCCTATCGCAACTCGGTGATTTGGCGGTGGCAGCAAAATAATGGAGCTGCTGACAAAATGGTGCTGGATCAAAACAACGCACTGACACTGGTCGCGCCTGGTTACGCCTCGGGAAGTGTGGGCAAAGTGGTAATCACCCCCTCGCTGAGCGGCTCTACCATTACCTTGGATGGCAATGCGTTGCTCACAAGCGCAAGCGCCGTTGGAACTTACGTCCAAAAGAGTGCTTCTCAGATAGTAATTGGTTCAGGTGCTTGGGCAGGAGGAATAAATGCCACCGTCGTAGGACCTGGATCTTGTGCCGTTCATGATTATTCTACGGCAATTGGCATGAACTCCTATGCCAACGGATCGAATGCGGTGGTTGTGGGTGGTGGCCAGGATGGAGCCAATGCGATCGGTAATTACGCGGTAGCCATTGGGGACGGAACATATGCAGGAGGGGAATCTGCGGTAGGGTTAAATGGTTCTGTCGTAGGAGACTATTCCACGGCGATTGGAAACGGATCAGAGGTGTTTGGTAATTCTTCGACGGCCATGGGCGGCGGGGTGGACATAGCGTTTGTGCAAGGGGATTACTCGATTGCGTTGGGCGATGGAACCTGGGTGAGTGGCGAAGAATCCAGTGCTCTGGGATGCGGTTCCGCTGCTTATGGCGATTGGGCTTCAGGAGTTGGAGTCGGTTCTATTGCCAGCGGGAACTATTCGGCGGCCTTTGCCGGTGGCATGGATGGTGCACGCGCCTATGGGGATTACTCGATTTCGATCGGAGACCTTTCGTATGCCGACAATTTGGGCTCAACAGCGCTGGGACCGTTGGCCATTGCCAATGGTGATTATTCGACAGCCATCGGCAATAATGCGACATCCACAGCCGCCTACTCGACCGTCATCGGCCAGTATAACATCCAACGAGGTAATTCTCATACTTGGGTGGATACCGATGACCTGTTTGTCGTGGGCAATGGAAAGCCGCAAGTGGATGCAAGTGGCAATCCGGTTTACGGGAACAACGGCTTACCGGTGGGCAATCCCTCCAATGCTTTCGTAGTGAAGAAGAATGGCGATGCCACTGTAGGAGGAGTCATTCGCGTCCAGCGTGCGGCAGGAGACATCGGAATGGGGATCTTTATCGCAAACCCTCCTCAATAGTTTCAGCAGTTGTTCAGCTTTTGCTCTTATCGTTCAGTTTTATGAAACGTAATGTCTTAAAAGAACGGGGGCGTATGGCTACCTATTGGGGGGGCATCGCCGTGGTGATCAATACTGTCCTTCTCTTGCCCCTCGCTGCTACAGGGCCAGGCTGGTGGTATGAACGTGGGATCATTGCAACCGATTCCAATACGGGTGCCACGAAGGTTGCCGATGATTACGGGGCAATTAATCAAGGTCAACTCAAGATGCTCGCAACCACCGCCTACAACGAATTGGCAGCGAATTGCCCTGGGGGCATTGGCGATATGACCGCTCCGAATGGAACTGGCTACAAACTTATGCTGTTGATCAATAGTTGGAGCACTCCACAAAGCGGCGGAGGCCGGGTGCCTATCGTTACCGCAAACACGGACGACTACGCGGCAGTAAATCTAGGACAGTTGAAGACGGTGGCGCAGCCCTTTTATACTCGCTTACTTGAAGTAGGCTATGGAACCGATTATCCATGGAATGCACCAGGGCATGGGGCGGCTGATGATTACGCATTGGCCAACATTGGGCAGGCCAAGTATCTCTTTTCCTTCGACCTCACTGGAAGCCCGAACAGTTACGATAGTAATGGAGATGGCGTCCCGGATTGGTGGGAGTTGGAAAACTTTGGGACGATATATCTCAATCTTAATTACATCCCCGACGGCGACGGTCTTACCATCGCCCAAAAATATGCGCTGGGCCTTCCCATCGGGAAGCAGAACAACCCTACGCTCAAGCTGCAAGTTAACGTCATTGCTCGATGAAGGCTATTTGTCTCCGCTGCCCATCATTATGGAGCGGCAGGCAGCACGACCGGTAAAATTCGAAAGAATATTCAGGATTTTAGTAATATGAAAATGAGGGTATATATATTTTTGGTGACCGTTTATATAATGTTTTTGTCGGGATACGTTTGCCAAGGGCAAACGCTGAGCGAGGTTTTGAATGCCGTTCAAAACCGAGAACAATTACTCCACGATCAAAGTAATATTTCGATTCGGTTGCAAAATCGAGCCAATCAATATCAAGGGAGTTCTTCTACTCAACCGGAATCCCCATTTCAACCATTCGCTTGGAACATCGTCTCAGCCAACCCGACGGAAGAAGAGGTTGATAGCCTATCGGTTGCAGAGCAAATATCTCTTTTAAGGGAAGCAAAAAATGAGCTGCGTAAAATCATCGTGAAATTCGATGACCCTAGAATGAGCGACAAACATTGTGGTGTGGAAAGTCAGTTTACCTCATTTGGGAATCACGGAGTTCCCAGCGAGTTGGATCAATTTGTGACGGTTGAAAACTTTCACCAACAGCTGGCAAGCATGGCTACTTGTTTACGGCAAATGCAGATGCTTGCATGGCCAGCGATTTCGATTGATGAGAGTAATTTAAAATCCACATATGTAGATGCAGGGCAAATTCCTTCTGGACTCCCTCTAAAGAGGGATTTTCTCAACCCAAGCGGAGATGAGTGGCCTACTTATAAAAGTAGTTTTCGCCAGGGATGCTCATTTGGCTTCAACGGCACAATTGATGCCACAAATGGTGGAAATGTTAATGCAAATACGTTCGGATATTTTCCCTTAGAAAGCAATGGCGCAGATTCTGTGGCAGGAACAGTATTAATGTATTATTCCTCACCTTGTTATTTAATTAATGAATTACGGGGATTAACCTGGGTGGGGATTGGTGGGGATGGCACTTCGCAAACCATGTATCATCCAGGAGATCAGTTGCTCGCCCAGGTTTTAACTGATAAAGAGCAATCCGTTAGCCTATCGGATGTCGGGCTATTTGGTGGCACTTTATCAATATCAGGAACTTGGCAATCAATGTCAATTTCACCCAATTCATATGAGCTTTTTGTGCCCGATGTGCCTGATGAAAATGGCCAAACCAATGAAGCTCTATGGCAAAGTTATATTGATGTAAACTCGACTTCTTATGATCGCAATTCCTATGAGCTTCTTTGTTTTAATGATGTAAGTTGGGGGACACACGATGATGCACCTGAATACTTGGACTTGGTGCTTGGCTGGAATGCCCGTTATCAGGCAGATTTTGAGCAGGAGTTTTCAGGTGATGATACCCATATTCCAGTGCAACCGAAGCCATTATCGATCATACCAGATTTTGCCAATGAAAGACTGGTGGTAAAACTTGATGATTCAGCAAGCAATGAATGTGAGTTGGAATTTTTGTTTCGCAATATCGTCGTAAGCGATCAAAATGGGGGGACTGGAGCAATTTCAAATCGTAATATCTTATCAGTGTCAGGGAATGGCAAATGGGATGCCGTTTTCTCTGGGAAGCCGGAGGATCGCGAACCTCGGCTTGACTGGAATGGGGTATGGAACAATAAAAATGGTCGTTGGAAAACTTATAATGACTATCTCACTGAATGGTGGCGTCCCGAGCTGGTCCAATTGAAGTCGGCTTCGTATCTGGTAAATGTCACCCAACTGGGGGATCGCTTCAGTTACAAGATTGATTTTTACCGTGCAGATCAAGTGCAAGCTAAAGACTCCGTCACTGGCCGATATTCAATCAAATCTGGTCAAGGGCCGATCGAAAGTTGGACGGTCGAAAACCCTCAACATGACGACTCCAAGAATGGATTCTTGACCATTACCACGTCGAAGGGGGCCTGTAATATAAGCCTCACCCAATCATCCGCTAGTACTGGCGGTCTCATCGATCATTGGGCTTTTGCAGAAACAGACAGTGCCTCAGGGAATGAGGTTTTGCATAAAAGTGTGGATGTTACCTCCGCAGAAAAGAGTGCCAATGCAAATAATTACACTACAATCACCTCCCCGTATACTGTAGCTGATGAAACGTCCTTGAATGGAGTTGCTCTACCCAGTATTACAACGACTTATTGGGATACATGGGCCAATCCGCAACGGATTGATCAGATTGTCGAAAGCGGCAGCGACGGAACAAAGACCACTACTTATACCTATGATTGGGAAGAGGATGATGATGCCAATACGTACCTTCCTGATCATTTGACACAGGTGCAGCAGAGCGGTGGTCCGAATCCCTATACCGCCGCGTACGATGGCAACGAACTACTCACCAGTTGGGTGAGCGCCAGTTCGGAAGTGGATTACGGGTATAACGGCTCTCAGGTGACACGAACGGAGAAGTTCAACGGAAGTAATGTTCGCCAGGAGACGACGACGTGGAGCGGGGACATGACCACCGCCACTACGACGGTGAGTGGAGCGAGCGATGCGACGAATTCGATCGTTCAATATAACTCCGGCACCGATGGGACGTATCCGTGGGGATTGAAGCTGGTCCAGGGATTTGATGGCTCGCTTACCACCTATGGTTACGCCGCGAACTCCGATGGGAGCTTTACGGTGACGACGATGAGTGGACGCAGCACCACTACCAATCAGGCGGTGGGAGCAGGAACCAAGGTTGTGCAGACGATCAATAGTTCTGGCCAGTTGATTGCGAGCGAGACCGACGACATCGAGAGCGGGGCGAAGCTGGATTATGCAACGGCGACGGAGTTCCAGAACACGGTATTCCCGAAAACCTTTAGTTGTTCACTCGGCACGACGGAGGGATATACTTACGATGGAGAAGGGCAAGTGCTCAGCCATACGGATCGGCTGGGGATTACGAGCAATTATACGTTGGATGCCTTGGGAAGAACGACGGAAGTAGCTCGCAATGGGGTAACCTTGGACATTGGCTACAATCCGGGCCATCTCGGGCGGTTGCTTACTTGGAAAGCGACGGGTGAGGACAATCGCACGCAGGAAGAAACCGTAAGTCCGTTCGGTTTGAGCCAGACCGTCGCCATCGTCGGGCCGGAGCATGTGACGACCACCCGGACCGAAGATGCGAACACGATCACGCTGCAGACCAACAATAGCACGACTGGGCAAAACCTGACCAAGACGTTTACGAAAGCGACGATGGCGACCGCGATCACCGGCAATGCGATGAAGCCGTGGAATATCAGCTACACGTTTCCCGGGAGCGGCTGGAAGCAGACTACGACCCACGGCAGTGATACGGCGCTGACGGAGGCGGTCACCCTGGATGCGCTGGGACGAATCATCAGCGATGTCTCGCCCAGTCCCACCGGCTCAGGCACGGCGACGACGACGTATGGCTATACCGGAGGTCGGTTGACCTCGGTGCTCGATCCGGGCGGCGAAACCGATTACAGCTATCAACCGGATGGCTCGTTGCAGAAAACCAGCCGATCGGGCCGCTACGTGTCGGTGAACCGAGTCACCAGTAGCTCTTCGCAGATCAAGTGGGAATGGAAAGATGCGACCGGTGAAACTCTCTGGCAGCGGAGCTACAATCCGACCACGCAGGCGACCACCGAAATTCCTTGGGGAGAAAGCGCGCGGGCGGTGACCACGACGCCTACGATCAGCGGCAGTGTCTTGCAGCTGGTGGCCAGCGGCCCCAACCTGAGCGCGACCTCGCAGTGGAAGGACGGGGTGCCGTATCAGGGAAGCAGCACGGTGGGGGCTCCGCAGACGAGTTGGAGCGCGACGCCGAATGGATTTGGGGAAATCGCGAGTGCGACGGTAAACGTCGGAGCAGGAACAGCGAACTCGATCACCACGAATTATTCGAATCTAGGGTTGCCGACCGATACGAGCGGGCTGGTCAACAGCCACCGCGTGGACAGCTTCGATGGGACGACTGGCTGGACAGCGACGGTAACCCAAAACGGACACACGACGACGAGCAAAGCTTCGCTGAAAGGCGATGCTTTGGGCGCGCAGGGATATGGGTTTGCGGATCAAACGTGGAGCACGCCCTCCTATGGCAGCACGATTACGAAGACGCTGGGGACGGGAGCCGGGAATGCGCAGTTTACTTGGAACCTAGCCGGACAACTCCTGCAGCGGAAGTTTCCGGATGGGAGTGCGGAGAGTTTTACGTATAATGCGGCGGGAGCGCCGCAGAGCTGGACGACACCGCGCGCGAGTTTCAGCCTGGCCCCGAATGCATTTGGCGAGCCGACGACCTTGGGCGGAATGGGCAGCATCGGCTACGACTTGGCCGGGCGGGTGAATTCCATTACCGATGCGGCAGGTAGTCATACGACGACGTATACGGAAGGCCAACCGGCGACGGAAGGGCATACCAGCGGGGTGTTGTCGGGGCAGTGGGTGAATCATGCCTACGATAGCCTTGGGCGCTTGCAGAAAGTGACGATCTGGCCCGGAGGCAAGCAAACGATCTATGCCTATGATGACTCTGGCACCGGAGCGTTATACTCGATCACTACGATGGGCGGGGCGGGCGGAACTTTCACCAATTACGATTCGGTGACCGGTCGGGCGAAGACGGTGACCCTGGCGGGCGTGCTGTCGGTGGCACGAAGCTTTGACGGGCTGGGACGGACCTTGAGCGAGAACTCAACGATCACCGGACAGACGCTGACTTATAACGGGTATCAATATGATGCGGACGGACACTGCTATCAGTTGAGCACGCCACAGGGCTCTTGGACGTTGGGCTATGACAGCAATGGCTACCTGCAAAGCGTGACGGGGAGCAAGAACGACACGTTCAATCTGGATGAAGCCGGGCGGTCAGTGGGAGACATCACCAATGATTACTTCCCGGTGGTGCGCCATAATAATTCAACGGTGGAAGTCTTCGGCTCGGTGTCCCCGTCGGCCACCCTGAAAATCAACAATGTGACCACGACGGTGGATGCGACGACTGGCAAGTTCGACGTGACCTACACGCCGACGGCGGGAACCTGGCAGGCGTATGATGTGGTGGCCACCCTGGCGGGAGCAGGGACGGGAGGAGCGGCGGCGGTGGCCGAGCAGATCAAAAATGTATATGTTCCCTCGCCCAATGAGAGCCTGAGCTTCGATGGAAGCGGGAATCTGCAGGGCGATGAGCGGTGGACGTATACGTGGAGCAGTTTGGACCAGTGTACGCGGTGGGTGGAAAAGAACCCGTTGGACGCGGGGAGCAAGACGCAGGTGGATTGCATTTACGATCTGCAAGGACGGCGGGTGCAGAAGCAGGTGACGGTGGGCGGGGTGGTGAGCAAACGGACGACGACGTTGTGGGACGGGTGGCGACCGGTGCTGGAGGTTGATTACGACGCGAAGAACGAGGAAACGGCCAAGCGGTATTACACCTGGGGCGCGGATGTGAGCGGGACCATGAACGGAGCAGCAGGAATCGGCGGGTTGATCGAGGTGATGGAAACCAAAGGGGCGACGACCACCAAGAGCCTAGCGATTTATGACGGGATTGGGAACGTGGTGGGATTGGCGGATGAAACTAGCGGCGTGCAGGTGGCGGGTTACAGCTACGGTCCGTATGGTGAGGTGTTGTCGGAATGGGGCGAGCGGGCGGAGAGTTGTCCGTTCCGTTACCAGACCAAGGAATATGATGTGGAGACGGGGTATTACTACTTCGGGAAGCGGGACCACGATCCGAAAACCCGGTGCTGGCTCTCGCGCGATCCCGAACGCGAAGCGGGTGGCGCGAACCTCTACGCCTACTGCGAGAACCAGCCGGTGGGGAATTATGATCCCATTGGATTGGACATAGCGTTCCTTCCTCTGCCCACCACGTTTTATCTGCCCATCTTCAGAACACCTTTTGATAAGGATGAAAAACTGGAACAGGACCGCTCCGATGAACGCTCAATCAGTCAGCAGAATCCGCAAGTCTCGAGAATGGCAGACCAAGGGATTGCTGGTGGAGTTAATGAATTGGTTCGTCTCCGCCAATTACAAGCCGAGCTTGAAGTGCGGAAGAGCGATGGCTTGCCGACCGATGATCTAAATTCGCAGTTCGTCAATGGAATCAACAATCTGCAAGACGCGAACGCGCTGCGAGCCTTGCGAACTAGCATTAATAATCGCGACCAGGAGCGACTCAACGAGCAGGTAGGGCTAATTCTGATGGGATTTACTGCTGGGAGAAGTATTATTTCTGGGGCGCTTGGAGAATTATCAGCGGCAAAGTCGACAATGATTGCGACTCCTAGTACCAATTTGCGTGCAATTGCTGCAGGAGTTGATTCATTAAATTCTGCTCAAGCTCAAGTTCTTGAGAAATTAAGTGGTTATGGATCTAGCACGATCATTCCGAAACGTGGTTTCGGGCAAACAGATTTAGCCGCTCTTTCTGCCGCCACCGGCGATGAGTTCGCAATGTTCACGACCGGTGGTAGACGATTGATCATGCGTGGTGATTCGCAGACCGTTCCAATTTCGCCCGAACAAGCTCAAAGTTTAAGCGAGCAGGGTTGGAGATGGTCTTCTCATGTTCATCCGGATGGGGTATTGAGGTCATCTCTCGGAGACCGAAAGGTTCTTGGTCCATTTCGTAATCAGCGTAGTGCAATTCTTGACCCTTTTGGAGGGCGTAGTTTATTTAGTCCCACCGGCGACATGGTGAGTCCATCTTGGCTTCCGTAATGAGCAAAAAAAAATACAGTTTAGATGAATTGCAAGAGCGAGCCCGGCAAATGACTTTGGCCACTCTTAAAAACTATGTTATTCCGCACTCTTATAGAGAGAAGATGGTTCTAGGAGTTAGTTTTGAAAAGGACGAGCGGATTTTTGAACTGTATGTTCCGGGTGAAAAGCCTTCTGATGCAATTGTTATTAGTCGGGCGGTTCTTAATTCCATTACCGGACAAGGCACGGTCGAAATCATTGGTCTTGAACAAAAATTTTCTGATTGAGAGTATTAGTGATAAAGAGCAGGTGGTAAATTTTGACGTAATGACATAAAGCGGGAAAAGAGACTCCCTTCCTCGGGGGAAAATGGATTTGACGTAAGCAGAGTAAAGGAATCTGCAGGGCGACGAGCGGTGGACGTATACGTGGAGCAGTTTGGATCAATGCACGCGGTGGGTGGAGAGGAGCCCGGCGGATGCGAGCAGCAAAACGCAAGTGGACTGCGTATATGATCTGGTGGGGCGGCGGGTTCAGAAGCAGGTGAGCGTTGGCGGTACGGTGACCAAGCGCACGACGACGCTATGGGACGGGTGGCGACCGGTGGCCGCCTATGATTTGGCGATTGGGACTGGAGCCAGCAATTTGTAGGCGCTGGTACTGGCCGCTGGAATCACAGCTACCCGCGCCACGGGAGCCTTGGATTTCATCGAGGCGACTGCCGGAGGACAAAAAAATCGCGGGAGACAGTTCGACCGGTCTTTCCATGGAAGATTTCAGCAGCGGTTGGGAACGCGGTTTCCATGGGGCGGCTGGAGGACTCCAATTGCTTGGATCGGGAACCAGCATCGCCGGTGGAGTGCTGAAAGCGACCAGCGGAATTCCTAAATTATTGGCCCCGGTGGCCCAGCCCGCTTCCACCGGCTTCGTTCTGCGGAACCGATTTGCCGGTGAAGCGGGTGCGGTGATCAATCCGTTGGCTCAGGCAAAGATTGCCATTGAGGATTTTCCTGCAACCCTGAATCCTTAGGATATCAATTTCATGCAAAGTTCCATCAGGAATCAGACCGGAGACTATACTGTTTTGGAGAACGCGGAAGCGCTTGCAAATGGAACCCTTAAGCCTATTGATCTGCCTGCTATTCGGGTATGGCGGGCAAGATTTGGACCCTAGACCATCGTCGTCTTGGGGCATTCCGTCTAAGCAGGATGAATTTAGTTCCGGTGGAGTGGGCGGATACCGCTACTGTTCAGAGTCAAATGTGGAAAAAAACCACTACAACAGAGGGTAGTTCCATAAGGCTCAAACTTGGCAATGGAACTTCTATAGTGATTGAGTAGAATGTAACGATATGGCCGAACTAAATGAAATGGTTGAAGTAATTCACGACAAAGAGAGCTTTCTTCAGTTTATAGCTAAACTCTCCGAAGATTTAAAACTCAATCAAACTGCGTGGGGGAATCGAGATCTCGGGAGCTTTTTGGAAGCGATGGGCTCTTGGATTGAAGATATGGATGGCTATTACATCAATTGCGGAATCGAAGCGCCGAAGAGTGAAACTTGGAGGTTTTTTGCTGACGCACTGATGGCGGCGCGAATTTATGAGTAGTCGCCGCAGAATAGAGATCCCTGCAAATCATGTATTCGTGCTAAAACTCAGCCTCGCTTCCATCCCTGCCCGTGCGGCTTGCACTGTTTCACTTCGTCCTCCAAGCGCTTCATTTCCTGACGCCAGTTTTCATCAGGATGGGGACCGGTGAGCTTTTCGCGGTGGGCTTTAAGCTGCGCGGCGAGTTCAGGCGGGATCTCGCGTTCGTCTTCGTAGATGTCCTCGGCGATCTGCTTGTGAATGGTCCCGCGACCGAAGAGAAAGCCGCCACCGCCCTGCGAGGGATAGGGACAGGTGGCGATACCGTAGTAGCCACGATCGAAGGCGAGGACCTGGAGCATGCACTCCAGCGCGTTCGGCGGCGGGAGCACATCGCTATCCAGCGACCAGCACGCATCCGCCCCCAGCCCGATCGCCTTGGTAAAAGCGGCGGTCCGCATCTGCGCGATGAGGAGTTGCGCGCCGGTCTGGTAATTCGTCTGCCCGTCCTGCAGCGGCAACGCGACGTGATACACCTTCACCGCTTCGCCGAAGAGTTCGCGACAGCACTGCAAATACTCCGCAACCGGGCTTTGATCCGTGACGAGGATCAAATGCGCCTCACACTCGGGCAACGCCGCGAGATTGGCTTGAATACAGCGCGCCTGGACTTCCAGCGCATACTGATAGCTCTTCGTCGCGCAGATGGTGATCGCAAGTTTCAATTTAGTTGGGAGTTGATGGTTGAAAGTTGAAAGGAGGAAATCGCCGGCGGCGCTGGGAGTTTGGAAAAAGATGGAAGGCCGAAGGCCAAAGGTGCCGATCAACCATCAACTTCAAACTCTCAACTCCCTCATGGTTGTTCGTTCCGGGTCTCGACGAGGATGATGGTATTGGCCATGCCGCCGTTGGTGACCGTGCAAGCCCCAAAGGCAAGGCCGGGAAGGATCGCGCTGAGCTGGCTGGTCGCGACGCTGACGGTCGTTTCCCCCTGTTTCAAATAGCTGCTGGTCCCGGTGGGCGTGCTCACCTCGTAATAGCCGGGCGCAAAATACAGCGTATCGACCGCGGGCGGGTGCGGATGATGGCCACCCGCGAGGAACGGCAGGTCGAGCTCTTCGCCGGGCAGCCCAGAGAGCGACTCGGTGGTGGCGATGCCGAGCGCCTGGGCCCGGGCGCTGGTCACCTCGGCGGAAAACGACTGGGTGGTGCCGCTGGCGGCGGTGGCCGTGGCGGCGGAGGCGGAGCGGCTCCAGTTCTGGAGCGTGAAGGTCGCCCGGTTGCCGCTCCAGCTCGCCGCGAAATCATACCCGGAGGTGCCGTCGCTTCCCACCACGCTCCCATGGGCCGGACCGCTCACCAGCACCTGCTGCGGGCCAAAATCCAGCACGCTGGAGAAAGCGACCATCTCCGACGCCAGCGCGTGGTTGGCGGAAAGGAAAAGCGCCGGCACGGTGTCGCTGGTGTCGATCTTCGGCGCGAGCTTGTAGCCGCCGGCCTGGGCGGAGTGAAGCGTGGCATTGGTCCCGTTGATGCCGGTCCATTGATAGCCCACTGCCCAGGTCGAGGTGACGCTCATCCCGCCGCCGCCATGGGTCACGCCCGCATCGGTATGATCACTGTCGGTGCTGCCTTCGGTGTTTTCGTAGCTGAAAAAGACGGCGGTATCCTCTACCGTGTTCGTCCAGGCGGAGGAGGTGGAAACCAGCGTGACCGCCGGGGTGGTGGTGCCGCGTCCATCGATCGCGGTGACGAGGAAGGCGGTGGTGGTGGCCGTCACGCTCCAGGCCGCGCCGAGGGTGGACGTCTTCGTCGCATGCGCGACAAACGAATCGCCATAGGTATGGATCGGAAAACCGGCGTTGGTGCCGGTGAGGGTGACCAGTTTCCCCGTGCTCACGCTACGGGTGGTGGTCCCCATCGGGATCGCCGAGGCATCGGTGACGATCGTCGTGGTGGTGGGGTCGAGGGTGGTGCCGTGATAGGTGGGGTGCTCGTCTGGAGGCTCGGCGGTGACGGTGGCGTAGCTGAAGGTGGCGCTGGGGTTGACCAGCGAAAAATTCACGCCCGCGGACTGCACATTGGGCCGGATCGACTTGGAGGTGAAGGGGCTGAAGAGCGCGCCCGCCCGGGAGATCGAGGTGAGCTGGTCGCCATCCTGGACCTCGTAGAAATAGCCCACGTCGTCATTCTCCGCGAGATAGTGGGTGAGCTCCCAGTAAGAGCCGTTCGCCAGGGTCGCCGTGCCACCGGTAGTCCCGAGCGTGGTCCCCATCGAGGACGACGAGGAGGTAGTGCTGGTGGAGGTGTAAAACACGGTGCTGGTCGTACTGGCATAGGTCACCATGGAGGTGCCATTGGAACTGGAGAGAATGGTGCCGGTGATCGCGGTGCCCCGGTCGGAAGACGCCAGCGGCTGGGTGGTGGAGTAGTGGCTGTAAATCGTTGCCGGGCGCTGGGTCGTCGTCTGGGTGTGGGTGGAGATCGGCCCGAAGGTGGTATGCGACTCGGCGTAATCGAAGGTGGTATGCGGCGAGCCGCTGGAGGGGAAGACGTAGTATTCATTTCGCACCGCCGTGCTGGCGCTCGAATAATCGTCGTAGGTCGTGCCGTACTCGGCATTCGGGTAGCCGTCGCCCAGATCCGCGCTGGCGCTGAAGGTTTGCATGGTAAACCCCGGGCTGATCGTGCCGCCAGCCTGTTGCTGGCCCGCCAGGGCGATGCTGAAAGTATGGGTGGCGGTGGTTTGCACATTTCCATCGGAATCGTAAGCCGTCCCATAGACGGACGATTGCCCGTGGAAGCTGCCCGAGGAACTGTTGGAAACCTCCGTGCGCTCCGAGACGGTGGCCGGGATCAATTCAACCCACTCAATCACTTTCAATCCTCCAGGTGTAATAGATGTCGAAGGCCGGGCCGCCCGGGCTGGTGCTGGTCTTGGGCGCGCGGATGGCTTCTTGAATGGAGGCCAGCACGTTGCCGGTATTCCAGGCGCGGAAGGCGGTGCCATTCACCAGCGCGTAGAGCAGGACCTCGAAGTTGAGCGGCGCGGCCCCCATCGCGGAATCCATTGCTGCGGGCGGGGTGTCGTCGATCGCCAGGGCGACGGTGTTGACCGATTTTCCATCGGTGGCGCATTGCAACTTCACATAGTGCGTGCCGCTGGTGGTGAAACTGAGGCTGGAGAAGATGTTGGATGGCAGCTTGCCGTTAACGAGGCCAAGGCCAAAGGTGGCGGTGCCAGTGCCGCCAGTCTTGTCCAAAGCGAGGCTGAGATCGAACGACGGCGGGGCAGGAATGGTGAGGCCACCGGAAACGGCGGTAGCCTCGTAGCTGGTGCCGGTAGAGCGGATGGTGGGGAGCACGCTGCCGCCGGGGCGCGGGGTGATGGCGCGCAGGTAGCGGTTTACCTTGAGCGCCCAGGGCAGAATGTCGTCGCCGCGCGCGGGATCGGATGGAGGCGTGATCATGGCGTGTCGTAGAGGTGATCGGTGACGTAAGCGCCGCTGGCATCCTGCCGCTCGTCGTAGCCGATCCACTCTTGCACCCGCTCCATTTTGCTGCCGCTGCGGCTGAGCCGATCCGTACCGATCAACCACTGATATCCAGTCGGGGCCTCGACATCGACGGGCGGTTGCTGGCGCTTGTAGCAGTTCTGCCCAATGCCGCCGGGATTGGCAAAATACCGGATGGTGCGGCGGACAATCGGCGCACCGATGGCGTAGGTATCGACGCCGGCCTTTTTCATGGCGAGATAGGTCTCGAAGCTCCACGCATTGGCGGCCGAGGAGGGCTGGTAGTCGGCGGAAACAAGCTGGGACCAGCTTTCCCAGCCACCTTTGCTCACACCAGTATTGGTGAGAGTGCCGCACTTGGGATGATACTCGATCTTCTTTTGCAGCTCGCCGAACTCGACCTCGTAGCGCGGAGGCTCGACGATGAGGGCGTAGCTGGGATCGGGAGTGACCGCAGCCTCGAGGGTGATGGTCATTTTCCCGGCCGGCGATTCCTCCAACTGATCAATCTCAATCCGGGTGACGCGAACGCCAAAATCGCTGAGACCCGAGACGACCTGGCCGATGGCCGGACGATTGGCCAGCATGGAGGAATAAGGCCCCTCGACCGGCAGAGTGCAGGTGACGCGATCGACGCCGATGCTCCACTTCGCGGGCTTGTACTTGAGGTCGGTGGGACCTCTCCAGACGAAGGGATCGGGGATGGGTGAGGAGAAGGACATGGCTGGTTTAAAAGGCGGAGTGTGGAGTGGTGGCGCTCTTGAAGTTGTGCCGCCAGAGCTCGGTCTGGCGGCGGGCCTCGGTGAGGAGCGAGCCGGTATTGCGGGCGGTATCGCGGGCATGGGATTCGCCCGCCGGGCCACCGCGGCCGATGAAGAGGCCCATCTTCGCGAGACGATCGACCTCGGGAGGCTTCTGGATTTTGGGCTGATTTTGCGCGGGGCTTCCGGACGGAGTGGTCGCAGCACTTTGCAGGGATTGCTGATTCTTCGCGTTGGCGGCGGGAACGCTGGCTGGGACTTTGATCACCGGCGGGGGTGCAGGCTTGGCGGCAGGATGAGCTGGCGGTGAGGCATGCGGATTTAGCTCCTCACGCTTCTTTTGGTCTTTTTGCGCCGCAGATTGGAGGAGCGGAGTGACCACGCTTTTCAAAGCGGAATCAGTGGCGGTGGGGTCAATTAACTGGCCGAATTGGGAGGCGGCTTTAGCGCTATTCACGACATCCGCTATCTTTTGCCCGTAGTTTTGCGCTTCGAGATAGTGGGAGGTAGCACCACCTGCTGCGCCAAAGTGATCGCTCGCCCCGGTTACTGCCTGATCCGATATATCCTCATTGTCTTTGACGTGCTGGGCATATAATTCATGCCAGCTCTGGGCTTTGAAATCGCCCAATCCCAGCATTTTTCCGACTCCCGGAATTTTCCCCATGGTTTCCATCGTTTTTTGAATCGCCACCTCTAGGCCTGCCTGCATGTAAGCGATGGGTTTTTTGAAGATTTCCAAAAGGATGCCGCCCGCGGCTTCGATAGCACCGATCAAGCCGTCTTTGACGATGACGAAGATATCGCCGAGGTGGGTGAAGGCGGTGAAGGCGGTTTTGATTTCCTCCACGAGGAGGGTTCCCACGCTGGCAAGGAGTGCGGCGAAGGAGCCGGTGAGCACGTTGAACACCCGGGTGGAGCCAGCGGCGAGGCCGGTCCAGAGGAGCTGGCCGAGCTTCCCGCCATCGAAGGCTTCGACGACAAGGCGACCGATGCTGCCGATTTGCTGGCCGAGGTGAGTGAGGTCCACTTTCTCCATGCGTTCGATGACGGGGAGGATGGCGGGCCCGAGGGCATCGAGCATGCCGGCGAAGAGGTGCTGGCCCTGCTGGCTGACGTGATCGAGGCCGTTCACGAGCGCGGTGGAGATGCCGGTGTTGCGCTCCATGACGTCGCCATAGTCCTGCATGGCCTGTTGCGAGCTGGCGAAGACGGCGGGGTTGGCGAAGAGGGCCATCATGTCCGCGCCCTGCTTGCCAAAAATCTCCATGGCGGCAGCGGAGCGCTCGGCGTGGGAGGGGAGCTGGTTCAAGGCCTCGCCGATCTGCTGGAACTGCTGGGCGGTGGACTGACTGCGGAGTTGCTGCAGATTGAGCCCAAGCTTGGCGAAGGCGTTGCCGGTGGACTGGCCATCTTCGTTGGTGCCGCCGAGGGCGGTTTTCAAGGCGCCGAGGGAGCCTTGCAGCGCCTCGGAGCCAGCACCGCTTTCCTCGAAGGCGTCCTTTAACGTGACGAGCGAGGACACGCTCTCGCCGGTGCTGCTGGAGAGGGTGCCAAGTTGCTTGCCGGTCTCAGCAGCTTGCTTGATTCCCTCGCCTACGGACTTGAGGCCTTCCACGACCGTCTCCACTCCTTCAATGGGGGTGAGCGGGATGTGCAAGCCGGTGACTTTTTCCGCGAGGTCTTTGGCCCCCTCGGCAAGATGGGCGAAAAGGGAGGATTTACTCTCGCCGCCTTCGCCGATGGACTGACTGGCCTTACTAGCGGTCTCGGCGTGTTGCTTGATTTCCTCCACGGCCTTGGCGTCTGCGGTCGCGTCGTGTTCAAGCGGCGATTTGACCTCTCCTCTCTTCTGGCTCACCGACTGGCTGGCGCGGCTAATCTCTTCGGCCTGCGCCTTGATCAGCTCGACGGATTTTTCCCCCTGCACGACCAATGGATCGAAAGGGGATGCCTGGCCTGCACCGCTGGCGGCGATGGTTTTTAGCGCTTGGTGGACAGTCTCGCCGAAGGACTTTATTTGATCTGCGGCGGCTCCGGCTGATTCGCCGAGGCGGTCAAAAGGCGAGGCGTTTTTGCTGTTGTCGCCGAGGGTTTTATAAAAAGCCACGACGGCCTGACGGCAGCTTTCGAGGGCCTTTAAAAACGGATCAGCGCTGAAGTTGAGGATGGATTGAATGTCTTCGCCCATGTGGGGCGATGCTCACTCATTCGCCAAAAATGCTCCAACCTGCCTGCACCGGATGAGCGAAATAGATGATTCATTAAAAGAATACGACCAAATCCGCCGTCCCAACTTCGTCCCTACCAACTTGCTTTATGCCTTAACTTAAAAGCTATTCAGATTTTGTTTTTCTTTCGCTTTTTCTGATTCGATATCACGAACAACACAATCCTTGGTCTGGATGACTAACATATGATCAATAGTAGTATAATGCGCAAATAGACTTTCGTCTTCTGTCTGCCAGTGTCGATCAGTGGAAATCACAGGCTGAACTTTCCAATTAGAAGCGCCTCCGTTTGTTTTTAATAACAACTCGATCTCATTGTCAGAAATAGCCCCTGCTTGACCAAGTTCATCAGCTTGAGCTTTGCAGAAAGCAATCTGCTCCACTTTTTCATTATAAAGCTTCACCATCACAAAAAAACCGGATTTTTTAAAAACAATGATCCCTGACTCCTGCTTAACGACTGCCCCATACCGCTGAATGCATTGTTCCAAGGTTTCGCCAATACGGGCTTTGGATTGGGAAGCGAAGCAGACTAGGGCGCAGAGGGAGAGAATTACCGTTTTCATCACGGCCAGTGAGAGAACCAAATTTCTGGGACGATGACAATCCTAGAAGTTCGCAAACTATTCCCCGGCAAACTTCATAAACTCGTATTTGCGCAAGGTGCGGACGGTTCCCTCGGGCGTGGAGAGATGGGAGACTCCAGCGGGTTTGGCGAGGCAGGTTTTGATTGCATCGTCATCCACTAAATCGTCTTGGTGGGGGTAGCCGGTGAGGATGTAATCGAGATCGAACTCGTAGTCGTGCATCTGTAAAGCGATTGGTTGATCGCCCGCCAAAATCACTTGCACCACTTTGCCGCCGAGACGGCGGAGACCGGTGGTTTTTTCAGCTTCTGCGGCTTTTTGATCGGCGGCACGTTGCGCGGCGATTTGTCGTGCGCTCGCAATTTGGTCAACCAACAGGTGGCCCACATCCATCGGCAGTGATTTGACGGGGATGGTCACCGGGCCGTCGTCGGAGCTGAAGCTGACGGCATCGGACTCGACGAGGTTGACGCGAGGGTTGCGATAGGTTTTTCCCTCGTAAGTGATCCACGGGATTTTTTCGTCATCTGCCTGCGCGAGGGTGGCGAGAAAAAGCGCCAGCACGGCCATTCCAAGGGGTTTCATCGTATCCATGGTTATAAAATCCGACGGGAAGGCAAGTGAAGCTTATTCACTAATCCCGCAAAAGATTCTGCACCACTTGAGCGACTGGGTAGATCCAGGCGATTTCCTCGTGGGTGATTTCGATCGGTGGGTAGGCGGGATTGTAGCTGGAGAGGATAATGATCTCGCCGCCGTTTTTCGACTGGAAGAGCTTGCACATCACATCGCCGCGAACCGTCCGGGCGATCACCGTATCACCATTGCGCGGCGGACGTCCGGGATAGACCACGGCCTTGTCGCCCTCGCTGATTCGGGGCGACATCGAGTCACCGCGAATGGTCACCCCGAAAGCCCTGCGATCGGTGCAATCCACCGCGAGCACGCCTTCGTAGGAGTAGCCTTCATCGAGCGCGCCGTTGTCCAGCGTGCCCGCCTGCGCCCAGCTCAACAAAGGCACGTAGCGGGCCTTTACCCCGGGTGGAAATAGAATCGGCGGCGTATCGCCCACCGTGCCGGTCACGCCGCTTTGATCCATCACGCGTGGCGATTCGGAGCCATCGAGCAGCGACTCGAGCTCCAACTCAGGCAGCACCTCGCACAACTTCTGCGCCATCCGACGGCTAATCCGCGCCCCACCCTCCTCCACCGCCTGCAACACCCCCACCTCGTATCCCATCCGCTTTGCCAGTTCGCGGATGCTCAGCCCCGCATGTTCACGCGCCGCTTTCAAACGCGCGCGCGGGGAGTCTTCATAAGATTCGCGAGCCAGCGACTCCGCCTCCAGGCGTTCAATGAGTTTGCGCAAGCTCGCCGACGGCTCCCTCCCCTGCTCCAGCATGCTCACATAGTTTCGGGAAATTCCCAGCCGCTGGGCAAAATCAGTCTGCGAATCGCCGAGCAAATTCCGAAGACGAGTAATCCTTTTCGGAAAATCTTCAGAAATGCTCACTTTTTTAGTTGCATTATGCTCACTCATTGTGCAAATTGGGATCAGAAACGCAATGACAATGAACCAAAACCGGGGAAACCACAAGAGAAAACCACACTCAGTGAGCCAATTATTGCTCACAGGCACAGCAAAACGCCGATAAATCGCATCCAATGAGTGAGCACCCCATTTCAAATCATCCGCATCTCCACCATTTCAGTTTCCCAAAATAACTTCACCGATTTTGCCCCCACTTCTTCCTTAAGTATGACCAAACCTACGTCCCATTCCAAACCCCAGCAGATCGCGCTCGACTGCCTGTTTCGGGTTGCCCAGAGCGCCCTGCCGACCCTTCCGCCCACCGAGCGGGCCGATGTCTATGACGGGATCGCCGTCGCGGCGGCTCCGCATCATCGGGAGCGTTCCCGCAAAGCCGCCCGTCTCGCCACGCTCATTCGCGAAGTCGAGACGCTGCAACTCACCTTCCGCAAAGACCTCTTCGAAATCGACCGATGAACCCCACCACTCCACCCGCCCGGTTTCCATCCCCCACCAGCAAATCGCGACCGTTGATTGAACTCGCCCTCCACACCGCCAATGCCCTCGCCCTGCTGGCCGAGGCCGTGCGCCGCGAGCCGGCCCCACCGCCGCCCGTGGAGCGGCTCTATCTCAGTCAGCTCATCACGCTGCACCATCACCGCCTCATCGAGGCCCTCGAAAACCATTCCACCAACCCCTCGCAACCAGAAGCCCAGCCATGAAAAAACCGACCCTCAAAATCAAACGACTCCTCCAGCGCCACCTCAGCGATGCCGAGAAGGCGAAAACCAAGTTCCAACGCAGCGGCCTCGCCCTCGACGAAGCACTGGCCCTCGGCGTGCCGCTCAATGAAATGATCGAACTCCGCGATGGCCGCCAGGTGGTCATCACCGACCAGTTCGCCCAGCGCAACATCGCCTTCTCGGCCAAGCTGTTCCAGCGCTACAAGGTCGATGATTACAAGTAACCCAAGCTTCGCCGCACCGCCGAAGCGGAAGCGACACCTCAAGCCGCGGAAACGGCCGCCTAAAAACCTTTCACCACGGAGTCACGAAGGCACGAAGAGGAGGGCCTTCTCGAAGGGATGACTTCCATCCTTTCACCCTATCCAGCGGATGCGCCGCCACGCCGGCTGGCACCGCAGGAAACCCCACCAGGTCAGCGCTTCTTCGTGCCCTCGTGTCTTCGTGGTGAACCACCCCATCAAGATTATGCTTACCCAGGAAGAAATTGATCGCGCCATCACCCTCAAGATCTGGCACATCGAGCAGGCCCCGGCCCTGCAACTCGGCTACGTGCCGCTTACCATCGAAATCCATCCCGACACCGAGCGATGGATGCTCATCAACTTCATCACCGACATGCTGCGCGGTCGCGTGGACTTCGCCCTGGTCGCGCTTTCCCGCGGCATCGAGGTCTGGCGCAAGCCCGCGGAGATGATCTGCGAGGAGACAGCGTGATGAAATTCACCGCGAAGCCCACGAAGCAAATCGAAAAGGTAATCCGAAAGCTGAAACCATGAGTCCGCATTGCATCCCCATCGGCCCGACGCCGGGCGGTTGCGCCATCTGTCGAAAGACCGGGGCTTACACCCACCGCGATACCGATCTGGCCCGCATCTCGCGGCATGGGCTCGTGTGCCGGGACTGCCTCCCGGCGGTGCAGACCGCCGAACACGTCCTGCTGGGCACGCGGGGCATTGCGCATCCCGTCCACGATACGCCGAACCGTTGATCAAAAGAAATAACCACCAAGACCCAAAGACACCCAGTTTATGAATCCACTTTCTGTTCGAAACGAACCGACGGCCCCCTTGCGTCCGCGCGTCCAGGGGTTTCGCCGCACGGTGCTGGAAGCGTGGCAGCTTCATGGGCCATGCACGACACGTGAACTCGCCAGCCGGAGCGGGCTGGAGTTGCTCACCCTGCGCCCGAGGACCACCGAGCTGCTCCAGCTCGGCCTCCTCGCCTGCCTGCCCGGCACCGGCTGCGAAAGAGCCTATCGCGCGCTCGGCACCCTGGAATCATCCCAAGCCGCATAACATTCGTCCTTCGTCCTTCGTCATGAAATCCACGAATCCACTTCCCAACCAACCCGCGCGCATCCTGCCCGGCAGCTTCACGATCCAGATCGCCCCGGGCCAGCGCTATGCGGAGATTCCCCGCGAGCAAGTCCCCTCCGTGGGCGTGCTCGACTGGGTCCCCCAGGGCGATGGCACCTACCGGCCCAAGGCCCGCATCCATCAACTGCAAGTGCGTCTCACCGAGGCGGCACGCCTGCTACGGCTCGACAAGGGCATCCTGCAGCGACTCAGCCGCGCCGGCTTTATCGAGCACCTGCAGGTCACGCCGGGCAATGTGCTTATCGACCTGCCCAGCTACTTCGCCCATGTCGAGCGCTGCAAAGACCCGGACTTCTGGACGGCCAAACGTCGGGCGCAATACAGCGCGGCGATGGAGCGGTGAACGAGCGAAATTCCTGCAAATTCCAGCTTGGCCACACGGGATAAAATGAAGCGTGCAGCGGAGGGAATTTTTCCCTATCACCATCCAATCATTTTCTGGATATGGGATTGGCCGCTCTAACTCTGATTCTTCTTTTCGCGATTTTTGCCACCATCGGCATCGCCTGGCGCGTCATTACTTCGCTCCCATTGCTGCGTGAGTTTGGGGTTCCAACTCAACTGGCAATACTCCAAGTGGCGACGTTGGGATTGATGGTGGTGCCGATCTTCGCCGTGCTGGCGCGGGGACGTTTTCCGCAATGGTTCTGGTTTCCGGCTCCGGTAGGACTCCTTTTCTTCGTGCCGCACGTGCTCCTGACCAGGGGCTTGATTCGCCAACTGCAAAAGGCCGGAACCTCCCGTGTCAAGACGGTGCTGGGCTCGCTACTGGATTCGCTGTGGCTCGCGGGCGCAGGCGGCGCGTATGTGGGATTGATCTGGCTGCTCGGTCTTTTTGGAAGACAAACTCTCGCCGCATACTCGGGGTAAAATGTGATGATCAACGCTCGCTGTTGAGCAGATGGGCATGCTCTATGACCATGGAGGGAGGCAGATTGCATCCGCAATCAAATAGCGTCGCCAGCAGGGCAGACCCCACGAGCACCTGGCAGTCGAAACTCACGCACAGATCGGCCCGCTGGAAGGCAACGAGCGCATCCAGATGCTCCAACAAATAACCAGCAGCTTCCCACGCCAGTCTTGAGGGTTCGTCCATCCCACCAACCGGAGGCTTTTGCGCGACGTGCGGCAGAAACTCGATCATGACGCCATGCTGAGCCGGGGCGAGGCGACGAAACAAACCCGCTTCAAATCCTGCCGCTAAAAATTGCTGAAAGCTCGTCATCAGGTTCCTTCCACAAATTTCACGCGGAGGTGCGGGTAATTCGCGACCAGATAGTTTCGCAGTCCGGCGGCATTGCCAATGAGATGAATCTTTTGGCGACGCCCGTCGGGAAAGGTAAACGTGAGTCGGCTGGAACAATCATCGACCACGACCTCAAGCACCTCTTGCAAATTGATCGTTCCAGAAGATCGCGGCCAGCGGGCATACGACCAACTAAAGAGGCCGTCTTCGATTTGCAACGACCACGTTTCCCCTTTGATGAAGGCATAAAAGCCACTGAGCGCAAGGCCGCAAAAGGCAACACCGAGCACCATGAAAACGACATCCCGAGTAAGGAAAAAGATTGCGGCCATGGCCGTCACGAACAAGGTGATCATCACCATAGAAACACTGCGACCCTTCTGAACGTAGGTAAAAGGAGCTGGGGAATTACTCATCGAGATGGAGCTTAACGAACGGTGGTTTGCGGGCGGGCTGGTGCAGCTTCGGCGAGCGAGATTGAGGTCAGCCGAAATTCGCTGACGAAGGGCTGTTCCCAGCGGGGCCATGAGACGTAGGAAGCGTGGACTGCGGCTCCGGTTTTGGCCGCATGGACGGCGCTGGCTTGCGCCGGTAGGATGTGGAGCAGAATGAGTTGTTGCTCCGAACAGCGGATGGTCAATTCGCCCTTGGTTTCATCGAGGTCGTAGATGGTTCCCGAGATGGGCGTTCCCGGTTGCGTGGCTCCATTATACTCGATGAGGGGCCAGTAAATGGTGGAGAAGGCACGGCCTACGGCAGGGCTGTAGGGAACGGCGAGTCCGCATACTACGAGGTGGTAGTCGGAGTTGTTTCCGAGCGCGTCCTGGCGCAGGCAGGCGGTGCGATAGCTGAAGACGTAGAGGGTGATTACACTCCCGAGAATCGCCAGTCCCCAGCCCCACTTAGGCCAAGAAAATTTCCGCCTCTTTCCAAGATCTTCCATGCCACTTTGTAATCGGCGCTGACGCGCAAATCGAGTTGATTTCTTCCCCAAGACACGAAGACCCAAAGAACATTCACTGATTTCCCTCGCCAGGGAGCTCCTTGCGTCGATAGCTTTCGTGGATGCCTTGGGTGAGTTTAGATCGGGGTTTAAGTGAGGTTCCGCTCCTTGATCATTGGAAGCGCGCGGGCGTTGGATTACTGATTTTGGGAATCTGTATTCTGCCTGCCCTCTGTTCTGCGAATCCCATTCCGGCGCTGCAGAGGGCGCGCGCGCAGTTCGAGAGCGCGGATGCGCTTTTAAACAAAACCTATCAATCCATAGAAGCTTCGCTAACAAAGGAACAACGAGCCGAGTTGCGTCGTCTGCAACGGGACTGGCTCCCATATCGAGATGCGGAGGCGGTGTCGCTGATCACGTTCAATGCGGACACGTCCGAAGCTCCCGACCATCCGGAGAACCGGCCCGAGTACTGGGATAACCGCACGAGCCTTACCCGGGAACGAATTGAATTCTTGACGGTCTATTCAGGCCGGACGGTCTCCAAAGGGATCGCCGGGCATTATGACGATTTCCACAACGGCGAGCTAACTCTCACGGAGACGAAGCGGGGGATCGTTTTCTCCTGCACGGTCGTTCGCGGGCCAAAGGCGCATGTCGGCGAGATCTCGGGAACGGCCCAGCTTCACGGCAACCGGGCTATTTACCGGGAACACCTTGACCGGGGAGAGAATCGCCAACCTGCGGAAATGACCTTCACCTTCATTGATCAACATATCGTGAAGATCGAGGGCAAGAATACCGACGAGTATGCCGGGATGGGCGTTTCCTTCAATGGCATGTATTACAAGACCAAGGATTAACTGTCGCTTCACGAGAAGCACCTCCGCTCCCCGCTCACCAATCGACCGAAGTCAGGACAGGCATGGTTCTGTTTCGCTCCGCTTTTCAAGCCAGGGGTTTCCTGGTGTCTTTGGGGTTTGGTGGCGATTTTAACGATCCGGTGCATCTGGTGCAGGTGAGTTAGCGGGAGTTGGGAGGTGAGGGCATGGTGCCCACATGCCAGCTATTCTCTCTTCTCATCGCGGTCTGGTCGCTTTTCAGGCGCCGGGGCGCGTGGCGGTGACCAAGGGGCGCGATGGTCAACCCCAGTTGCCCGCGCGGCTCGTGATCGGGCCGGCGGGGGTGCATGAAACCGGGCAGGGCCGGATCATTTTCAATGCGACGACGGCGCGGGAACTGCCGGGCAACCAGCGGCGCACCAACTTCGACCGGGTGGTGATCGACTTCAATCACAACACGGTGCCGGAGAGCCCGGCGTATCGCGGTGAGCCAACACCAGTGGCGGGCTACGGCGATCCGGTGGTGGCGGCGAGCGGCGAGATCGCGCTCGAAAACATCACCTGGACGCCGGAGGGCGAGCAGTTCGTCGGCGGGCGCCATTACATCGATCTCTCGCCGACGGTGCAGCTCAACGCCCGCGGCGAAGCGGTGTTCCTCCACTCCGCCGCGGTGTGCCGCAATGGAGCGATCCCACGGCTGAGCCTCTTTCACGCCAATCCACTCAACCTCCCCCAGATCAACTCAAACCCAATGGACTACAAACAACTCCTCTGCACGCTGCTGAAGCTCGATCCCAATACCTCCTCCGACGAACTGATCGAAGAAACCTCGACCGCCTTCGCGGAGAAGATGGATCCAGGCTCCGAGGACCAGGACGACGACGGGGAGGAGACTCCCGGGACGGCCACCGACCAGGCGGAGACGGTGAAGACGCTTTCCGCCGAGGTGCGGAAGCTGGCCACGCAATTGCGGACGCTGACCGCGGCAGCGGTGACGACGGAGCGACAGCAGATCATTACGGCGGCGCTGGCGCAGGGGAAGGAAATCCCCGGCGATGTGCTGGAAGGCGCGGCGCGGCTGAGCAACGAGCAACTGCGCATTTTTGCAGCCTCGCTGCCGGCCACGGTGCCGGTCGGTCGCCGCACGGCGCTGGTCACCGGCGAGGCCAAGCGCAGCGGGGTGCTCGTCGCGAACAGCGCGGAGGAACAGGTGCGCAAGCAAATGGGCATCTCCGAGGACGCCTGGAAAAAGCACACCGCCGCCTGATCGCCCCCTACTAACTAATCAACACCAACGATCACCCCTTTCCACAATGAGCGCAGCTACCAACTCCATCAATACGCCCGAACCGACGAAGGATTTCTTTGCCTACGTGCCGGTCGCGGCATCCACCATCATCTATGTGGGCACTCTCGTCGCGCTGAGCGGCGGCAATGCCGTGCCGGCCAGCGATAGCGCGGGACTCCGCGTGCTGGGCCGCTGCGAGGGCCAGAGCGAGGTTTATAACGACAACCTCGCCGGGACCGATGCAAACAACAGCACCGGCAATGCGGGCGACGTGAAGATCAACGTCAAGCGCGGGGCCTTTGCCTTCAACAACTCCACGGCGGATGCGGTGGACACCACCTGCCTGGGCCGGATCGTGTATGTCGAGGATGACAATACGGTGAACAAGACCGGCGGCACGAACAAGGTGAAGGCCGGGCTCTTCCTCGGCTTCCACCTGGGCGATGCGACGTTGCCGATCGTGGATACGCGCTTCGCCGGGCTGCTGGTGACGCCGGCCACGGTGGCGACAGCCAATGCCTCCGATCTCACCAGTGCCGAGGCGCTCGCGAATGCGCTGAAGACGGCCTTCAACGGCCTGAGCGGCATCTAATTTCCATCTCCTTAGAAAGACCCTACCCCATATGCAAATCAACCAGGCAACTCTCGCGGCGCTCTTCAAAGGCTATCGCGTGCAATTTCTCGAAGCGTACCAGGCGGGCCAGCCGATGTGGCCGCAGGTGGCGATGAAAACGACCAGCGGCAGCGCGGAGGAAATCTACCACTGGCTCGGCGCAGTGCCGGGCATGCGCAAGCTGGCGGGCGAAGTGGATTTCGCGAACTTGAGCGCCTACAAGTTCGCGATCGCGAACGAGGAATGGCACGACACGGTGGCGGTGAAGCAGGCGGATATCGAGCGCGACAGCTACGGGATCTACAACCCGATGTTCCAGTCGCTCGGGCTGGCGGCGGCGCAGCATCCCGATGAGCTGGTGGCCTCGCTGCTGGTGAACGGCTTCACGGCGCACGATTATCTCGGCTCGGCCTTCTTCGGCACGAACAAGGCCTACACGGACAGCAAGGTGAAGTTCACGAACAAAGGGACGGCGAAGCTGAGCGCGAACTCCTTTGCGACGGCGCGCACGAACATCAAGAGCCGGGTGAACAGTCAGGGGCGCCGATGAATCTCGGGGTGAAACTGCTCCTGATCGTGGCGCCGCAGAATGAAGTGACGGCGCGCCAGATCCTGCAGGCGGACTTCGTGCAGCAGACGGCGCAGAACACAGGCGGAACGGCCATCGCCGCGGCGGCGGTGAGTAACGTGAACAAGGGGACGGCCGAGCTGGTGGTGTGGCCGCAGCTCTCGACGAATCCGGATACGTGGTTCCTCGTGGAGACGGGGATGCCGGTGAAGCCGTTCCTCTTCCAGGAGGAGAAGCCGGTGGCGCTGAACGCGCTGACGCAGCCGGAGAGCGACCATGTCTTCAAGCGGCATGAGTATCTCTACCAGGCCTATGGGCGCTACAACGCCGGCTACGGACTACCCGAGCTCGCGTATGGCTCCGATGGCAGCACGGACGCAACCTAGCCATCGACCGCGAGCCATAGGAGCGACGCCGGTCCCGGGCTGGACGTGGGACCGGCGTCAAAGGGGGAGGTCCACCACGAAGTCACGAAGACACGAAGGGGTGGACATGAGGTCAAACGGCGGTTCGGACACGCGTGATGATTCGAGTGTCTCCTGCCGGGCGACGGAGGCGCGCAGACCATTGCGTTCCCAGACGGAGTCCAGGAACGAGGTGGGGGGGGAAATGACGAATGACCAATGACCAATGACGAATTTTATGAGCACGTATCTCACGATTGATGATTTGCGGGGGAAGATTCCGGATCCGTTTTTGACGGAGGCGCTGGATGATAATGCGGATGGAGTGATCGAGGCGGCGGACCTGGTGATAGCGCAGGCCTCGATGGCGGTGGAGGCGCTGCTGGCGGGGCGGTATCAATTTCCGCTGCCGGAGGGCGAAGCGGTGCCGCAGATCGTGACTTATGGCGCGCTGATCCTGGCCTGCGAGGCGTGTTACAACCGGCGCGGCTTCAAGGGTGATGCGAATCCCTACGCGGTGGAGGCGGCGGCGTTGCGGGATCAGCTCCGGGCGATTGGCGAGGGGCGGATTCCGCTGGCGCCGACGATCCAGCGGGCGGAGCCGAGCGGGTCGCTGATCGGGGAACGCTCGCGGGTGGTTTCCCGCAGTCGCTTTTCCTCGCTGCCATGAGCATCGCTTTTAACCAGATCGATATTTTCACGATGGTGAAAACGCAGCTCGCCGCCCTGGTGCAACAGCAGAAAGGGGTGCTGAGTATCGCGACGAATCCGGGCGAGGTGATGGAGTTGCTGGGGGAAGCGCCCGGACGGTTCCGGGTGATCCTCAACTGGACCGGCGAACACACGCAGGGCGATTACCGGAGCGGGATTGTAAAACATACGTTGCAGGTGATCGTGTCGCAGAATCGCGGGCTGGCGGCGATCAAAGGGGCGAACCTGAGCGTTACCCGCGCGGGTGATCCGCCGCTGATGACGCTGGCCAACCAGGTGCGCGACTCACTCCGCGCGCTGGTGCTGCCCGACCAGACCTCGAAGCTGCTGCATTACCTGCACACGGAGCCGACCCATCACGAGCACCATCCGCTCGATGCTTATACGCAGACGTACGCAATTTTCTCGGCCATCCCGGAGCCGGATTACACGCCGGTGCCGAATTGAGCGGCGGGGCGCCGCATTGAGGGTTGAGAGTTGGTAGTTGATTGGAACGGGCGTTTCTGACCGCTCGAACATCCGATCCACGATTCACGTCTTACTTCCGCAATCCGGTTTCTGCCATCCGCAATCCCACAAACTCCCCGATCAACCATCAACCATCATCAATCAACTTACCACTATGCCAAATACTACTGATTCCCGTATTTACAGCCGCGCCGAGCTTTCCGGCGTGCTGGGCGACCGCACGCTGCTGCGGCGCACCAACTATGCTTTTGCGCTGCCGGATGGTCACTTCGATGTGATCACGTTCAAGGATGGCGACCAGCGCCGCGTCGTGGCAGCGGTGGATGACGCCGGCAAACTCACGCCCGATGAGCTGCGGCAGATCCAGAAGGTCATCGGCGCTTCCGTTCCGGCCGCCCCTGCTCCCACTACCAGCACCACCACGCCAGCAACCCTTTCCTCAAAATAATCCATGAGCACTACTACCTACAACATCGTCGGCAGCGGCAACATTCAATTCGGCACGGGCGAGCTCGGCACCACTTATGGCGTGATCGTCTCGGCCAGCAACAAGCTCGGTGGCGACAAGCTGGAGCTGAAGGACGAGCACGGCAACGTCTTCGTGGTCGTTTATTTCAATGACAAGAATGAGTGCGAGATCCAGGTCATCTTCGACTCCGGCACCGCGCTGCCCGTGCGTGGCGACAACGTGAGCCTGGCGGGTCTCACCGACGTGCTCGTCGATGAGGTCACGCAAAACTGGGCGAACGAAAAGGAACAGCAGGCCACGATCCGCGGCACGAAATACGCCCATCTCACCGTCTCGTAATCCAGCCACGCCCGACGTCTTATGCCCATCAATCCCAAATCCGCCGCCGCAGCAGCCCGCGCGCGCGACAAGGCGCTGCAAACCCCCGATGAAGTGCGCGCGGCCTTTCTCGGCAAGGCCATCGAGTTCAACGGCATCCGGATCGGCCCGCTCGTGCTGGGCGTGCTCTACCTGCTGGAGGAGGTGGGCAGCCCGTTTGCCCGCACCGAGGCCGCCGAGGGCACGCAAGGGAAAAGCCCGCGCATCACCCAGCGCGATCTGTTCCGGGCGATCGCGATTTTTCACGATCCCGAGCTGGCGCGAGAAGTGTGGGTGGAGCACGGGGAGGGCGCGTTTGACAAGCATGCGTTTTCCCTCGCGAGCAAGATCCACGCGGCAAGCCTGCCCGCGGTGGTAGCGGCGATCGGCGAGCGGTTCCAGGAAAGCGCCAGCACCGCTCCGGGTGGCGGCGCAAACCCTCAGCAGCCGGGCTAGGACCCGGCGAACACAATGGTCTCGGCTGGACACTGACGCTCACGGAGGTGCTGCTCTCGGAGCATGACTGGAGCGGGGCGACCCACCGGGACGGTCGCCCGATGCTGGCACTGGATTACCTGGTGTGGCGACTGCCGCTGGTCCGGGCCTTTGCGCTCTACCAGGCGGTCGCGGCGCGCTACGGCTGCGAGGCGAAAGGGCCGACGCTGGTGGAGAAGGCGATGATCCGGGCGTTGAGGGAGGTGGATGGTTGATTGTTGATGGTTATTAGGAGTGGCGCTTCGGGTCGCTAGTGCACCCATCGCACATTTCCCATCTGTCTTTCCGCAATCCGCCACCAAACCACTCAGTGCCGCAAGCAAAGCATCCCTATCGACCATCAACAATTCACCATCAACTCTCTCCTTCCTTATGTCCGATCTCTACGTCGATATCGCCGCCAAGCAGCTGGTGCAAAGCACCACCAGCACGAGCAAACTCACGACCTGGACTATTTCCCAGGACGACAACGATCCGCTGAACGTGTGGTTCCTGGCCCGCACGGGCAACAGCGGCGCGCCCTACACCGTCTCGCCGATTCCCGTGCCTTACACACGCATCTTCATCGCCGGGCAGCAGACGAGCAATCTGGAGGGCGATGCGCCGCTGTTCAGCATCAGCGACTTCGCCGCGGTCGGTAGTGACGACACGCTGCATTACCAGGCCTCGGCCAACTTCAACGGCACGGCGCTGAATGCCGCGCTGGCGACGTTCAAGAATCTCTCCGTGCTCGCCGACTTCAAGCTGAAGGACGATGCGAACACGCAACGGCTGACGATTGTCCCCCAGGCCAGCACGACGATCCTGCGCTCGATCGCCCGCGACAGCGACGACGCGCCGCCCACGGACGATCCCGTCTATCCCAGCGCCGGAGCGCTTTCCGAGGCGGTCGCGAGCCTGCTTCCCCTCGCCGGCGTGAGCGGTGGCGCAGGGTTTCTCGACGGCGTGGACGTCTCCACGCTCTCCCCGCCGAAGCTCCGCTACGTGATCGAAAGCAACACCACCCGCCTGTGGCTCCTGCGCGCCGGAACGCTCGCCGCCAATGCCGATGGCTCCCAGCAATGCCTGAACTACGACCCCGTGAACAACCCCAAATACTGGACCCGCGAAATTTGATTTAACATTTATGAAACATCGTTTTACCAGCCCGGCCCCCACCCGCTCCCCACAAACACTTGCCTTCGGCCTTGGCCATTGGCAATTCGCCCTTTTCCTCCTTCTTTCCACCCTCGCCGCTCCTGCGCAAAACCCCGCGGTTCGGAAATACAACGATACGGCTTACAACCTCACCCTGGCGGACACGGCGACGCTGCCCGGCACCGTCATCACCACCGGTCATGTGATGGCGCTCGCGGCCAGCGATTCGTCAACATTCTTCGCGTTCAACGCCCCGGCCTCGCCCACCAGCACGGACACTCCCTGGGATGGCTCGGGCGGCGGAGTGTTGATCCGAGGTGGAAACATGGGTGGGGGCAACGCCCTCGGCATCCAGGCCAGCTCGAACAGCCTTTACTCCGCCATCTGCTTCCTCTCCGCGCCGGATGCACTGCACCCCGGGGTGGAGCACGGCGCGATTGGTTATGGCAACCACGAATCGTCGGTGGATAATCAGGACTTCTTTTCCTATCAACTCGACAGCCAGATCTACATCGAATGCTCCGACCTGAGCAGCACCGATGGCGTGCCGGATAACGGCTTCAACCTCGTGCAAACCTCGCTGCGCAACGGCGGCAACCAGCCGGACACCAACTCCCATCTCTACGGCTGGGCGAGCCGCCTGCACGTCACCCGCGATCTCGGGCCGATCGACCTCACCCTCTACCCGCCCGTGGCCTCGCCCATGACCACCACCGCGGCCAATGGAGGCCTCGGCTATGCCCGGGCGCATTTCGATATCAACGGCCTCGCCTTCTCCGCCTTCGATGCCGGCGGGGTCCTCCTCGGGCAGGATACGAACAACGGCATCTGGTTTCGCAGCAACAAAGTGAACAGCGGCAGCCTCGACACCGTTTTCACCGATTACGATTCGAACGGACACTACCTCTTCATGCAGGGGGGCAATTTCCCCGGGCAGCAGTTGAAGATGGATATCGGCCCCAGCTATCTGCTCCTGCAATCCGATTCCTCCGGAGTCAATTCCATCAAAATCCGCGCCAATCCCTCGGATCGGACGGGAGACACCAACTTCTACAGCGTCGGCAGTTCCAGCAATCTCGCCGGGCGTTCAGGACATATCTTTGCCACGAACAACGGCGATGCCTTCCAGATCGCCAACGATGGAATCAAAGACTGGGGCAAACCCTTCTACCTCGGCGGAGCCAACCTTTTCGATGTCGGATCGGGCAGCGTGGCCAGCAACATCGTCACCCCGCTCCTCACCACCAACAATAATACCGGCCTCTACGCTCCCAGCAGCGGCGTCCTGGCGGCCAGGGCAAGTTTATCACGACCGCTTCCGCGCCGGACTCGATGGCACAAACGGCGCCCTCATTTTTGATTACGACTGGACCAATCCCGGCACGAACCGGTTGACGGTTCAATCGCAAAACCCAACAGCAGGCTCCTACACTCTTAACCTCCCTGCTGAAAATGGGACAATATTGAGTTCCGCTCATGTTGAAAACAATGCATCAACATTAGCAGCAGAAACTCAAAGCACCGCCTCTGCACTCGATGGGTGGAGATCGGCGCTGGGCAAACTTTCGGCCGGATTAGCCAACAATATTGATATACTTTGCGTAGGTGACTCCAATACCGCTGGATATACGAGTACCTACACAAACGCTGAACAAACTGCTTATCCGACTTTTTTGGCAAAATTTTTAAACGCTTCTGGTATTACCGCGCGCCAACAATCCTTCTGGGGAACAAATACCGGCGGGACCGAACCCGGTTCAAATTACGATCCTCGCATGAGTATCGGTAGTGGATGGAGTTCCGCAGGCTTTCAAACCTTGGGAGGCTATTGCTGGAACAATTCAACCACAACCAGTCCGTTCGCATTCACTCCCACACAAGCTTTTGATACCGTTACATTATATTTCACAAAAGATAGCGGAAGTTTTACAGTGGATGCTGATGGAATTTCCACACTCTACACTTATACTGGCGGCAGCGGCACAATTTTGAACCAAGCGACTTTTTCCTGCCCTGCTGGAACGCATAGTGTGAATATTCGAAGGGTGTCGGGCAGCATCTTCATCTTCGGCATGAAGACCTTTGACTCGTCCATTCCTGGCGTTTCCGTAATGAACTGCGGACTAGGTGCTACTTCTTCGGATGACCTCACAAACGGCACCGACGCTAACTACAAACCAACAACTGTTCTTTCTTATCTCGCTCCAGCTCTTGTAGTTATCAATGTTGGCATTAAGGATTGCTACACTGGGGTTGCGGCTTCGACTTACCAAACAAATCTCAATAATCTCGTTTCAACACTTAAATCAAGTGGGGCCAGCGTGATCATTGCCTCAGCTGGCACTTTCAGCGATCCGAGTTACTCGACCTATGTTTCACAATTTATTCCGGCGATGCAGGCCGTTGCAAAAAATCAAAATTGTTTGTTCATCAATTCGACCACTCGCTTCGGCAGCTATCTAAATGCCAATACCCTTGGGTTTGTTGGATCGTCTTTACATCTTTCGGCTGCTGGTTATGCAGATTATGCAGAGGAGATCTCTGCATTTATCAAGCGGTATACTAATGCCACAATCAACGCTATCGCCACCCAAAATGGGATTGAAACCTTCACGAACAAGACGCTTTCATCTCCTTCCTTTACCAATGGTTTCAACTCCCTCACCGGCAACTATCGCCTAGCAATTAATAGCAACCTCGATGGGCTAATTGATACGGACTCTACTGGCATTCGACTCGGCAACACTGTCGCCAACAAAGCCACCAGTTGTTATCTTTCGTATTATCGTCCTAACGGCTCAACAACTGGCTTCTCAATTACACAGGATAGCGTAGCAACAATGTTTATGGGCTTCCCAGCATCATCGAATACCTTTGTCTTCGGCACCGATAGCAATTCACTAAGCTGGCGCTCAAATCCCACTTATACATTAGGAAGTGGAACAGAACACATGAATCTCAATTTGAGCACAGGCTCACTCATCGTGCAAGGAAACCAAGGAAACCTCTATTTGAAAGGCACTGGGGACTCCGCTGCATTGTGGCTGGATCGACATTCTAATTCTTATACCACCGGCATTGGATTCACTACTAATGGTTCTCTTGATTACTTTCTTCATGAGGGTACAGACAATGTATTGCGGATGGGCACCACCGGAAACGAACTCGCAATTAGTGCAGGAAACACCTCCATTGATACGCTCAATGTCACCCATTCAATGACTTTGGGCAGTCTTATGAAGCTTGCTAGCTATACAGTCAGCGCCCTTCCAAACGCATCAACTAGCGGCGCAGGCTCAGTGGCCTTTGTGTCCGACGCGACATCAACCACAACTTATTCCATAGTTGCTGGAGGGGGAAGCAGCAAGGTTTTGGTCATCAGTGATGGATCAAACTGGATTATCCATTAATTGAACCATCAATCAATCGTTCAATTAATTCAGAATCGTGCCCGGCTACCATGCCGACAAGTTTGCAATTGAATCCAAAGTTGCTACAGCTTCGACCGTAGTGCACTCTGCGTGGAAACTCCTGCAATGATCAGTTCATCCCAAATCAGCGTCGTGATGCAAGGCCCTATTATTGGGGGCAAAAACGATAATCCCGAGAATCAACTCACGCGACGATGCATCGAAAGTATCCGCAAATTTCTACCCGAAGCAGAGCTGATCTTGAGCACTTGGACAGGAATGGATGTGACTGAAATCAGTCATGATATTTTGATCCAAAGTGGTGATCCAGGAACCGTAAAATCCTACTGTGAGAAGAACATAAACCTTAACCGGCAAATGGTCTCAACCCAAGCCGGGCTGAGAATGGCGACCAGACCATACATCTTCAAAATGCGCACGGATACGGTGCTAACCGGAAACGCATTTTTATGCATGTTCGAGGCATTTCCTGCGCGCGCAGCAAAACACCAAATATTCACTCACCGGGTAATGATTTGGAACATCTTTACCAAAACGCCGATCCGCAGCGGCATTGGCTGCTACCATACAAGCGATATTGTGAGCTTTGGACGAGGCGAGGATATTCGAATGCTGTGGAATGTTCCCCTCTACCTGCGAACTGAGGAGGATCTCAAGGAGGACGAACGTAAAATGAATCAAGCAGACGTAAATGAGACTCCAATTTCCTATCTTGTCGCCGAGCAGTACATTTGGCTTCAGTGTATCAACAAGAAGGAGCCCGCCTTTCTCCCCAAGCGCGTAACCGCTTGTGATGCAGCACTTTCGGAAATATACCTAGCAAACAATTTCATCGTTCTAGATACGACGCAGTATGAAATCGAGTGGAAAAATGCTGTTATGATCAACCGCGCTCAATGGGCGGAAATCTATAATCATGCAGAATGGCAGCAGATTTACAAAAAATACTGTGATCCAAAATTTCGAGTTCCGTTTTCAGCAGAACTCGCCAAAAAGCAGCTTTTCCATCTGATCCTTACTCGAGCGACATTCCTTCGCTGCATATATAGCTGGTTTTATCACAAAATTGTCCCAGATGGTCACGGGCGTGCTCCCGAGCCACTCGGCAAGGCGGTGGTGAAGAAGTTGAAATCCTGGTTAACCTTAGGTGCACCAAAATCGCCATGATTTGAGGACTTCGGTTTCTGCAATAAGCCTCGCTGCCAAAATGTGAGAAAGGTTGATCATCCTAATCAAATTCGGCGGTGTGGACTGCATCGTCTTCAAATTGCTTTGCTACCTTTCTGTGAATGCTGGTCTCCAAGCCCTGCGAGGAGGTGACGGCAATCGAGGCCAATCAGGAGACTTTTAATCTGTTGCAGAAGAATGCACTGTTGAATGTTGGGACCAACTGCGATCTCCATAATATCGCAGTCAGTGACAAGGCCGAAGCGCTTGACTTCCTCGCGAGCACGGCAAATTCCGGTGGCAGCAAGCAGAGGCCCATTGTGAATGGATCAGAAATTTTGGCACTGAAAGGAATGCCGCACCTTTTGGAGCAGACGCGGGTTTTCACGGTGGAGTTTATTCCACATCATCTGAGGGATATGAGCGGGGCTTCAGGGAATGTATGACCAGAACGAGGAGGAAGGTGCGCTAATTTTTTTAAAATAAGCGAATCCAGCGCAAAAAACTACGCTCGCGCTAAAAGGACAATTCGGGGGAAGCGGGCCTTTTGATCGCACTACTCCCCTCATCTCTTGCTGCGTGCGAATGAGCCAGCCTGCCGCGCAGGATTCGACGAAAGGGTTTTTCAAAGCATTCGTAAGACAAAACGGCGGCAAGAAGGACGGTGGCGATGAGCAGGAAAATTATCGCAGGATGATAAGGGGTGCCGGGAGCCATGAACTTGGGGAAAAGTCCATCGAAGGTTTTGGCGACGGGGAAGTGCCAGAGGTAGATCGAATAGGAAATCTCGCCCAGATAATGAACGGGGCGAGAGCCGAGAAAAGCGGCGACGGGCGAGCTAATGTCTTCGGAGAGGGAGATGATCAAGAAAGGGAAGGCCCACATGACGCGGGCGTAGCCATGATCCTGCCAACTACTGAGGACAAGAATCGTCAAAAAGAAGGCGGCGAAGAATATGGAAGCCGCTGGCGCAAAACGGGCGGGAAGCGCGTTTTGCCGATGGAGCGCAAAGACGCAGGTGCCAATGCCGAAGCCTACCCCCCCCCGCAAAATGGGTTCGCCGTTCCACGGTTGCACCGACTGCTCGAAAAAATCAACGAGGACGTAGTCCCCAGCCAGCAAGAGGACGACGAGGAAGGTAAGAACAGGGATGGAGAGGCGCAGCCAGCGATCGCGCCATTGCCACAGAAAGGGAAAGATAAAGCAGTAGCAAAAGACCTCGGCACTGATGGACCAGGCGGGGAAGTTCCAGTGATGGTTGGTGCCGATGAAAGGCCAGGCGTTGATTACGAAAACCTGCCGGAGGGCGTCAGCGAGGGTCAGGTCGTCGGCAAAAGCGCCGCGCTTGAGGGCAGCGAGAACGCCGAGGAAAAGGACGAAGAGAAAAGTGACGAAGTAGAGTGGGTAGATGCGGGCGAAGCGGGCGGAAAAATAGTGACGGAGCACCTGGGAATCGAGCGAAACGCGCGTATAAACGTGGCATAGCACGAAGGCGCTGAGCATGAAAAAGAGATCCACGGCGGGATTGTGCCAGAAGAAGAGCCGCCCGATAAACGACCACTGGGGAAAGTAGGTGGTGAGATCAAAATGAGCGGCGGCAACCGTGAGTGCGGCAACTCCACGAATCCCAGTTAAAGCTCGAATTTCCCCAGACCTCGATGACATACGCGGGCGTCTAATACGCGTGAATTAAAGTCCTGTAAACCTTTGGAAAGGCTATTTAATTTATCGGCGTGCGTTTTTAAAGTTATCAGTCCTCCCGTGACTTCCTGGTAAATTCCCGCGTTTCTTTGTCCTTCGGGGTTGAATGTGGGGGCGGCTCCTGCTCAGACTGCGGGCATGAGCTTGCTCGCCAAAAATATCGCTGACTCTCTCGCTACCATTGAATCGCTGCGCGCCCTGGAGGCGGAGCTGACGACGAGCTGCCGATCTGGTGCGGACGAGTTTGCTGGCCGGGGGCAAATTGCTGGTGTGCGGGAATGGGGGGAGCGCGGCGGATGGGGCGGATTTTTCGACGGAGTATTCGTGCCGATTCATGGGGGACCGGGCGCCGTTCCCGGCGATCAATCTCGCGCAGGGCGGGAGCCTGGTGACGGCGATCGGGAATGACTACGGGTATGACGATGTGTTTTCGAGACAGGTGTGGGCGTTTGGCAAGCCAGGGGATGTGCTGGTGGCGATCACGACGAGCGGGAACTCGAAGAACATCGAGCGGGCACTGGCGGAGGCCAAAAAACGCGGGCTGAAGACGATCGCGCTGCTGGGGAAGAACGGCGGGGTGTGCAAGAGCCTGGCGGATGTGGAGCTGCTGGTGCGGTGCGAGGTGACGGCGCGCATCCAGGAGGCGCACAAGTTTCTGCTGCATACGCTGTGCGAGCTGGTGGAGCCGACGCTGAAGGCGGCGGGGAATAGTTGAGAGATGAGGGTTGAGAGTTGAGAGGAAGAAATCGCCTGCGGCGCTGATGATTGCGGATTGTGGCGCAGATGGTATTGCTTGAGCGCGGCGCGTTCCCTGCTATCAACCATCAACTATCCACGATCAACTCTCCTACCCCGTGCCGCTTACTGCTTATCCGCTGCTTTTTGCCACCTTCGCGTTTATCCTGGGCGCGGGGATTGGTTCGTTTCTGAATGTGTGCATTTACCGGCTGCCGCTGGGGCTGTCGGTGAATGAGCCGAAGCGTTCGTTTTGCCCGCACTGCAAATACCAGATCCCTTGGTATCGGAATCTGCCGCTGATCTCGTGGCTGTCGCTGCGGGGGAAGTGTGCGAATTGCGGGGCGGGGATTCCGTTTCGCTACTTCGGGGTGGAGCTGTTGACGGGGGTGCTGTTTCTGGCGGTGTGGCTGGAGAAGCCGTGGTTGATGGCGTTTCCTTACTTCATCTTCGTGAGCCTGCTGGTGGTGGCGACGTTTATCGATTTCGAGCACTACATTATTCCCGATGAGATTACGTGGGGGGGCGCGGGGGCGGGCATCATTCTGAGTCTGGCGCTGCCGCAACTCATGGGGGTGGATGCGAATCTGCAGGGGCTGCTGTGGTCGCTCGTCGGTGCAGTGGTGGGCTATGCGTCACTCTGGAGCGTGGTGGAGCTGGGCAAGCTGGCCTTTGGCAAGCAGAAGGTGAAGCTGGACCCGCCGGAGCGCTTCGACTGGACGCGGAAGGATGACGACGCGACGCTCCTGGTGGGCGAGGAGACGAGCCTGTGGAGCGATTATTTTTCGCGGGAGACGGACCGGATGATTCTAACCTGCCGCGACGTGGAACTGGATGGGAAGGCGTATTCCGATACAACGCTGACGTTTCACTACGACCGGGTGCTGGTGGGCGGGAAGGAACTGGAGCTGAAGCAGATCGGCCGGATCACGGCGACGGCGAGCGAGGTGCTGATCCCGCGGGAGGCGATGGGGTATGGGGATGTGAAGTTCATGGCGTGCATCGGGGCGTTCCTGGGGTGGCAGGCGGTGTTTTTCACGGTGGCGAGCGCGTCGGTGATCGGCTCGATCATTGGCGGCGGGGCGATCCTGCTCACGCGGGGGAAGGCCCCGGCGAAGATTCCCTTTGGGCCGTACCTGGCGCTGGGGGCGCTGGTCTGGCTCTTTACGGGGCCGCAGTTGATTGCGTGGTATCTGGGGCTGCTGGTGCCGAAGCAGTAATTCACCGCAGAGGCGCGGAGGCCCAGAGAAAGAGGGGGCAGACGATTTCGTTACTGCCTGCTCCGGTATCGCTGGCCCGGCGCAGAAAAATTTGAGGTTTAGCACTTTTCTTTGGAAATAAAGAGTGAGTGCTCATCTCCGCTGCGCTCCGGTTTTCGGTTTCGCTCGGGGTGACATTTGGAGGGAAGAGCATGCTTCGGGCGCTGATTCCATGGACGCTGAAGTTCGACACGGAGTGTCGCTGACAGGGGCGTTTCCACACGGAGTGTGGGAATGAGGGGAAATATTTGGCTGCGCGCTGGGGGCGAGACTTGTCTCGCGTGGAGAAAGCGGCGTCGTGCCGTCGCAGTCCAAAGAGCTTGCCGAAACGGCAAGCTCACAGACGACCACCCGCGTAAATTTTTGAGGCCAGCGATTTAGCTCTGGCTCTGCGATTGGGTGGCTTCACTTCCTGCCATTCGCAATAGACCTTGTGCATGGCGGAGGCGATCTCGTTCAGGCGGCCCTGGATGCGGTCCAGATACTGGTGCAGGCCGGACTTGATGATGTGCTCGATCGTTTCGTAGTGAAGGTCGGAGCAGAGCTGGCCGGAGAGGCGCTCGGCTTCGTTGCTGAAGTGGGCACGGTCGCAACCGGAGATTTTGTGCAGTGACTGCGTCGAGCTGGTCGGCGCAATAGCGGATGCTGCGCGGGAAGCTGTCGTGGAGGATGAGGAACTCGGCCACCTTGGCGGGGTTGATGCCACCGAGGTGGATCTTGCAATAGGCTTCGTAGGCGCTGCAGGTCTTGAGCACGGCGGCCCACTGCACGGCGTCGATGTCGCCGCCGACTTCCGCGCCACTGGGGAGCAGGATGTGGTACTTGAGATCGAGGATGCGCGAGGCGCTGTCGGCGCGCTCGAGATACTTGCCGAGCTGGAGGAAGTTCCAGCCATCGCCATGGGTGAGCGTGGCGTTGGTGGTGCCGTGGAACTGGTGCGAGCTGTCCACGATCTTGCGGTAGAAATCGATGGTGCTGGTCTCGAAGAGCTGGCGGGCCTCCACGGAGTTCAGCCACAGGTAGAGGCTGTTGATGCGCTCCCACATTTCGCTGGAGATGTATTCGCGCACGGTGCGGGCATTTTCGCGGGCGCCGGCGACGCAGGAGCGGATAGAGTTTGGGTTCTCCTTCGCAAAGGTGACGAAATCGCAGACGGTATCGCCGTTAACGACGGGGTACACCTTGTTGAAGAGGGCCTGATCCTCAAGGGTGTTGAGAATCGGCAGCCACTCGCGCTGCGTATCGGGTTCCTCCAAGTGCTCGGCGTCGAGCGTGAGCATGAAATTCACGTCGAGGATGCGGGCGTTGTTCTCGGCCCGCTCGATGTAACGGGCCAGCCAGTATAGGGAATCTGCGACTCTGCTTAGCATGATGGTTTATTCGGAATCTTCGTCGTCGAGCACCCAGGAGTCCTTGCTGCCGCCCCCCTGCGAGGAATTCACGACCAGCGAGCCCTTGCGCATGGCGACGCGGGTGAGACCGCCGGGAATGATGGTGATTTTCTCTCCGTATAGAATATAGGGCCGCAGGTCGATGTGGCGTCCCTCGATCACGCCATCGCAATAGGAGGGCGAGCGGGAGAGCTGGACGACGGGCTGGGCGATGTAGTTGCGTGGGTTGGCGAGGATGGCGCCGCGGAATTTCTCGACCTCCTCCTTGGTCGCATGCGGGCCGATGAGCATGCCGTAGCCACCACTTTCATTGGCAGCTTTCACGACGAGGTTCGGGCAGATTTTCGAGGATGTATTTCAAGTCGGTCGCGTCCGAGGAGAGGTAGGTGGGCACGTTGGGCAAGATCGGGTCTTCGCCGAGGTAGAACTTGATCATCGCCGGGACGTAGTAATAGGTCACCTTGTCATCGGCGACGCCGGTGCCGACGGCATTGGCGAGGTTCACGTTGCCCTTGCGGTAGGCGTTGATGAGGCCGGGGACGCCGAGGACGGATTCCGGGCGGAAGACGGTGGGGTCGAGGAAATCGTCGTCGAGGCGGCGGTAGATGACATCGACACGCTTCGGACCGCGGGTCGTCTTCATGTAAACGACGTCGTCCTTCACCATGAGGTCCTGGCCGACGACGATCTCGATGCCCATGGAGCGGGCGAGGAAGGAGTGCTCGAAGTAGGCGGAGTTGTAGATGCCGGGGGTGAGGAGCACGCAGGTGGGGTTGTCCTTGTCGGGGCAATTGACCGGGGCGACGTGGCGCAGGAGGTTGAGCAACTGCGGGCAGTAGTTATCGACCGGGCGGACGTTGTGGCGGGCGAAGAGCTTGGGATAGACGCGCTTCATCATGTGCCGGTTTTCCAGCACGTAGCTGACGCCGGAGGGGCAGCGACCGTTGTCTTCGAGCACGAAGTAATTGCCGTCGCGATCGCGGATCATGTCGGAGCCGCAAATGTGGATGTAGATATCCTTCGGCACATCGAAGCCCATGAACTCGGGGCGAAAATGCTTGGCGCTATTGACGATCTCGGAGGGGACGATGCCTTCCTTGATGATGCGCTGGTCGTGGTAGATATCGTGCAGGAACATGTTCAGCGCGATGATGCGCTGGGTGAGGCCCTTTTCCACGTGCTCCCATTCCTTGGAAGGGATGATGCGCGGGACGAGATCGAAGGGCATGATGCGCTCGGTGCCCTGGTTGTCGCTGTAAACGGTGAAGGTGACGCCCTGGTGGAGGAGGGTGTTCGCCGCCATCTGCCGCTTGCGTTCGAACTCGTCGGTACCCATTTCCTGGAACCTTTCGAGCAACATTTTGTAGTGAGGTCTCACTTTCCCGGGGGATTCGAACATTTCGTCGTAAAAATCACCCGTGTCGTAGTTGCTGAAGAAGTTTCCCATAGACCCGATAGCAGAAGTTATGAAGCGGCGGCGGTTATTTCAAAATCCCAAGGGGATGAAGTGGATTGGAACTTGGTATAGACAAAGCGTGCGACCGGCACGTTTGCCTTGGTGACTGCGTGAGCAGAGTTGAACCCCGCCTCCCGCAATGCGGAGAGTGAGGCGTAAAGGAGAGAGGTCCCGATGCCGCGATTGCGATACTCGCTGAGCACGCAGGGGCCGGAGACGAGCTGGCTATCAGCCTCGCGCGAGGCGAGCACGACGGAGGCGGCGATGATACGCACACCATGGGTGACGACGAGGCAGAAGGAGGGATTGGCGGCAAACGCTTCGTCGAGCTGCTGATCGAAGCTGAGGCGAATCGCGCGCAGCGAGTCGTTCCAATTCATATCGAGCGCGAAGGCGCTGTGGATCACATTGCGGACGACTGGTTCCTCTTCCTTCGTAGCGACGCGGATGCGATATCGAGCATCCAGCGGATTTTTCTCCGCCGGCAATTTGCTCAGATCCCATGAGAATCGCATCCAACGAACCAGCTTCATTGCGGCGAATTGTAGTGTGCCTCAAACGGAAAGCAACCGCAGAAAAAACAATTCCGTAAACCTTTGGTGAAAATATGAGGGAAAAGCGACGGCAAGAGGGAAAGGATTTACCTCCAAGGCGCCAAGACGCCAAGTTTAAGGAGCAGCACATAAGAGAATGGGGCGTTTGTGAGGGAACCGCAAGGGGGCTGCTCGGGAATTGACGGGCAGGTGGTCTTTCGCGACACTGGGGGCCATGAAAATCGCGCTGGGTTCCGATCATGCCGGGTATGCTTACAAGGAAGCGGTGAAACGTCTGCTGCTGGAACTGGGACACGAGGTCCAGGACTTTGGCACCGACAGCGATGCGCCGGTGGATTACCCGGTATATATTCGCCCGGCGGCAGAGTCGGCGGCGAGTGGGGTGGCGGATCGCGCGATTGTTTTCGGCGGTTCGGGGAATGGCGAGGCGATCGTGGCGAACAAGGTGCGCGGCATCCGCTGCGCGCTGTGCTGGAGCCACGACACGGCGCGACTTTCGCGTGAGCACAACGATGCAAATGCGCTTTCGATTGGACAGCGACAGATTTCGGAGGAGCTGTGCCTGGAGATCGTGAAGATCTGGCTCGAGACGCCCTTTGCGGGCGGACGCCACGCGGCGCGCATCGCGCAGATCGAGCAACCGCCGCTCTAGCTATTGAATGAACCGCGGCGGTTTAATTTTTCTGAAGACTTACGCCATGCCGGCGGTTTGCAGGCACTCGAGCAGACGGGCGTAGAACTGCTTGTGCTGAAGGACGCCACGGCGCAGGACGACGCGGAGGTTCGGCAGATCGGAGAAGTTGCACACGAGGTTGGCGCTATGCACGAAGGCCTGCATGTAATCGTTGGTGATCATGCCCGGGCCGATGATGACGACGTATTGCCTGCGGCGCTGGTTGAGCGGCAGCTCGGCGATTTCGCGGAGCACGGAATTCGATTCGATGTCGAAGCCGCCGAAGTTTTCATCGACCACGATCACGTCGTAGGCATGGGTGCGGAGCTTGAGCTGCACATCCTCGCCGAAGAAGCCGTTGTGGATCTTGTAGCCGAGCTCCTTGAGCTGCTCGACGACGACGTTTTGCAACATCTGTTCCTCGATGCAGACGAGAGCGGTGGCGTCTCCGTCTTCAAAAAAATCCTGGTGTGATGATTGGGTGTCCATGGCAGTTGAATCAGTGGCGACCGGGCGCGGCGAGATCGAGCTTGAGGCCGGTGGTTCCGACTTCTTCGAGGCCGCGGGATTTCTTGATGTGATCGATCAGACGGGTCATCTTGCCCTTGCGGCTGGAGTAGAGCATGGCGATTTCCTCGGAAATCATCCCCGCCTCGTAGGCGGCGGCGATGGTCTGGTCGAAGGTGGTCCAGCCAAAGGTGGCGCTGGCTTCGATGATCTCGTAAAAGCTGCGGTTTTCCGATTCGCCGAGCGCGATGGCCTCGCGGGTGCGGAGGTTGTTGCCCATGATCTCCATGAGCAGCGCGCGACCGCCGGTGATCTTGGGCGCGAGGCGCTGGCTCACGACAAAGCGCAACGTATCGGCAAGGCGGAGGCGAATTTGCGCCTCTTCGGCGAGTTCAAACATACCGAGGATACGGTTGATGGACTGGCCGGCATCCACGGTGTGGAGCGTGCTGAGCACGAGGTGACCGGTTTCCGCCGCAGTGAGCGCGATTTCCACCGTGCGGCGGTCGCGCATTTCACCCACGAGAATCACCTTCGGAGCCTGACGTAATGCGGCGCGCAGGCCACTGGGAAATTCATCGAAATCCTGCCCCTGCTCGCGCTGGCTGAAGGTCGCCTTTTTGTGAGGATGCACAAATTCAATCGGGTCTTCCAACGTCACAATGTGGATGGCGTTGTTTTCGTTCAACTCATTGAGCACGGCGGCGAGCGTGGTCGTCTTGCCGCTGCCGGTCGCGCCGGTGACGAGAATGAGGCCGTTTTTCTCACGGCAGAGCTGCTGGAAAATCGGCGGCAGACCGAGCGAGGCCAGCGAGGGAATTTCCGTGTTCAGCTTGCGCATGACGATGCCGATGCTGCCGCGCTGGCGGAAGATATTGACGCGGAAACGCATTTGCTCGCCAAGCTGGTAGCTGCAATCGCAGGAACCCATCATGAGCAACTCGCGCGTGAGGCGGCGATCGTCGCCGATGATGGCGAGGGCGATGGCCTCGGTTTGATAAGCGGTGAGCGAGCGAATGGCCGGCTGGATATCAAGTGGCTTGAGCGCGCCGAAGGATTCGACCTGGAGCGGGCGGCCGACGCTGAAGATGAGATCGGAGATACCGGGATGCGTTTCCAGCATCGCCGAAAGGATGGAGTCGAATTCAGTTCTGCGCATGGTTGGTGGCTCGGTTTAGTCCTCGAAGTCCTCCGGAGGAGTGCGGAGCAGTGGGCGGAATTTCTTTTTGTCCGCGGCCTTGTCGTAAGCTTCCTCGGGCGAGATGCGGGCGGCACGCAGGTGCTCCATGATCGCGTCGTCAAGCGGCTGATTGCCCTTCTTTTTGCCAACCTGCATCATACCGGGAATCTGGTGCGTCTTGCCTTCGCGAATGAGGTTCGCAATCGGACTGTCGCAAACGAGAATTTCCAGCGCGGCGCAGCGACCGGGCTTGTCGATGCGCTTGAAGAGGTTCTGCGCGACGACACCTTTGAGCGACTCGGCGAGAGTGGCACGAATCTGGTTCTGCTGGTTGGTCGGGAAAACGTCGATGATACGATCGATCGTCTTGGGCGCGCTGGAGGTGTGAAGCGTGCCGAACACAAGGTGACCGGTGGCGGCGGCGGTGAGCGCAAGCTCGATCGTCTCCAAATCGCGCATTTCACCGACGAGAATGATATCCGGATCTTCACGCAATGCGCCGCGTAGCGCGGAAGCAAAGGAGCGGGTATGCACGCCGACCTCGCGATGATTCACGAGGCACTGCTGGCTGCGGTGCACGAACTCGATCGGGTCCTCGACCGTGATGATGTGATCCTTGCGCTGCAGGTTGCAGTAATCGACCATCGCCGCGAGCGTGGTGGACTTGCCGGAACCAGTCGGGCCGGTAACGAGCACCATGCCCTTCTTGAGCATGGCAAATTTCTTAATGACCGGGGGCAGCCCCAGTTCCTCGGTGGTAAGCACTTTGCTGGGAATCAAGCGGAACACGGCTGCGATACCGCTGCGCTGGTTGAGAAAGTTCCCGCGAAAGCGGGCCACCCCGGGATACTCGTAACCGAAGTCCACGTCACCGGTTTCTTCGAACTGCTTGATCTTGATTTCCGGGGCAATTTCGTAAACAAGCGCTTTGAGGTCATCATTTTCGAGGACTGGCTGGTCGATGCGCACCAGTTCACCGTGAATGCGCAGCATGGGTTGATTGCCGGTCGAGAGATGAAGGTCGGAGGCCTTCTGCTCGATCATGAATTTGAAAAACGTATCAATTTTGGCCATAGCTCGACTGCATGAGTAGCTAGTCGAGTGCCAGACGCGCGGGCTTTTTTATACGGACCGGAAAATAGGCCCCATGAAGCGCCCGTTGAAAACTCAGGACTTCCCGGCGTCCAGAGTGGACCGCACCTGCAGCAGCAATTTCTGCTGGGTATAGGGCTTGGGGATGAAACCCCGGAGTCCCTTGGCGAGCATTGTCTTGAGCTTGCTCTGCTCGGTGAAGCCGCTGCTGAGCATAACGGCGACACGGGGGTTGATCCGCAATAATTCCTCAAATACCTCCGCCCCGTCCATGATCGGCATGGTGAAATCGAGGATCACGAGGGCGATTCGATCCTTCAGTTCCCGGTAAAGCTTGAGGGCCTGGAAGCCATCGTTGGCGCACACCACGCGGTAACCTTCATCGATGAGCACCCGCTGGGCGAGCAGAGTGACGAAGCTTTCGTCATCCACAATCATAATCAACTCCCGAGGACCGGCTGGATTGAGGATCTGGCCGCCATGGTCCTCAATGGGACCCGGAGCGGAAACAGCCGCTACCGGAGTCGGCACTCCAGCTTCCGGACGCGGTGAACTCGGGCTGGACGCCGGTCCACTGGGTGCCACATACACGGGCTGTTCCGCCGCTTTGTCCAACATCTGCGTGGTCACCATGGTGGCGCGCAACACGCTGTTGTTGAGCATATCGAAGTAGCGACGGACCTCTTCGCTGTCCTGTCCACAGTAGCGACGCAACTGCGTCCCCACTTCCGCGATTACTTGCAAAAGATTGTTTAGCTCATTTGCGGTTGAAACAACCCAGCGAGCTTCTTGGCTGTCCATAAGGAGGAAAAACTACCGGTTTTAGGAGGAACTTCCACTGTCATTATTGCACGCCCACCAGACGCATCCGAGAAAAGTAACAAAAATCAATGCAAATGACCCTAAATTCAACATGTGAACGTCCTGTGTAATCTTTTTTGAAGAAACGTCAATTCCCTTCTCCCTGCGTCTAGAGAATTACATTAAAAAAATCGCGCATGACCGCGCGATAAACTTCGCGCTTCATCGGGGGCAGCCAAGCGAGTTGAAAGTTCTCGGGCTTGATCCAGCGCACACTTTTAAACTCCTGGTGCTCGGTGCGGACATTGATGTCGCTTTCCGAACCGGTGAGCTGCACGAGGAAATATTGCTGAATCTGTCCATCGTAGCCGCGCTTCTTGCGGCCGTTGGTAAAGGTATAGGAATAGGGGCCGCGGCTTTCCAGCATGCGGTAGTGCTTTGGCGAAAGCGAAATTTCCTCCATGAGTTCGCGCATGAGCGCCTGTTCAAAAGTTTCCCCTTTATCAATCCCTCCTTGTGGAAACTGCCACGCATTTTCCACATCGGTTCGTTCAGCAATGAGAATTTCCCCGTTCATATTGCGCACAATGGCGGCGACGTTCGGACGAAACTTGAGCATGACAATTTGTCTTTTACATTCGAGCCAACTGCAATGCACCTAAAAAACCTGCTGCTCTCCTTCATAGTCGTCATTTTAGTGCTGGCCTACCTGTTATTTTCCCTCTGGCAACCGGAGCGGCAGGTCGCCCTGCACCAGGAGCACCTGCTGCAGGCCTACTCGGACCGCAAGTGGTCAAAGGTGGAAGGATTCCTCGACGACGCCTATGCGGACCGCTGGGGACACAAGAAGGAGGACATCCTGCGCTTATCTCGAATTGCCTTTGCGCAGTTCATTGCACCCGAGGTCACCGGCCTGAGCCCGCAGTTGGGATGGAAGGCTGGCACCGCGACCATCACGGAAAAGCTCGCGGTCGCCGGCGAAGGCAATGAATTTGCGCAAGAAGCCGAGCGCCGGATCAACCGCCTTCCGCAACCGTTCGTCTTCACCTGGCAACGCAAAAGCTGGAAGCCGTGGGACTGGACGCTGGTTTGCGTGGATAATCCAGGACTGGAAATTGGGAATCTCGAAGATTTCTAGCCGCTATGCGGTGAACTCGAAGCTGGCCGTGCGCGTGTTATCGCTGGTGCTGATCCCGGTGATCGTGGTGGCGAGGATGAAGCCATCCATGCTCGTCGAAACGCTGGTGGCCGGCGAAACCGATCCGCCATTGCCATCGTCGAAAGAATTGTTTCCATTCACGTCGTAACCGATCACGTCGGAAGTGATGCCGCTCACCTTACTGGCGACTCCAAAAGTGCCATTTACCGTGACCGCCGCCGCGATAGCCGCGATCTGCTGGGCCGAGATGTTCGAGACCGAGCCCGCCGTGCCGGCCGTGCTGCCGGTGCCGCCGCGACCCGAGAAGACCCCCTGCGCCAGACCATTGTCGAATGCGCCGAGCTGGTCCGTGGAGTTGGAGGGCTTGCCAATGAAGCCAACGGTATGAATGGCACTCACGCTGCCACCGTTACCGCCAGTCCCACTCGCGGCACTGCCACCATTTCCCGCCTGAATCACGCTGATCGCGCTGTTCACATCCTGTGCCTGCTTCACATTGGAAATGCTGCCACCGATCCCACCAATGCCACCGCTGGCGCTGGCATCGCCACCGCTGCCGGCGACGAACAACGTGCCGTAGGTGGAGTCGCTCACATCGCTCTGCGGAGTGGAAATCTGGATACCGGAAATTCCGCCGCCCGCGCCACCCGCGGTTGCTCCGTCGCCACCGCTGCCGGTCGCCACGAGGATGCTGTAGCCGGTGATTTGCGAGCCGTCGTATTTCGTAAGAATGGAAGTCCCCACGGTGGCCGTGGCATCACCGCCGACGGCAGCCACTTCGCCCGTCTTGATCGAGCCCGCCGCCCCACCGATTCCACTGCTGGAATCGCCACCGTTACCGGAGATAATGGTGAGTGAACCACCTTCCGTAGAGGCCGGGATCGAAAATGAGGAATCCTGCACGCCGATGCTGAAGTTGGACACACTCCCACCAATGCCACCTTTGGTGCCACCACTACCGCCGCTGCCACCGATCAACTCCGCAGCATCCAGCTCATTATAGGCAATGCTCGCGTTGTTTGGCCCCAAGGCGTTTGAAGATTCGATGGACGTAATCGAGCCACCGACCCCGCCAATCGTCGCCCCATTACCACCGGTTCCCGCCACCACCAACAGAGCCGCATTCGAAGCATCAGCAGATGAAGGATCATAGCTGGTCAACCCGACGGCATTGATGCCGCTCACCGAACCACCGGCGCCACCTTTTGCAACGGATCCACTGCCACCACCTCCAGCGATGACATTCAGAGTCACGTGATTGATGACAATCCCACCGCTGTTATCCACTTCATCAAGCGTGGTGGTTTCCTTGATCCCATTAACTGAACCACCTGCCCCACCAGTAGCCCCCGAACCACCCATGCCACCGATGGCATTGACATAGACCGTGCTATCCGCAGAGGTAGCCGAATTGGTGGGATCTTCATTGAGAATCAATTTCGAAAGTGTACCACCGTTGCCGCCGAGACCATTGACCGAGGAACCGCCGATTCCTCCGACCAGCGTGACCGCAAAACTCTGTTCAACACCTTCCAAGTCAGCGGGGATGGAAAGGGTCTGCGTCAACCCGACGAGCGAACCGCCGTTGCCGCCATTTCCCACCGTTCCCGTGGCACTGCCACCGCTTCCGAGGGACACCACCACGTTCCCATAATTCGAGGTCACCTGCAGATTTTTTGCATTGCCGCCGGCGCCACCGTTCCCTCCACCACCAGTGCCACCGCCCCCACTAACGATCACCGTATCGCCCTGGGTAACAGCTACTTTGAGTCCACTCACCGCCCCTCCAGCGCCACCCGCGCCACTCACGGAGGCTCCGCCATGGCCACCCGTCACCACGGCATCATCCGTCGCGATGATCGCGGTGGTAAACGACTGCGAACCGATTAAAAATGATGCCGCATTGGAAATCGAACCACCGGCTCCACCGCTGCCAGTCGTCCCCGCCCCGCCACTGCCCGCGGTGAGGATATCGAGGTCGGCCTGGGCATTAATGTTCACAATACTGCCCCCCGCTCCACCGGCGCCCGTCCCCGTGGAGTCTCCTCCGGTCCCGGCCGTGGCGGTACACTCTTGCCGGTAAATGGAAGAGCACCGGTCTGGAAAGCCCCCAGCGTCTCACTGAAATAGAACTTCGAAAGCGTGCCACCGAGCGCCGCAAGATCGGAGTCGCCCGTCGTCCCGATCGCGACGAAATCCTTTAGCACGTTGTTGCTCTCCAGCGTCGTCGAATCCGTCCAGGTCGTGCCGTCCGTGGTGAAAATGTCGAGCTGCGAGGTCGCCACCCCCGAGGAAAGCACGCCGATGGACGGATAGGTTCCGCCCGTGTTCACAAACTGGGCCTTCACGAGCGTGCCCGACAGCGTGCTGGTGTCCACCGTGGAAAGCAAGGTCAGCGAGCCATTCGAGGAATACCCGTAAGTGCTCACCGATCCGGCGCTCGAGCTAAAGACCAGCAGTTGCGCCGTCGCCGCATCCACGTCGAAATTCGTCACGGCACCGAGCGCGAGCCCGCCATCGTCCACCACGCTAAACGGATTGCTGTTCACTCCAGTAGGAAGCAATACCTGCACATCGCCATTATCGAATCCCACCGCCAGGCCGTAGGTATTGTTGGAATAAACGATCGTCTGCAAGGCGGTCACGGTTGAGGCGCCCAGGGCCGTCACCGTTGGCAACAAGGTGAAGCTGCCACTGCCGTCGCCCTGGAAAATATAGGCTCCACTGCCCGCCGCGGTCGAGGCGATCACCGCGATATCCATGTGGGAATCTCCGCTGAAATTTCCCGCCGCCACTTCCAGCGGGCTGCTGGAAAGGCTCAGCGACGAGCTGGTGAAGACGCCGTGCCCATTGTTCAGGAAGATGCCGATGTTGTTGCTGTTCTTGTAGCTGACCACGAGGTCGAGATAGCCGTCGCCATTCAAATCCACGGCCACCGCACCATCCGGCGTCGCGCCAACCGCATTGATCAGGCTGCTCGATCCCTGCGATACGGCGGTGTATCCCGAGCCGGTATTTTCCTCCAGCACCATCTGGCCGGTACTCGTATCCACGACGATCAGGTCCTGCAATCCATCGCCCCCGGTTCCGCCCTGGGCATCCACGAAATCGCCCACCACCATGATGTCGGTGCCCGGCGTCTGGCTGGCAAAATTATTGTTTTTCACCGAGCCGCCCGCGCCGCCGCCCTTGGTGCCGTCGCCGCCGTTTCCAGCGGTGATCTGGTAGGTGGCGCTGTCGCTCTGGCCGTTCATCTTCGTCACCGTTCCACCCGCGCCCCCGGCGCCCGCGGTGCCGTTGCCGCCATTACCGGCCACGATATCCACGATCCCGGCCGCATTGGTTTCGGTCACGCTGCTGATGGAGCCGCCACTGCCGCCCTTCGTTCCGTCCGCGCCGTCACCGGCGTAAATGGAATAGCTCGGAATCGCCGAGTCGCTGGTAAACGCACTGTGAACGGTAATGCCGGAAACATTGCCCCCGCTGCCGCCGGCGGTAATCCCATCACCGGCGACGATCTGCAGCTCGTTACCGGTCTGCACCTCCACCGTCTTGATGGAAGCACCGCTGGCAAAGACCGCAGCGGATTTCAAAAAGGAAAAGCCGCTCTGGATGCCGCCCTGCACGATGTTCACATCGAGTCCCACCGTGACATCCACCGCCAGGGATGAGCCGCTGCCCGTGGTGGCCAGCGATTCCGAGCGATAAACCCCATCACCCGCATAAATGCCGCTGATCTGGCCATTGATGCTGAGATGGGAAATCGAGCCCCCGGTAATGATGCGCCCGATGTCGCCATTCTCTCCGCTCAACGCATGGGTGGTGATTCCCAAAATATTGTTCGCCAGCAAGACGTCGCCGTCGTAGCCGTTCGCGGCATTGTTGTCCGAATCCGTCAGGTGCCCGGAGGAAGTCAGGTTCGCCACGATATCGCCATACACGTTGCCGGTGATATCCAGCTTGGTGCCATTGGCGACCGAGATACCGGTGATTTCCTGCGTGCTGGCGTCGAACCACACGAGCGCCTCGCCGCTGGTCACTTTGACCAGGGTCACGGCATTGCCGCCGATCGAGGTGTAGCCGCTATCCGAGTGGCCGCCGCCCAGAAGATTCGCGCCATTGACGAGCACGGCGGGGGCGATACGGCTTTCGAGGGGTTCAATGCGGGTTCCAGACTTCAAATTCATCATCTTCATAAGCGCTTGGGCACACTTTTTAAGCACGAACAGTGCCACCCCGCAGGGAAACGCCTTGCCTCCGCACTGCCACTCGACCCCGCCCGGCTTCTCCGCTAGCCTCATGGAATGAGAATCCTCGTTCCCCTGCTGCTGGCCGTGCTCTTGTCCTCCGTACTTCACGCTCAGGAGGAAAGCCCGACGCCCTCCCCCACCCCATCGCCGACCCCGAGCCGCCTCCCCATCTGGGAATGCGACCTACCCGGCGGCAAGTACCTGGTCGCCGTGCGCTCCATCGTCTCGGTGAGCCAGCATGAATACCTCATCAGCGGAGTGCGCGTCGTGGAGGCCAACGTGGATACGGTGGGAAACATGGCGGTGCGCTTCTATTACATCGACACCAACGTGAAACACCTCCCGGTGGGCCAGGATATTGCCGACACGGCAAAAGAAGCCCTGGATACGGTGACTTCCGAAACTGGCAGCGACACCGACAAGCCGTGGGAAAAAGTGATCAAGACCTACCCTTCCAGCACCCACGCCCATACGATCGAGTATCGGCTCAATAACGAGAGTGATGCGGAAAAGATCGTGAACAGCGCCAGCCAGGCCCTGCGCCAGGGCGTAAGCATCACGCTGAAGGTGGATTAAAACGCCGGGCAGATATTAACCGCGGCGGACGCGGCGAGCGCGGCGAAAGACAGGATAGATAGTTGATCGTTGTTCGCAGGCTGTGACCGGCGATCTCATTGATACACGCGCTTGCTCAATTGGTGAGATAATCCACTACTGACCATCCAAATTTTCTTTTCCCGCCGCGCTCGCCGCGTCCGCCGCGGTTAATAATTCTTGTGCGCGGCGCTTAGTGCAGGAGCGGTTTTAAAATGTCCAGCACTCCGTCGGTGGTCTGCTGGAGGGTGCCGGTGGCGTCGTCGATCACTTTTTGTTTCGCGGCGGCGATGAGGCGGGGGCTCAGGTCCTCCTGCGGATGATCGACCGAGCCGGTGAGGCGCATGGGAGCCCAGCAATAGCCATCGCGGGAGACGTTGAAGACATGCTCCTGCGAGCCTGGCAGCCAGCGCAGGCTGGAGGCGGTGACGCCGACCTGGAAGCTGCCATCGAGCACCCCTTTGCTCACGGTGAAGGCCCCCTCGATGCGGAGCAACCCGGCGGATTCCGCGACGAAACCATCCACCTGCAAGCGGTCGCCGCTTTGCTGGAACTTGCCGCCGGCGGTGGAAAGATCGAGCGTCCGGAATTGCTGGGAACCGGTGAAAAGGGCGATCTGGTCGAGAATCGGGAGCGCTTCGAGACGGCCGTTGAGGAGTTGGAGATTACCCTCCAGAGTCGGCGTCTTGAGCGGGAGATCAGCTTGCACATGGATGTCCCCAGTAAGTGCGCCGTGCAGTTTCTCGCGCCAGTCGGGCGGGAGAAGCGGCGTCACGGAAACGCCCTGTAAATCGCAGTGCAGGTCGAGGTTCTGCGAGAAATCCACCTGGCCGGTGACGTGGGCGGTCCCACCTTCGCTGGCGGTGAGCTCACCATCGTTCAGGTAGAGCACCGGCGCATTGTAGCGCAGGCGGGCGGAGCCGAGTCTGGCGGCGGGCCAGCCATCCTGCACCACCGTGCCGTCCTGCGCCTCGATCTTCCACGTATGCCCATCGGGCTGGAGCAAGACTTGCGTGCCTTTGAGGGAACCATTCGGCCAGTGGAGGCTGGTCATCCGGATATTCACTTTTTCAAGTTCCACCTTTTTGGGCAGCCACGAACCGAGCCAGCCCGGGCCGGAGAGAGCAGACGAGGCCGGGGGCTGAATCGCTTCGCGCGGACCGGTCAAATCCACCGCGAGTTGCTGCACGGTGACCTCGCTAAGGTCCCAGACGTTCCGAAAAATTCCGCGCAGATTCACGTCCGCCCGGATTTGTTCGGCGCGCAGGCTGGAAAAGGCGGCATTCCCGCGTCCACTCGCGTTCAGCGCATCCGAATACACGTTCGTCCCCTCGAAACGAAACGGCCCGGTACTCGGAAGAGGCACGCAAAAACCCCGCGGTCGCCGATGAAATCGTATGGTGAAACCGCTCACTTTGCAGATAGGATTGCAGCAACACCCTCCCGACCAGAAACAACACCACCCCGAGAACCAGGATCCCGGCGAGGGTTGAGAAAAAGACGCGCAATTTCATTCCCCATGCAGTAAACCCGATTCGCACTTCTTCCAATCCCGATCATGCTCGAATTGCAAAACCTCTCGCTCACCGCCCCCGGGGCCGACCAGGAAAAGCATCTGCTGCGCGAAATTTCCGCGCGGATTCCCCACGGCAATCTCTGCGCGGTGCTGGGCCCCTCGGGCTGCGGAAAAAGCACCCTGCTCAAGGCGATCGCCGGGCTCCTGGAATCCAGCGAAGGCACCGTGCACTGGGAAGGGCGCGACCTCTCCGAGCAGGGCGATCTGGAGCCGCACGAGATCGGCTATGTCCCGCAGTTCAGCATCGTCTCGGACTTTCTCACCGTGCGGGAGAGCGTGGCCTACGCGATCAAGCTGCGGGTGGGTAATTTGACCGTGGAGGAACAGGCGGAACGCCTGCGCAAGATTCTCGCGCAAACGCACATGGAAGACATCGCCGACCGGCGGGTGGCGGTGCTCTCGGGCGGCCAGCGCCGCCGGCTCGCGCTGGCGCTGGAACTGGTCACCGAGCCCGTGCTGCTGCTCTGCGACGAGGTGACGAGCGGCCTCGACCCGAAGGCGGAGGACGAGGTGATCCAGTTGCTGCACCAGCTTTCGCGCGAGGAAAATCGCGTGGTCATCACCGTCACGCACAGCCTGCGCCGGATCAAGCTGTACGACAGCGTGATCGTGATGTACGACGGGCGGCTCGCCTTCCACGGCGCGCCCACGTTCCTGCACCATTATTTCAACATCCGCACGCTGGACGATCTTTTTCCCCAGCTCTGGGAACGCTCGGCGGACGAGTGGCATGCCTCGTGGCAGAAACACCGCTCGGCCTATTACGCCACGGAACACGACGCCTACCAGGAAGTCGGGCGGGCGGATGAAGACGCGCCCGAATCGCCCGAGTACGAGGAGCAGGAGGAGGCTTTCGTGATGGAGGCCGAGCAGAATGCCGCCCTGCGCGAGGAGACGCGGTCGCGGCCCTTTACGCCGCCGTCCTTTTTCACTCAATTTTTCACCCTGCTCTCCCGGCGGTGGGTGGTGTTTCTCCGCGATCGCGCCCAGCTTTTCCTCCAGCTCGCCCTGCTCTTCGGGTTTCCCTGCCTGGTCGCGATCTTTGCCTGGGACGGCCTGCCGGAGATTCAAAACCTGAACCTTGAGCCGCAGACCAATGTGCTCCAGGCCATCCTGGAGCAGGCCACTCACGCCGCGCAGTCGAGCCGCATCGGCGGCCTGGTCTCGGGGCTGGTCATGTTCCAGGTGATCCTGCTCACGCTGATGGGCTCGAACAATGCCGCCCGCGAGATCGCCGGGGAACGCCACATTTTCGAGAAGGAAAAATTCGGCGGGGTCGGCCCCGGCGCCTATGTGGCGAGCAAGATCGCCTTCCTGAGCGTGCTGGTGCTCGCACAGTCGGTATGGATGGGCGTGTTCGTCAATGTCATCTGCCATTTCCCCGGCGACCTGTTCGCCCAGCTCGCCACGCTCATCCTCGTCAATGCAGCGATGACGGCGGTCTGCCTCGGCATCTCCAGCCTGGCCACCACCCCGGAGCAGGCGTCGCTGATCAGCGTCTATCTGGTCGGCTTCCAGCTCCCGCTTTCCGGCGCGGTGCTGGCGCTGCCGCAAGCGATCGGCTGGTTCACCCGCCCGTTCACCGCCGCCTACTGGGCGTGGTCCGGCTTCCTGCAAACCCTGCGCGAGACCCGTTTCTACGATGTCGTGCTCACCGTCGCGCAGACGAAGCTCTCCACCCTCCCGCTCTGCGTGTGGGTGCTCGGCTGCCACATCCTCGCCGGGGTCACGCTCGCGTGGTTCGGCTCAAGGCTGAGCCGGTGGAAGTGATTTTAAGGGCCATTCGAAATACACGAAAAATGCGAAAAAGAGGGCATCGGGCTTTCGTTCCGTTCGCATTCGATTTATTCTCCATCCATGCGGGAAATTGAGGAAATTAAGCTGGCGATCAGCAATTTATCCCCTCACGAATTTTCTGTTTTTCGTGAATGGTTTGCCAAGTTTGACGCCACAGCATGGGACCGACAGTTTGAAAATGACGTCCATGCTGGCCAGTTCAATGAACTTGCTGCTGAAGCCATTAAAGACCTGAAGCAAGGTCGTTGCCGGGATCTTTAGAGCCATTCACTTTATTCTATAGCCGTGTGCCCGGGTCGGGAGAGGGTCTTCGCCTGCCGAGCGGTGCATCCTGCAGCGAGGTCTTTTGCAGGTCCGGGAAGTTCGTTTTGGCGAGACGCCAAAACCGGCGGGCGAGGACGCCCACCCTACCCGAGAGGAACTCGTTTGCGGCCACACTATTTATTGAACCGCTCTAGCAAATCGCATTGTCATCTTACGGTCCCGATTGCCAAAATCCCCGTTCCCGCCTAGTTTGCGCCAATGCCGCGACGAGCCAGTTCCTCCGTTCACCCTGCGTGGTTCATCCTTTGCGCCGTTTTGTTGATCGCCGCCATCGTGGGCGGGACGCTGATCTTTGGCGCGCTGCGCGATCCCTACCGCACCCTCACCCCGCTGGATGTCTCCGCCTACCTGGAAAACTCCAACAGCCTGCGCGGCAATACCTACAAGCTCGATGCCACGATCGACAGCAAGCTGGCGTGGTCGGCCGCCGAGGGCAGCCTTTACTCGGTGAATGTCTCCGGCAAGGACGGCGATCAACCGCTGCCGCTGATGGTGCCGTCCAGCTTCAACTCGCTCAACGTGCAGAAGGGCCAGCGCTTCTACATCCAGGTGGAAGTGGGCGACCAGGGGGTATTGATCGCCCGTGATTTCAAAAAGGCATGAAAACGCACTCCTCTCCCCGACTTCTCGCCCTCGCTGCCGCCGCGTGCATCGGCGCGACGCTCCTGACCGACCCCGCCCGCGCGCAGGTGCCGGACAGCCAGCCGCCGATGCAAAGCAACCCGCAACCCGCTCCGGCCCAGGCCCAACCGGCCCCCGCCGCTTCCTCCTCCGGCGCGGACTCCTCGTCCTCTTCGCAAAAGAGCGGCGGCTTTCTCGGCAATGATGTGCCGTTTTTCGATCCGGGCTCGGAGTTGATCGCGTGGGACGGCAAGACTTGGAACATCAACAACAACCGGCTCTTCGAGGCCCGCTTTGAGAAATACCTGAATGCGCCCGAGGAAACGACCAAGGACGACCAGCAATACCAAGCGATCATTACCCGAATCCTCGCCGACCTGGCCCCGATGAATGCCACCACGCAAAACGTGGACGAGGCGTTTCGGTTGCTCCCGAAGGCCTCCGCCTTTGAGATCGACGCCCGGCTGTGCGATGCGCTGGCGGATGCGGTTTACAGCGCGTGGCGGGCCGAGGATGCCAATGCGCGGCTGGAAGCCGCCAACACCTCGCTGGAACAGGAGCGCAAGCAAAACGAGTGGAACTCGCAGATGGCGGCAAACCAGACGACGATGACGATGCCCTCGACCAGCAACAAGACGGCGCTGGCCGAGTGGCAGAAGGAGCAGGAAACCAAGCGGACGATGACCATGCAGCCCTACACCACGCGGCTGGCGGAAATCACGGCGCTGATCAAGGCGAACCAGCTCAAGAAAACGGCGTCGGAGCTGCAGTCGAAAATCGAATTCCAGGCGCTGATCGTCCAGTTCTTCATGCAGCGCCGGTTCCAGCATGTGCTGATGGCGACGCGCTTCTATCGCGCGGTTTATACCGATGGCGACACCAAGCTCCAGGTGGGCAAGGATGCGCGCAACCTCTTTGCCAACACGAGCGGCATGCCGCCGACCGTGGGCACGCTCGACTCGATGGCCAACGAGGCGATCCGGGATGTGAAGGAAGGCGTGGAAGCCTACAAATTCCTGCTCGGCAAGGATGAGATGGACAGCGCGACCAAGCGCCTGGGGGAGGCCTTCGTGGTCGGCGAATACATGCCGGAAATCCGCACCCTCACCCGCGACGACAAGCGCCGCGCGCTGGACTTCGCACAGAAGAGCAACCAGCTCGTCTCGGCGATCGACGTGAAGGACTACGCGCTGGCGGAGAAGCTGGTGAACGAACTGCAAAAGACGGCGAAGGATTTCGACTCCTCGAAGCCGATGGCGGCGGTGGAAACCGCGCGCACGATCAGCGCGATGCACATCGCCAAGGCGAAGAACGCGGCGGTAAGCGGCGACAAGGCCACCCTCGAAACGGAGAACTGAAGGAAGCGGCGGAAATCTGGCCGCGCAACCCGGCGCTGGCGGAAGTCTCCGGACTGATTTTCTCGCAGGCCGACGTGCAGCAAAAGGCGCTGGTGGATCTGGACCAGCTCATGAGCCAGCACAACTACCGGCAGATCTACGACGACCGCATGCGCTTCATCGCGGCGGTTGCCCTCTATCCCAACCGGCAGGCCCAGTTGAAAACGGTCCTCGACGACATGCAGCAGATCGAGGGGGCGATCATTCAATCCACCGAAATCGAGCGGCAGGGCAACTATGCCGGGGCCTGGGAAAACGTGGAAAAGACCTACCAGAAATTCCCCGACGACTCGAAGCTGAACCAGATCCGCGCCAACCTGACCACGGAGGCGGCGGAATTCGTGCGCACCCTGCGCACGGCGGAGCAGATGGAAAAAGAGGGGCAGCCCGGCTCCAGTCTCGCGTGGTTTCTCAAGGCCCGCCAGCTCTACCCGGCCAGCGATTTTGCCAACGACGGAATCTCCCGGCTCACGAAAAAAATCCTGCCCAACTCGTAAAATTTCAGCGGCCGGAGAAGGAAAAGAACCCTGGCCATTTTCCTGAGAAAATGAAGCCGGAAAGAAAATTGAGCACTGTTCCGGACATTACCGGCTAGATATGACCCCGGAACCGGAGGAAAAGTTGCAGGATTATTGTATTATCTACGTCCAGCGCCTTTTCACCTTGCGAATATGCCCACAGTGAATAGTTATGCCATCATGACATCTGCCAGTGAGGCGGCGTCTCGCCAATACTCGCGGATTGCCGGGGATTTTTGTAAATCCGAGTGATTACCATAAGACAATCACGATGGCGACCATCGCCAAGGCAGCCGGAGTGTCGCAAGGCGCCATCTCGTCCCTACTTAATAACCGAGACTACGGAATCCGCGTCAGCGAAAAGACGAAGGAAAAGGTTTTCAAAATTTGCCGCGAGCTGGGCTATGTGCCGAATGACTTTCGGGCCGTAGTCCGCATCTATCCGGAGGTGGGCGACATCTGCGTGCTCGTATCCGACTCCATCCAGGACTCCCTGCTCGAGCCCTTCTACGCGCGGATGATTACCTCGCTGATGAAGGCGGGCGCGGCGGGCGAGGGCTCGGTCACGATCGCGCGCTTCAGCTCCACGGCGGATTACTCGCAGAGCCTGGAAGCCCTGCCGCAGCCGTTGAAGACGGGGGTGGCCTCCAAGTTCATCAGCGTGGGCACGCCGAATCTCTCCCTCCTGCAAACGATTCTGAAACGCGGGCTACCCGTCGCGACGGTGGGGCACGAGTTGAACCATCCCGGTGTCACCAGTTTCATGCCCGACTTTTCCGAAGCCTCCCGCCTCGGCGTGGAGTATCTCTTCGGGCTCGGACACCAGAACATCGCGATTCTCTCGGGACCGTTCGGCTCCAGCGATCCGGCGATCATCGAGATGAACCAGGGGATCAAGGCGGCCTTTGACGCGGCGGGCAAGCCGATCGACCCGCAGAACATCATCTACGGCGACCTGACCTTCAAAACCGGCTACGAGACGGCGGAAAACCTCTTTGGCCGCAGCTCGCACCCGACCGCGCTTTTCTGCCTGAGCGACACGGCCGGCCGGGGCGATCGCCGCCGCGCTGCGCAAGGGGGTCTCCCCCGGCAAGTTCAGCGTACTCGGCTGCTCCGACGACGCGATCTGCACGCAGATCTACCCCGCGCTGACCACAGTCCACATCCCGGCGGAAGAGCTGGGCACGGCGGCGCTGCGGGACATCGAGGCCCGCATCAAGAGCGAGGACCTCACCGACAACAGCAAGAAGATGCTCCCGGTGCGCTCGTGGAGCGCAACTCCTGCGCCCCGCTGGAGAAGTAGCACCTCTTTCTCAAAGTCCATTTCCACACCAAAACCCGGGGCAACACCCCGGGTTTTTTCATTTTCCCTCTTCCCCAAAAAAAACTTCCCATGCAACCGTCATCCCGGGTAAAGCAAAGCGATGTCGAGAACCGAAGCGCAGCGGAGATCGTCTTTCTGAAGTGCAAAATTGCGGCGACGTTAGCTGGCAGTGAAGCAAACTTTTAAGATTTGTCGCCTGCCCTCTACTTCACTTGCCAGATACCAAGAACGATTTTTCATTTTAAGCACAGCCCATCATGTCTAAAACTCGCAAGTTTCCGCCTCTATTGGTGTTGCTGCTCATGAGTGTCTTGAGGTTGTGCGCTTTACGTGCAGACGAACCAGTACCTTTCAATTCGCAGCAAATGGAGATGTATGCCCGGATGCAGAATCTTGTCATCGAACATTTAGATGTTGATAACGTCTCCTGTTTTGAAGCCATTCGAGCAATCCAAACGGAGACTCGAGCAGGCTGACCCGAAACATTTCGGGGTTACTTTCAGTATTCGTTGCCAAACTGGCATGCTTGAGAATTTGCAGAGACCGATCACTCTTCATGTCACTCACCAATCGTTATGGGAGACGTTGCGGGTATTTCACAAAATTACTAGCTACAGTTACTTCGTGTCGGACAACGGAATCGTGTTGGATTACGACGATGGAGAGGGATTATTCACGAAGCGATATGTTGGAGTGAGTGAGGTTTTACAAGTGCCGGGCAGTAAATCTTCCATCTCCAATCTGAAGGGGTCGGAGCAACTCAAAGCATCGGGAGTACAGTTTCCGCTCGGGACCTCAGCTAATTACGATCCCAAAGACAACAGTCTCACCGTGATAGGAGGCTTTGAGTTGATCGACAAAGTCGATGCGTTCTTGTTCCAGCATAAGCTGAAGAAGCAGCACTAGAGGGTGTTATACACTTTGGTAAAGAAGCACCCTGAAAAGATCAGGGCTTACTATCGACTGCCGTGATGGCACGCAACCAGACCAGCCATTCACTTCGCTCCTCACCTCAATCTTCCCATTGGACGCCATCCCTCCCATCCCTCATGCTAAGAATGTGCCCGCATCCTTGGAATCCACCGCCCGCTTGATCGTCCAACGTCTCACCGACGCCGGACACATTGCCTACTATGCAGGCGGCTGCGTGCGCGACCGGCTGCGCGGGGTGGAACCGCACGATATCGACATCGCTACCAGCGCGCGCCCGGAGCAGGTGCAGGCGCTGTTTCCCAAGACGGTGGCAGTGGGGGCGCACTTCGGCGTGATCGTGGTGCTTGAAGGCGGGGATGAATACGAGGTGGCGACCTTTCGCTCGGATGGCGCGTATGTGGATGGGCGCCGCCCGGAGGCGGTCTATTTCTCTTCCCGCAGCAGGATGCCGAGCGTCGCGATTTCACGGTGAACGGAATGTTCTTCGATCCGCTCAAGGACGAGGTGATTGATTTCGTGCACGGTCAGGCAGATTTGCAGGCTGGAGTGCTGCGGGCGATTGGGGATGCGGAGCAACGCTTTCGAGAAGACCGGCTGCGGCTGTTGCGCGCGGTCCGTTTCGCCACGGTGCTGGGCTATGAGATCGAGCCCCGGACGTGGCAAGCAGTAGGCAAGCATGCGCCGGAAATTCACGATGTGAGCGCGGAGCGGATTCGCGAGGAGCTGGTGCGCCTCTTTGCCTCGCCCCACCGGGTGCGGGGCTTCGATTTGCTGGTGGAAAGCGGGCTCATGGAAGCGATCCTGCCGGAGATCACCGCCCTGCGCGGGTGCGAGCAGCCGCCGCAATTTCATCCCGAGGGGGACGTGTTCGTGCATACGCGGATCATGCTGGAGTTGCTGCCGGAGCAGGTCTCGACTGCGCTCGTCTTCAGCGTGCTTTTTCACGATATCGGCAAGCCGCCGAACCTACAGCGTGGATGAAACGGGGCGGATCCGCTTCAACGGGCACGACAAGGTGGGGGCGGAGATGGCGCGCGCGATCATGGAACGCCTGCGCTTTTCCCGCGAGGAAACGGACGCCGTGGTGGAGGCGGTGGAAAATCACATGGTCTTCAAGGACGTGCAGCAGATGCGCATCTCGAAGCTGAAACATTTCATGGCGCGCCCGCATTTTGACGACGAAATGGCGCTGCACCGGGTGGATTGCGCGAGCAGTCACGGCGGGCTGGATAACTACGAGTTCCTGCTCCAGAAGCGCGAGGAATTTGCCAATGAGCCGCTGATTCCCCCGCCCCTGCTCACCGGGCACGATCTGATCGCCCAGGGCTGGAAACCGGGCAGGGCCATCGGCCAGGTACTGGAAGCGGTGCAGACCCGTCAACTCGAAGGCACGCTCGCCAGCCGGGAGGAAGCTCTGGACTGGATTTTGCGGGAATTTAAGCCAGAGTGAGCGTCCACATCATGAGTTCCATCGAGCATTCCGATCCCATCAACGCGCAAATCCTCGCCGTCTCCGAAGACAAAATCCAGGGGTTCGTGCGGGACCCGTTCGTGGAAATCGCCCAGCGCTCGGGGGTGGATTTCGAGACGGTGTGCGCGCGGATTCGCCTGATGCTGGAAGCGGGGACGATTCGCCGGGTGCGGCAGACGCTGGTGGCAACCAATCTCGCCGAGGGCGCGCTGGTCGCCTGGCAGGTGCCGGAGGAGAAGCTGAATACGGCGTTCGATTTCATGTTCAAGGAAGATCCGTTCTCGGGTCACGTGGTGATCCGCTCGACGGATGCCGCCACCGCAGGCTCGCAGTATCGCCTGTGGACGACGCTCAAGGTGCCCTCGGGCTGCTCGCTCACCGCGCATTGCGAATTGCTGGCGCATCTGGTGGGGGCGGAGCATTTCCGGATCATGCCGGCGAAGGGCATCTTCGCGCTCGGCGTGGGGCATGTGCGCCGCAAGACGATCGAGCTGGGCGATAAATCCGAGGCTCCGGCGGAAATGCTGAAAACCGGCGTGGTGGAGCTGAGCGATCTCGAATGGACGGTGCTGCTGGCGCTGAAGCGCGAATTTTTGCCCGAGGAAATCGGCGCGAATCCCTGGGCGCGGCGCGCGGAAGAAGCGGGCGTGGAGCTGGAGACATTTTTCGCGGTGGCGGAATCGCTGCAGGCTCGCAAGGTGATCGGGCGTTTCTCGACCTTTCTGGAGCATGTGAAGCCCAGCGCGGGCGGGCAGCGGGTGACCCGTTTCAATGCGCTCTTCCACTGGGCGGTGCCGGCGGGGCGCGAGATCGAGGCGGGCAGCCAGGTGGGTCGTCACGACATCATGACCCACTGCTATTGGCGCGAGGGCGGGGCGGAATTTCACAACGTGAACATCATGGGCGTCGTCCACGGCACCGATAAGGAGCGCGTGCTGGCGCACAAGGCGGCGATCGACGCGCATCTGGCCAGTTGCGGGATGCCGGTCTCTTATACGAACGTCTTCTGGGGCGGCCGCAGCGAGATCAAGCCCTCGGAAATTTCGCCGGTGATTTACCGGGAATGGACCGCGAAATACGAAGGATTGGGGATCCAGACCGGGGCGGTTTAAGCGGGAATTTCATCCCCGTCGGCGATTTGCGACGATTGTGATTGAAATCTTTATCAAGACTCCCCATCTTGACGCCATGGCTTTTGTTCCCCCCCACAGCCGACTTCGGCGAGTGACACGGCGCAGCTTCAACCAGTGCCGCGCTTTGCTCGCTTCGAGCGTGTTTGCCGGGCTGGTTTTGCTGAGTTGCAGCATTTCCCGCGGCACGACGCCGGATTCCGCGAAGCCAACTTCCACCGAGGTCAAACCGCGACTGACGATCGGCACTTTCGCCGGTAGTGACGCCACTTCCTCCACCTCCGCGATCGGCAATCTGCAGGAAAATATGACGCTGAAGAAAGCGGCGCTGGTGGAAGTTCCCGAGCCTTCAAGTGCGATGTTGCTGGCCTTCGTCGGCTTGCTGGCGCTGCGCCGGCCCCGGCACGGGTAAGCGCACCCAGAGGATTTGCCACGACGGAAACGGAGGGAGTGGCGGGCGAACCAGGCCCCCTTTGTGCGTAACTGCAGTCCCCCCAAGGCGCAATAAAGCGGCGAGCGTTGCGGATTGATTTCCCGGATCACCTCAAAACGAAAGAACCGGGCGCGTGGCCCGGTTCCAGAAATGAAGTCGCTTTGCAGCGATGCGCCCCTTTGAGCGCCAGCATGCGGCTTACAGGCCGTCGCGGGCTTCCAGCGTGTGGTTGCCCTCGTAGATGACTTCCTTGTAGGTGCCGCCGGCAGGAATCATCGGGAGCACGTGCTCGGTGTAGGGCACGATGATGTCGAGGACATACGGCTCATCCGAATCGAGCATGCGCTGGAGCGCGGCGCGGAGGTCTTTCTTGTGCATCACGCGCTCGGCCTTCACGGCGAAGCCCTCGCACATCTTCACGTAATCGGGATAGATGCCGGTCGGGTCCACGAGGCTGCCCTCGTAGATTTTCTTCGGGTTGCCGAGGAAGGTGTGGCCGCGGTTGCTCTGGAAGAAGCGGTCCTCCCACTGCATCACCATGCCGAGATACTGGTTGTTCAGGATGATCGTCTTGACCGCGATGTTTTCCACATGCGCGGTGGCGAGTTCCTGCACGTTCATGATGAACGAGCCGTCACCGTCGATATCGATCACCTGCTTGTTGGGGAAGGCCATCTTGGCGCCCATCGCCGCCGGGAAGCCGAAGCCCATCGAGCCGAGACCAGCCGAGGTGAGGAAGGTGCGCGGGTGCTTGAAATCGTAGAACTGCCCGGCCCACATCTGGTGCTGGCCCACGCCGGTGGTGATGATCGCCTCGCCCTGCGTCATCTCGCAGAGGAGCTTGATCGCATACTGGGGCTGGATGACATCCGCCGTGTCCTTGAAGGTGAACGGGAATTCCTCGCGCCAGGCGTTGATCTTCGCCAGCCACTCGGGGTAGCGGTTGAAGTTCGTCTTCACGCGCTTGAAGCCGCGCTTCTCGAGCATCTTGTTGAGGCGGGAAAGCGCGTTCTTGATATCCGAGAGGATGGGGAGGCGCACCACCTTGTTCTTGTTAATCTCGGAGTTGTCGATGTCGATGTGAACGATCGTCCCGTGCTCGGCGAATTTCTCGATCTTGCCGGTCACGCGATCATCAAACCGCACGCCGATCGCGAGGAGCAGGTCGGCCTCGTTCACCGCGTTGTTCGCATACACGGTACCGTGCATGCCGAGCCACTTGAGCGAGAGCGGATGCGTCTCGGGGAAGCAGCCGATGCCCATGATCGTGGTCGCCACCGGAATCTGGGTGCGCTCGACAAATTCCATCAACTCCGCCGAAGCCTCGCCGGAAATGATGCCACCGCCGCAGTAGATCATCGGGTTCTTGTGCGAGTCGATGAGGCCGATCACTTCGTTGAGCAGCAGCTCGTCGGCTTCCTTCACCGGATCGTAGCCGCGCAGGTTGATTTCGCTCGGGAAAACGGGGTGGGTCTTGGCGACCTGGATATTCTTCGGGATGTCGATGAGCACCGGGCCCGGACGACCGGTCTGCGCGATGTGGAAGGCTTCCTTCACAATTCGCGGGATGTCGTTCACATCCATCACGAGATAGTTGTGCTTCACCACCGGGAGCGTCATGCCGAAGACGTCCGTCTCCTGAAACGCGCCCTTGCCGATCATGTGCTGCGGCACCTGGCCGGTGATCGCAACCAGCGGGATGGAATCGAGGAAAGCGTCGGCGATGCCGGTGACCAGATTGGTCGCGCCGGGGCCGGAGGTGGCCATGCACACGCCCGCCTTGCCGGTGGCGCGGGCATACCCTTCCGCCGCAAACACGCCGCCCTGTTCATGGCGCGGGAGGATGGTGCGGATTTTCTTGGACTTGGTGAGCGACTGGTGGATCACCATGCTCGCGCCGCCCGGGTAGGCAAAGATCGTATCCACGCCCTCGCGCTCGAGGCAGGCGACAAGGATGTCCGCTCCGGTCATGACCGAGCCGCGCTCAGGCGTGGCTTTGGCGCGGCTTTTCGCAGTGGATTTGGAGCGTGACGTGGCTTTGCTTTTCATAAACGGGGTTGCCACTATAAGCGGAGGTGATGGGTATTTGCAAGGAGTTTGGCGGGAGCTTTCAGGGAACTGACTTCTCACTTATCAATCGGCCAATTTAGTAACGAGCGGAAATGTGAGTCGAAAAGCGGACTCTTTTCGGACCCTATCGAGCAAGCTATTACTCAAATTCAACTGCGGATAGGCGCGGATGCGCCGATACCCAGTCGATCGGCTTGGTCTGAGGCGGCCCCGGTTGCGTCACTTTACTGACGTCGGCTTGCAAGACCTTCAAATCCCGTACCGCCGCTTTCACATCGGGATCGCTCTCGAAGCGCTTGAGCAAAGCTACGACCGCGCTCAAAAGCGATGCATTCTTGCAATCAATGCCGGCCAAAGCGGCTCCATAAAATATAACCAGTGACGATCAGGAGGACCAACGTTCGAAGAACCGCCCAAGACGAGCGGGGATAGAGGGAGAAGCTCGGCGGTCGTCCCCGCTCACACCAAGTGCGAAAAAGCACAAACCCAGCTCCCCCCAGACCCACCAGATAGCTGGCTCCGTGGGCAAACCAAACCGCCATGAAAAAGTCGTGCTTTGCTGGCGGAATGACTGCAGCCAAAACAGCGGGCATCGAGATCACGCCCCAACGAGCCAGCCAATAGCCACCCCCACCTGCCGCCAGCGCTGAAAGTGCCATCGCTCCCAAAAGTTTGGCCAAAGGACACATCAGCCGGGTAGCGGAAAGAGGCGGCTGACTGCCCGCATGAGCAAGCTGGGCGAGAAGAACGCCGAAAACCGTTCCAAGACCAGCGGTCGCCGCCGTTCCCCAGCAGAGGGCAACCAAGGTCGGACTGGTTACCGGGAACAAGGGCGGATGAGCCACCGTGAAATACTCCAGGCAAAGCCGCGCCGTCACCTGATCGTGAAGAACACCGTAAATGATCGCGGCACCCGCGCAAAGCAAGATGATCCTAAATCGGTTCACGGGCAAATTGTTCATTCACCAGCAACCGCGTTCAAACTAAATCCCGCACGCAACCCGATACCTCGACTACAGCCGCCCCAGCAACTCGCTTTTCTTGGCCGCAAACTCCTCGTCGGTCAGGATGCCGCGGGCCTTCAGGTTGCCCAGTTGTTCGATGAGGTTAAAAATATCGCTGCCCGGGGCGGCGGTTGACGCGGCAGCCGGAGTGGTCGCGACCGGGGCGGCGTAACTGGTCACGGGAGCCATCGTCGGGGCCGGGGACACCGGTTGCCCGTTGCAGGAAATCACCGGCAGGCTTGAGAGCAACACCGTTCCATACTGGCTGGAGAAAATGATCGAGCCCCCGCTGCCCTGCTGCTGCGAGAAACCGCCGATCTGGTGATCCTGCGTATCGTAAACCCACACCTCGCCCCCGGTTTCCACCGCGAGACGCCGGGCATTGCCGAAATACGCGTAGCGCACATTGTTTTGGGCGCCCGTGGCGTTGGGCTGGCCGAGATCGGTCGGCCACCAGGTCGCGCGCGGATCGGGGACGAACAGACTGTTCGACCCCATCGGTGCCCCATGGTGTTGCTGCTGGTAGCCGCTCCCGCTCTGGCTTTGCGATTGAAAACTGCCCGTTTGCAACAAGCCCGGCTGAGCCGCGAGCACGTTGGAAAGGTCGTAGCACAGGCTGTCCACGCGACCTTTCAGGTAATTGTTGAACATGTCGCCCAGCATGATCATCCCGCCCCGCATCCACTGGCCATAGCCACCGAATTCGTAGTGGCTGAACTGGGCCTGCGAGCCATTGCCATTGAGCAGGGCGAATAGCATATGGGTCACGGCATCGGCACTGAATCCATGACGTTGAGCCAGATCGTTGACGATCCGTTGACCTTCGGGAGTGAGTTGTTGCATAGGTTTAGCGCAAGTGGGTAATCACTGTGGGGTAACCAGTGGTTTGATCAAGTTACACTCCTGCGACGTTTGCCCAAGCGGGGTGGGACTAACTCACATTCCCGACCAGATGCAATCGATATCTATTGCGTCGAAGGCGCAGCGACCGCCGCTCCGTTCACCAGCACGTTCGTAAGTTTGACGGTGCCAACCCCTTTTGCCACGAGATCCGGTTTCTTGAGCTGGACGTCGAAATTTTCGAGCACGATGTCGCCGAAGGTGGTTTGGCCGGGGTTCGGGCGGATGATGCCGAAGCTGCCGTATTTTCCTTTGATCCCGGAGAGCGTGATATTCCGCACCGTGGACTTGGGCGGTTGCTGGCCCTTGAGGTCGTAGTATTGCTTCCAGGGCTGGATATCGACGATCGGTCCCGCCCCATCGAGGGTGAGGTTGCGGTAGTGAATGTCCTCGTAATCCTGCGGAGTATCGCCACGGAGCTTGAGACAGGCGACGCGGATCGAGCCGGTGACTTTACAATTCTCCACCACCACATCGCGCACGGTGGTCGCTTCGCTGCCGAGCGTCACCACGCCATTGCCGCGCTCGAAGGTGCAATCGCTCACGCGGATGTGTTCGACCGGCGGGCTGGCCTTGTCCGCCAGCGCATCGGGGCCTTTGGAGCCTTTGAGGCAGATGCAGTCGTCATTCACCCGATAGGTGCAGCCGTGGATCGACACGTTCTGGCAACTGTCCACATCGGTGCCGTCGGTGCTCGGGCACTTCAAATTATCCGGCACCTCGAAGCGCGCGTTTTTCACCTCCACGTCGTGGCAATGGTAGAGGTGCAGATTCCAGTATTGCGAATCCTTGAAGGTGATGCCGTCAATCACCACGTTCCTGGAATTTTCAATCAGCGCGAGCCGGGCGCGGGGCAGGTCCAGGTTTTTGAACGCCTTATTCGCTTCGTGCGCTTTCAAGAACTGATCCCAGACCGGCTTGCCATCGCCATCGAGCGTCCCCTCACCCGTGATCTGCAGGCCGTCGCAGCCATCGGCATTGATCAGCGCGGGATTGAAATGATCCTCGAAATGCCCCTCGATCCGCGTGCGCTGGGCGGGGAAGTTTTTCAGGTCGGTGGAGCACTTCAGCACCGCATCCTTTTCGAGCTTGAGATGCACGCCGGGCTTCAGAAAAAGCGCGCCGGAAACGAAGACGCCCCTGGGAATGACGAGCGTACCACCGCCCTTGGAGGCGAGCTGGTCGATTGCGGATTGGATGGGCCCGGTATTCAAGGTGACCCCATCGCCAACCGCGCCGGAGTCGGTGATGGAGACGCGAGCGGACGTTGGGGTCTGTGCATATGCGCTTGCGCAAGAGATGACGAGCGAGACGATGGCAGCCAGGCTGCGCATGGAAAGACTGCGGGATATTTTCGTCATGGAAGATTGATGTCTATTTTGGGGTTCCAACATCCGGTGGCATCATTTGCATGGGCTTGATCGTGCCGTCGGCATTGTAGAAAAGCGGCTGCACGCACACCCGCCGTTCCCAGGTGCTGGGACCGGCCACGTGATAGAAGAGATACCACTGGTCCTTATATTCGGTGATCGAGCCGTGGATATTGCCCGAGTGGTTGTCGAGAATCGGGCCTTTGAAATCGAACGGCCCGAGCGGGCTTTTCGCCATGCTATAGACCATCACGTTCGCCTGGCTGCCTTTCGTATTCGGGCGGGTGGGATAGCTGGCGTAGTAGATGCCGTTGCGTTTGTGGACCCAGATGCCTTCGTAGTAATTCGGCATGTTTAACCTCTGGATCGGGCCGTCGCGCGTGACCATATCCGCCTTGAGCTTGACCACTCCGAGCTGCCGCCCGCCGCCGATGTAAAGGTAGGCCTGCCCATCGTCATCGACGAAAATATTCGGATCGATCATATAACGAATCCCGGCCTCCATCTTCTTCACCAGTGGCTGCCCGAGCGCGTCCTTGAACGGGCCGGTGGGCGAATCGGAGACGGCCACCCCAATCTGACCACCGGCGGGAAAGTAGAAATAGTATTTCCCGTTGCGCTCCATGCAATCGGGAGCCCAGGCCTCTTCCTTGGCCCAGGAAATATCCTGCAGGCTGAAGGCCACCCCGTGGTCGGTCCACTTCGTGAGATCGTCGGAGGAGAAGACGTGCCAGTCCACCATCTGCTTCCAGTTCCGCGCGCCGGCGGCATCGTGCGAGGGATAGAGATAGAGCTTCCCCTCGAAAACGCGCGCCGTCGGGTCGGCATAGAAATCGGGCAGGATCGGCTTTTGCGCCCGCAACGAAAGCAGGCCGGAGATCAGGATGAGGACGAGCGGGAATAGCTTTTTCATGTCGTTGATTAGTTTCCCTTTGCCGCGGTGCGGGCCTTTTCCAACAAGGCTTTAATATCCGGCCAGGTGATGGCGAGACTGGCTTCGGGAATCGGGTGCAAGCCCTCGGGCAGCCATTTCTCAAACTTCGCCTCGTCCTGCTGCTGGAGCTTTAACCAGAGGGGATAGTTATCCACCAGCGGCAGGCCGTTTTCGTGCGCATAGGTGCGATAGACGTCGTAGTAGCCGGCAAGCTGCGGGCGATCGCTCGCATACTTTTTGTGCGAGGGCTCATTGGGTGAATCCCAGGCGGTGTTCATCGTCTGCAGCACGAGGTCCACCTGCGGATTTTGCGCGCGCAAGGCTTTCACCATGACGTCGAGGTTCGCCTCCGATTTTTCGGTGGTGATTTTGTGTTTCGCGTTCGCGTCGTTGACGGAAAACTCGAGAAAGACAAGGTCGGGCGTTTTGGAAAGGACCTGCTTTTGCAAATTCGCCACGCCCCACACGGACGTTTCACCGGACTTGGCCGCATTGACGAAAGTCACCAAGCCGGGGAACTGCTGATCGAAGTAGCTCTGGAGCGCCTTGGGCCATTCCGAGACGGCGGTGAGGCTGGTCCCGTAAACGAGGACGGTCTGCTTTTTTCCCGCCGCGAGGTTTTTAAAAACCGTGACGGGCAGCGGTTCGGCTGGGGAGGCCGGGGCCGCGTGCAGGCGCCACCCGCCTCCGGTAAAGACAAACGCCAGCAGTAGAATGAGGAGAGGGTAGAGGGCCTTGGGGTGCCGCTTTTTCATAGGATATCAATCTGGTGCAACCACGCGAGCGCATCGCCGGGCCAGGCCCTGGCCTCCAGGGTGCAGCGGAGGCCGTAGCCGTGGCCGCCAGTGGAGTAGAATTTGAACTCGTGCGGAATCTTTGCGGTGGTGAGCGCGGCATCGTAAAGCTTACTGCCGGGGGCAAAGCGTCGGTCGTCTTCGTTGTGAACGATGAGCGTCGGTGGGATGGCGGCTTTCAGATTCAAGTCCGCCGCGACGTGGCCGTGGCCATCGTCGAGATAGGCGGGATAGACGAGCACGACGAAATCGGGGCGGCAGCTTTGCTGGTCGGTCTCGTCGAGGGCCGGATAGGCGCGCTGGCCGAAGTGGTTGCTGGCCCTGGCCGCGAGATTGCCCCCGGCGGAGAAGCCGATGACGCCGAGTTTCTTCGGATCGAGGTTCCACTCCCCGGCGTGGGCGCGGGTGAGGCTAAGCGCGCGCTGAATATCCTGCAACGCGCCCTCGCGGTTGTCGGGCACGCGGTATTTCAAAACCAGCGCGGTGATGCCGTGGGCATTCAACCACGCGGCGATCTCGGTGCCTTCGAGATTGTAGGCGAGCAGCTTGTAGGCGCCGCCAGGGCAGACGATCATCGCCGGGGCGGGACGGCCCGATTTTGGGGCGGGATAAATCGCAAGCGTGGGATGGCTGATGCAGGTGAAGCGCTGAACGTCGTCGCCCTTCGCGGGCAGTTCCTGCTCGGGCTCCTTGCTTGCAGAGCCGGGCATTTTTCCCTCGGGCCAGATTTCCACCGTCTGCGCGGCTGGGCCGGGCGCAGGCGAGGGAGCGGGGGCCAGCTTGGCGGCGTGAGCAAAGCCCCCGGCCAGAACAGCGCACGAGAAAACGAGAAACGACGTTTTCATAAAATCAGTGCGAAGCGAGATCGGCGGGCGTGACGTTTTCGGCATCGATCACGACCGTGGCCGGGCGGGCATCGGGTTGGAGTGGAGTCACTTTCACATCCTTGAAGGTGAGACCTTTGACGTGACGGATGTAGATGCCGGAGGCGGGAATCTTTTTACCGAACATGCTGAACTCGGGATAGGCCTTCTCCTTCTCGGGGAGCTGGATTTTCGCATCCTCGGCGGTGCCGCCGCCGGGGACTTCGAGCTGGACGTTCTCGAGCGTGACGTTTTCCACCGGATGGCCGGGAATGCCGTTGATGAGAATACCCACCACCTTCACATTTTTCGCGGTCACGTTTTTGATCGTCACGTCGCTGAGCGTGCTCGCCGGTTTCGGCTGATCGCCCGCGCGGAAGGTCTTGAGCCGCGCCCCGAGACGGATGCTGATCGGCACGCTCACTCCATCCATCGTCACGTCGCTGATGTTTACCTTGCTGAGGCTCGCGCCATCCACCTCGTAGAGCGCGATGCCGGCCATGTCCGTATTCGTTACCGTGCAGCGCGAGACGGTGATGTTTTCAAACCCGCCGTAAGACTCGGTGCCGAGCTTGATCGCATTGGTGCGGGTGGAGAGCCGGCAATCGCTGGCGACGATGTCGCGCGATGGCGTGCCGCTGGTGGACTTGATGACGATGGCATCGTCGCCACTGATAATGTCGCAATTCGTGACGTGGATATTTTCACTCGAATCAATGTCCACCCCGTCGTTGTTACGCAGCCGCTGGTCACGCGTGCGAATGGTGAGCCCATCGACGACCGCATTTTTCGACTGCGAGAAATGGAGCGTCCACGCCCCGGGATTGGTGAGATGCACGCCACGCACGGCGATGTCGGAGCACCGCACCCAGCGAATGAGAAACGGGCGCATCGAAAAAGGCTTTTGATGCGAGGCGAGCACCTTCCCCTGCCCGTCGATGGTTCCCTTGCCCTCGATCGCCACGTGGCGGGCCTCCACCGCGACGATCAGCGCATGGCCCATCGGGTTGCCGCTGCCGTCGATGAATGGATCGAGGTTGCGATAATCGGCCGCATTGGTGCTGCCGAGGATGGTCGCGCCCTCGTCGAGCTGGAGCGTGAGGTTGCTCTTGAGCTGGACGGTGCCGGTGAGATACCGCCCGGCGGGGAACTCCAGCGTGCCGCCACCCGCCGCCGCGAGATCATCAATCGCCTTTTGCAGGCTGGTGGTATTGAGCGTGGTGCCGTCGCCGAGAACGCCGGCTTTGGTCACGTCCACGATTTTGGGTTCTGCCGCCGACAGCGAAGGCGCGAACAGGAGGCCGAGCGCCGCCAGCGAAGTGAGGAGCGTTGCTTTGAATTGGGGCATAAGCGGGATGGTTGAGGTTTAGGAATGATTACGCGCGCTGGCGTAGATGGGAGACTGGCCCGGGTTGGGCGTAGTGGGCTTCGGCATTGGGGCACCGAGGGCCTTGATGAGCAGGTTGTCGTAATACGGGGTGCTGAGCTTTTTCTTGTCAGTCCCGGCCCGCAGCCCGGCCATGCCGCGGGCGTAAACGTTGTCGGTCGCGGTGAGCACCTGCCTGCCATCCACGAAGCCGGTGATGGTGGTGCCTTCGAAGCGCAGCTTCAGATTGTGCCATTGGTTCGGCGCAATGTTGGGCAGCAGGATCGAGCCGAGCGACACAGGGCCGCCCGCGCTGTCGTCGCCAGCCTTGCCCGCCTTGATCAACGCCTGCTGCTCCACGTCGCCCTCCAGCTTCTTCGGGTTGCGCTTGAGGCCGCGAATGAGCACGAGATCGCACTGCCCGTTATCGGCGAGATTGAGATAATAGCCGCGCGGGACGTTGCGGAAGCCGGGGCCGACGTTGTTGACGCGCCCCATCACGCCCGCGGAATCGCCGGGGTTGAGGTAAACATCCACGCTCACCTCGTAGTCGCGCCACTGGTCATCGCCAATGACGGTGTAGGGCATGTATTCCGGCGCCCACTCGATCGGGCGCACCGGCACCACCTGGCGCAGGCATTTCCCCTGGTGATCGGGCCGGTCGGCAAGCTCGAAAACATCCGCGATATCCGCGGTGTAACGCGGGAGATAGCCGTAATCCTTCGGATTCGCATACTCGTCGAACGTCTCGTAATACGGGAACGGAAACGCGTGGTCCGCCGGCACATCGGCAAAGGAACCCTTTTGCTGGCCGGTGGTGGTGGAGAGGGAGTAGATGGAATTGGGCTCAAGCGTGATCGTGAAGCCGCCCGGCACCGGCTTCGAGATCGGCCTGCTGGACGAACTGCGCCTGCTCGTTGCTCCGCCACACGCAAAGCTTTTTGCTCGAAAGACCACCGCCCACCTGGAAGTGCAACTGCTGCAGGGCGGTTGCGCCCTTGGTCTCGAGGATGATGCTGTAGTCCGCATCGGTCGCGGCGGGCGCTTTCATCGTCACGTAGGTGCCGCCGCCGCTCAGGTCGCCGCTGCCGCCATTGAGGTATTGCCAGCCGAGCTGGGTAAACTGCCCGTAGTGCGCGTAGCCCCAGAGCGCCTCGCGCACATCATAGTGGCCGCTCCACGGCGAGCGCGCGAGCAGCGCGGCGGGGTCTTCGGAATACGGCTCCATCGGATAGACGCCCGCGATTCCATACCAGTTCACGATCTTGGTCGCGCCGCTGCGGAGGAAGTTTTCGTTGAACGCCTTCACGATGCTGATCGCGCAGTCGAAGCCCTTCAAATAGACGTGTTCCTCGGTATTCCAGATCGGCTTGCCCCATTGCGCGGCCTGCTGCTGCACCTCGGGCGAGGGCGGGATGCGGACCAGCGTGTGCGCGCTCAATATCCCGATCGCGTCGCGCAGCTTGTCGTCGGTCGCCATGTCCTTCACGAAGTCGAATTTATTCGCCGGGAAGTTGTCGAAGGCGTGGATCGGGACTTTTTGAAAACCGTGCGCGTCGAGCGTGGCCCGGAGCATTTTCACGAAGTCGTTGCTCACCCCTTTTTCATTGCGGCAGCCGATGGCGTCGAACTCCAGGCCATAGATCTGGCGCAGCCCTTCCAGCCATTTCGTGTAGTAATCGGCGGCATCCTGGGTCCAGAACCTGCCGTTGCCGATCCAGCCGGGAGCGGCCCAGCCGGTGCCATCGAGGGTGAGCGCGGGGTTGCGCTTTTTCGCCTCGGTGAGCACCCACCACGTATAGCCGCGCTGGTAGTTGAGGTCGTCGCGGGTGTGCATGTGGCTTGGCATCGAGCCCTGAGTGGCGTTGCCATCGCCGGGAATTTCCACCAGTAGCGCGCTCACCGAAGCACCGAACTTGGGCTTGTAGATTAAATCAAGAATCTGGCTCCGCTGCGGCTCGGGATAATCCTTCAACAATACCGAAGTCGCGCCGCCGCCATCTACGACGCCGATGCCATCGAAGCGCTTGCCTCCGGCGTGGCCGTCGAGGGTGATGGATTGCGGACCAGCCGGGGAACTGGCCGCAGTCGGTGCATCCGCGGCCAGCACCGGCCCAGCGGAAAGAACGCACGAGAGAAAGAGGGTTGCTCGGAGTTGGCGCATCGTAGGGTGGGGTTATTTAAGCTTGGTCACGAAATGATATTTACCGGCGGAAACGGTCTGCGGAGCGCTTTGATCGGGGAGCTGGACCGTGGCCGTGGCGTTGGGCGGCACCACGATGTCCATCGCGATTTCACCCGCTTTTTTCGTCCAGGCGCTGGAGGCGGTGCCGTACGGCGTCTTGAGCGTGGCGCGGGCGGAGTCGAGTTGCGGGCTCACCAGCGGGCGGATGAAGAAATGCCGGTAGCCAGCTTGTGCCGGATCGGGCGCCAGGCCGGCCACGCGCTCGACCATCCACTGGCCAATCGCCCCATAGGCATAGTGGTTGAACGAGTTCATCTCCACGTCGCCGAAGCCCTTGTCGCGGGTGTAGCTGTTCCAGCGCTCCCACATCGTCGTCGCCCCCTGGTTGATCGGGTAAAACCAGGAGGGATACGTTTCCTGAAACAGCAGCGTGGCCGCGACATCGCTGTGGCCGGTTTCGTCCAGTGCCTGTGCGATGAACGGAGTGCCCAGAAAGCCGGTGCGCAAATGATCGTCGGCCGCCTTCACGAGGCGCACCAGATTTTCGCCCGCCTTCGCCTTGAGCTCGGGGGGCAATAAATCGAAGGCGATTGCCAGCACGTAGGCGGTTTGGGTTTCGGGCGCGTTTTGCAATTTACCCTCGGTGTCGAAATACGCTTTCACGAAAGCGGCGCGCACGGTGTCGGCTTCTTCGCCATAGCGTTTCGCCTCATCGCTCCGTCCCAGCACGCGGGCGGAATCCGCGAGAATCCGGGCACTCCGCGCATAGAAAGCACCCCCGAGCAGCGACACCGGCGTATCCCCGCGACGATAGCCCATCCAGTTCTTCGCCTTTTGCTGCGGGTAGGGCTGCAACCAGTCGCCGTAGCCGCCGATCTTCGGCAACAGGCCATCGACCGATTGCGCGCGATACCAGCCGACGAGCTTTTCCATCATTTCGAAATTTTCCGCGAGCACGCTCGCATCTCCGGTGCGCACGTAAACCTCCCACGGAATCACCGTCGCCGCATCCATCCAGCCCGGGCTCCGAGCTTTGAAGCCCTTGCTCGCATTCGGCACGATATCGGGGATCGCGCCATCCGCCTCCTGCTCTTCGCGCATGGACTGGAGCCAGCTTTTCCAAAAGGCGAGCGCGTCCGTGTTGAGCATCGCGGTCGCGCAGAAGACTTCCGCATCCCCCGTCCAGCCCATGCGCTCGTCCCGCTGCGGGCAGTCGGTGGGGATGTCCACCGAGTTGCTGCGCCAGCCCCAGGTGATGTTGCTCTGGAGCTGGTTCAACTTGGCCGAGGAGGAGGCGAAAGTGCCGGTGGTCGGCAGGTCGGAATGCAGCACCACGCCCGTGACCCAATCCTTCTGCGGCGTGACGCCCGCCGGAAGGCCGGAGACGCTCCACGTAGCGGAAGCCATGGAAGGTAAAATGCGGCTCCCACTGGACCGTGCCGTCCTGGGCGGCCGTGTAGGTATCGGTGGATTTGGCGGAGCGGTAGTTTTCCGTATAAAGTGTGCCGTCATCCTTCAGCATCTCGGCGAAGCGGATGGTGACAGTCTGATCTTTTTGCACCGGGATTTTCACCCGCGCCCAGCCGACCATGTTCTGCCCGAGGTCGAAAATGTAACGTCCCGGCTGCGGCTGCGTGATTTGCTGGACGGCGAGATCCATCACCTCACGCACCGGGCGCGCCGATTTCGGTGTCAGTTCAGCCGGGCCGGAATTCGCCTCGGCCACCACCGGTTTCCAATCTGCAGGCTGGCGGCGCGCATCGTAGTTCTCTCCATCGTAGATGCTGGAGGAAATAATCGGCCCCTCGAAGGAGCCCTCCCATTTCCCATCGGAAGCAATCGTGTCGAGGGAACCATCCGCGTAGGTAATTTCCAACTGCGCAAGCAACGCCGCGTCCTTGCCATAGGTCCCGCGCACCTTGGGAGCAAAGGGAATCCGCCCCGCATACCAACCAGCGCCGAGCAAACCCTCGATCGTATTGTCGCCCGACTTCAACTGGCTGGTGACGTCATAAGCCAGCGTATCAATCCGCTTGGCGTAAGGGGTGAAGCCATTGGCAAAATGGTCATTGCTCACCCGCACCCCGTTGAGCCGCATCTCGAACAAGCCACGCGCAGTCACATACAACCGGGCGCGCGCAATCTTCTTCATCACCGGAAATGAACGACGCACCCAGCCCACTGGCTCCTTGCTGAGATCCGTCGCCCCCGCTGGGCGAATCCATTGCGCCTTCCAGTCGGTCGCCGCGAGCAGGCCGAGCTCGAAATGCGCGGGTGCGCTCCAGCCCTGCTCCTGGCCGCTCTCATCGCGGAAGTCCACCCGCCACTCCACCTGCTGCCGCGAGACCAGTGGCGCGCCCGTCCACGGCACGAAGGTGGATTGCGCGGAGTTCACCCAGCCGCTGTCCCACGTCTTTCCGCTCGTCTTCGTTTCGAGTCGATAGGCGCTCTGGGCCTTGGCCCCAATCGGAAGCTTCCACGAAAAAGCGGGCGTGACCTCGGAGAAGCCGACCGGATTCACAAATCCCGCGCCCACCGTTAGCGAACTGGCCGGGGCCGCAAAGGAATGCGGGATGGAGAAGGAAAGGGTGGCGAGCCCGAGGAGGGGATATTTCATTCTAAGTCGTCAGTTTGGTTTAATCGTTTCGCGATTCTCGGCAGGTTTTTCCTTTCGGAGAAACCTCCAAGTGCGATTGCAGCAAATTGGCCGCTCCCGGCCATTTCGCGCAACCCGCGCGCCCTCTCGTATTTTCATTCATTGATCGTAGCTACGGTAGAATGGCTTGAACGGTTTAACCACATCCGTCGCGTCGCCAAACCAGCGGGTCAGCGCCGTGGGCCACGTGCGGCCCAGCGGCAGCAGGGTGAAATGGCCGGCGACGTGCGGCGTCTTGTCGGCATTCACGCTGACTTCGGGTCCGCCCGCTTTATTACCGAGGCCGGAGATCACGGCGTTGTGCCCGAGGATCAACTGATCCTTCACCCGCTCCACCGCCACATCGCCCGGGGTGGTCGCAAGGGCGAGGCCGTGGCCAGTCGCGGTGGTGAGCAGAGCGAGCTCGGTTTCGCGGCGGTTGCCGCGGAAATAAAGGTCGTCAGCATTGAGATGAAAAAGGCCGAATTCATCGAGGCGGTCCTTGCCGGGGTAGCCCGCATACGGCCCCTGCCCGATCCAGCGGAACTCGGTGAAGGCCGTCGGGAGCACGATGGAAAGCCCAGCCTCCGGAAGCATCCCGGTAGCACTGGTCGGGACGTAATCGTAGCTGAACGCGAGGGTTCCGTTGGCGGCGATTTCCACCTGGTAACCACCGACAAAGGACTGCTCCCTCTTATCGGAACGCGGGTAGGTTCCGGAAACACTCAATGTCGTCCGGTCTCCCGGTGTCTCAACTTTCACCACCGGCGCGGTGAGCTCCTTCAACGTGGAATCCACCCACAGGTCGCCGTGTTTGATGCGCAGTTGCTCGGGCTGGGTGAGCTTGCGCGAGGCGCGCGGATAAATTCCGGCGACGATGACTTTCCCCGCCGGGTCGGCAATGGTGAGTTCACCCGTGGTCTTCATCACCTTGAGCGTCCACTGCGGGTTCTTGATCGTGATCGCGGTTTCGTCCTGCGTCACCTTCGGTGCACCCACGCCGGGCAGCGCGCTGAGCCAGGCGTCACGGTGCGCATCAGGTAGATCGAGGCGAATCGTGCGTTCGTTGATTTGCCATCCGCTTTGATCGACGCAGCGCAGGTTCAGCGTAAGAACGTCGCCCGCGGCTTTCGCCGGAATTTCGACCGGGATCGACAGCGTTTCCTTTTCATGCGCGGCGGCGCTGGGCGAGAGGCTGCCCTGATCGAGCACCTCGCCGTTGCGTTGCAACGTCCAATTCAATTGGCAGCCGTTGAGCGAGCGGAAGTCGTAGCGATTCTCCACCGTCACCGCGATCTTCTGTGCGCCGGGCTGGACAGCGGCGGAAGTCTCCTCGATCTGCACCGGCGCATACACCTTGCGCATTTCCCAGAAGTCCGTCTGCGGCGTGCGGTCGGCATAGGTGATCCCGTCCTCGCCATCGAGGCCATGGGTATCGTAGTGCCGATGCGGATCGAGCCAGACATCCATCGCCGGTTTCTTCGGGTCCACTGGCTGGTCACTCGTCTCAAGCAAGCCTTGATCCATGAGGTGCCAGATCGCACCGCCCGCAAAGGTTGGCGTCGATTGCAGGATACCCCACTCGTCCTGAATCCGATCGGCCGCCAGCCCATTGGCGTGGGCGTACTCGGTGAGAATCATCGGCCGCGGCAAATCCCGGGCAAAGCGGCGCAGCATGCTCATCGACGGGTAATGCGGCGAATAAATATCCACGAAATCCGGGAAGGACTTCCAGTTCTTGTCGAAGTAGCTGCCGACGGTCGGGTAGCAAATCGGGCGGGTCGGATCGAGCGCCTTGGCCCGGCGACCGGCGTCGAACAAGAGATCGGCGATCTTGTTTTCATTGCCGATGCTCCAGATGATCACCGAAGCGTGATCCTTGTCGCGATTGATCGTCGCATCGACCCGGGCAAACACGGCATCGTGGTAGGCGGGATTGTTTTTCTGACCATCCTGGAAATGCGCGAGCGGCACTTCACAGAGGACGTAGATGCCCATCTCATCGCATAACTTGAGGAAGCGGGAGTTCGGCGGGTAGTGGGAGGTGCGGACAAAGTTCACGTTCCCCTTTTTCATGATCGCGAGATCGCGCTGCCAGTCCTGTTCCGTCGTCGCGCGGCCCACTTCCGGGGCTTCGTCGTGGCGATCCACGCCGTGCAGTTTGATCGGGTGGCCGTTGAGTTGCAGCACCTTGTTCACGATCGAGACTTCGCGGAGACCGATTCGCTCCACGACCTTTTGCAGGGGCTGGCCCTGCGCCGAAAGCGTAAGCTGCAAGCGGTAGAGCGAAGGCGTTTCCGCAGTCCAAAGCTGCGGCTTCGCGACGTGCACCACCGCAGCGCAATGGCCGCTCGCCGCGCGCGGCAAAGCGAACTCCTGCACCAGCCCGCCATCGGGGGCAAGCAGCCGGCCCTGCACCTCCCCATCCGGCTGGCTCACGGCGACGTCCACCGACAAATCGGCCGCGCCGTCGCTGGTGAGATGGGTCTGCGCGGTCACATCCTGCATATGATTCTCCGGCACGGAGAAAGCCGTGACGGCGCGAAAAATGCCGGAGAGATCCCAATCGTCGTAAACGTCGGACTGCCACGCAATCGGCTTGGTCGTGACCTGGATCGCGAGCACGTTTTCCGCAGTGGGATCGGCGGACAGCGCATCGGTAATATCGAGCGTCGTGGGATTGAAGGCACTCGCCGCCGAGGAACCGACTTTGACCCCATTCACCCACGCATCGAAGGCATAGGCCACGCCCTCGAAGCGCAGGCACACCCGGCGTCCCTTGCGCCAGCCCGCCGGAACGCGGAAGGCATGGCGATACAGGCCGAGCCCATCCTGCAGATCCAGGTAGTAGTGCGGCTCAGCAAAGCCCTGGTTCTCCCAGTTCCCCGGCACCTTGATCGTCTTCCACGCCGAGGTATCATAGCCTGGCGTGGAAAAGCTGGCCTCCGCTCCAACCTTGAGCCCGGCGATATATTTGAAGGGCCATTTCCCAGCCAGGGATTGCGTGAATTTCTGATCCTGCTGCGGATAGGCAGCGATGGGCGCAGCAATCGTCCGGCCCGCAAGGAACGCGAGCGTGACGAGGATTATGGGGTTCCTCATGAATGGGTCGGATTTGGGTTTGGGTGGCCGGAGGCCACTATGGTTTGGGAATGGCGCGGACCATGAGCAGGTGGACAAGCGCCCAATCCTGATCATTGGCCAGGGGTCGTTGCGGGCGGCCAGCCGACCGTTCACCGCAAAGGGATAAAGATGAGCGCAGGAAGCGCTGCCATCGGGATTGAACAGCGACAGGTTCCCGCTCAGCACCGCTTCGGCGCGCTGGACCAGCCTGCATCCTTGGTTCCCAGCCCGTAGTAGGCGTAGGCGAGTGCGTTGATCGGCTTCCAGTAGTGCGGCATCGTGTCACCGTAGGTGGCAATTTTTCCAAACCAGTAATCGTCCCAATGACGGATGCCGATTTCGTAGAGCCGCGCGTCGGGCTGCAGACCGCAGAAAGCCGTCAGCAACGGCATCTGCACCTGGCGCCCTCAAGATAGCGTTGATCGCCCGTGACGACATACATCTCGGCGAGCAGTTGCACCGCCGGGGCGACGATGGACTGCTCGTAGTTCACCTCGGAGCGCGGGTAATTCGGCCCCAGTTGCAGGATGTAATCGGCATGCTGGCGGAAAATCGGCGAGCAGTTCGTCGTGATCCTTCGTGCGCTTGGTTTCTGCCAGTGCCTTCAGGCCATCGTAAATCGGGAGGCCGATCGCGTAAAACTTCGCGCCATCCTGCGCATAGTAACTGCGGAGCACCCGGACGAAGCGGTCGAGCTCGCTCGTGTTGCTGGTGGCACGATACATGGCGAGATGGAATTGCGCGACCCACGGGCAGTTGTAGATGCGCTTGCTGTTCTGGTGACCAAGGCTGCCGTAAACGACCCCATCCTCATCCTCCAGCTCGCGCAGGAGAAAGGCGGAGTAGCGGGCCAGACTCTGCTTTAACTCGGCCTTGAACGCGGCATCCTTGCACTGCGGCAGATAGAGCGCGCAGAGCACCGCCATGCCGGTGCGCTCGCGGCCAGCGTTGTGATCGGACGATTTCGGATCGTACACCTGCTGGCCGGTCTCATTGTCATACGAGAGATAAGCGCCATCGAGCGGATCGCCGGGGGCCACCCGTTGCTGCTTGCGCACGATGAATTTGACCCGCGCCGCGAGCAAATCATCGACCACCGGAGTGACGTGGGCATTCAGCCAGGTTTTCCGCCCGCCGTTGGTTAATTCCACCTTCAAATCACCGGGTTCGGTCGCGAGAATACTAGCGGCGAGGCGGCCATTTTCGAGCTTGGTCGCCACCGGTTTCCCGTTGACCGACACTTTCGCTGAATCAAGTGGAGACGCCGATTCCGCGCTGATTTCCAAGGGTTGACCGACCGGCACCACGTAATTCTTCGCGGTCATCCGCACGAAGCCGTCCACTTTTTGCAGTTTGGCAAAGAAATCATCCCAGCCCTGGTGCCAGAAGAGTTTCCACGCGATGATCTGGCTCTGCCCCGACTTCAAGCTCATCGCCGCTGGATTGAGCAGGAAAAAGCCGCGATCATTAAACGTGCCACCACGCTCGCTGTAGGCATCCAGACTTCCTTGCGTCACAACGAGCCCGAGATGGGGCGCGTCCGTTCCCATGCGCATGGCATTGATCCAGGCGGAGCTACCGCCCATCCAGAGATGGGTATGGCAACGGGCGGCCAGGCTTTCCTTCGCATCAGGATATTGATCGAAGAACGGGGCCGTAATGGAAGCCGAGCCGAGCGGGAGATCCAGCTTCACCACGCCGGTGTTTTTGAAGGTGTAGGTTTCGTCCAGATCACCATTCGCATCGAGCTCGCGGCGCACCGTCACGGTCAGCACCGAGCTGGTGTAAACCGCCTCCCAGGCGCGCTCGGAGATTTTTTTGACCTGCGCCACGTGGAGCAATCCGGTCTGCGCCGTCTCGACCAGGCCCCACTGGCCATCGAGGCTGATCGCGCCCGGGGTCCGGTCGGGCACCCAATTCCGCTTGTCCCAATGGCCCGGCTCCCGCAGCCAGTCCATGTGCTGTGGGTCCGCTTTGTTTTCAAGCTGCACGAGGGCCCCGGTCGCCGGGTCCAGTTGCAATTGCCAGATCTTGTCGCCCCAGTTAACGGGTGGCTCGCCAGCGCGGGCCACCACTCCAAGGCAAAGCAGCAAAAGGCAACGTAGAGAATTGGGGTATCTTACCATGTGCCGAGTGTGCGAAGTCCGGGCCGGGCGGGCCACTCATTTTAACCGATAAAGAGCGGACGCAAATGACGCTCGTAAAGATTCTCGGTGACGTTCTTGCCGACGATTTCCTCGTTGGCCTTGAGCAGGTCGAGATAGCGCTGGCCCTGCTTCGCCGCGAGCTTGAACGAAACGTGCAGCAACTGGCGAACGCTCGGGTTGAAGAGCGGATGGCTCTGGTCGTGCCGCAGCGCGCCGGTGAATTGATCGCTGGTCCAGCCCGCGACTTCCTGCGCGGTCGGGAGCTTGGCGTGGTCGATGTCGATGACGGTTGCGTAGGGCGCGGTGAGCTCGTCCACGTGCTCGATCGCGTAGGCGTAGATTTCCTTGGAAAGTTCCAGCCCCTCTCCCCCCGCTTCGGCGAGGCCGATCAACTCTTCCAGCCAGGTGGTTCCAGCCGTCTTGAGATGCAAGCCCGCATCGAACTTGGGCAGGTTGCGGCGGATGATCGGGTAGAGCGAAAACTTGTCGCTGCCGGAGTGCACGCTGAGCTTGAGCGTCTTCGGCAGGCCGTAGCGCTCGATGGCAAAGGCGATGACCGCGAGGTCGTCGTGAAACTCCTTCTCGAACTGCGCGAGGTCGCCCACGTAGTCCACCCCCTTGTTGAAGCGGCCGGTAAATTTCGGCGCGATGGTCTGCGCCGGGATGCCTTCATCGGCAATGGCGGCGAGGATCACCAGCAGCTCGGGCGGCGTCTGCGGCGAATCGGTCTCGTCCATGGAAACCTCGGCGATGAAATTGGCCGCGCCCTTTTGTTCCGCGATGTAGCGGTAGATCTTCCCGGCCGCTTGCACGGCGAGCAGGAACTTGCCGACGATGCGGGCGATCTCCGCCCGGTCGGTCTGGAACGGCGAATCGATCTGCGGGATGGTGATCGTGCCGATGAGCTCGGGATGACGCTCCAGAAAAGCCTCCACATCCGCCGCAGCCGCAGGCTGGCCGATGAAGTCGGCAACGTCGAGGGTGAAGAAATCGGAGCAGGGAATGAAGCGGTCCACCGTCTTGAGGCCGATGTGATCGGCATCCACGTGCCAGCCGCCTTTCCAGCCCAGCGCGGCCACCGCTTCCTGCGCGGCGGCGAGCACGCTCGACGGCTCGCTGCCGATGAAGGTGTGCTCACGGTTGCTCTTGTTCCACACGGGAACCACGTCCGCGCCGTCCTGGGCGATGAGCTGGCAGGCGCGCAGTTGGGCCCTGGCCTGGTGGGCGAAACGGTCGCCGACGCCGATGGAGAATTTTTCGATGAGTTTGAGGTCGTTCATAATTCGGTAAGGTGATCTTCAAGCACGCGCAGCGGCGCAAAGGAGGGAGGGATCGTGGTGGGGTTATGGCGCCGGGACGGGCGCGACGAGATATTGCTGGAGATTGGGCTCCGCGACCAGCAGTTCTTTCATGACCAGATCGGCCATCGCGCGGGCACCTTTTTCGTTGAAGTGGGTATTGTCGCCTTTCTTATTGGCGAGCTTCGCGCTCTCGGTCGGGCCGAGCTTTTCCATGAGGGCCCGGCTGGAGGCGTGGAGATCGATCACTGGCACCTTCTTTTCGTCGCCGACCGCTTTCATCGCCTCGACATAAAGCGCCAGGCTGTGCGCGGGTGCGGGCTGGTCGTCGTTGATCTTGCCCTGCACATCATAGTTGCGCCGCACCATCGGTGTGACCAGCACCGGCGTCGCGCCGATCTTGCGCGCGTCGTCGATGTAGCGGCGCAGGTTGTCGCGGTAATCCGTGGCCGGATCGGTCGCCTCGGGTTGTGTGGAAGGATGCGAATCGTTGTGGCCAAACTGGATCAGCACATAGTCGGGCTTGAGCTCCAGCGCCTTCTGCCAGCGGCCTTCCTTGATGAACGTCTTGGTGCTGCGCCCGGGCGTGGCGAGATTGGTCACGGCTACGGTCCCCGGTTTGAAGCGTTCCTCGATATACATCCCCCAACCGCGATTGGGATGCGCGGGCGGGTAATTGGAGACGGTGGAATCACCGACGATCACGAGCCGCAGCGTATTGGAAGCCGCCGCGGAGGCCGGAGTCGGCGTCTGCGCAAAAGCGGCAACCGAGGCCCAAAAACAAACGAATCCAAGCAGGAGAAGGTGGGGGCGAAAAGTCATGCTGTATGTAACACGCGCGGTGGCAAAAATGTTCAAACTCAATGGTGGTCCGCAGCAAAAAGTGACAGCCGCCGCTGTCCCCACCCCTGAGGCCAACGACGGCTGAATTATTACCCAGGTAAAGCGGGACTAATAAAACTTGGGAAGGAAACGGGCTTCTCCAGCAACTGCTGCGAGATACAGCATTGGGCAAAGAGCAATTGCGCTCAATATAAGGAATGCGCAAAATACATTAAGTTTTGCGCAACCCCCTAAAATACCACCTTATCGATACGCCAAAAAGGTAAACAGCCGCCACTAAACCCCACCCCTGAGGTTAGTGACGGCTGAATTTTCACCCAGGTAACAGGAACCCGGGAAAATTTCGCGGTTCGAAAAAAATCAAGCCAGACGGCGGCGACGCTGCCAGGCCACCAGCATTCCGAGGCCCCCGGCCACCAGCGCATAAGTGCCCGGCTCGGGAACCGCGGCAATGGTAAGGGTGCCCGCGTTGCTCAAGCTCGCCACATAGGACGAGGAGTCGTAGCCAGTAATGGTCAACCCCGACACCGAGCCGGAGGTGAAGCCGCTCAGGACTTGATAGGTCCCGACGGCGAGCGTGCTGCCGGTCAAATCAATGGCCCCACCGGTGATGGAGAAGGTTCCCGTACCGGCAATGCTGTCGAAGCTGGCCGCGCTGGCGATCGTGAGGTCCCACGTGCCCGAGGATAACGTGAGATTCGTGAGGCCGCTGATGGAGCCGACGGCGGTGGTGGTATTCAGATTAAGCGTGCCGCCCGAGATATTGAAATTGCGCGTGGCCGTGCCGCCGGTCACCGTGCCAGCGACTACATTGCCCGTGCCAATATTGAGCGTGCCGCCGCTGAGGTTGTAGGTGGCGGAAACCGTTCCCGAGGAGGAGGCGCGCGCGCCCATGGCCAGGGTGGTAATATTCACGGTGCCGCCATTTTGGTTGATCACGCCCGTCGCGCTATTCCCGGCGGAACCCCCGCTGCCGAGATTCACGGTGGTCGCCGTCAGCGTCCCGGCTCCCGAATTGATCGTAAGCGTGCCGTTGCCGGTGGCCGCGGTTTTGTTGCCGGTGCTTCCGTTGCCGATATTCATGGTCGTGGCCGTGATCGAGCCGGCGCCGAAGATCAGCGTCCCGCTGCCGCTCCCCGTATTGGTGGAGCCGGTGCCATTGGCGCTGGTGCCAATCGTGACCGTGCCGAGATTCGCCGTGACCGTGCCCCCGCTGAAGTCCACCGTGGAACTGGTGGAGGAACTCGTCGCCGTCGCATTGGTCCCGACGTTGAGGTTGGCGGCCCCGCTCCCGGTGATGTCCGCGATCGAAAGCGTTGCCCCGGAAAGGCCGGTGCGGAACTGCATCGAACCGGACGACTTGCCAGCGCCAACCGTAATCGTCGTGGCATGAATCGTATTCGTCTGCCCCAACTCAAGCTGGGACGTGGCCGGACCACCGCTGGAACCGCTGTTTTGCGTCGAGCCTACGTTGACTGCCGTCGCCGTGATGCTGTTGGTGCTGGCCAGGCGGACGATACCCGTCTGCGCCGTGGCGGTCGTATAGCTGCCAAGGTTGAAATTGCCGAGGCTGGCCGAGAAATTGGTCAAGCCGGACATATCCAGCGTTTCCGTGCCGCTGGTGCCGGTCGTCGTCGAGGAACCGATCTGGATATTCGCCGAAGTGCCACCGGTCAAAGAGAGCGTGCCGCTGCCCGTGATGATCGCGGTTGTATTCTGCGCGGCTCCGGAGGGGCCGACATTCAAGGCCGTCCCAGTTCCGCTGATCGTCAGCGTCTTGCCACTCGCGATGGAAGTCGTTTGCGAGACGGACGTGGAATCATACCCGGTATAGCTGAGCGCCGTGATGGAAAAATCGCTATCGACGGTGTTGGTCGTGCCCGAGGCCGCGGCACCGGTCGTACCGAAGACAACGGTATCGGCAGAAGTGGGAGCCGCACTGGTGGACCAGTTACTGGCATTGGACCAGGTAAGATCGGGCGAAGCAGCGCCGCTCCAGGTGAGGGTGGCGGCATGGGACAAACCACCCAGCAAAGAAAGGGTGGCCAGGGTGATGGCGGTGGCGCAGATGCGCGTGGAAGACGAGAAGCCGTTGGGCTTTTGGGGTGCCTTGGTCATGGGATTGGCGGATTTACGCGATGGTTATTGGGATCTTGGAGAGGAGGCTCTTGTGGGTTGTCAGTTTGGGGTATGCACTCCTGCACCAAGTGCGCGGTAAGGCGCACGAGCGGGACCATGGGTGAAAAGCTACTTGCGCACAATAGAAGGAATGCGCAAAGTGCCTAAAGAAATGCGTAAATACGTTTTACCGTAAAGTCCGCTTCCATATTCATAAAAACGCAAACACTCTAAAGGAATGCGCAAACCTCCTCCGCGTCGAATCGCCATCGTTTACCCGGCCACCGTCACCTGGATGGCGCGCTTTCTCCACGGCATCCGCCGCTACGCCGCCAGCGAAGGCGGCTGGCACCTCTTTACCAGCCCGCCCACCCTCGATACCGCGGGAGAATCGGCCCTGACCTTTCGCTCCATGCGCGGCTGGAAAGGGGACGCGATGATCGCGATGTCGAACGACGAGCAGGAGCTGCGCGAGATCCGCCGCAGCGGCATGCCGACGGTCAATCTCGCGGCGGGGCTCAAAAAATCCCACGGCGTACCGCGCGTGATGGTGAACCATTTTCTCGCGGGGCAGATGGCGGCGGATCATCTGCTGGAACGCGGGCTGCGGCATCTCGCTTTCTTTGGCTGGAAGGGGCAGTGGTATTCGGAGCAGCGGCAGGCGGGCTTTGCCAAACGGGCGGCGGAAAGCGGCGCCACCTGCGAGGCGTTTCTTCAGGCTTCGCGCGAGGAATCAAACCGGAGCTGGCCGGAGCGGATCGCGGGCGTCGCGGAATGGCTGCTCTCGCTGCCACGGCCGACGGGAATCTTTGCGGTGCAGGATTACCGGGCCTTGCTGCTCATCGAAGCCTGCCAGGAAGCGGAATTGCGCATCCCGGATGACATCGCGGTAATCGGGATGGACAACGACGAAACCGTCTGCGAGCACTGCACGCCGACGCTGACCAGCGTATCCCGCAACTCCGATCGCGTGGGCTGGGAAGTCGCCGCCCTGCTGGACCGGATGATGCGCGGCGAATCCGCGCCGATGGAAGATCTGCTGCTGGAGCCGGACGGCGTGGTGGCGCGCCAATCGACGGACATGCTCTATTGCGCGGAACCGGTGGTGCAACTGGCCCTCGATTTCATGCGGGCGAAATTGCACGAGCAATTTAACATCGAGCAACTGGCGGAGCACGCCGGCGTTTCGAAGCGAACTCTGGAGACCCGCTTTCGCGAGAGCCTCCATACTTCGCCGCACGATTTCCTCACCAAGCTGCGCGTGCAGCACGCGCAGGCATTGATGCAGCTGCCGCAAAAGCGGACGATCGAGGAGACGGCCTTGGAATGCGGATTTGGCACCGCCCCGGCCTTCTATGCGGCCTTTCGCCGGATCGTCGGGGAATCGCCGGGCACTTATCGAAAACGCCAGCTCGCAAGACATGCGCCGCAGGGCATCGATTGAGCGGCCCGGCCCCAAAAACGACCACTTGCGGAACGTCCGGTTTCGACCTAAAGAGTCGGTTCCCATGACACCGCACGAAATTTTTCTCCACATGCCGCCCGCGACGGCCAGCCAGATTTTTACCGAACTGCTCGAAAAGGAAAAGCCGCTCTACAAGGCAACCATCGAGACGCTCGCCAAGCAGCGGAAGCTGCGCCCGGTCTTCGTCGAGCGCAAGCCGCGTAACGAACGCCATGCCTGGATGCAGGAAGCCCTCGGGCGCCGGACAAACGACGCCGTGGCCGCGCACCTGCTCCAAATCTGGCTCGTAGCGACCAAGACGCCGCTGCTCTGCGACTTCCTGGATGGGCTGGGCATCGCGCATGATGAGCACGGCACCATCGAAGACATGCCGCCGGCCCCGGAAAAGGCGAAGCTCGCGGAAGTAATCGAGAGCCTCTACACCAAGCACGATCCCGTGGTGGTGGCGATCTATCTGAATGCCTTCCAGGCGCTCGATGACGAAGGCTGGCCTTCCCTGGCGGAATTGCTGGAAAGCGATTCGCGCCTGCAGCTCAAGGCGGCGGCGGTTGCTTAAGCGACCGGGGGAATTTTAACCGCGGATGACGCGGATAGCATAAATGCGGTCGGTTTGCCTCAGGCAGGCCGACCGCATTTTATTTGGCTGCGATCAGCGGCACCGCTTCAGCAGCATCGGGGATATTAAATTGCGGCGTGCCGTCGAGGCGCTTGGACATATCGATCGGGTCGCCCAACCGCACCTCCCGCGGATCAACCTGGTAGGCCCAGACGTTGAATTCCATGAGATTCGCCGCACCGAAGACGGTGGAAAACGCGCCGTCCACCGCATCGAGCCCGCAGGCGATCTTGATGCGCCCGATGCGCGGGACATTGAAACGGGCATCGAAAGTCTGCCACCGGCCACCGAGCCAGGCCTGAAAGTAAGCGTGAAAATCCATCGGGGTGCCCGGGTCTTGATAGCCCACATCGGGCACATACCCGGTAACGTAGCGGGCCGGGATATTAAAGGTGCGGCAGAGCGCGATCGCGGTGTGGGCAAAGTCGCGGCAGACCCCGAAGCCCTGCGCCACCACTTCCGCAGCGGAGATAGTGGGCGAGCCGGAGCCAAAGCGATATTCGATATTATGGTGGACCCAGTCGCAGATGGCCTGCACGCGCGGGAGACCATGTGGAATCGCGCCAAATTTTTGAAATGCGAAATCGAGCAGCTTGTCGGAATCGCAGTAGCGGCTGGGCAGCGTGTAGCGGAGCAGGCTCTCGGGCAGTTGCTCCACCGGGACGGCATCCTCGGGGCAATAGACATCCTCGGCCACCGAAGGCACGGCCACAAAGCAGTCATGGCGGATGGTAATGCGCCCCGGCGGGAGATTGACGCGGTGGACGATATTGCCATGCACATCCTCGTGCTCCACGGAGGCGAGGTTGGGCGTAAAGATGAGCTGCTCCTGCGTGATCTGCTGCCAACTGTCGAACCGGGGCTTGATGAGCAGCAGCATCGGGGTGACCGCCGCCATTTCGTAGGTGAACTCAAGGCCCGCGCGGATGGTCAGATCAAGCGGCAGAGGAAGGTGCTGTGGAGAATCGGCGTAGGAATTCATGATTATTGCGGGCGACCGGCTTTTGAGAGAGCCGCGGCGAATTGCGCGAAGAGCGGTCGGTAAATCTCGCCGCGCTCGGGGTGATATTGGACGCCGAAAGCGTAGGGATAGTTTTTCAGACGCACCTGCTCGACGATGTCATCGGTCGCGCACCAGGCCTCCACCTCCAGCCCGTCGCCCAACCGGTTGAGGGCCTGATGGTGGGAGCTATTCACCAACGGCAAACGCAGCGAGGCCGTGGAGGAAAACCGAAGCGGCTGCACATCGGCATATTTCAGGGCCGGGTCCGAATGCCCCGGAATATCGAGATGCAGGGTGCCCCCGAGGGCCACATTGAGCACCTGCACTCCTTTGCAGACGGCGAAAATGGGCAGCCCCCGCTCTATAATATCAGGCAAGGCCGCAAATTCCCATTCATCGCGCGAGGGTTCGGCATCCTCGATCACGCTGGGATCAGGAATGGGTTGCCGAAGATAAGCGGCTGATATGTCGGGTCCACCAGTCAACAGCAACCCATTCGCACGAGAGAGATCGACCGGCCGGGTGCGGGCATTCAAAAGCTCGACGCCGAGCCCCTCGAAGTGGCCGCGAAAGTTGGTCTCGTCACATTCCCGAATCCAGGTGGCGACTCGATGCATGGCTCACCATCGCCCCCGGCGGGGGATGCGCAATTATTTTACAAACTGTTGAAAGGGCTCTTGCCATTTCTCCAGAGTGCGATCACTGTCCAAAAATAACCAACCACCTACATCCATGAAAAAAATCGAGGCCATCATCAAACCGTTTAAAATGGAGGATGTGAAAGAAGCCCTTGCCGAAATCGGCGTTGAAGGCATGACCGTCACCGAAGTAAAGGGATTTGGCCGCCAGAAGGGCCATACTGAAATCTACCGTGGCAGCGAGTACACAGTGGACTTTCTCCCCAAGGTCAAATTTGAAATCGTGCTGCCCGACGACCGCGTGCCAAAGGCCGTGGACGTGATCGTGCAAGCGGCGAAGACTGGCAAGATCGGCGATGGCAAGGTGTTTGTGACCCCGATCGAGCAGGCCGTCCGCATCCGCACCGAAGAAACGGGCGACTCCGCCGTCTAATCTCCATCATCAATTTCCGACCGGGGCGGGGCGGAAGCTGATTCGAATCAACCCGAATAGCTTCCGCCTCGCCGTGTACCGGTCAAAAATCTTACAAATATGGCATCCTGGCTCGTTATCCTCATCCTCGGTTTCATCGAGGGACTCACTGAATTTATCCCCGTCTCCTCGACGGGCCATCTGCTGATCGCGGAGCACTGGCTCCCCCGGCAGAGCGACCTCTTCAACGTCGTCATCCAGTGCGGCGCCGTCATCGCCGTGCTGCCGCTCTTCCGCGAGCGCGTCATGAAAATGCTCGATTTCGGCAACCCCGAGGGCCGCGACTATTTATTCAAGATCGGCACCTCGTTCGTTATCACTTGCATCGGCGGCCTGGTGCTGAAGAAACTGCACTTCAAGCTACCCGAGGAAATGCAGCCCATCGCCTGGGCGCTGATTATCGGCGGCGCGATGTTCCTTATCGCCGAAGCCTGGATGAAGAACCGGAAAACCTCGCCCAAGATCACCTGGACGGTGGCCATCGTGGTCGGGCTGGCGCAGCTCATTGCCGCAGTGTTTCCGGGCACCTCACGCTCGGGCTCAACGATCATCTTCTCGCTGCTGCTGGGAACCGAACGCGTCGCCGCGACGGAATTCTCGTTCCTCGTCGGCATCCCCACCATGCTGGCGGCAGGCGCCTCGGAAATTCACGAGGCACTGAAAATGCACGACCATGAGAGCTGGGGACTGGTCGGCTTGGGCACGCTCGTGTCGGCGGTGGTCTCCTTCATCGCGGTGAAGTGGATGCTAACCTTTGTGCAGCGCCATACCTTTGTGAGCTTCGGCATCTACCGCATCGTCCTCGGCGGTACTGCTCCTGGCCTTCCTCCTGCGCTAAGCCGGGGATTAACCACCAAGGGCACAAAGTTACCAGGAGAAGAGAAATAAACCGCGGCGGACGCGGCGAGCACGGCGATTTACAAATCGTGCTCTCATCGCACTCCCCCACCCACTCCTCGTTGCCAAGCTCCAGCTTGGTAATGAAATGGCCGGCGCGGCTCCAGCCGCACCGGAAAGACGCCACTCTTCACTCCTTCGTGCCCTCGTGTCTTCGTGGTTAAAACATCAGTTTAGCAGCGTGATCAACCGGCGTTAAAAATGAGAAAACCCGTTTTGCCCAATGGCGAAACGGGTTTTCTCGGGTTGCGAGGGGGAAATCCTTAGATCTTGCTCTTGAATTCCTTGCCTACGGCAAATTTGACGGTCTTCGACTTCTTGATCTTGATCTTCTCGCCGGTCTTCGGGTTGATGCCCATGCGAGCCGCGCGCTCGGCGACCTTGAAGGTGCCAAAGCCAATCAGCTGGACCACTTTGTCTTTCTTCACACCGACCTTGATCGCGTCAATCACAGCACCAACTGCGCGCTCGGCGTCAGCCTTGCTGCTGGAGAGGGACTTTTGGACGGCTTCGATGAGTTCTGCCTTGTTCATGATGGGTTAGGTAATTTTGAGAGATTGATTCCAGAGCTGAGCGAAATGCCAGCCAAGTGGGGTGTTTTGTGACAGGGTGGTGAATTTCCGTCAACAAAATATTCCATAATTTTTAAAAAAGTTCACCCGCCAGCCCTTTATTTGCGGGCAACGGCGTTGATTTCGTTCGCGCGGACAGGCATCGTGCGAGCATGACTTTTGACGAACGCCTTCGCCTCCATTTGGATAAGTCCCCGGTGATCCATCCCACCGCCTTTGTCGCGCCCAGCGCGGATGTGGTGGGTGACGTGACGATCGGCGAGAACGCAAGCATCTGGTACCAGACCGTCCTGCGCGGCGACATCAACTCCATCGTCATCGGCGCGAACTCCAACATCCAGGACGGCACCGTCGTCCATCTCGCCGACGACTACGGCGTGGAAGTCGGCGCGTTCGTCACCGTCGGCCACCAGGCCATGCTCCACGCCTGCAAGATCGACGACGAAGTCCTCATCGGCATGGGCGCGATCATCCTCGACGGCGCGGAAATCGGCGCCCGCTCCATCATCGGCGCCGGCGCCTTGGTTACGGGCAAAACAAAAATTCCGCCCGGCTCTCTCGTCCTCGGCTCCCCCGCCAAAGTGGTCAAAACGCTGGACCTCGACGCCCAAAAATCCGTCCGCACCTGGGCGGAAAAATACGTGGCGCTCTCGCGGCGATTTTTGGAGAAGAGTGGAAAGTAAGAAAGCCTGACTATTCGCCAGCGGCTTCATCACGAATTACAGCAGTAGGTTCTGAAAAAATTCCTTCTTCCAGCGAAACCACCGCTCGCCCTTCTTTCTTCGCGGCCTCTTCATTGCTTTTCACCAGAGCGAACAGACGATCCAAGTCGTCCCCACACTCCTCCATGATTTCAGCCCGCGAGCGATAGATTTGATCCAAGATCTCGTTCGGTTTCACCCTTCAATCTGCCAGCAATTCGCAGGAGAGTAAATCAACGAAAACCATAAGACTCTCTCGATGCCAGATAGGTCTTATTCGCTTTTCCACGAAGCTTACGCGCTGTAGCCACGGCCCTGTGGGCCGTTGGGGAAAGAGTGGCTATGAAATCCCTGGCCACGACTTTAAAGTCCGGATTTTTGGAGTTGGATTCAACGATTCCATGGCACCTGCTTCCTCAACGGCCCACAGGGCCGTGGCTACAGCACAGCTAAGAATGTCGATAGGTAAGGGGCATCTTTAAGCGCCGCCCTACGCCAGCCCCAATTCCGGCTGCGCGGCGACCGGCTGCTTGGTGCCGTTGATCTTCAGGTAGGTGTAGCCTTTGAGGCCGCGCTCGTAGTTGGCGAGCAGGCGCATCGCTTCGTTGGGCTTGAGGCGGTCGCTCTTGATCGCGGCGTCCACCTGGGCTTTGACGAGGCGGATGAGCTCGGTCTGGCTCCACTGGGTCATCGTGAGCACGTCGCCGATGGTGCTGCCCTCGATCGTTTCCTCGATGTAGAAGCCGTCCTCTTCGTCGTCGTCGAGGAAGACGTGGGCTTCGTTCACGCGGCCGAAGAGGTTGTGCAAATCACCCATGATATCCTGGTAAGCGCCCATGAGGAAGAAGCCGATATAGTATGGCTCGCCCGCCTTGAGCTTGTGCAGCGGCAGCGTTTCCTTCACGTCGTTGAGGTCGATGAACTTGCTCACCTTGCCGTCGGAATCGCAGGTGATATCCACCAGCGTGGCGTTGCGCTCCGGCGCGGTTGCGAGCCGGTGGACGGGCATGACCGGGAAAAGCTGACCGAGCGCCCAGTGGTCGAGCAGCGACTGGAAGATGGAGAAGTTGCAGACGTACTGGTCGCCGAGCGCGGTCTCGATTTCCTTCACTTCATCGGGCGTGTACTTGAGGCCGCGGAACTGCTCGACGATGAGCTGGGCGATACGCCAGAAGAGCGTCTCGATCCGCGCCTTGCTTTCGAGATCGAGCAGGCCGAGGTCGAACATGCTCTGTGACTGTTCCTTGATCTGCTGGGCATCGTGCAGGCACTCCAGGCGGTTCTGCCGGGTGATGTTGCCGCGGATTTCCAGCATGTCCTTCACCAGCTTGTGATCGTTTTCCGCCGCGACGATTTCCTCGGCGACGTTATCCTTCTCGATCGAGCCGAACGCTTCCACGACGAGCACGGAATGGTGCGCAACGATGGCGCGACCGCTCTCGCTCACGATGATCGGGTGCGGCACCTTCTCGGAGTCGCAGACGTCCATCACATTATAGACGATGTCGCGCGCGTATTCGTGCAGCGAGTAGTTGGTCGAGCTGTCGAAGGTCGTGCGCGAGCCATCGTAGTCCACACCCAGACCGCCGCCGACGTCGAGGTAGCCGATGTCGTGCCCCAGCTTCGCCAGCTTGGCATAGAAACGGGCCGCCTCACGAACGGCGCGCTTGATCGTGCCAATATCCGGCACCTGGGAGCCGACGTGGAAATGCACGAGCTTGAGGCAATGGCCGAGGCCCTCCTTGCGCAGCGTCTCGCTGGCGCAGACGAGATCGGCGGTGGAAAGGCCGAACTTCGCATTCTCGCCGCCGCTGGTCGCCCACTTGCCGGAGCCCTTGGATTGCAGGCGCACGCGCAGGCCGATCATCGGCTCGGTGCCGACTTCCTTGGAAATTTGCAGGATCTGGAACAGCTCCTCCAGCTTCTCGACCACGAGAATGACTTTCTTGCCGAGCCGGCAGCCGAGCAGCGCATTCTGGATGAAGAGGCCGTCCTTATAGCCGTTGCAGATGATGAGGCTTTCCGGGTCGTTGTGAATGGCCATGGCGGCCATCAGTTCCGGTTTGCTGCCGGCTTCGATCCCGTAGTGGTAGTCCCGCCCGGCATCCATGATCTCTTCGACTACTTCGCGGAGCTGGTTCACCTTGATCGGGAACACGCCGCGATAGACATTTTTGTAGCCGAACTGCTCGATCGCCGCACTGAACGCCTTGTTGATCGTCTCCACGCGATGGCGGAGCAAATCCTGGAAACGCAGCACGAGCGGGAACGCGAGCCCCTGCTCCTGGGCATCGGCGATCACCTCCATGATATCGATGCGCGCGCCGTTTTGTTGCGGCAGCACGTCGATATTGCCCTTTTCGTTGATCGAAAAGTAGCCGGTGCCCCAACGGTCGATATTATAGAGGGAGATGGCGGATTGGATATCCCAGGCGGGTGTCATGGTTCGCGCATACTAATTCCGCACTTCCGGTTTGCAACCGCTGGTTGTGGAAATTTTGTGACGTTTTTGTGAGCTGGATTCCGGCGAGTGTCTTGTCATTTCCCGGGAACCTGCCTACGCTTTTTCCCAGCCATGAACAAACCCGTCGTCGAGGTCCGAGTCCATCGAGTGTTGCAGACCAATTCCGGTCGTGCGGTTTTCATCGGCAATGATCACAAAATCTTCGTGATTTACGTGGATGAAGGCGTCGGCGCGGCGATTGCCATGTTCATGCTCAATACCCCCAAGGAACGCCCCCTCACCCACGACCTGATGGCGCACCTGATGACTGCGCTGGGCGCGCATGTGGAGCGGGTGATCATCAATGATCTGAAGAGCTCCACCTATTATGCACGGCTGATCATCAGCGCGGAGAACGAGCTCCAACAGCGCAAGATCATCGAGCTGGATGCGCGCCCGAGCGATTGCATCGCGATCGCCACCCAGCAAAAGGCGCCGATTTACGTGAGCCAGGATGTGTGGGACGAGGTCGAGGACATGACCGATCTCCTGCGCAAGCTGGAAGAGGGCACCGGCGAAGAGGGGGAAGCGGAGTAACCCGCGCTCCCGGCACTTACATATAGAAGTGCCAGCTGGCAAAGAGCGCCATAAAGAAGGCGGCCAGCATGCTGCAGGAGCAGAGCCACGCCCGTTCAAACCAATCGCGCCGCATGGCGAGGCCGAGCAGAATGAAGACGGGAAAAAACGTGAGCCCGAAACGGGGCATCCCTGAGAGACCGGCGGTGCACATCACGAAAAACACCGAGGCCGCACTGAAAAAGCCGTAGCTCGCCCGCAGCCGGAAGGCCAGGAGCGACATCGCGAAAAGAAAAACGGTGAAAATGAGATCGAGCAGCGAGCCCTCCCATCGCAACGAGCTGTAGCTTCCATCAAAATAGGGCGCAAAGGCCACCCACGGCCAGGTGAGGAAGCGCTTATGCGTCTGGTAACCGCTGAGCACATCGCCATGCGAGAGGATGAAATGCTGATAGGCAAAAACCGAGGCAATACCCAGTGGAGTGAGCGCCAGCCACAGGATATCGGGGCGAATCGCCCGCCAGCGCCAGCCACGCGGCGCGAGATATTCCACCAGCAGCGCCGGCCCGATGATCACCCCGGGTGGCCGGGTGGCCGTGATCAGGGCCGCGAGCAAACCAGCCAGCCACCATTGCCCCTTGCGGGCCGCAAAGAACGCCGCCACCACCAGCAGCAGGAAAAGCGATTCCACATACACCGCCGAAAGATACAGCGTGCTCGGAAATACCAGCAGCGCGAGGGCTGCGCCACGCGCGGTGGCCTCATCGTGATCCAGCCGCACCAGCTTCACGAGCAGGGTCAACAGGCCAAGCAAGGCAGCGTTGGAAATCAGGAGCCCCATTTCCAGATAGCGCACTGGCGGCGGGTTCCCCAGCAGCTTCACGGAATGCATCAGCAAAGGATAGACCGGGAAAAAATTCAAATTCGTCTCCCCGCTTTCCGCCCCCGGCTGCCGGTGCCCATAGCCATACTGGGCGATCGAGTAATACCACCAACTGTCCCAGCGGGCCCAGCTATTGACGAACCAGCGCTTGGGCTGGGGCCAGGTGCCCTTCTGGATCGTCTCGATCTGGCCGCTGCCATCGACCACCCAGGTGTGGCTGAAGGTTCCCGGCGGGATCATGTAGAGCGCCAGCGCACCAATGATCGAAAGCACCGCGCGGCTGACCAGCCACGGCACAAACACCATGCGAAACCACCAGTGGCCCGTGATTTTACCCACCCGCTCCCGCAGCGGCGTGGTCGAACTTTCCCCTCCCTCATAGCTCACCGCGGACCCTGGCGTAGCCGGGCTTGATTACGTTGTAGATGAGCTTGAGGCGGTCGTCGAAGGGGATGAAGGCGCTCTTGATCGCATTGATGGTGATCTTTTCCAGATCGGCCAGCGTGAGGCCGAATTCATCCACCGCAATCTGGAATTCCTTGGTCATCGTGGTGTCGCTCATCAGCCGGTCGTCCGTGTTGATGGTGACGCGGAAACCGCGGTCGAAGTAGAGGCGAAACGGGTGCTCCTTCATCGTCCGCACGGCGCCGGTATGCACATTCGACGAGAGGCACATTTCCAACGGGATGCGGCGGTCGAGGATATACTGGGCCAGCGTGCCGAGGCCGACAATTTTGCCCTCCACGATCGTCATGTCCTCCAGCAAGCGCGTGGCATGGCCGAGCCGGTGGGCCCCGCAAAGCTGGAGCGCCTGCCAGATACTCGCCACCCCGAAGGCCTCGCCCGCATGGAGCGTACTGTAGAAGTTGGCGGCCTGGATCGCATGAAATGCAGGCGCGTGTTCTTTGGGCGGATACCCCGCTTCCTCGCCCGCGAGATCGAAGCCGACCACCCCGCGATGGCGGAAATCAATCGCCAGCTCCGCCCATTCCAGCGCATCGGTCATATTGCGCATCGCGCAGATGATGAGGCCCCACTTGACCCCGTATTTCTCCTCGCCGCGCTTGAACCCATCGATTGCCGCCTGCACGATTGCCTCGGGCGTAAGCCCCCGGGCCTGATGAAAGACCGGAGCAAAGCGGGCCTCGGCATAAACCACGCCGTCGTGATACATGTCCTCGATAAATTCGAACGCCACGCGCTCGATGCCCGAGCGGGTCTGCATCACGGCACAGGTATGGGCAAAGCCCTCCAGGTATTCGGGGAGATTCCCCTTGTTTGCCCCGCGATGAAACCAGGCCCCCAATTCTTTCGCATCCTGCGTGGGGAGACCGGTGTAGCCACAGTCGTGGGCCAGTTCGATTACCGTCTGCGGACGAAGGCCGCCGTCGAGATGTTCATGAAGCAATACTTTCGGGAGTTCCTGCAAATTCATGAACGGCAATTACACATGCTTGCCGGAGAAGATGCAAACCTCTCGCTTGGGAAATTGCATATCAGCGTTTGACCGAAAAGCTATTCGTCCAACTCAAGCACCACTCGATCCTCTGCCTCCTCCCCTCTCACACCGTGAATTCGAATAGTCTCCACCAGCAAATCAAAATCGCGCTTGCCCAGCCGTTGTCTTGAAAGTGAAGCATTGATCCATCGAATCGTAAAACCGCCATCCGGTGTTCCAAAGCCACCGCGAAGAATATCGTTGAAGGCATCCAGATTTCGTCCCCATCTCGCACCGGGGATCATCGTTGAACTGACTATTTCGTAAAACTCCTCCAAGGTGTGGAACCTGGCGCCATCGATGATGAAAATCCCGTTCATAAAGCCACGAAGCAGTTATCCGAGAGCAGATCAAACCTCAAACATCTCTTATCACCCTCTCTTGTATTAATCGCATCCCTTCTTGCAATTCCCCCCACTCTGAACGATACTCCTCACCCTTCGCCCGGTGATTGCCGGTTTGGAGTGCTTCTCCGAAAGCTTAAACCGCAACCCGGGAAACGGCCTGGCCGCTTCTTCGCCGCCCCGCTTTGGCGCGGCATTGTCAGTGCCTTTATTTATGGCAGAAAACGTAATTGAAACCGAAGGTAGGATTACCTCCGTACTCGCCGGAACCATGTTCCGGGTCGAACTTGAAAACAAGCATAGCGTGCTCGCGCACATCTCGGGCAAGATGCGCCAGCGCTTCATCCGCCTCACCAATGGCGACCGCGTGAAGCTCGAAATGTCGCCCTACGACTTGAACAAAGCCCGCATCGTTTACCGTCTCGGCTAGGCTCTGCTCTGAAAATACCGCTTGCTCGCGGAGGCAATCGGGTGTCTGTTGGAGGCCACAAGTTTGGAGCCTCTCAAGGTTTGGTAGATTGCTAGTTGTTAGATGATGCGGGGTTACCCGTAGATTTCAGTGGCAGTTTGAAATCCGATGACCGGAAACAGCCACAGACTTCCACGCTTGCGATAAACATCCACATTATGTCCAACAAACTCTACGTCGGGAATCTTTCCTTCGATACCACTGAAGTTGATCTTCAGGACGCCTTTGCCGAAGCCGGCACGGTCTCCGAAGTCGCGCTGATGCAGGACAAGTTCACGGGCCGCTCCCGTGGCTTCGCCTTCGTCACCATGTCCTCGCCTGAAGAAGCCCAGCAGGCGATCAGCCTGTTCCACGGCAAGAACCTCCAGGGTCGTTCCCTCACCGTCAACGAAGCGCGTCCTCGCGAAGAGCGCGCTCCCGGTGGCGGCGGCGGTGGCCGTTCCTTCGGTGGTCCTCGCGGCGATCGCGGTGATCGTGGCGGTGGCCGCAACGAACGCGGCGGCGGCGGTGGCGGCTACGGCCGTCGCTACTAAGCCTCGGCGCTTTCCCTATTTTTAGTTTTTCGACGCCCTGACGAAAGTCAGGGCGTTTTTGTTTTTAGTCCCGGTGATAAGTGTCTCAAGCGATCTCTCACGCAAAACAAACGCCGGATAAAATCCTCCATCACCCCCTCAAAACCTCCAAAGCCAGCACAAGCTACCACAGAGAAACCACATTACAAACCGCCCTAAATTGGAACTTTTTGTTTGCCAAAGGGATAGAATCTGCTTTTTTGGCGGCCAGTTTTGCGAAAAACCGACAAAAATTATGCGTTACATTTTTGCCCTACTTTTAATTCTTCCGAGCCTTGCCACCATTGGATGCGCCAGCACCAAGCCCTGCAGTTCCTGCAAGGCTGCCGTCGTCCTGGGCACAGGAAAGACGAAGAAGGTTCGCACGACTGCCTACACCTGCACTGAAAAAGGGGGGCCCCGCAGCGCGGTGGGCTCACGTTTGAAGACCGGCGAAATCAACAGCGCCTCCGCCGATTGGTCGGTTTACCCGATTGGCACGAAATTCCGCATCAAGGAGACCGGCCAGGTTTTCGTCGTGGACGATTACGGCTCCGCGCTGGTCGGCACGCAGACGATTGATCTCTACAAGCCGAGCCGCCTCGAAATGCGCAAGTGGGGCGTGCGTAACGTGAATATCGAGATCATCGAATGGGGCAGCGACGAGAAGAGCCTCGAAATCTTGAAGGAACGCACCCGGAACCGCCATGTGCGGGAAATGGTGAAGAATCTCCGCGGCCAGAACGCCCACGAAGGGTAGGCAGCCAGCCTCCACCGCCAGGGGCGTAAAAATAACTTACACGTTGTTTTTACAAATCTGCGGTTGAACGCAAGGCCCGGCCTTGGCTAGCGTGAGGGATATGAAGATTTTTGTTACCGGCGGCGCCGGCTACATTGGCAGCATCTGCGTCCAACAACTGATCGAGCAGGGCCATCAGGTCACCGTGTTCGACAACCTCAGCGAAGGCCATCGACTGGCCATTCATCCGCAGGCGACGTTCATCGAAGGCGATTTTGAAAATCGCGACGTGATCACCAACGCCATGCTCCAGGAAAAACCCGACGCGGTGATGCACTTCGCGGCCAACGCCCTGGTTGGCGAGAGCATGACGAATCCCTCGAAGTATTTCCGCAACAACGTGGCGAACGGGGTAAACCTGCTCGACGCCTGCGTTACGGCCGGGGTGAAGAAATTCGTCTTCAGCTCCACCTGCGCCACCTTCGGCCCGCCCGATCGCGTGCCGCTCGACGAATCGCTGCCCCAGCGTCCGATCAATCCCTACGGCGAGTCCAAGCTGCTGTTTGAGAAAATCCTCCGCTGGTATGACGAAATCCACGGCCTCAAATTCGTGGCCCTGCGTTACTTCAACGCCGCCGGCGCCAACGGCCCGTTCGGCGAAGATCACCGCATCGAGACCCACCTCATTCCCAACGTGCTCAAGGTCGCCCTGGGCCAGCGCGAGCATGTGGAAATCTACGGCACCGATTACGAGACGCCGGATGGCACCTGCATCCGCGACTACATCCACATCCTCGATCTCGCGCAGGCGCACATCCTCGCGCTGAGCACGGAGAAGAGCGATTTCTACAACCTCGGCACCGGTGGCGGCACCAGCGTCCGCGAAGTGATCGCGGCCTGCGAGAAAGTCACTGGCAAGAAAATCCCGGTGATCGAGAAGCCGCGCCGCGCGGGCGACCCGCCCAAGCTCATCGGCGCCTCCGGCAAGATCAAAGCCGAGCTCGGCTGGAAGCCGCAGTACGAGGACATCGAGAAAATCGTCGCCAGCGCCTGGGCCTGGCACGTAGATCATCCGAACGGCTACGGGGACTAGCCTCGAACCCATCGACTCCATTTCACTTTCCAAAAAGCGCAGCTCCGGCTGCGCTTTTTTTCTTCAACAGCACGTCCCTGCTCACCCAACCTCATTTTTCAAAGCCTGTTCCCAAAAGCCAATCCCTTGGAAAACAGATTTTTGCATTTCCCTGTTTTCGTTGTGCGCAAACTTTGCGTAAGGTCTGCGCACCATGAGTGAAGGGCTTAATTTCGACGTGGTGATCGCCGGGGGCGGCTTCGCCGGAGTTTATTGCGCGCAGGCGCTTTCGCGGAAACTTGGGCCGGAGGCCCGGGAACGCGTGGCCGTCATTGCCGATCAAAATTTCATGCTGTTCCAGCCGATGCTGGCGGAGGTGGCGGGCTCGTCCATCTCGCCGCAGCATGTGGTGAACCCGATCCGCCAGCTCGTGAAGCACTGCACCGTGTTGCGCGCAAAGATTTCCGAGATCGATTATCCAGGCCGCAAGCTGATCCTCAAGGCCGGTAATTTTACCAGCGAAGTCATCGTCACCTTTGACCATCTTGTCCTTGCCGTGGGCGGCATCGTGGACCTGAGCCGCACGCCGGGCATGCCCGAGCATGCCTACCTCATGAAAACGGTGGGTGACGCCGGCCTGCTCCGCACCGGGCTGCTCGACCGCTTTGAAGAGGCCAACCTGGAAACCGATCCGGTGAAGCGTCGCAAGCTGCTCTCCATCGTGATCGTCGGCGGCGGCTTCTCCGGCGTGGAAACCGCGGGCGAGTTGCTCGACTTGATTCGCAGCCTGAAGCGCTTCTACCCCGCAATCAAGGACGACGAACCGCAGGTCACGCTCATTCACGGACGCGAGCATCTGCTGCCGGAAGTCAGCGAATCGCTGGGCGTCTATTGCGAGAAAAACCTCACCGCCCGCGGTATGAAGCTGATCATGAACGCCCGCGTGACCAGCATGACGGCGAGCAAGATCCAGCTCGCCGACGGTCGCATCATCGAGAGCAGCCTGGTCGTCTCCACGGTCGGCAACGCGCCGCATCCGCTCGTGCTCGACCTGATCGCGAAGAATAAATTTGAAAACTCCCGCAGCCGCATCCTCACCGACGAGACGATGCTGGTGAAGGGACAGGAAAACCTGTGGGCCGCGGGCGATTGCGCCGGCGTCCCGCTCGCGGGCGGCAAAGTGGTGGATGGCAAAGCCGAGTTGTGCCCTCCCACCGCACAGTTTGCCTATCGCCAGGGGCAGACCTTGGGCAAAAACCTCGCGGCGATGCTCAAGGCGAAGATGACCGGCGCGCCGAAGCCCAAGCCAGCCAAGTTCACCTTCAAGGGCCTGGGCGAACTGGCCGCGATCGGTCACCAATCCGCCGTCGCGGAGATCATGGGGGTCAAATTCTCCGGCATCCTCGCCTGGCTGATGTGGCGGACGATCTACACCATGAAGCTGCCGGGCATCGAGAAGAAGCTCCGCGTGGTCATCGACTGGACGCTCGACCTTTTCTTCCCGCGCGACATTACGCTCTTCAACACCCAGGCCACGAACGTGCTCACCGAGGTGCATCTGGAAAAGGACGACGTGATCTTCCACCCGGGTGAACCGGCGCTTTCCTTCTATATGGTGAAGCAGGGCAAAATCGACCTGCTGGACGAAAACGGCCTCGTGAAATCGCTCGGGCCGGGCGAGCACTTCGGCGAGCGCGCGCTGCTCAACGACAAGATCTGGCGCTTCAAGGCCGTCGCCGCCGAAACGAGCACGCTCGTCTCGCTCAATGGCGAGGCGTTCCACACCATCTCCAGTGCCAGCGAATCGATCCGCGCCTTCTTCCAGCACTCCGCCGCGCAATACACCACCCGCGAGCAAATCGAGCGCATGCTCTCCGGCCTCGCCGATTCCGTGCGCGCCCTGAACGCCGCCCAGGTAATGAAGGTTCCGCTCACGGTGACCTCCGACTTGACGGTGCAAAACGCCATGGATCTGCTGGTCGAGCACTCCTACACCTCGCTGCCGTTGATCGATCCCGAAGGCAAGCCGCTGGGCCTGATCAACCAGAACCGCCTGTTCGACGCGATCGAAGCCGGGGAAGTCGTGGGCTCCACCTTGTTGAAGGATTTCCCGCCGCTCACCTTCGCCACCGTATTACCCTCCACGCCGGTGCCTGAAGTGGTCGAGCGCTTCTGCCGGAGCGGACGCCGCAAGTTGCTGGTGGTGGATGCCAGCGGCAAGCTCGCCGGGGTCGTGACGCCGGTGGACCTGATGTCCCGCAGCGCCAGCCCTCAAATCGAGACTCCGCCGGTTGCGACCAGCTAGCGCAGGCGGCAAATGCCGAAAGCCCCAATCGGGCCGCTGGAAATGGCTCCGCTTTTCCTCTTGGCAAGCGTGCACGCCGTTGGATAGCTTCGCCCTTCCGGTTTCATGAAAAAGACGCTTTTCGCCATCGCCATCAGCTTTGCTGCCCTTATCTCTGCTCGGGCCCAGATCGGCAGTTTTGGTGATGTACCGGTGGAAATCGACGCCGAAGACGTCAGCGGATCGAACGGCCTCGCGATCGCTCACGACAACGTCGTCATCCACTACAACGACAGCACCATTTACTGCGACTACGCGGAGTACAACCCCGATACCCGCGATGTGCTGGTGCGCGGCAACGTGCGCATCTATCGCGCCGGACAGGTCTTCACCGCCGAGCGGGCCATCTACAACTTCGAGACCAAGCAGGTCCGCACCGCCGATTTCCAGGGCGACTTCGAGCCGTTCCGCTTCTCCGGCGACACCATGAGCTCGCTCGGGCCGAATGCCTACATCGTGAAGAACGGCGTCTTCACGACCAGCGACTCCTCGCACCCCGACTACTACATCCGCGCCCGCCAGGTGCGTATCTATTCGGCGGATCGCATCGTCTTCAGCCGCGCCACTCTCTTCGTTGGCGATACGCCCATCTTCTGGTGGCCGTATCTGGCCGAATCGCTGCGGAAGGAAAACGCCTTCCTCTTTACTCCAGGCTACCAGAGCTCGTGGGGGGCATTCCTGCTCACCCAGTACCTCCTTCCCGATCGCGGATAACCAGGACGTTCTCGGCACGTTCCATTTCGACCTCCGCGCGGAACGCGGGGCGGCTGGCGGTTTCGATATCGACAGCAACTTCGGCAAGGACAAGGCCAGCTACATCCATTTCCATTCTTATTACGCGGACGATACCAGCCCTGAGACGGACATCACCGGGCAGGGGCGCAAGAATACGATCGCCGATCGCTATCGCGTCTCGCTCAAGAGCCGCATCTACCTGGCCGACGATCTTTATACGACCATCAACGTCAGCAAGATCAGCGACAGCCGTTATCTGGAAGACTTCGAGAAGCGCGACTTCCGCCTCGATCCCGAGCCGGACAACGTGATCGCCCTCACCAAGCGGGCGGATAACTTCACGATCGATCTCGTCGTCCGCAAGCAGTTGAACGACTTCTACGACATGACCGAGCGGCTGCCGGAGCTCCATTTCGACACCACCACAATGAATATCGGCAGCAGCCCGTTTTACTACCAGGGCTCGGCAAGCCTCGGGCGGTTGCGCCGCGACTTCAGCAACACGAGCACGCTGCCGGATTACCAGACCACGCGCTTCGACACCTATCACCAGATCATTTACCCGAATACCTACTTCGGCTGGCTCTCGGTGGTCCCGCACGTCGGCGTGCGTGGCACTTACTATAGCAACTCGGGTGAATTCGCGGATCAAACCACCGTCCTCACCCTGGACTCGCTTGTCCCGGGCGAAGCGCCCACCAAGGAAACCGTCACCACCACCGTCCTCAACCAGAATGGCGCGGTCTTTCGCCCCACCGTGGATGCAGGCATCGAAGCGTCTTTCAAGCTCTCGCAGACGTGGGACCTCGTGCAGAACCGCACCTTTGGCCTCGATGGTCTCCGCCACATTTTCCAGCCCTACACCGAGCTTTCCTACGTCAACACGGGCAAAGACCCGGGCGGCATCTTCCAGTATGACCGCTACAATCCCTCCACCGAGGCTTTCGAGCTGAGTTCCCTGAATTCAACAGCACCGATTCGCTGGCCGACTGGAGCATCTGGCGCACCGGTTTCTACAACCGCTTCCAGACCCGCCGCGACAACCAGACCATCACCTGGCTGGAGTTGAATACCTTCGTGGATGTGAACCTGGAAAAGCCGGATTTCCCTGCGGCATCTTCAACGAGGGCACCTTCTCCAACCTCTACAACACCCTGCGCTGGAATCTCCTCCCCTGGGGTGGGCCTGAACATGGACTGGCAGATCCCGCTCGACAGCCAGGGCTTCAGCGAAGTGAACACCGCGATGAACTTCATGGTCACCAAGGACCTGCGGATCAATCTCTCGCATCGCTATATCTGGGATAATCCCTTCTTTTCCAACAGCAGCCTCGCTTCCATCGGCGCCTACTACCGTATCAACGACAACTGGGCCATCTCCGCCCGCGAGGACTACGAATTTGCCACCGATACCCTCGAAGAACAGCGCTACGAACTGCACCGCGACTTGAGCAGTTGGGTTGCATCGCTGGGCTTCATCATTCAGGATAACGGGATTAAAACCAACTACGGCGTTCTGCTCTCATTCACTCTGAAGGACCTGCCTCAGGTCACCCTGCCTCTCAGTGTGGACCCGGGACAGAGCTTTTAATCAACCGTCCTTCGTCTCGTACCTCAACACACACTATGGAACTCTGCATCATTGGATCTGGATATGTCGGCCTCGTCAGCGGCGCTTGCTTTGCTGAAGTCGGCCACACCGTCATTTGCGTGGATAACGACCAGCGCAAAGTGGACGCCCTGCAGGCGGGCAAAATCCCGATTTACGAACCCGGCCTCGAAGAAATCGTCCACCGCAATGTCGCCGCCAAGCGCCTGCGCTTCACCAACTCCATCGAGGATGGCGTGGACAACTCGCAAGTCGTCTTCATCGCCGTGCCCACCCCGCCCCAGGCGGATGGCAGCGTGGACCTGACCTTTATCGAAAAAGTCGCCCGCGAAATCGCCGGCGTCCTCAAGCCCGACCAATACCGTGTGGTGGTGGATAAATCCACCGTGCCCGGTGAAGACCGGCGAGAAGGTCGCCGACACGATCAAGCGCTACAACAAGGAAGCGGCCTTCGACGTCGTCTCCAATCCCGAATTCCTCCGCGAAGGTTGCGCCGTGCCGGATCTCATGAACTCCCGACCGCGTGGTCATCGGCTCCGGCAGCCAGAAGGCGACGGATTTGATGAAGCAGATCTACGAGCCGTTCCAGGCCCCGATCCTCGTCACCGACGTCAACAGCGCCGAGCTCATCAAGCACGCCGCGAACAGCTTCCTCTCGCTCAAGATCAGCTACATCAACGCGATCAGCGCCATCTGCGAAGCCGCCGGGGCGGACGTGGAAATGGTCGCCGACGGCATCGGCACCGACAAGCGCATCGGCCGCAACTTCCTCAACGCCGGCCTCGGCTACGGCGGCTCCTGCTTCCCGAAGGACGTCAAGGCCTTCATCGCGATCAGCGAGCAGCTCGGCGTGCCCTTCCGCCTCCTCGAGGAAGTCGAGCGCATCAACGCCGACCAGCTCGACCGCTTCATTGAAAAAATCCGCAGCGTCCTGTGGGTCCTCAAGGACAAGAAGATCGCCGTCTGGGGGCTCACCTTCAAACCCGATACCGACGACGTGCGCAGCTCCGTGGCGATCAACCTCGTGAACCGCCTCGTCGCCGAGGGCGCCATCGTCACCGCCTACGATCCGAAGGGCGCCGAGAAAGCCATCGAGTGGAAGCTCATCGATCCAACCAAGGTAAAGCTCACCGCCACCCCGCTGGAGGCCGTGGAAGGCACCGAAGCACTCATCCTCGCCACCGAGTGGAAGGAGTTCGCCAACCAGAACTTCGCCACCGTGAAGGAAAAGATGCACACCCCGCTCATCTTCGACGGTCGCAACCTCTTCGATCCGGAAACGATGCGCGGCTTCGGCTTTACCTACCACGGCATCGGTCGTCCGGACCCGGAAAAAGTCTAGCCCAACGCGGCAACCCTCTTCCCCCTGAAAGCGCCCTTTTCACTGCGGTGAAAAGGGCGTTTTCATTTTCTGGAAAGGCCGGCCCACACGGGCAAAAAACTTTGCAAAAACCCGCTTAAATTCCTTGCCCGATTCGGAAAACCGCGCAAAGTAGCAACCTCTTCTCTGCAATTTCTGGTGAGGTGGCTGAGAGGTCGAAAGCACCGCTTTGCTAAAGCGGCGTACTCCAAAAGGGTACCGAGGGTTCGAATCCCTCCCTCACCGCCACTTCCAAGCTGTTGATTTCCAGCAGTTTAACCAGTCAGATTTACTGCGCCGCATCTTCAGTGGCCCTGAAAACCCACGCTTTCGCATTCTACAAAACGGCCTCGACAGATTGCTTTCTGAGGCCGTTTTCTTTTTAAGGGTAAGAATGCTTTCAGCGATTCGTCGATGGAATGGATCGCTTAGCTTTGGAAGCTGAGGGCGTCATCCTTCTCAAGATAATTAACCAGGGTCGAGGTTTCCGGGACGAGGCCAACCTTGGCACATTCGCCGACGAACCAATCGCGCTTGTCCGGGTTGTCATAGGGGCGGAAGGCTTCGACGCCGTCCGACCAGCCCTTGATTTCCTCATCCGTCTTGGCCGTGCCGTGGGTATTGAACCAGGTCACGACTTGCTCGTCCGTCGCGCCGGATTCGAGCACCTTTTTCACGTCGGCGCCGTCCACGCCCTTGAAGCCAAACAACATCTGATCCAGCGGGCAGGCGAAGTGGTATTCGCCGACCTGGCCCTGCAAATCAGCACGGCCTTTGTCGATCATGCGCGCCATCAGGGGAGTAGCCGCCGAGGCGGTTGGCGGGGCTGCGCGGGGCTTCTTTCGAGAGGTCTTTTACGGTATTCATAGGTTTTCAGAGTTAATAGTCGTCATGAGTTGTAAAAACAACAACTGTTGGTAATACATCATTGGACGGATTTCTTGTCAAATGTTACTTTGCCTCCATGCCTGCTGAAGCTGCCAAGGAAGTGACCAAGATTGATCCCCGGATTCTCCGGACCCGGCAGCTTTTGTTTCAGGCCTTCCACTCCCTCCTGGCGGAAAAGACCTTCGATCAGATTTCCGTCCAGGATGTAGCCGAGCGCTCCACGCTGAATCGCGCCACGTTCTACGATCATTTCACGGACAAGTTCGCCCTGCTGGAGGCGATGATCGGGGAACGCTTCCAGACCTTTATCGCCACGCGCATGCCGGATGGCGCGGGCACGTGCTCCAAGAGCCTGCGTCAGGTCATCCTCGCCGCGTGCGACTTCCTGGCCGAGGTTTCTTCCGGCTGCCAGAAGCATCAGCGCCAGTTCGAGCCGGTGGTGGAGTCCCGGGTCAAAGCCATCCTCCGCGATTTTTTGCTGCAAGGGATTGATCGCCATCCCTGCAGCAATCCGGAGTTGAAGGCCACCATGGTCAGCTGGGCCATTACCGGGGCCGCCCTGCAATGGAGCCGCAACCAGACCATCACCGCCGACGAATTGGCGGATGCAGTCCTGCCGACGGTTTATACCGCGCTGGAAGCCGGGGAATAACGGCGACTTTTCCGTAAGCTTTCCTTCGTGACGAAACTCGATTTCGTCACGCCCTTGTCCCTGCAGCTCGATTGCGCCGGAGGATGGTCCGCACCATCAGCCCCAGCAATACCGAGGTGCATAGAACCAGCATCGCCGTTTTCAACGTATCGGCGGCGGCCACCGAGATTCCGAAACCGGTAAGCAATGCCAGATCGGCGGCGAGGCAGACGGGGCACTTCGGCATCAGCACCAGCGTGAGGCCGGGAACGATCCAGCCGGTGATTTTTGCTCCGCATTTCCATCGTGTGGCTTGCGAGGACGGACCCTCGCAAGCACAACCATTTTTCGCGTTCATCGGGTGCGCTCTTTTTAATGGCAGCACGATTCGCGGACCGGCCCGGCGGCAGCATATTCATTGTTCCGCAGCCACCAGATGCCTTCCTCATTGCGTCCCTTCGGGGCGCGGTCCAGCCATTGATACATGCCCCACAGCCCATCGAGCCCGCGGGCAAAGGTGGAGTAGGTGTGATAGATCTCGTCGCCCTCCCGCACGAACGCGCTCATCCCGGGCCGGTCCAGCACGTAGGTGAAGGCATCGGTTCCGCAACTGGCGGCGATTTGGGCGACGATCGGCGATTCCGAGGGTGCGTCCATCGCATGCCCGGATCGCTCGTAATTGTATTCCACGAGTCCCGCGCGCTGTTGCTCCGCGGTGAAGGAAACGCCGAAGTCGAAATTGAAATCGCTGCCCGCCGCCGATGCCCACGGAAAGCTCCACCCCATTTCCCGCCGGTACTCCAGCAGCTTCGCCAGCGGTGCGCGCGAGATGGCACAGAGCATCACATCGTGATGCGCCAGGTGGATCGCAAATCCATCGAAGCCATCCGCAATCGAGGAGCACGAGGGACAGCCCGCCGCGTAGTCAGGCCCGAACATGAAGTGATAAACCAGCAACTGCGAACGCCCCTGGAAAAGGTCGCGCAGCGCCGCCTTCCCCTGCCCGGTCTCGAACTGGTATTCCTTGTCGATTCGCACCCACGGCAGCGCCTGCCGTTGCTGCGCCAGCGCATCACTACGCCGGGTGTGCTCTTTTTCGGCTTTCAGTAATTCGATCCGCGCGGCCAGCCATTCTGCGCGGGTTCCAGTTTTGTGAGTAGTCATGATGATTTTCCTTTCGAGGTTTTTGTCACCGCCATGGTTGCAGCGGCGACGTTCTGATTGCTTCCTGCGAGCCAACGTAGTTTTGATTGGGGGACTGCCGTGAGTGACAAATATGGCGCGATTCCCAACCGATCCTCAAATCACCCTCGCCGCCCGCGCCCTCGCCGCCGGGGATCTGCTCGGCACGTTGAACTACGTGGCCCTGCGGAACGACGCGCCGGCGCTGGCCTTGCGCGGCATCGCAATGGCGCGGCTGGGCGATTTCGAGCGGGCCCAGGCGCTGCTCAAACGGGCCGTCCGCGCCTTCGGCCCCCAGGCCCCGATCCCGCAGGCGCGGTGCGTCGTCGCCCTCACCGAGATCGCGCTTATCACGCGGGATCTCGGCGGCTCGATGAAAGCGCTCTCCACCGCCGGGGCCACGCTCGAAGCGCACGGCGACCGTTTCAACGCGGCTCACGCCCGGCACCTGGAAATCCGCCGCCTGCTCCTGCTCGGGCGGGTTCACGAGGCAAAGCGAATGCTGGCCGGGCTGAACCCCGCACCTTTTCCGCCCGCGCTCCGGGCCGCTCACGAACTCGTCGTCGCGGGTCTCGCGATTCGTGGACTGCAAATCAAGGCCGCCCGAATGGCGCTCGTGGCCGCTGCCCGCGCGGCCGATGAGACCGGGATTCCCGCCCTGCGGTCGGAGGTCGCCGGGACCGCACTCGTCCTGGAACGCCCCGCCGCCCGCGTGGTCTCGCGTGGGAAGGAGCAACGGCTGCGACTCGATGAAGTCGAAGCCTTCTTGAAAACGAAAACGCTGGTGGTGGACGGATGCCGCCACCTCGTGCGCGGGGCCGCCACAGTGGTCTCCCTCGCCAAACGACCGGTCCTCTTTGCGCTCGCGCGGGCCCTCGCCGAGGCATGGCCGGGCGATGTCACCCGCAGTTCGCTCATCGCGCAGGCCTTTCAGGCGAAGACGGTGAATGAATCGCATCGCGCGCGCTTGCGGGTGGAAATCGGGCGCTTGCGCAAGGCCCTCAACAAGCTCACCGGGATCACGGCCACGCTCCGTGGATTTGCGCTCACGCCACACCACGCCCGCGAGGTCGCCGTGCTGGCGTGGCCGGTGGACGAGGAGCACGCGGCGGTGCTCGGGTTCCTCTCCGATGGCGAGGCCTGGTCCAGCTCCGCGCTTGCGGTGGCGCTGGGAACCAGCCAGCGCACCGTGCAGCGGGCGCTCGATGCCCTGGCCGCGACCGGGAAGATTCAAGCACTGGGACAGGCCCGGGCCCGGCGCTGGATCATGCCGGTCGTCCCGGAATTCGCGACGATCTTGTTACTCCCCGGTCCGCTGCCGGTGGGTTAAACTGAACCCATGAAAAAATCCAAGGCTGAGATCATTGGCGAATACGGTCCGTTCCCCGAAGTCGAGCGCGTGAACGGAGTCACCTACGATGGGGAAAGCGTGTGGATCGCCACCGGCGACAAACTGGCGGCGCTCGATCCGGCCACGGGTAAAATTAAACGTTCGCTCGCGATCGCCTCCAAGGCAGGCACCGCTTTCGACGGCCAGCATGTGTACCAGATTTCTGACGGACGTATCCAGAAACTCGATCCCGCCACCGGGCGCGTGCTCGCGACGATCCCGACGCCCAGCCCGGATGACAACTCGGGCCTCGCCTGGGCCGAAGGTTCGCTCTGGGTCGGACAACCCGACGCCAAGACGATCCTTCAGCTCGATCCGCAGACCGGCGCGGTGTTGCGCACCATCGAGTCCAACCGCGTCGTAACCGGGGTTTCTTGGGTGGACGGCGAGCTCTGGCACGGCACTTGGGAGGAGAACGACGAGAGCGACGTGCGCCGCATCGATCCGCATACAGGCGAGATTTTGGAAAGCCTCGAAATGCCCGCGGGCATCAACGTCTCGGGACTGGAATCCGATGGCCACGACCGCTTTTTCTGCGGCGGTGGCGGCACGGGAAAGCTGCGCGTGATCCGGCGGCCCAAGCGCTAAAGCGGGAGCGAAGAATCGTTCGCGCTGGTCAGATAGATTTCTCTTTGAAGAGTAGGAGCGAGAAAATTCTGCTCCCCTAAATGACCTCAACCGCAGTGTGCTTGATCCTGCCATCCATGGTCGCAAATTTCATTCGATGGCTGGCGGCGAGTTCAGCCAGATAGCAATCAGTAACCTCGTCTGATTTTTGCGGTCTAGATTTCAATGCAGGTAGATCATCCGCGATTCGCTTTACCTCGCGTTCTTGAATGAAGTGATCTAACAATTCCCGAACTTTATCCATTGGTGCATTGATCGTCGCCTTTGGATGCGTGCTGATGCGGATAAATCCGAGTTCAACCAATGGGCAGATCGCAATTCGCTTCCCACTGATTCCCGAAAATGCCCGCTCGTGCATAGGGTGGCTGTCCCAAATCGCCGCCAGCAGCACATTAACATCCAGCAGATAGATCATGGGAAATCGACCAGCGCTTCCTGCAACGCCGTTTCGTCGATCGCATGCTGCAGCTTTCCGACCGTAAAACCACCCTTTTTCCGCAATCGAACCTGTGCCGGAACTGACTCCACCGGAGCAAGTCGGGTCAGGATAAACTTATCCTTTCCAATCACTTGCACATCAAACCTCTCTCCGGGCTCCGTGGGCAGAGTCACCCTCTTTTTATTATCCGCAATCACGGTCATGGTGGGATTATCCCACCATGGGTCAATGTCGTCAAATCAGTTGAAAAACTGACAACTGGCTACCACAGCAGCACCGTCAGCTTCTTCGGCCCGTGGGCACCGAGAACGAGAATGCGCTCGATGTCGCCGGTGCGGCTGGGGCCGGTGATGAAGGAGAAGAAGCTCGGGTAGTTGCCGTCGTATTTCTGCTTGAGCAGGGCGAAGGCGGCTGGAAGGTCGGCGAGCAACTGTTCCTTGCGGGCGAGGACGACGTGGTGGGCCGGGAGCACGCTCAGGGCGCGTCCACCGGCACTGCGGGAGGAAACGAGCACGCTCCCCGTCTGCGCGACGAGGGCGTCGCAAGCGGTGATCCCGGCGTCGCATTTCTCCAGCTCCACTTTGTCGTAACCGGCGACGGTTTCCAGCGTGGGCAGGCCCAGCGATTGCACGACCGGCGTGGTCAGCTCCCCCGTGTGAAGGGCGACTTTTTTCCAACCCTCTTCCGCCGCAATCTGCGCGAGCTGCGCTTGCATTTCCTCCCGCGAGGCGACGACGCGAAAGTCGGTCTTCAATTCGGCGGAATTGACCGCGTAAAGCGCGAGGTGCTGCTCTGCCGAGGCCCCGACGGCGGGGAGCCATTCGGCAATGTGCTTCTCCGGCTCGCTGATCGGCGCATGGGCGGTGATCGCCTCGTGCGTGTGCTGGCCGGGGATGGGGGCGAGGATTTTCAGGGCCTCGCGGATGCGTCCAAAAATGGCGGCGCGTTCACTCATGACTTTCGGCCTTTCCAATAGCTGCGGAAGCTCTGCGGGGCGAGTTGCGGGGCGGTGCGGGTATCGGTCCAGGCCCGCACGGGGTTCAATTTCGTCTTCTCGATCAAGGGCAGGAATTTTTGCCGATCTGGCCGAAGAAGAGCGCGATTTTGTAGAGCTCCGGACGCTGCATCAAAAAGGCAAAGCCCTGGAAGGCGAACTTCTCCCACCACACCGGGCGCTGCGCGATGGCGTTGCGCCGGTTGTGTAACAAGTGGTGATGCAGATTGATCTTCACCGGGCAGGTCTCGGTGCAGGCGCCGCAGAGCGAGGAGGCCATCGAAAGATGCTTCCAGCTTTGCAGGCCGCGCAGGTGCGGGGTGATGACGGAGCCGATGGGCCCCTGATAAGTGGTGCCGTAGCTGTGCCCGCCGATGTTGCGATAAATCGGGCACACATTCAGGCACGCGCCGCAGCGAATGCAGTGCAGGGCGTCGCGCTGCTCGGGATCGGCCAGGAGCAGGGTGCGGCGGTTGTCGATGAGCACCACGTGGTATTCCTCGGGGCCATCCACTTCGCCCTCCTGCTTCGGCCCGCCGTAGAGCGAGTTATAGCCGGTAATCATCTGCCCCGCGCCGGCCGTGGCGAGCATGGGGAGGAAGAGCGCGAGGTCTTCGAGCTTGGGCAGCACTTTTTCAATGCCCATGAGGGTGATCATCGTCTTCGGCAGGGCGGCGGTGAGGCGGGCGTTGCCTTCGTTTTCCGTGATCGAAATCATGCCCGTCTCGGCGATGGCAAAGTTCGCGCCGGTAATGCCAATATCGGCCTCCACATACTTGTGGCGCAGCACCCGACGGGCGATCATCGTCAGTTCCTCCGGGCTGTCGGTCGGCGCGCTGCCGAGTTCCTTCGCGAAGAGATCGCTGATGTCGCCGCGCGTGAGGTGCATGGCGGGGAAAACGATGTGGTACGGCGCTTCCTTGCGGAGCTGGACGATGTATTCGCCGAGATCGGACTCGACCACCTCGAAGCCCGCTTTTTCCAGCGCGGCGTTGAGGTGGATTTCCTCGGCGGTCATCGCCTTCGACTTCACGATCGTGCGGGCCTTTTTCTCGGTGACGATATTGAGAATGATCTCCTTCGCCTGCTCGGCCTTGCTGGCGAAGTGCACCTTGGTGCCGCGGGCTTCGAGCTTGGTGACAAATTCCTCGAGATACTGGTCGAGGTGATTGATCGCTTCCCACTTGATTTCGGAAGCCGTCTGCCGGGCCGATTGCCAGTCCTGAAACGAAGCCTTCCGGCGGTCGCGCTGGACCTCGTATTTCTTGAGCGCACTCTGGATGCGCGCGCGATGATCCAGATCGTGCGTGAGCCGCGTCGCGTCCTTCTTAAATTCGGTGGCGATGATGTTCATGCCTGGGCGAGGATTTCCGCGAGATGGAGGGTCTTGATGGGTTGTCCCTGGCGATTGAGCAGCCCCTGGATGTGCATCAGGCAACTGGAGTCATTCGACACCAGATAGTCCGCGCCGGTCTGCAGGGCGGAGGCGCATTTCACCTCGCCCATCGCGGTGGAAATCATCGGGAACTTCACCGCAAAGGTGCCGCCGAAGCCGCAGCAAATCTCCGACTCGGCCATCTCGATCAATTCGAGGCCCTTCACCTTTTTGAGCAATTCGCGGGGCTCGTTCTTTTTGCCGAGCTCGCGCAGGCCGTGGCAGCCGTCGTGGAAGGTGACTTTGGCCGGGAAATTCGCGCCGACATCGGTGACCCCCAGCTTGGTCACGAGGAAGTCGGAGAATTCGTAGCACTTGTTGGAGAGCTCATTGGCCGCCGCCGCAAAGGGCGTGTGCTGGAAAAGCTCGGGATAGAAGACCTTGATCATCGCGCCGCAGGAGCCGGAGGCGATCACCACCGCGTCGGCATTCACCAGGCGGCGGACCACCGGCTCGGCGACGGCGCGGGCTTCGTCCCAATAGCCGCTGTTAAAGGCCGGCTGTCCGCAGCAGGTCAGTTCTTCAGGAAATTCGATTTCGTGTCCGAGCCGTTCGAGGATTTTCACCATGCTGATTCCCACCTTGGGGTAGAGAGAATCAACAAAGCACGGGACAAATAGGGTTACTTTCATTGAGGCAGGAACGAATGTGCCGTCAGAACCGGGCAAGGCAAGCCTTTTGAAAAAACCTTTCGATTAACAGCGAAGAAACATTTGCACCCCGGGAAGAATCGCGAATAGACTGCCGTGCATGGTTCAAGCAGTTGAAACCGTAATACCCAGCGAAAGTAATCTCGAACAGTTCAAGGCGGCCTACCGCTGGATGCTGCTGGCCCGGATCTCCGAGGAAAAACTCGTGAGCATCTACAAAGCCGGCGGGCGAATCCACGGCGGCGTCTTTATTGGCAAGGGTCAGGAGGCCGTAAGTGTGGCCACCGGGCTCAACCTTCGCAAGGGAGACGTCTTTGCCCCGCTCATCCGCGATCAGGCGGGGCGGCTCGCGTTCGGAGAAGATTTGGCGGACTCGTTTCGCACCTACCTAGGCTCGACGCTCGGGCCGATGCGCGGGCGCGACGGCAATGTGCATCGTGGGCGGCCCAAGGACGGCATGCTGCCAATGATCAGCCACCTCGGGGCGATGATCCCGGTGGTCAACGGCGTGCTGATGGCGAAGCGCTTCAAAGGCGAGAGAGGCTACGTGGGTGCGACGAGCATCGGCGACGGGGGCACCTCGACCGGCGCTTTCCATGAGGCGATCAACCAGGCCGCGGTCGAAAAACTGCCGCTCGTGGTGGTGGTGACCAATAATCAATACGCGTATTCCACTCCGAATGACCGCCAGTTTGCCTGCGCCGACCTGCTCGACAAGGCGATCGGCTACGGCATTGCCGGCCATTCCGTCAACGGCACCGATGCGACCGCCACCCTGCAGGTGATCGGCGGCGCGATTGCCGAGGCGCGCGCCGGGAAAGGACCGCAACTGGTCGTCGCCCAGGTGCTGCGCCTGAGCGGCCACGGCGAGCACGATGACGGCAACTATGTGCAGCAAGCTTTGAAAGATTCCCCGCTCGGGCGCGACTGTCTCCTGCTCGCCGAGGAAACGATGATCCAAAAGGGCTGGGCGACCGCCAGCGAAATTGCACAACTCCGCGCCGACACCGCCAGCCAGGTGGACGAAGTCGCGAACCGGGTGATGCGCGAACCGACTCCCACGCCGGATGGCGAGCTCTGGCGCGCCCTGTCCTCGGCCCATCTTGAAGAAGGCTACTACAGCGAATGAGCATTACCTACCTTGAAGCAATTCGCGAAGCGCAGGCGAAGGCGCTCGCGGACGATCCCCGCGTTTACATTTACGGGCAGGATGTCGGGAATTTCGGCGGCGCGTTCAAAGCGACGAAAAACCTGGCGAAGGAATTTCCCGGGCGCGTGCTCGATGCCCCGATCAGCGAGGACGCGATCATCGGCTCGGCCATCGGCGCCGCGCTCGAAGGCATGCGCCCGATCATCGAAATGCAGTTCGCGGATTTCTCGACCGTGGGCTTCAACCAGGCGGTGAATCAGGCCGCCACGATGTTTTGGCGCACCAATCTCTCCTGCCCGATCACCATCCGCCTGCCCTGCGGCGGCACCAGCGGCGGCGGCCCATTCCACAGTCAGAGTCTGGAGGCGATCTACGCGCATTACCCGGGCCTGATTGTGATGACCCCGGCCACCGTCGAGGATGCCTACAGCATGCTGCTCGACGCGGTCGCAATCGACGACCCGGTGATCTTCTGCGAGCACAAGTACTTGTATTACCACCTGAAGGCCGATTCGCTCCCGAGCGAAGCCATGCCCACCGGCAAGGCGCGGATTGCCCGGCAGGGCCGCGACGCCACCGTCGTCACCTATAGCGCGATGGTGCATGAATCGCTCGCCATGGCCGAGGAACTCGCCGCCGATGGCTACGAGATCGAGGTGGTGGACCTGCGCTCGATCAAGCCGCTCGATACCGATACCGTGCTCGCCTCCGTGGCCCGCACCGGTCGCCTGCTCGCCGTGGGCGAAGCATGGCCCTGGGGCGGCGTGACGGCGGAAATCGTGGCCCGGGTCGCCAGCGAGGGCTTCGGCCTGCTCGACGCGCCGCCGCAACGCTTGAACGCCAAGGACACGCCCGTCCCCTATCACCCAAATCTCTGGGGCACCCACCGCCCCACCGCCAACAGCATTGCCGCCGCCGTGCGCCGGTTGCTCACGCTCTAACCTCTTTCTCCTGCCATGCCACAAGTTCCCATCATCATGCCGCAGCTCGGTGAATCGATCGCCGAGGCCGCCATCGTCAGCATCGCGTTCCAAGTCGGCGACTCCGTGGAGGCCGATCAGAACGTCCTCGAGGTCGAGACCAACAAGGCCGTGATGGAGGTTACCAGCCCCTGCGACGGGGTGGTGAAGGAATGGAAGGTGGAGCTGCAGCAAAGCTATCCCGTGGGCGCGGTCCTGGGTTATCTGGAAGTCTCGGCCGAGACCGCCAGCAAGCTCGGGCTCGATGAGACGCCGGAGACCGGCACACCGACGGAAACCACCGCCGAAACGAAACCCACGGAAACGAAGAAGGCGCCCGCCGCTCCGACCAGCGTGCAGCCGACGGTGCGTGGCCTCCCCGTTCCCGCCTACGCGAGCGGCGCGAGCTACATGTCTCCGCGCATGAAGGCGCGCATGAACGAGCTCGGTCTCCATGCCGCCGATCTTTCCGGCATCGCCGGCAGTGGCGCGGCAGGTCGCGTGACCATCGAGGACCTCGAAAAATTTCTCGCCCGGCTCGACGAGCACAAGCTCACCTCCGCCTCGTCCATGCGCGTCGCGGTGGCCGATGCGATGCGCCGCAGCTGGACCCGTCCGCTCGCGACCGTGGGCATGCCGGTGATCCTCGATCCCCTGCTCGCCCACCGCAAGGCGCAGACGACGAAAGCTGGCCCGGCGCTCTACGCGCTCCGCGCGCTCGGCATCGCCCTCGGCGAACACAGCGCTCCCGCCGGTCGCCTGATCGGCGATCAGATCGTCCACCCGCAGGCGATTGATCTTGGCTTTGCCGTGGAAGCGGAAGACGGCGTGCTCGTCCCCGTGCTGCGCAACGTGGACAACGTCACGCTCAAGGAACTGCTGCCGCGCTACAATGAGCTGGTGGAGCTCGCCCGCCAGCGCCGCCTGCCTCCGACCGCCACCGGCGGTTCGATTGCGACGATCACCAATTTCGGCACCTTCGGCCTCACCTTCGCCACCCCGATTCCGCTCCCCGAACAGACACTCGTGCTGGGCATGAGCGCAGGCCGCATCGCTCCGAGCTGGGACAAGGAAAAAGGCGCATTTGTGCCGGTGACGGAAGCCAATTTCACGCTCAGCTTCGATCACCGCGTGCTCGACGGCGGCGCGGCCGGTCGCCTCCTCTCCCGCGTGGCGGCCTTGTTGAGCGAGCCGGAAAAACTGTAACCGCAGAAAAATTTGAAACCCCGGGCCTTCACCCGGGGGGATATTTTTTCGGAAAACGAGGCGGCGCTTCGCCCGCAAGTCCTCTGCGCGTCTTATCCCAGCGCTTCTTCGCAGGCGTATTCCACCGGCTGCCAGCGCTCGGAGCCTTGGAGACAGACTTCCGTCCCCTGCGGCAGGGCACCGGTATTGGTCATCTCCAAAACCTGCCAGAGAGTCGGCTCGCCCGGCTCGCCCTCGGCGGGGCGGTAGCGGCAGCGGATGCTTTCCAGCTTGGTCGAGACAAATTCACGATGACCTTCCAGCAGGCTGGCCAGCCGCTGGCGGGAGGCGTTGATGAACCGCTGCTCCCGCTCCGCCTCCTGGCGCTTTCTCACCACCAGCGACAGCTCGTTGTAGCGCTCCCGCACCGGGCTGCCCGGGTTGCAATCGACGGCGTAGCGGTAGTATTCGAGCGCATTGGCTTCATCGCCCCAGGCGTCCAGGATCTCGCCGGTCATCTGATATCCGCGGGCGGATTCCTCGGGCCATTGCAGAAGACCATCCGCAAAAGCGCGCGACACAAGGTTGATGATCTCCGTCCCCACCTCTTTCGAAATCGGACGTTCGGCCGCCTCATACTTCTCCATGGCGGCCTGCAGTCCGGCCTGGGCGTTGGCGGGGGTTTCGGCAATCGGGTTCGCAGGGGTTTCCATGATGAAAAGTTAGCGCGGGCGGTTCAGTTCTGCACGGGACAACCGTAAATCACGGCGAGTTTTTTCCCTTTTGCCGGAGCATGAAACCGAAGGCCGTCCATGAGTTATTTTTTGTCGGTCGGTGTGCTGTTGCTTACCTTTTTGGTCTCGACCGCCCCCGGGGTGGGCGACAGATCCGGAACCGTCGTGGCTGGTTCGGACAATAAATGCGTAAGACCGTAGGTAAGGAGTAATTTACTATCGTTCCAGATGCCCGGTTTGTTCGTATGCAATACGACGCTGATCACCTCGTGCTGCCCCCACATCGCGCTGCTCACCAGCACCTGCTGCGCGGGGACGGTGTAGCCGGTCTTGATCCCCGTACAGCCGGGGAAGCGGCCCAGCATGCGGTTGTGGTTGAGCAGTTCCATCACCCCCATCTGCCCCTTCCACCAATAGCGCTCCGTCCCCACCACGCGGCGGAAGACCGGCTGCTGCATCGCGGCGCGGGCGATCAGCGCGAGGTCGTGCGCAGTGGTGAAGTGATTTTTGTCGTGCAGCCCATTGGGCGTTACAAAATGACTGTGGGTCGCGCCGAGCCGTTCGGCGACGGTGTTCATCTTGTCGGCAAAATCGGCGACGCTCCCCGCATTGTCGCGCGCCAGCTCCAGCGCCACGTCGTTCGCACTGTGCAGGAGCAGCCCGTAGAGCAACTCGATCCGCGGATGCACCTCGCCCGGGCGCAGATCCAGTTTGCTCGGTTCCACCTTCGTATCCTCGGGCGCCGTCGTCACCATCTGGTCCAGATGCCCCGCCTCGATCACAATCAGCGCGGTGAGAATCTTCGTCGCGCTCGCGGGATAGAGCATCTCGTCGGGATTCTTCGCGTAGAGCACGTCCCCCGTCGTGAAATCGAGCGCCTCCGCCCCCTGCGCAAAAATCGGAAGCTCCGTCCCCTCCGCTGGCAGTTTCGGCACCACCTTCAGCGTCGCATAAGGCTCCGCCTGCAACGTCATCGCCAGCCCCAGAACCGCCAGGGCAAAAGTACCGCTCCCTTTGAAATGTCGCGCCCAGCACACGCGGGCCGATTCTGCTTTGCCCTTTTTCCTCTCCTTCGTGTCTTCGTGCCTTCGTGGTAAAAAATCAGGATACGGATTGTCCATTGCTCATCATCCAGGCGATGGGTTTGCGGTTTTGCACGACCGCTTCATACACATCGCGCGGAGATTCCGCCAGCGGAAGTGCAATCAAATCCGCAAATGCCCCCGGCTGCAGGCAGCCCAGTTCCCCCCGGCGCTGCAAAGCTCGCGCCGGGTTGCGCGTCACCATTTGCAACAGCATCGACGGATCGATCCACGGCTCCACCTCCTGCAGGGCCTGCATTTCGGCGAAGAGATTCAGCGCATCGTTGCTCGCCAGGCTGTCGGTGCCGAGACACACATTCGCCCCGGTCTGCAACAGCGCGCCGACCGGAAAGGGATGATGCCGGAAATACCGGTGACTGCACGGGCAGTGCACCACGTGCGCGCCGCTCAGCCACTGGATGTCCGCCGCATCGAGCTCGTTCAAATGCACGAGGATGGTATTGCGATCCACCAGCTCGTTCCGCACCAGATTCGCCAGCGGCGTGCCGTAGCCGCAATCGCTCATATCGCGCCCGATCGCCTGCATGAAGGTGTAGAGATCCCCATGCGCGTTGAGGAACATGTTCATCTCATCCACCGACTCCGCGACGTGCGTGGTCAGCAGCCGCCCCGAGGCCCGGGCGATCCGGAACAGCTCCGGCGTCACCGTGTACGGCGCATGCGGGCTCAGGCCGAAGCCACCCGGCCAGTCCTTGTTCTCAAAGTGCGTCGCAATGGCCGTGGGCTTTTTGCGAATATCGATCAGCTCGTAAAACCACCAGGTCCGAATCGGCGGCCAGGGACAGTTGCGGCATCAGCCCGGCTGGGACATGATGTTCAGCACGGAGGTCGTGCCCCACTTGATCAGCTCCGCGAAGCCGTTCTGGATCGCCTTCACATAATCCTCATCGTGCAGGCTGCGCTTGATCGCATTGATCCGCATGATCCACTGCGTGAAATTGCGCGGCGGCGAGATGGCGCGGCGCATCATCGTGTAATCGAGGTGGCAGTGCGCATTGATCAGCCCCGGTAAGAGCACCTGCTCGCCGAGATCCACCACTTCCTCCCCAGGCTGGCGCTCGAGACGGTCGAACTGGTCCACCGCGCGAATGCGCGGGCCGGTGATGGCCACCGCGCCGTTTTCCAGCGGCGGTCCGTCCATCGTGAGGAGAGTGCGGGCGCGGATAATCATGAGGAGATGGGGGACTGTTTCACGACTCCGCGCGCCGCTGCAACCAGCAGATTGCAACTTTCTGCGCACCACAGAGGAAGCGCGGCCCCATCAGAGACCGGGGTGAATTTTTCCGGGGGCAGCGTGGATACCGGAACGCCCGGCTCCAGCGTCCACCGGATCGTCTTCAGGCACTTTTCGTCCTGGCAAAAGTCGCCGACCAGCGCATCCGCCTGCTCCGTCGTAATCTGCCTGGTGATCGCATACATGCCGCTCTGCCGGTTCACCGTCGCGCGCAGGCAGGTCGCCGGGAGCCGCTGCGCCTTCCACGCCACGTAGCTGCCGAGCATCGCAGGATAGAAATGGTCGAGCGCGCGGCGCAGTTCCTCCAGCGTCCCCACCGTGAGCTTCCAGCCGTGGCGCAGATTCGGCGCGGTTTTGAGCGGGCGATAATTCCCCGCCTCATCCACCAGCGAGAGATGGCGCGCCGCTTCCGCATCGGTGAAATTTTCGAGCCCGGCCTTCCCGAGATCGTCCACATGGCACAGTTCATATTGCCCACCGATGGCGATTTGTCCGATGCGATTTCCTCCGGCAGCCAGCCAGTCGGCGAGAGTGGGCAGGATCATGCGGGTCACGCGGCACTGGTCCCATCAAAAGCGGTTACCTGATCGAGGATCACCTCGGCAAAGAGCGGCTCCGTCCCAATCGCGCTCGCGTAGTAGAGCCGCTTGCCCTGCAACGAATACGGGTTGTGCTTGAACACCTCGTGCTGGTTCGCGCTGATCGCCCCCATCGACTCGGGGGCAATCCCCAGCAGCACCGGGATGTCCTCGTAGCTGTGCAATCCATCCGCGATGAAAAACGGGACCACCACCACGTTCGGCTGCGTCGCCAGCTTTGCCCAATCGGCAATCAGCGGCGGCTCCTCCATGTAGGCGTTGAAGACCTCCGCATACAGCCCCCGCTCGCGAATCGTCGCCACCTCGCGTTTCGCCGCAATCGCGGAGTTATCGTTCAGATCGGTCCCATGCCCCACGATGAAAAGACTCGTCTCCGCCGGGTTCACCCCCGGCGCCGCCTGCGCCGCCCGATGCAGCAGCAGCTCCGTCACCCGCGCATGGTTCCCCACCGGTTCGCAATACTTCAGCGTCCGCCCGGCCTTCACCGTCACGCGCCCCTCCAGTTCCAGCTCCCGCGGAATCACCTTCTGCGTGAAATACCCTTCGCTGATAAAATTCGGCACGATGTAAACGTCCTCGCTCTCCACCATGTGCAGCACCTGCCGCAAGCTCGGCTCCTCCTTCCAAAACGCGCACGCCACCTCCGCAAACACCCCGCGCTCCCGAATCGCCTGCGCATGATCCAGCGTCGGCGCGCTGGAATCCGGATTCAGCGTCGAGCCGTGCCCGACGATAATGAGTGCGCTCTGCGGTTTGGGAGTCATGGTCGCTTCCAAGATGGGTGAACCGCCGCAGGGGTTCAAATGTTTTGTCCGCGGTTCCGGATCAGGCGGGGCATTTGGATGAGCAACAATGCTATCGCCAGACCACCTTCACCTCGGCCTACAATTCAGCCAAGCGAACGTGATCCCAGCGATCCATGGTATCGACGACTTCTTGGTCTGATCCCCAGAGAAGAATCACCGAAGTCCACTGCGGGATGGGTGGACCACCTTCCCCGGAATCTCCGCGCTCATCGTGGTGTAGATGAGATTTTGCAAAGGGATCACACAGGAGCGGGGCAGATAATGGAGAATAATTACCTTCTTCTTTTACTCAAAGCTCTCTTCCCGATCTTGATCGAATTTGCTCCAATAGTTAATGTCGCGATCAAGATCTGACAGGCCATCGACTACCCAACAACGTACGTCTTCCCCAAAGAGTTCGATAAGTTTCTGCAATTCAGCCTTCCTCCGAGATAGGATTGAGGCGAATGATCCACCTCGATTCACTTCTAATCGCTTCCTAAAGCTGCCCAAAAAGAGCATCTTATCGGGCGCGTTGGTGAGTAATGAAAGAAAGAGTGGAGACAGAAGCGAACCGTCCTCAAGTTGGCTTGGGCTGAACATATTGATCGTTTCGCCGAGTCTTGGATATCGCAGACTAGGGGCCAGAGATGCCCATTCGAACAAGATTTTTGGGGAAACGCTTTCGACCGCCGTGCCGCCATTCAGGTCGCATTGCAAAAAAGAACGAGAAGGGATTTCCGAGAGAAGGAAGATATCAAGGGCGACGAATGGGTGAACCTCAAAAAGTGCGACCAACGTAGCTCGACAATGATGGTATCCGAGATACGCCGTCTGCAATTCCGCCATAATCCGTTCGCAAACGCCAATTGCACTTTTCCTTCCATCTTCCCCCATGAGGCAAATTCGGGCGACAGCTTGATGAGCATAATCATTGTGGTCGTTTGTTTTCGAAAAATTGACGTGCAAAAGGAGTTTCCGGCCCGCTTCGATAAGTCTGGGAAACTGTTTCGATTCCTCGTTCTTGCCGTTGAAATACATTTGAAAGATATCAAGTGCGACCTCCACTCCATCTCGGAGTTCACCAATGTCTTCAAGCAGGGGAGCCAAATCACCTGGCGAGGAATTTTGAATCGATCCATTCGCGATCGAATGGAAGTTTCGGGATACAAGCACCCCTTTTTTGATCGCTCGTCTTAGGCGAGGGATCCCCTCCCCCTCAAGTCCCACCGATCTTTGAAAATAGGGAAGAAATTCGACGAGATCGCTATCGTCCATGACGGATTCCAAAAGATCCGATACCAAAGTCGAATTCTGCGGTATCGCACCACATAAGAAGCCCCCCATTACTGTTGCGTCTCGCGCCTTTGGATCTGCCTTGCAAAAGGCACGACGTATTTCCGTCCACATTTGCCAAAAATCAATAACCCCTTCTCCTAATCCGACACCAAAAACAAACGCCCGGATCGAGTGTTGGGAAGAGATTAGTTCATCTAAAAACTGGAGGCGAGTGGTGTCGTGATTTGCCAAAACGCGACCAAGACTCTGGGCCTTTTTATTCAGCTTTATCCAAGATTTCTCTGGGTCTCCATTGTCTTCCTCTCCATCAGACACATCCAGACCGCTTGGATGGCGGTTCAAAACATACGCTCTCGCTTCATCCAGTAGATTAGACGGCTTCAATCGATCTACGAGAGAAATGAGCCGCCCGCGCACTTCTTCCGGCATCTTTTCTCCATCGTAATGGAGAGCACTTCGGCATGCAATCCACCCTTGAATCCACGCCCCGCCTTCAAGTAGCATTGTAGAAATACGCTCCAATGCATCTCGACTAGAGGGGTAATGCCAAAGACCTCTCAAATGATTAGCGATTAGAGAACGGGTATCTAGAAAAGGAGCCAATTCCGCCGCCAAAGCGATTGCATTCGCATACCAATCCATAATGTCTTGCGAACTACTGGGATGCCATCCCCAATCTCGGGAACGTGCACCGAAATTCGGCTGTTCGCTCAACATTACCGAATTAGTCTGAAGCATTGCTTCCAGTGCAATGGAAGCACAGCGCAACTCCTCATCACTCTTCCTTCTTATTAGCTCGCGAATCACTGCACGACGTTGCTCAGGCGTCGCGTGTGTGCATGATCCTTGTGGGTAGAAAAACTGACGGAAAACATTCAAGCCCGAGTTGATGTTATTGTTGTCCGGTTCTTTTCCAACAAATCGCGCCAGCAGGATCGCGCCAGCCTCAAACAGCTCAGAAGAGAACATTAACGATCGGAGCAACCGTATCCATTGGTTACCTAGCGAATACGAGGATATAACTCGTGAACTCACGGGTGTCTTTAGCACTTCCTCAATTCTCGCAAAAGTAGCCTCGGGGAGAATGGGAGCAATGTCGGCAACAATGTCCATTCTCTCGTCTTCCGGGCTAAATAGATCGCCAAAGGGGCCATCAGGTCTCAGCCATCTATCGGCAACGATTTGAGCAAATTTCGAGTCATGAAGATAACTCAATCGCCTAGTAAGTGATTTGAACATTCGTGGAGGTAGCTCAACGCAAAATTTGTCAAAATGATTGGCTGGAATTCGCTCCAAAGCCCGGGAGGCGAGCGGGTTCGCAATAGCTTGGGGAAGGATTGCTCGCCACCGCCCCCTTGACTGAACGACTCCACGTCTTTTCATTTCGGCCAGAGCTTCGTAAAACTCGATCGCACCTGTACCACTGATTATTCCCAAGGCAGCAAGTTCACCTTTCAACGAAACATCTTCCCCATCAATGGAATATAAAAGAGATAGCTCTTCAGCCGCTTTCAAGAGCGTCTGGTTTGGAAGATTGCGCTGCCAAAAAATGCGCTCAAACAAGTTTTTGCTTTTCAGACTTCCAAGCGCTTCCCCTTTGCCAATCGTTTCCGCGAGCACAGCCGCCACGCGAAAGTTTCCATCGCTAAAGTCGGCTATTTTTTGACTGTCGAGTTGTGAAACGTTTGGAAAGCTCTGCCTGATCCACTCGACGACAATTTCACGCGATGAGGATTGCATTCGGAACACTTCGGTAAGCTCCGGTTCGTCCCCTCCCACATCATATTCGACAGTGAGGAGACTTACCAAGCTGTCTTCGGCAGCGCACAAGCGGGTGAGTTCAGTATGCGTGTCAGGATTACAGTTATCAACGATGAGGATTGTTCGTTGACGATCACTAATCAGATTCCGAACCATGTCACGCGCGGTGGGATTTGGCGCTTCTGAATAATCGGTATAAAGAGAAATACTTGGATCCAGTGAATTCTCCCCGACACTCTCCTCAAACAATGCTTGAACGAAACGGGTTTTGCCGACACCCGACATTCCAATGAGACGAATGCACTTACCTGGAAGCAATAACATTTCGCGGAATTTTGAAATGCCTTCCTTCACAGAAAGTCGCTGAGTTGAATGGCTCCGCTCTTCCGACAAACAGGCGTGATCATCGAGGAGGAATTCTTTCGTGCGCTGGCTTCCACTCCAATCGTTTACGTTACTCCATCCCGCAATCGGCCTCCCTACCCGAGTCCGCAGCCATGAAACCAATCCAGGATATTCATTAACCCATGTGGCGAGACGATCACGATCGTAAAAATCTGTATATAACTTCTCCGCGTTAGGAATGTCCCGGATCGCATCACGCATAGCTTGGCGCCGGTTTCTTAGCGCGGCATCGGCAAGCGATCCTTTTGAACTCACGATGATGTATGCTCCTGATTCCGCAATGAGACTACGAATTGAGTTCCTCAACCCTTTGGGACACATCTCTTTCAGGATCGCGCTTCTCGAAAAGCTTGAAGCTTTAACTTGAAATCCAGTAAGTCGTTTAGGAACAAAATCTGGGTTTGTTAACGCTCGATTACAGGCGACTCGAACATCAATTCCTCCATCAGGAGCGTCTTGGTTCCCACCTGCTGTAACGGAAGAAATTGGTGAACCATTCCTTCGCAATTCTGAAACAGCCAAACGGTAGACGATCTGTCGCAGATCTTCATCTCCAAGCTTGCACACATCGTCTCCGCTGATTTCCAACATGCTGATATTAATGATTCATGCGGATGTGAATTCGAGGGGATTTTTTAATATCGCTTCCAAGAAATAATTAGAGCAGTTATCGAAAGTAGATTTCCTAGGAACATCGAAGGCTTTCAGACGATGGACTTGAACGACAAGCCGGAAGCCCGTTTCCACCGAAACCAAGTGAAGTGCAACTGGGGCACGAGCGGTTCTGGGATCTAAATGGATGGAGCTGTTTTGGATCGGCGGCCAGGATGGCCGCCCTACAACCTTGGAAGGCGAAGCGACAACGGAAGGCACATCGGGGGGAAAGGGCCGGTTCCGAAGAGGATTGGAAAACTCAATCGTTTGAACGACCTCTTATCTTCGATCGGAGCAAGCGTCAGGCCTTCGATTTTTGGGCGATCCGGATGGTGAATTTCCAGCCGTCGTCCCAATTATCGATCCTGATTTCGAGAGAAAAGGGGCCGGGGTGTCCTTTGGGTTTGCAGTCGAATTCGTAGGGAGGAATTCGGACTCCAACGCCGACCTCGCCCTGGATGACCTCAATGCTGCACGGGCCAAGGCGAAGGGCTCCGCCGACGCGGGCGAGGTCGAAGGAACGATTATCACCTGTAAAAGCTCGGGCGCGGAGGAGGAGAGGTGGGCGGCAACCTCGTTCCAACCGATGCTTCCACCGGCATGAGAAATGGGCGCGAGCGCCAGGAAAATGAGGAGGGCGATGATGGGTTTCACGTGGAGCGATTCAATCTTCCGTTCAATGGTTGCTGGCGGCAAGTTGGAACGCACGAAAGTCGGTCGGGGCTCCGTAGGGCGGGGGGCAGCCCCGGGGCGTTGCCTCGAGTTCGGACTATGCCGCCCTTAATACTAAAATTCGGAGAGGGAATAGGCGTAAATTGCAACGAGCGCTGCATGCCACTATTATAGGCTCCCTCAACTGCATTACGCTTCGCTCATTCCGTTCGGAATGACGGCTTCGTGGGGCAGCCGATCCAAATTCATCGGAGAGGCGTCGTCCGAAAATCTCGAGCCGCGTTTCGCGTGGAAATGAGGAGGGGATGCGCTAGTTTGGCAGCATGTTTCGCTGGTTGATGCCGCTCTGCGGCCTGCTTCTTGGTTCTCACCTGCTGTTGGCGGCGGATGCGTCGCAGCTCGTGGTGGGAATTGCGCCGGATTGGAATTCGATGCACGGCCAGCTCTGGCTGTGTGAGCGCAAGGGGGATGCCTGGCAGGTGGCGCAGGGGCCGTTTGACGTGCTCTTCGGCAAAAACGGGCTGGCTTGGGGACGGGGCGTGCGCGGGCAGGAGGAGAAAGGGCTGCACAAGGTGGAGAAGGACAAGCGGGCTCCGGCGGGCGTGTTTCGGATCGGGACGGTTTACACCTACGATGCGGCGCTGCCCAAGGGCTCGGACTATCCGTTTCATCAGGTGACGGCGGCGGATGCGTGGATCGATAATCCCGCGCTGCCGAATTACAACCAGCACGTGGTGGTGGACCTGAAGAATCCGCCGCCGTGGTATGAGAAGGAGAAGATGCGGCTGAACGATCCGGCCTATCACTGGCTGGTGGAAATCCGGGCCAATGCGGACCAGCCGGTGGCGGGCGAAGGCAGCGCGATCTTTTTCCACATTCGCCGCGGGGAAACGAAGCCGACTGCCGGGTGTACGACGATGGAGCAAGCGAACTTGGTGCGGCTGATTACCTGGCTGCGGCGCGGGGAAAATCCGCACTATGTGCTGTTGCCCCGCGCGGAGTATGCGGCGAAGCAGCAGGCGTGGGATTTGCCGCCGTTGAAGATGTTGCCGGGGCAGTAGGGAAAGATTGGGCTGCGCGTTGGGAACGGCGAGACGTGTCTCGCCGGGAGAAAGCGGCGACGTGTCGCCGCAGTCCAAGGGCGCGGAGACCGAGGAGGGCTGGACCTGGTTTACGAGGAAAACGGGAAACCTGATCGCCGAAGGCCAACTATTCCTCTCAACGCTCAACCCTCAACTCTCAACCTTCTGAAGTGAGCTTTTCTTTGCAACCCCCTCCATTGGGTGGTAGTTACATCTATAGAACCTATGTATTCCCTTGCCGCTCTTAACAACCTGTTTGGAATGGATGCGATCTGGCTGTTGCTGATCTGCCTCCTGTTATTCGGCGCGAAGAAGCTTCCCGAGCTCGCTCGGGGCATGGGCCAGGCGATCCGTGAATTCAACAAGGCGAAGGACGAGTTGACCAATGAGATCAACAAGCCCTCCCAGCCGGTGGCTGAGTTGACGGTGCAAAAACCTGCCGACCAGCAGGAACACCGCCCGGGCCAGCCCACGACCGCCCCGGCTCCCGAAAAGACCGAGGTCTAAGCCTGCCGCGCTGTTTCCCATGCGATCCTGCTTTCGTCTCGTAGCCGGGTTGGTGGGGGCTACTCTGATGAATGGCCTGGTCGAGGCGGCTCCGCCGGAAGCTCACGGTGGTGAGCTACAATCTGGAGAACTATCTCGTGATGCCGCGCCAAGGGGAGCTGGCACCGAAGCCCGAGGAGGAAAAGGACGCGGTGGTCAAAATCATTGCCAATCTCAAGCCGGACCTGCTCGGCGTGTGCGAGATGGGCGACGAGGAGCAATTCAAGGATTTCCAAAAACGCCTCGCGGCGGCGGGCCTCACTTTCAAGGATACAGAATACGTGACCGGCGAGGGCGAGGACAACGTGCGCCATGTGGCACTGCTCAGCAAATTTCCCATCGTGAGCCGCCAGTCGGTGACGAATCCCGGCTATCAGCTCGGCGGCCATGAGTTGAAGGTCCAGCGCGGGTTTCTCGATGTGACGGTGCAGGTGAACCAGGATTTCCAGTTGCGGCTGGTCGGCGCGCATCTCAAGTCGAAGCGCCCGGTGCCCGAGGGCGAGGAATTGATGCGGCGCAACGAGGCCCACCTGCTGCGCGAGCATGTGGACGCGATTCTCACCACGGCTGCGAAGACGAAGCTGCTCCTCTTCGGCGACTACAACGACACCCGCAACGAAGCGGCGATCCAGGAAGTGATCGGCGCCCGTGGCGCCAGCCATCTCACCGACCTCTCGCTCGCCGACGATCACGGCGAACGCTGGACGGAATACTGGGGCGCGGCCGATGTATATTCGCGAATCGACTACTTTTTCGCCAGCCCGGCCCTCCTGCCGCTGGTGGACAAGGAGCAATCCTACATCGACCGGTCACCCGACTGGGCAAAGGGCAGCGATCACCGGGCGATCGTCACGCACTTGCGCCTGGAGTAGAGGAAAGACGCTGGCGCCACGGCCCGGTGGGCCGTTAAGGAAACGGCTGCCATGAAATCACCAAAACCGGATTTTGGACAGGATGAACAAGATGAACAGGATGGCGGAAATTCCAATTACCCCTACCCTTATTCATCCTGTAAATCCTGTTCATCCTGTCTAAAAATTTGCGCCGCCCGTCACTAAGTTGAACTTCGCCCAAGCCCGACGCGCCAAAGTGTCTGCGGATTTGGAATTTTCGCCATCCTGTTCATCCTGTAAATCCTGTCTAAAAATTCCTTCCCAGATCTCCACGTCGATTCGCCCTCGCTCCCACACTCCGTGTGGGAGCGCACTTGTCCGCGACACTCTGTGTCCTCCGGTGGGTTTTTCCTCGCTCCCACACTCCGTGTGGGAGCGCACTTGCGTGCGAGGCTCCGCCTCGTCCTCGTTAAGCCGCTCGTTACTAAGTTGCACTTCGCCCAAGCCCGACGTGCCCAACTTGGCCACGAGCCCACTGAATCTGACGGGAAGGCTTGGCAGGCGGAATGAGGCGATGTAAGGGAAATAAGCGCGTGCTTCGCGTGCTGCCTTTTTCATTGCCATGCGGTCTTTTATTACTCACTCGTCGCTGCTCACGAACTCTCCGGGAAGATGGGGGCTGGCCGCCGCGATTGCGCTCGCCGCGGGAGGGGCTGCCCCTGCGGTCCGCGCCGGAGCGCCGGAGGACTGGAGCCGGATCGTGGCGATGGATGCCGGGCCGCAGGAACACTTCACCACGCGCGAAAAGGCCCTGCGCGTGACCTCGGAATTTCTGGCCACGCAGGAGACGGCGTATCGTCAATTCCTGCTCCAGTATCCAACGGATGAACATGCGCTGGATGTGAGCTTGCGGCTGGCGCATCTGCTGGCGGTGAAGTCGGATTTGGAAAACAATCCCTCCGACCAAACCGAGGCGACCGCCCTGCTCGACAAGCTGGCGGCTGACCCTGCGCTGCCGGTCAACCGCCGGGGTGATGTGGAGTTTTCACGGATCTCGCTTTTCATGCGCGGGGTGAAAAACGGCGGGGACTCGATGCGGGGAAATCTGCTGGAAAGAATCCGCGATTTTCAAAAAAAACTCCCGACCGACCCGCGCCTGGCCTCGCTGCTGACCGAGACGGCGAACCTCTTTGACGACCAGCCTTCCAAAAAGCAGGGACTCCTGCTGGAAGCCCAGGCGCTCACCAAGGATGACGGGCTGAAGCACCGGATCGACGACGACCTGCACCGCATCTCGCTGCTCAACACGCCGCTCGCGCTGAAGTTCACCGCCACGAACGGCCAGCCGGTGGATGTCGCAAAGCTGACGGGCAAAGTGGTGGTGATCTGTTTCTTCGCCACCTGGTCGCCACCTTCCCTGCTCATGCTCGATCATCTCCCCACGTGGCCGGACGATCAGGTGCAGGTGATCGGGATCAGCCTCGATCGCGATCCCCATCTGGTGGATCAATTGCTGGCTGAGAGCAAAATTACCTTTCCGATCGCCTGCGATGGCAAGGGCTGGCAGGGCCGGATCGTGCGCGGCTTTTCGATCAATGCGCTGCCGACAGTGTGGGTGCTGGATCGAACCGGGAAACTGCGGGTGTTGAATGCCAGCGATGATCCCGATGCGGTGGTGCAGGCGCTGCTGCGGGAGCACTGAGCCCAGCCCGTCGGCCTCGCCGTCGCGGGCAATTTACGGCAAGGGGGTGAGCACGACGGCCCCGCTCTTGCCCGCGAGCAGGAAGTAGCCGACGCCTTGATCCTGGATTTGGACGATCACCCCTCTGAACCCGGTCCTTTTCTTCGCCCCGGACGCGAGGAAGCTGCCGCTGAAAGTGCCCGTCTCCTGGTTGATCGCGAGCTTCAGCAAATCCGTGCCGGGATTGCTGACCGTTACCTTGCCATCCGCCGTGATCGTGAGGGAGTGGGTAATGAAAGAGGCGAGGCCACCCGCGCTGAGGGTGATGGAATAAGTGCCCGCCGCCAGCGCCGGCGCGACGAAGGTGGAGGCCTGGAAGTTCACGCTGGTGGAGAAGCCGAGCGGATAGGCCGTCTTGGTCACCGGCTTGAGCCAGGTGAGCACGCCATCGGCATTGCTGTCGGTCTCGCTTTCAAAAGTGATCACGCCCGTCAGCTTGTTCTTCGCGCCGTAGAGCGGAACGTTGAGCGAGAGGGTATTGCCGCTGATTTTTGATTTGTAGCTCACGAGCGTCCCATCCGCCAGGCGACCGGAAAGAATGGCGGTGCCCGTGGATTTCACATTGAGCTTCAACACCCCGTAGCCCTGTGGCAGTGCGGTGTCTGTAGGTGGCGGTATGGTGACGGTAAAACGCCCAATCGTAGCTGGGGTCGCGGTTGGCGTGGCCGTGGGGGTTGCGGTCGGGGTCGCCGTGGGGGTCGCCGTGGGGGTCGCCGTGGGGGTCGCCGTGGGGGTTGCGGTCGGGGTTGCGGTCGGGGTTGCGGTCGGGGTTGCGGTCGGGGTTGCGGTCGGGGTTGCGGTCGGAGTCGCCGTGGGCGTGGCCGTGGGGGTTGCGGTTGGGGTCGCCGTGGGCGTGGCCGTGGGGGTTGCGGTCGGGGTCGCCGTGGGCGTGGCCGTGGGGGTTGCGGTCGGGGTCGCGGTTGGCGTAGCCGTGGGGGTTGCGGTCGGGGTTGCGGTCGGGGTCGCCGTTGGCGTGGCCGTGGGGGTTGCGGTTGGGGTCGCCGTTGGAGTGGCCGTAGGGGTTGCGGTTGGACTGGGCGTAGGCGTCGGAAGCACTAATGCCACATTGGTGGCCGAGGCCGAAGCGGCGGGATCGGAATTAGTATCCTGATAGGACACGCTAACGGTGTAACTGCCACTGGGGATTACGCCCGGAGAGGTCGTGCCCGTGTAACTAACGATCGCTGAAGTCCCATCCAAATCGGTGGGATCAAGGCTGAGCAGTTTCGAACCGGCCGATTCCATGGTGGAATCGAGCGTGAGGACGATCGGAGTCCCCCCACCATCGAAGGTCAGGGTAACGCTACCGCCCAAGGCATCCGCCGGGAGGCTGAAGGCCACATTGATCGGATTGCCAATGGTGCTGTTGCTGGTCGGCGAGGTAAGGGTCGGGGCCTGGGTGGAACCGGTCCCGGCAACCGGCGATCCCTTGACGATGCGCTGGTTGTCCGCATCGGCGACATAAATATTCCCGCTGCTGTCGCGAAACAATCCCATCGGGTTCGAGAATCGGGCCACGCTGCCAACACCGTCGTTGATAGTGCCGCCGTTGCCGGTCAGGTCCCTCACGCCGCCAATGATGGTCGCATTGCCCTGCGGCGTGACTTTGTAGATCACGTTGTCCAACGTGGAGACGAAAAGGTTGCCACTGGTATCCACGGCGATGCCATTGGGAGTATTGCTGAAAATCAGCGATCCGCCGCCTTGCGCGCTGCTTTGGTTCACGGTGGTCACCACACCAGCGGGCGTGATTTTCCGGATCTCAGCATTGCCGCTGTCGGCCACGTAAATGTTGTTACTGGAATCCGCAACCACCGCAACCGGGCCGCCGAAGGAAGCGCCTGTTCCGGTTCCATCGGAATTGCCCGCCTTCACCTTGCCGGCAAAAGTCGTTACCACGCCAGCCGGAGTGATCTGGCGAATCATGTTATTGCCGCTATCGGCCACGTAGAGATTGCCATTGGAATCGATCGTCAACCCCGACGGACTGGAAAAGGAAGCCGCCGTGCCCGTTCCATCCACATAAGCATGTTTCCCGTTGCCGGCGAAAGTCGTAACCGTCCCCGAGGAAGATATCTGGTAGATGACGCACCCATCGGTATCAGAGACGTAAATATTGCCGCTGGAGTCCACGACCGTGCCGTAGGGCGTGATGAATTCGCCGTTGCTTCCAGCGAGCGTGCTCACCGTGGCGGAGGAGTTAACCTTGCGGAGCAACTCGTTGACGCTATCGGCCACATAGCCCGTGGTGCCCGCCGCATTGAAGGCGATGCTGGTCGGCTCATTGAAACGGGCGGCGGTGCCTTTCCCATTGGTCGTGCCGCTCAAGAGGGCGCTGCCGGCGAAGTTGCTAGAGGTTGCGGTGGAGATGACGACTTTGCGGATGGTGTTGTTGGCGCTGTCGGCCACGAAAAGGTTGCCATTCGAGTCGGCAGTGATGCCGCAGGGGGTATTAAAACGGGCGGCGGTCCCGGCGCCATTAGCGGTGCCGGTATTACCTTCGCTGCCGACAAATACAGTGCCCCCTCCGCTTAGGGGAACCTTGAAGATAACGCTGTTATCGGGATCAATGACGTAGATTTTGCTCCCGACGACGACCAGATCCTGCGGGGTGCTAATGTCGGAGGCCGAGGTATCAATCGTGGTTACCACTTTACCCGTCGTAATCTTTCGAATTTCCGAGTTACCGGCATCCGCCACATAGAGATTGCCACTGCTATCGAAGGCCAGCCCGGTGGGGGCCGAGAAAGTGGCATTGGTCCCCGTGCCATCAGCGGCACCAGCATTGCCCACGCTGCCCGCATAAACGGAGACCACGCCGGCGGTGGTAATCTTGTAAATCGCGTTATTGCCCGCGTCGGCCACATACACGTTGCCACTGGCATCCACCGCCACCCCTTCCGGGTCGGCAAACTCTCCGCTGGTGCCGGCAAAGGTGGTGACCACCCCGGCCGAAGTAATCTTGCGGATGAGCATGTTGCCGCTATCGGCGACATAAACGTTCTTGCTCGTATCCACCGCTACCGAGACGGGGGCATTGAAGGTGGCGGCTGTGCCGGTGCCATTGGCACTGCCGGTGATGCTGGCATTGCCCGCCAGCGTGGTGACCACCCCGGCGGAGGTGATCTTGCGGATCACGTTATTGTAGTTATCCGCAACGTAAACGGCATTGCTGGAGTCGGTGGCGAGTTCCAGAGGATTCCAGAACTGGGCATTGGTCCCAGTCGCATCGGTATAGCCGGGACCTCCGCTATTTCCGACGTAGGTAGCCCAGCTATAGCTCTGGGCAAGAACGGACTGAGCCTGGAAAAAACCCAGCAGAATGACGCAAGCAAAGGCGCGTCCAGCCGTCAAAAAGGTGGCGAAAGTTCTCATGAGGTTGCTAAGCCGGAATACATCGGCTGAATTTCCCCGTAGCTAAGACCATACCAACTTTCGATTCGAAATAATTATCATTTCGGCAAAATCTCCAAAAAACGGGATTTGCTTCTCGTGGAAGCTGCGCACAGCCACCTCGTTCACCGCGATCAACTCTCTGAAAATTCCAGCCATTGCCCCATGGACCATGCGGCTTGCCTGCAACCGAATTTACACATGGGGTTGCAGCTCGGCAGCCCCCAGCAACCACGTCATCGCGAGCTCCTTTTCCTGAAAAAAGCGAACTTCGATGCCCCGATTGGCGGAAACATTCTCAAAGAAGCGGGTGAGATCATCGGGAACATAATCTTCCCACAGGCAAGCGATTTTGAGATGAAGGCCCGTCGCAGCCAGTTCGACGCCCGATTTGTAGGCCCCCAAGGTTCCCACCTTGCGCTGGGGATTTTTGGCCGTGGAAAGAACGCGATAGCAATTGTGCTTCTGGCAAAAAGCCCCCAGCACCGGCCACTGGCGTGAATTGTTTTCCTGGCTGATCTCGTAGTTGGGAACGAGATTCATGTGGACGTAGTTACCGCAGAACTCGAGAGAAAAGTCCGTGTGTTCCTCTTTCATAAGCAATCGGGGCAGGCCGGAAATGGAGGAAATCCAATGGCATGACGATCGCGACTGCTGCCCATCCAGACGACGGCAGAACAAGGGGTGATTGAGTTCATTCCATTTTCCATCTCAAAACCGGGCGGAAGGTCCGCTCCTTATAATTACAATAAGGTTTGGCCGGAGGTCGCAGATGTCAAGATCAGGCTCTCCGATTCGGGCAGAAAAAAACGCCGCGCAAAGGCGGCGTTTTCGGGGTGAGAAATGGACTCGAGGCGGGCGGGATTAAGCGCCGACTTCGGCCCGGGCCTGCGCCGCCAACGGCGTGCTGAGGTAGCGCTCGCCGGTGGAGCAGGCCACGGTGACGATGAGTTTGCCCTTGTTTTCGGGGCGCTTCGCCACTTCGAGGGCGGCGACCACGTTTGCGCCGGGGCTGATGCCCGCGAGAATGCCCTCTTCCTTCGCGAGGCGGCGGGCCATGGCAAAGGCGTCGTCGTTGCTCACCTTGATGCACTCCACGATCTGGGCCTCGCCGCTATCGGGATTCTTGAGGTGCAGGTTATTCGGCACAAAGCCAGCTCCGGTGCCCTGGATTTTGTGCGGCCCGGGTTTCACGGGCTCGCCGTGAAGCGTCTGGTTGATGACCGGCGAGTCGGCAGGTTCCACCGCGATGCCCTGGAAGCCAGGCTTGCGGGCCTTGATCACTTCGGTGACGCCAGTCACGGTGCCACCGGTGCCGACTGCCGCGACAAAGATATCCACTGCGCCATCGGTGTCTTCCCATACTTCCTCAGCGGTGGTTTTTTTATGAATGGCGGGATTCGCCGGGTTGTTAAACTGCTGTGGCATCCATGCGTTCGGGGTGTTTTTCACGAGTTCCTCGGCGCGGGCGATCGCACCCTTCATACCCTCGGCCCCAGGCGTGAGAACGAGCTTGGCCCCCAGCATCGCGAGCAGGGTGCGGCGTTCGACCGACATCGTTTCGGGCATGGTGAGGATGAGTTTGTAACCCTTCGCGGCCGCGACGAAAGCCAGCGCAATGCCAGTGTTGCCGCTGGTGGGCTCGACAATCACGGTGTCGGCATTCAGGATTCCGCGGGCCTCGGCGTCCTCGATCATCGCCATGCCGATACGGTCCTTCACCGAGCCGAGCGGGTTGAAGAATTCAAGCTTGAGCGCGATAGTCGTGCTGGGATCGATACCAGCGGCGGCGGGGATTTTGTTCAGTTTGACCAGCGGGGTGCGGCCCACGGTCTCGACGATGTTGTTGTAGATTTTGCCCATAGGTTTTTCAAAGGTGAGCCGTTTTTCTACACTTGTTCAATGGGGATTTCAAGAAACGTCCGCGCCGGGTGGCAAATTTAGCGCCGATGAACAATTAGATAGGATGCACGCGAGGGGAAAATTATGGCCGGATGATTACCGTTTTTCCGTGTCGCATCCACCGGCACCGGTGTCACCCCTGGCCGCCTGTCGTAAAACCGGTCCGCAGTTCAAGCCATTAAGCGCCCTTTGTGAATTAAATTTCTTCCTGCCATTTCCCATTGAAATCAAAATTTCGCATGCTACATCCTGTGCGAAACCCTTTACCCTTTTTTATGTCCGAACTTTTAAGCGCCAGCGAGATCAAGGAACAGTTGAAGCGAGTCCCCGAGTGGGATCATGACAAGAAATCCATCGAGCGGACGTTTGAGTTCGAGGACTTCACCGCCGCGATGGATTTTGTCAACGCAGTGGCGGAAATCGCCGAGGAAGAAGAGCACCATCCAGATGTGGACATCCGTTACAATAAGGTGTGGCTCCGTCTCTCCACGCACAGCGAGGGCGGCCTTACCGATCTCGACTTCGACGTGGCCGAGAAAATCGACACGCTCTCCGAGTAATGTCCGCCGTGGCGTGGAAAATCTTCTGCGCGATCCTGGTGGCTGCTTTTTGCATCGCGCTCTGGCAGGGAATGGCCTGGCGCGATGCGCCCACGCCGCCGCCCACCGCTCCAGCCGTAGAAGGCCATTGACCACCTTCCATTCCCGAGTTCCTTTTTAAGACGAGCGGAGCGCATCCGCTCGTTTTTTTGTTCCCTGGCTTAACACGTGTTTCCGAATTGATAGGCCCCGAAATTCCGAGAAAACGGTTTCCCTGGACTCCGGGGAGCACGTGCCTCCCGCGCGCTGGTTCCGGCGTCCCCGTCGGAACGAACTCAAAGACCACGGAGAAAGCAATTCTCCCTACCCTCATATGCTGCCCCCTTGGACGCTTTGCTTCCCCCTTTAGCTGAGAAGCTTGCCTAGCCCTTGCTGGATGATCCCGGCAAGGTTGGATTCGAGTTCCTGATTGGCCGGGATGCTCCCATTCGGCGTGAGCTTGTCCACCAAATTGGGCAGGATCTGCGCGAGACCGGTCGCGACGTGGCTGGGATCGACCCCGAGCTTGGCAGCCAGAGCTTGAATTTCCGCAGGCCCAAAGACCTGATGCACCTGCTCACTGGTGATCGACTGGTTGGGCCCCGGAGCGATCCACGACTCAATGGTGGAGCCCAGTCCCTGGGCGTGGAATTTGTCCACCAGGCCGCTCACGCCGCCGTGCGCCTGCACGAAGGACATTGCCTGTTGCAGCAACTGGTTTTGGCTGTCGGCGGGAAGGTTGTTGAGAAACGTGCGGGCCAGGGAGTCGAAGAAGCTCATAAGATGTGGAGGTGAGGGATTGGAGACAAGGCTGGCCGATAATCCTCCCACTGGCGAGCAAAAGAATCGGGGAGCGCTCCTAAAAACTTTTCACTTCTCAAGCCTCTCCAGCTCGTTAACGATGATGGCATGCCCTCATTTGATATTGTTTCCGAGGTGGACCGGCAGGAAGTGGACAATGCCCTGAACCAGGCCCGGAAAGAGCTCGTCACCCGCTTTGACTTCAAGGGAAGCACCGCCACGGTGGAAGACCTGGACAAGGACGGAAAGATCAAGCTCTCGGCCGAGGATGCGAACCGGTTGAAGAACCTGCTCGAGATCGTGATCGGCAAGCTGGCAAAGCGGAATGTGGACCTGCGCAATGTGGAGCGGAAAGACCCGGCGATCAGCTCGGTGGGCCATGCCACGCAGGAACTGGTGATCAGGCAGGGGCTGGACGGCGACAAGGCGAAGGAAATCGTGAAGGCGATCAAAGACCAGCAGTTCAAAGTGCAAAGCGCGCTCCAGGAGCGGCAAATCCGCGTCACCGGCAAGAAGCGGGACGACCTCCAGGCGGTGATCCAGTTTTTGCGGAGCCAGGACTTCGAGGTGGCGCTGAACTACAAAAATTTCCGCGACTAGCCGCTGCTTCTGTGGTAGAAGCTCTGCCGCATGGCGAATATCACGCATCCCGCACCCGACACCATCGCGCTCGCTGGTGAAATCGATTTGAACGAGTCTCCGCGGGTTCGCGAAGCGCTCTCGACCCAGCTCGAGCAAAAGCCTGCGACCCTTTTCGTGGACCTCACCGAGGTTTCCTATATGGACAGTTCGGGGCTGGCGGTGCTGATCGAGGCCCTGCAAAAAGCCCAGTCCTTCAGCGGCAAGCTCGCCATCTACGGCCTGCAGCCGAACGTGAAAACGATCTTCGAAATCGCCCGCCTGGACCAGATCTTCACGCTCTACGCCGACCGCACGGCGGCGGAGGCGTAGGCTTCTTGTAGAAAAGCAATTGGACCTAAAAAAACCGCCCGGTGCTGGTGGAACCCGGCTGTGGTAATGGTAAGTAAATGAGTCGTTGGCTGCCGTTTACTTGCCAGTCAGGTCGAGCGACAGGGTGTCGGTCTTGCTGGCGTTGTTGCCGGACTTGGCGGTGAGGGTGGCGGTAGCCGTGGCTCCGCTGGTCGCTCCAGTATTGGTAATCGTCCAGACCAGCTTCGTCGTCTTCAGAGTTGCAAGCGAGGGCAGGGTGGTGTTGGTCCCCATTGAATCAATGATCGGCGTACTGCTGCCTTTCACGCTGACCGTCTGCGAAAAACCAGTCGGCAGACTTGCGACGGCGAGGTTGATCGCGTCGGAGACCGAGCTGTCATTCTGGATCGTCACGGGGATGGAAACGCTCTTGTTGGGAGCAATCTTCAAGCTGAGCGAACCGCCCGATGTTCCCTTGCCGATGACCTTGCCGGAGGCACTGGTCATGAACAGGTCGGGATCGGCTGTGGTATCTACCGTCACCGTAATGGTGGAGCCGCTGTCGAAGGTGAGCGTGGGCGTGGGCACGCCAAAGAAGCTAAAGCCAAGGAGCTTGGTGGTGAACCCGCAAAGGCCGTCCTTGGTGATTCCCGCGCGGATGACCACGCTGCCAGTCACCGTAAAGACGCTGAATTTGAATTTGCCGTTCTTCGTCTTGCGCACCACCGTGTAAGGGAATTTTCCGGCGGGGTTATAAACGCGGCCGCTCAAAAAGCTGGTGTCCTTGATGCCGAGATCATCATGCAAAACGGTCGCGATGTCTTCATTCTGGATGCTGGACAAGGCGCCGCTGCCGCTGACGGTCCCACTGATGGTGTAATCATACACCGTGCTTAGATCGATGGAGGTCTGGCTATAAACCGTGGGCGGCGAACCGCTTTTGATTTTGACTCCCGAGAGATCCACGACGACCGAGGAATCGGCGAGCGCCGCGCCTGCGGAAAGTGCGGTCACTACCACGATCGCCGGAAGCATGAGGGAACGCTTCAGTGCGGAGTGAACCATTTTGCCGACATTAGTAGTATAAATGCTCATAACCGGTTATTTTTTGGTTGCTGCCTTTGATGAATTACTAAAGGGGCACACCACTGCCATCCATATGGTTTCCACCACCTTGCCCATACAGAGATAATCCTCCGATCCGGGGAGCGGGTCAACCACAATCCCCGTCAAGGGACCCTATCATTTTGGAATCGATTCCCGCCTTATAAACCTAATACCCGCAAAGTGCCGCGCAGATTGGCCTCGACGGTGAAAGAAGCGGTAAGTGCTCCGAGGGCCGTTTTGGCAGCGGCGCGGCGAGCGGGATCGCTCCAGGCTTCCAACGCCCGGGCAATGGCGGGGACATCGTTCGGAGCCGGCAGCACCTCACCGTGAATGCCTGGCTTGATGAGTTCAGCGAAGCCATTGTCCGCCGTCGTAATGACGGGGAGGCCATAGGTGGCCGCCTCCAGGGTGGCGTTGGAAAATGGGTCGTAGAGCGTGGGCAGCAAAAAGACATCCGCCGCCGCCATAAGCGCGCCGAGGTTGGCCATCGGCCCCAGCAGACGGACCCGCGCGGAACGAGGGCAATCCTTTGCCTTGCCCTTCCCCGCGACCAGCAGGGTGGCCCCGGTTCCGACCGCCTGCTCCACCCCGCGCACGGCGTGCTGGAGCCCCTTCCGCTCCCAGCCGGAGCCGGCAAACAGGACGAGAAAATCATCGGGCCCGTGGCCGAGATTTTGCCGGGCATCCACCCGCCATTGGGCCAGAGTGTCCAGATCGGGCGGCGGAGGCGCGCCGTTGTAGATCACCTGCACCCGCTCGGGGGCGCCGCCGAAGCATCTCCGAGGATCTCCTTTTTGACCATGCGGGAATTGGCAATGACCCGCCCCGCCCCTCCGGTAAAGAGGGACTTCTCCAGTTCCAGCAGGGTGCGATGGTAGGGACGGAGCTCGCGAAACCAGGTCTTCCACCCGGCCTCACCCCGGGCCCGCCGGTCCAGCCACGCACGATGCACGCCGTCGCCCGCGCGGAAGGCATCGCATTTCCAGACCCGCTCCAGACTGTAAAGGTAATCACAGTGGTCGTGAGGCTTGATCTGCTCCAGGGCATCGGCAAATTGGCGCGGGTTTTTCCCGGGCAGAACCATGCGTTCGCCGTAGGGCCAGGCGTCCTCCGGCCAGTCCGCGGTGCCGAACAGGACGGCGCCGTGACCTTCCGCCGCCAGGGCGGCAGCAAAGCGCTGGAGGTATTTCTCTGCGCCCCCGGTCGCCGAATAGCCACGTCGCACAAGGCCGATTTTCATAGGGTTCCAGCTTTAGCCGGAAGACGGCAGCGGAAGCCACCGAAAAATCGTCTCCGGGGTGCGCTGCGCTTTTCACTGGAATTCCCCCGTAACCCGTCCAAACTTCCCACCCGCCAACATCCTTTGCTTGAAACCAGCACCCACCAACCCGAAGCCGCCCACGGGGCATCCGAAGATTCTCGTCCTTCAGCTCAAGCGGATTGGCGACACGATTCTTACCGCCCCGGCGCTGGCGGCTCTGCGCCAGCGCTATCCCGAAGCAAAGATCACACTGGTGGTCGCGGATTCGAGCCGGGAACTGCTCCCCGCTTTTTCCACCGTCACGGATTCCCTCGTTTATCTGCGGGGCGGCAATAACTCGAAGCTGTGGTGGCAACTCATCTTTTCCAGCTACGACATCTGCCTCGATTTTACGGGCACAGATCGCTCGGCCCTGTTCTCCCTGCTCTCAAAGGCGGAACAGCGGCTGACCTTTAGCTGGGTGAAAAAATCGCCGGCCCGCCGACTGTTCTACAACCGCTTCGTGGAATCCTCCGTACACGAGCGGCATACCGTGGACCATTATCTGGATCTGCTGGGCGGACTGAATATCCCCTTTGCCCCTGGGCCGGTGCAGCTCGACCTGCCGGAATGGACCCGCAAGAAGTGCCACCAATTGCTGGAGGCGCGGCATCTCGGCGGCTCCTTTGCCCTGATCCACCCGGGCACGGCCCGACCGGAGAAATACTGGCTGCCCGAGCGCTGGGCCGAGGTGATCACCCGGCTGGAACGCGACTACGCGCTCCCCTGCGTGATCACCGGCGGGAACGACCAGTTCGAGCAGGATCACCTTGCCGCTATCCGCAAGGCCATGCCTGCGAATCTGCCGCCACCACTGGATCTGAGTGGCCGGATCGACCTGCTCACTCTCGCCGCTCTCACTAGCCAGGCGCGCGTGGTCCTGAGCGTGGACTCCGCCCCCATGCATCTTGCCGCCGCCTTTGGCACGCCGCAGGTGGCACTCTTTGGCAAAACCAATCCTTTCCACTGGCGCCCGCGGCACGAGCGGGCGTTCGTCATTGCCTCCGGCCATCCCCACCCGCTCGCGGAGTTTTCGCCCCGCATGTCCGGCGGCTCGATGGGCGGCATCACGGCGCAATCCGTGATTGAAGCGGTGGAAAAAACGATGTCTTTTACCTTTTGAAGCAATCTCCTCCATGGCCACCAAGCGCATGTCCCGCGATGAAATCGCAAAAATGTCCCCTTTGCAGTTCTTTCGCGTCGCCCTTGATCCTTATCGCCGCCTCTACCGGTATCTAAAGCCCTACCGCTTCCGGTTCTACCTCGGCATGCTCTTTGGCGTGCTCTTCGGCATGACGAACAGCGTGCTGATGATCACGGTAAAGATCGTCGCCGACGTGGTGTTTCCCAGCGACGATGCCAAGGCGATGAAGATAAAGATCCCGATTCTGGATCACTTCCTCCCGCAAGTGCATCACCAGGATCTCACCCTCGGCGGCGTCATCCTCGTATCCTCGATTGTCCCGGCGGTGATGCTGATGCGCGGCATCTTCGCCTATCTGAATTCCTATTGCATGATCTGGACGAGCCAGCACGTGTTGAACGATATCCGCCAGAACGTCTTTGCGCACATTCTTGACCAGTCGATGGCGTTCTACAACAAGACCAAGGCTGGCAGCCTGCTCCAGGTGGTCTTCAACCAGACACGTATGGCGCAACTCGCGCTCACCCAGGTCTCCGAGGACATCATCAAGCAGCCGATGGCGATTCTCAGCGCACTGATCACCCTCTTCGCGCTGGATTGGAAATTCACCCTCGCCACGATGGTGCTGTTCCCGGTCTGTCTCATTCCCATCGCGATTGTCGGTCGTCGCGTCCGCAAGTCCGGCCACAAAGAACAGGACGCGGATTCGGGCATGATGGTAATCATGTCGGAGGCGTTCCAAGGCATTCGCGTAGTGAAGGCTTACGCGCAGGAAGGCTATGAGAAAAAGCGGTTCGGTCGCGCCAACGACCGCATGCGCGGCCAGGTCATCCGCTGGCAGAGCTCGCTGGAATTGATCGGGCCACTGATTGAATTCCTAGCCTCCTTCGGCATCGCGGCACTGCTCGTTTACGGGTGGATGATTCACCTCTCCATCTCCTCCTTTATGGCCTTGGTAGTGGGGCTGAATCTGCTTTACCCGCCCTTCAAGATTCTCAGCCGCCTCCATGTGCTCATGCAGCGCTGCCTCGCGGCGATGACCAGCATCTTCGCCCTCCTGGACCGCCCGCCGGACGTAGCCGACGAGCCAGCCGCCGTGGATATGGGCAAGACCAAAAGCGACATCATTTTCAATAACGTGAGCTTCAGCTACCGCGTGGACAAGGTGCAGAAGCCGGCCTTGAAAAACTTCCGCTACCGCTTCGAGCATGGAAAGACCTACGCCCTGGTCGGTGAGAGCGGCGCGGGCAAGAGCACGGTCATGTCGCTGCTGCTGCGCTTCTACGATCCCGAAGAGGGCGGCGTGCGTATCAATGATCAAAATATCAAGCGCTACACCCAGCGTTCCCTGCGTAAGAACATCGGCATCGTGAACCAGGAGACCTTCCTGTTCCACGACACGATCTATAATAACATCCTCTACGGACGCCCGAGCGCAACCGAGGAGCAGGTCTATGAGGCGGCCCGGCTGGCCTGGGCGCACGACTTCATCATGGAAAAGCCGGAAGGCTACCAGACGATCATCGGCGACAAGGGCAGCCTGCTCTCGGGCGGCCAGCAACAGCGCATTGCAATCGCGCGCGCCCTGCTGAAGAACGCCCCCATCCTGCTCCTCGACGAAGCCACTTCCGCGCTCGACTCGGAATCGGAAAAGCAGATCCAGCTCGCCCTGGAAACCCTCTCCAAGGGCCGCACGGTCATCGCCATCGCCCACCGCCTCTCCACCATCTTGAAGGCCGACCAGATCCTCGTCATGCGCGACGGCGAACTGGTGGATTCCGGCACTCACCCGGAGCTTTACGAGAAATCACCGCTTTACCGGAAGCTCTACGATCTGCAATTCAACCAATCCTGACCGCTACCGAACTTTTACCGGGCTACCAGTTGAAATTTACCCGTCCTCGTCTCCTTTATTCACAGAACTTGCCATGAAACGACTCCCCTTGCTCGCCCTGCTCCTGGCCCCGCTGTCTTTGCTCGCCCAGGACGATTCGCAACCCATTCACGTAAAAGTGACCCAGCGGGAGGACGGCACGCACGTCTCCTCCACGCTCGACCCCTCGGCGCATACCTGCGTGGAGGATACGCTCACCAATAAGGAAAAGCTGCTCCAGCGGGTCGTCTATCAACTCGACGACCAGAACCAGCCGCTGTCTGGCGTGGTTTACAACCCGAGTGGCGACGTCATTTACAAGCTCACCCTAGTCCACGACACTACCGGCCACGTCACCGAAGAGACCGACTACGCGAAAAGCGGGGAAATGATCCGGCACCTGATTTTCCACTACTCTTCCAGCGGCATGCTCACCGGCACCGATGCCTACGACGGCCAGGGCAACCTAATCAAGCCCGCCAGCGCGGCGGTGAAGGACAAGAAAAAGAGCCTACCCCGGGTGAATCCCTAAGCGGAACGCTCCCATCCCCTTCCCCCCCAATGCCACGAACCTTGCGCGCTCTCGTTCCCTACGCCACGCCGGTGCTGATCGCGCTGGTGGTCGCGGCGGGCGGCTGGTGGTGGCAGACTGCCCAGCGGGCCAAGGAAAATACCGCCTTTCTGCAACAAAAGGCGGCGCTGGAAGCCTCGGAAAACAAGCGCCTCGCCCGGCTCGCGGCGACTCATCCGGACACCGACGACGCGGCCCGTCGTCGGCAGATCGAGCAACGAACCGCCGAGACCCGCGAGCTTTCGTTCAAAAGCCCGGTGGTCTATGCGGTGGTCACGCGCGAGGGCATTCACCAGGTGCTGGAGCAAAAGCTGCACAACGTCTATGCCGATGCCGATTTTCAGCGCAGCGGGACGAGCCTCGCGGCCTTTGGCCTGCTCCCGCCGAATTACCCGCTGGAGGAGAAATACCTCGCGCTGCTGAGCGAGCAGGTGGCGGCCTTTTACGATCAGCACGAGCGCAAGCTCTACCTCTTCAAGGACACCTCGCTCGCCAATGCGAAGAACCGGATGATCCTCTCGCACGAGCTCACCCACGCCCTGCAGGACCAGAATTTCCACCTGCTCAATCTGCCGCTCAAGGTGCGGCACAACGACGATCTGCAACTGGCGACCAGCGCCTTGATCGAAGGCGACGCCACGGTGGAGATGTCCCAATTCATGGCCGGGCAGACCACGGTGGGCGATGTGCTCCAGACCCTCTCCGGCGCCTTCACCCAGGATATGTCGCAGATCGAGACCGCCCCGCGCTATCTGCGCGAGGAACTGCTGGCCCCGTATGTGAAAGGCCAGCAGTTCGTGTTGTGCCTTTGGGCCGAGGGCGGCTGGTCGGCGGTTTCCAACGCCTACCAAAACCCGCCCAAATCGACCGCGCAGATCCTGCACCCCGAGCGGTACCTGGCCGACCCGCAATGGCAGCCGACCAAGGTCGAGTGGCCCGACCTCACTTTTAACGGGCAGCCGCCTTACGACGACAACGTGATGGGCGAACTGGGCACCCGCATTTTGCTCAGCGAATACACCGACGACCTGGCCGGTTCACAAGCCGCCGAAGGCTGGCAGGGCGATCGGTATCTGGTGTTTAGCGGAGGAAAATCATTGGTCTGGAAGACCGTCTGGGAAACCCCGGAACAAGCCACCCTCTTCGCCGATACGCTGAAGAAAGCCTGGACGAAGCGATTCACCCCACCCGCGGATGCATTTGAGATCAGGCAATCCGGAGCTACCGTTTTCCTGACCCAGGCCCCCGACCAAAAAACTGCTGACGCGCTGGCAGCAAAGTTCGTAAACTGAGGTTCATTTTTACCATGACTGGACGACACGTTTTTTATGAAGGCCGCGTGCAGGGCGTCGGCTTCCGCTATACGACCAAGCGCATCGCTTCCGGTTTTGAAGTCACCGGCTGGGTGCGCAATCTCGACGATGGGCGCGTGGAGCTGCGCATCACCGGCGATGAGGAGGAGGCGGATGCCTTTCTCGAAGCGATCCGCGACAGCGAGCTCGGCTCCCATATCAAAAACGAAACCGTTTCAAACGTGCCGCCCCAGCGCGAGGTCAAAGGCTTTGAAATCCATGGCTAGCAGCGCTTTTTTCTCCAGTTCCTTTGGCCGGGCATTGAAGGACTCATGCCTCCTTCAATGCTTTTGGCTGGGAATGACTTCCATGATTTTGGATGGAGGCGATATATTCCGGCTGGCGCTGCTATCACTGATTCCCTTCTGGCCAATCGCCGTGATCATTTTCTTTCGACGCAGGAACACCCCTACCCCATTCGATCTCGGGTTCCTGCGCATTGGCTATTTCCCAATCTTTACCATCATTTCCGAGATCAACTATTCACGCCATGTCTGAACCCGCCATCGCCATTCGGAATCTCACCAAGACGTTCCCCATCCCGTTCAAGCGCGAACGCATCACCGCGGTGCAGGACCTCTCGCTCGACGTGCAGCCGGGGCAGGTCTATGGCCTGCTCGGCCCCAACGGCTCGGGCAAGAGCACCACGATGAAGATCGTGCTCGGCCTGGTCACCCCGACCAGCGGGAAGACGCAGATTTTCGGCCGCGACAGCCAGCTCGTGGAGAGCCGCGAAGAAGTCGGCTTTCTTCCGGAGAATCCCTATTTCTACAAATACCTCACCGGGCTGGAGACGCTGCATTTCTACGGCAAGATCTGCGGCCTGAGCGGGAGCACGCTCACCGATCGCTCGGATGAACTGCTCAAGCTGGTGGGCCTCGAAAATGCCCGCGACCGCCGACTTGGTGGTTACTCAAAAGGCATGCTCCAGCGGATCGGCCTCGCCCAGGCGCTGATCCAAAGCCCGCGCCTGCTCGTGCTCGACGAGCCGACCGCCGGGGTGGACCCGGCAGGCTCACGGGAAATCCGCGATCTGATCCTCGACTTCAAGTCCCGCGGCATCACCGTGCTGCTCTGCTCGCACCTCCTCGGCCAGGTCCAGGAAATTTGCGACCGCATCGGCATCCTCCACCACGGTGTGCTGGTGCGGGAGGGCAAGCTGGAAGACCTCATTTCCATCGAGAACCAGACCGAGTTGATCCTCGAAAACGCCCCGGCGGAATTGCTCGCGGATTTCGAGGCCCGTCTGCAGCAGAGCGGTGGCCGACTCATCGAGCGCCGCAAGCCACAGACCACGCTGGAGCAGTTCTTCCTCCAGGTCACCGGTGGCAAGTAACCCCTACTGATTCCCACCCTTTTTCGAACCTTTCCCATTCATCATGTCCGACTCGATCTCGCTCCCCGCATTGCCGCGCCACCAGGTGTTTTCACCGGCCCGCATCGGTGCCATCGCCAGCAACACCCTGCTTGAGCTGGTGCGGCTGAAGGTGTTTTATTTTCTGCTCATCTTCGCGCTGCTCATCATCGGCAGCTCGGCCTTCATGGTCCGCCTGTCGTTCCAGGAACAATTCCAGATGCTCAAGGACGTCTCGCTCGGCTCGATGAGCGTTTTCACCTGGCTCCTGGCCGTCCTCTCGACCGCCATGCTGCTGCCGAAGGACATCGAAGACCGCACCCTTTACACGATCCTCGCCAAGCCGGTCCCACGCTTCGAGTACCTGCTCGGCAAGGTGCTCGGTGTGCTCATGCTGTTGCTGGTCTCGACCATCATGATGTCGCTGATGTTTGCCGTGACGCTGTATTTCCGTCAGCAGATGGCGATTGCCGAGAATCTCGACGGGGTGCCCGCCGGGACCGATCCGAAGATCATCGCCGCCGTCATCGCGGATGTAAAAAGCCACACCTTTACCTGGAGCCTGCTCCCCGCGATTTCGTGCATTTACATTAAAGCGGCGATCTTTGCCTGCATCACCCTCTTCATCTCCACCTATGCCTCCTCGTGGATTTTTACGATCATGGTCTCCACGGTGGCGTTCCTCATCGGTTACTTTGAAAGCACGGCCCGTGAATACTGGCTGGCCGGGTCGGTGCCTTCGATCTTCGTCAAAGGCGTGCTGCTGCTGATCGCCCTGGTCTTTCCCGATCTCCAGATTTTCAACCTGGAGGACGATATCGATGCCGGGAACACCATTTCGATGCTGCTCTTTATGAAGACCGCCGGCCTGGGCGTCGTCTATACAAGCGTCTATTTCTTCCTCGCCTACTTCGTGTTCGCCAAAAAGGAACTCTAAATCGATGAAGCATCGCCCCATCATCGCGCTGATTCTCCTGCTGGCTTTCGGGGCCGCCCGAATGCCTTTCGAGCATCAGCTCACGCTCGAACACCGGGCCGCCTATTTTCATACCGCCGATATCAATATCAACCTGCGCAAGGAAATTGGCCCCTTCGGAATTCTGGCCTCCCTGAGCGGTTTTCGCGCGATCGTGGCCGATGTGCTCTGGATTCAAGCCTTCACCGCCTGGACGCATACGCAATGGGGCCGCATGACCCTGCTGTTTAACGCCGTGGTGGAACTCCAGCCCCGCGAAGTGATGTTCTGGGACATGGCGTCTTGGCACATGGCCTGGAATGCCAGCGTGGCGGCAATGGACGATCCCAACCAGCCACGGGAACTGCTGCGCGTGAAGACGGCCAAGGAGTACTGACAAGCTCGGCGAGGATTACCTGCTGCGCGGCATCCAAAGCAATCCCGACCGCTACGAACTCTATGACCGGCTGGGCATGCTCTACAAAGAGAAGCTGCAGGACCACTGCAAGTCCGCCGACATGTACCAAAAGGCGTCCACTTTCAAAAATGCGCCGGTCTATGAAATTCGCTTCTACGGCTACGAGCTTTCCCGCTGTCCAGGCCAGGAACAGGCGGCCTACGACCTGCTCCGCAAACTCTATCTGCAAGGCCAGAACGAGTGGCTCCCCACCCTGCTGGAGCGCCTCAGCTACTTGCAGGATAAATTAAATGTTCCTGTCGCAGAAAGAGTCTATAATCCTCCGAAACCGTCTCCCGCACCTTCACCAAACCACCCTTGATGCGATTCGCCATTTTTGCCGATATTCATGCCAACCTTGAGGCGCTCCAGGCCGTGCTTGCGGATGCGCATAAGAACGACTGCACCCATTACATCTGCCTCGGTGACGTAGTCGGTTACAACGCGAACCCGCACGAGTGCCTGGAGATCGTGCGCAAGCTGGGCTGCCCGGTGGTGAAGGGCAACCACGACGAACAGGCCCATTTGAAAGAAGAGCTCACCGGCTTCAATGCCATGGCCGAGGAGGCGATCAACTGGACGCGCAATCACCTCACCGACGAAGACAAGCAGTGGCTCTCGGAGACTGCGTTTTGTCCGGCAGGTGCGGGACTTCACGATCGTGCATGCCACGCTCGATACGCCGCAGAACTGGGGCTACGTCTTCAACCAGCTCGATGCCACGGCCAGCTTCAACTACCAGCATACGAACCTGTGCTTCTACGGTCACACCCATGCGCCGCGCGCCTATGTGCGCGACCAGAGCGTGCGGGCGATCCCGTTCGACAAGCTCAAGATCGAGCCGGGCAAGAAATACTTCATGAACGTGGGCAGCGTAGGCCAGCCCCGCGATGGCGACTGGCGCGCCTCTTACGCGATCTACAAAGTGGAGGAGCAGACGGTGGAACTGCACCGGCTGGAATACGACCTGTTCACCGCCCAGGAAAAGATCGTCGAAGCGGGACTGCCGCAGCGGCTGGCGGATCGGCTGGCGGTAGGGAAGTAGTTGAGGGTTGAGAGATGATAGTTGAGAGGAATATTTGAGCAGCTCCGCTGCTGAGGTGGTGGGCTTGGAAATGCCACGGCGCGATTATTTGTCCTGACGCGCTGTAGCCACGGCCCTGTGGGCCGTTGGGGATAAACTCCAATGCGGGTTAGCGTGCCGCATCGAAAGCGTGAGGGCTTCCCATGCTGACCCAACGCAGAAAAATATGAGGCCCTCGGCTTCACTCGGGGTGACATTTTTGGAAGAGGAGAAAGCGGCATCTTCTCTCGTGAATGGAGCGCTCTTCCCCAACGGCCCACAGGGCCGTGGCTACAGCGGTTTTGATTGGCATGGCGTTCAGAAGGGACGTTCACCGGGGAAATTCGTGAGCCCGCCGTGAAAACTCTTATTCCCTTCGTGTCCTTCGTGATCTTCGTGGTGAAATCCCTTCGTCCCGCCGCGCACGCCGCGTCCGCCGCGGTTCATTTTACTCGTAACGCAGCGCCTTGACCGGGTCGAGGCGGGCCGCGAAGTAGGCGGGGATGAGGGCGGCCAGGGAGCAGATGACGAAGGCGCTGATGCAAATGATCGCCACATCCGAGGGCACCACCTCGGCCGGGATTTTGCTGAACTGATAGACGTCCGCCGGAAAGATCTGGATGTGGAGGACATTGGCGAGCCATTCCTTGAACTCATTACGCCAGCGCACGAGGATCATCCCGAGGGCGAGACCGGTAAGGTTGCCGAAGAAGCCGACCACCATTCCCTGCGCAAGGAAGACCCACACAATCTGCCACGTATTCGCGCCCAGCGCCTTCATGATCCCGATCTCGCGCGTCTTCTGCACGGTGACAGTGATGAGCGTGTTCATGATGCCGAAGGCGGCGACGATGACGATGAACATGAGGAGGAAGAACATGACGTTGCGCTCGAGCAGGATGGCGTCGAAGAGATCTTTGTTCAGCTCCATCCACGTCTGGGCGCTGGTCCCGGCAGGCAGGAGCGGTTTGATGGCATCTCGAATCTGCGCGGCGTTTTTGGGGTCTTCCGTCCGCACGGAAATCCCCTGGACTCCGTCATCCAGCCCGTAAAGCTCCTGCCCAACATAGAGCGGGACGAGCAAAAAATTGGAGTCATACTCATAGCGACCCGATGAAAAAATCCCGGTCACTGTGAGATCGGTCGGCACCACCAATCCCTTCAGGTTTTGCAGGTTGTCCTTGTCCTTGGGATTTTTCTGGAAGCGGGTGATTGCATCCATGATCTCGCCCACGTTACCCGGCGAATAAATGGTGATTTTTCCGCCGACGCCGACCCCGAGCGCTTCGGCCAGATCCTTGCCGAGAATCGTTTTGTCCCCGGCGAGATCAAAGGTCCCTTCCTTGATGAATTGCCCCAGATCGGTGACCCCCGTTTCCAGCTTCGGATCGACCCCGCGAATCACTGGAGCCAGTCGGCGGTGATCAAACTCCACGATCACGGGGCCCTGCATATAAGGCGAAGCGGCCTTCACGCCCGGGATTCTGGTGATCTGCTGCATGAGATCGCGCCAGTCGTCCATCACCCCGCCATTGCTCACGAGAATGTGCGGCTCGAAGCCGAGCACCTTGCGCTGCAGCTCGCGATCGAAGCCGGTCATCACGGAAATCACGAGGATGAGCACGGTAATGCCGAGGGTCACCCCGAGCACGGAGATGAGGGTGATGATCGAGAGAAACGTCCGCTTGGGCTTGAGGTAGCGCAGCGCCAGAAAGAAGCTGAAAGGCAGGCGATGGGGCAGAGGTTTGCTCATTTAAAAGTGGATTGGAAAACGGTCAATATAATCAGCGCTGCCAGAACCGCATCATCCGGCGCATCCGCGTGAGGAAAATCCAATCGCGCTGGCTGGTGGGCGGCGTCGGCCCGGTCTTCTCATGCAGGGCCCCGGTCACCCCGAGGCTGATGAGGAGTAGCAAAAGCTGGAGCGAATAGTAAATGCTGAACCGGTTCCAATGCAATGGGCCGGTGGCGAAATTGAGGTCGTGCAGGGTGTCGATCATCATCCCCCAGGCGACGGGGGCGATGCTGAGGCCGAGGCTGGTGATGACGGTGAAGAGGGCGAAGAAGTGGGTGCGCCCGAGCTCGGGCATGGTGTCCATGAGCAGGCGGGTCTGCGCGACGGCGAAATTTCCACCGGCGATGCCCCCGCCGAAATAGAGCAGGCCGATGAGCGCCCACGACGGCGGAATGACCTCGGCGGCCAGCAACGACCAGCCGACGAAGAGCGCGCAGAAGAGGGCGGTGGTGGCGCGAAGGACGGTGCGACTGCTGGTGCTCTCGATGATCTTGCCCACCATGGGCAGGCTGATGAGCGCGCCAAGGTAATACAGGGTGGTGAGGCCGAGGGTGACGCTCTCGCCATAGCCGATCTTCGACTTCAAGAGTGCGATGCCGAAGACGCCCGCGCTGCCAGCGGAGAAGGAATAGAGCAGGATGAAGACGGTGAACTTGAGAAAAGGCGGGAAGGTGACGATGGCGCGCCAGGGGACCTGGACATTGGAGTTCACCATCTTCTCGCCGGGCTCGATATCGGGGATGCGCTTGAGGCAGAGCAGGCTCACCCAGCCGCCGAGCGCGCTGAGCATGAAGACGGCGGAGAATTGCCAGGGCTGCGAGTGCTCCGAGAGCAGGAGCGCGCTCGCAATCACCGCGAAGATGCTGCCGAACTGGAGGAAAAACTGGTCACGGGTGAAGAAACGGCCGCGCACACCATCGGGGATCAACTCGGTGAGCCAGGGCAGCCATGCGCCGGAGGAGACACCGCGGAGCAGGTTGAAAACAAAGAGCGCAAACAGGATAAGCCCGATCTTCACCCCGTTGCTGGCAAAGCTCATGAAGGGCACGAGGCCGATGCCGAAGATGAAGATCGTCCGCAGCCCCCAGCCGTAGAAAATCATCCGCTTATAGCCGACCCGCTCCAGGTAATAAGCGGCGGGAATCTGGCAGATGGTGAGGAGTGGGGTAAGCGCGGCGATGACGCCAAGGGTGGTCGCGTTTGCACCGATGGATTTCGCGTAAAGAATCATCGGCGCCCCGAGGGTGATCTGGAACGAGACCGCGTTGAACAGGCTGAACCAGTTCGCATTCGTGGTGCCCGGGGGATAAATGGACGGTTTCATTTTCACCACGAAGCGCACGAAGGACACGAAGTTAGACAGAGCACGTTCATCCTTCGTGCTCTTCGTGTCCTTCGTGGTTTAAACAGCCGCTCATTTCGGCTTCAGGTGCGGGAAGAAGATGACGTCGCGGATCGACTCGGCGCCGGTGAGCATCATCACCAGACGGTCGATGCCGATGCCGATGCCGCCGGCCGGAGGCATGCCGTGCTCAAGGGCGGTGAGGAATTCCTCGTCCACCTTTTGCTGTTCCTCGCCGGCCTGATGCTCCAGGCGCTCGCGCTGGACGATCGGGTCGTTCAACTCGGAGTAGCCGGGGGAGATTTCCTGGCCGTTGATCACGAGTTCATAGACGTCCACGAGGTCGGGGTTCTCGACGTTCTGCTTCGCGAGCGGGACGAGTTCCTTCGGCAAATGGGTGACGTAGAGCGGGTCGAACTGCTTTTCCTCGATGAGCTTCTCGAAGATCTGCTGGCTCATCTCGAAGTCCTCCATCTGCGGCGCGACCTCGACGCCGAGGGTGCGGCATTTTTCGCGCTTCTGCTCGGTGGAGAGGGTGAACCAATCCGTCCCGGCGACGCCGCTGATGAGATCGGCGTAGCGGGCGCGCTTCCACGGGCGGGCGAGGTTGATGGTGCGGGTGACGTTGCCCTCGGCATCCTTGTGCTCGATCTGGAGGGTGCCGATGATTTTCTCCGCGAGGTGGCAGATCATTTCCTCGACGAGATCGGCCATCGCCTCGAAATCGGCATAGGCCCAATAGGCCTCGAGCATGGTGAACTCGGGGTTGTGACGGCGGGAGATGCCTTCATTGCGGAAATTGCGGTTGAGCTCGAAAATCTTGTCGAGGCCGCCGACCATCAGCCGCTTGAGGTAAAGCTCGGGCGCGATGCGGAGGTAGAGGTCGATATTGAGCGCGTTGTGATGCGTCTTGAACGGCTGGGCCGCCGCGCCGCCGGGGACGGTCTGCATCATCGGCGTTTCCACTTCGAGGAAGCCGCGCGCTTGCAGGAAATCGCGGATCTCGCGGACGATCGCGATGCGCTTGAGGAAGAGTTCCTTCGACCCGGCATTGGCGATGAGGTCGAGGTAACGCTGGCGATACTTCAGCTCCACGTCCTCAACGCCATACCACGAGCTGGGCATGGGGCGCAGGGCCTTGGAGAGCAGCGTGAGCTGCTTCGCGCGGACGCTGGGCTCGCCGGTCTTGGTGACGAAGCACTCGCCGTCGATCCCGATGAAATCGGCGATGTCGAGGAGCTTGAAGAGCTCGAGCTGCTCGGGCGCGAGTTCCTTCGTGCTCACGAAGACCTGCACCCGGCCACTGCCGTCGCGGACGTCGAGAAAATGGCTGCGGCCCATGTCGCGATGGGCGGTGAGACGGCGGCGATGCGCACCGGTTTCCCCTCGGCAAATGCTTCGCGAACTTCCGCGATGGTGCCGGTGGTTTCGAAGCGTCCGCCATAGGGCTGGATGCCGAGCGCGCGAAGCGCTTCGAGCTTCTGCTTGCGGACTGCGATGAGATCGTTGGTTTCTTCCATGCCGGGTTGATTGTCGATTTTCGCTTGCCGGGCGCAAGTGGGAACTTACCGTGCGGGCATGCCCCGCCATTTTTCCCCAAAAACCGGACTGCTCGCCCTGTTGCTCATGAACCCGCTTTTATCGCCCGCCCAATCCCCCACTCCGGCGGCCTCGCCCTCGCCGAGCACGATCGCGGGTGATCCGCTCTGGCCCCAGGGAGCGCCCGGCGCGCTGGGAAATAAACCGCAGGACATCCCGACGCTCACCTCCTACCCCGCGCTTCCCGCGCAGGACAACGCTCCCGCGCTCGTCATTTTCCCCGGCGGCGGCTATGCGAAGCTGGCGGACCACGAGGGGGCTGGCTACGCGGAATTTTTCCGTCGGCACGGGTTCAATTGCTACGTGGTGAAATACCGGCTGGGCAGCAATGGCTACCGGCACCCGATCATGCTGGAAGACGCGGCGCGGGCAGTGCGGACAGTGCGCGCGCAGGCCACGGACTGGAAACTGGATGCGCATCGCATCGGCATCATTGGCTCCTCGGCCGGCGGGCATCTGGCCTCAACGCTCGCGACGCATTTCGACGCCGGGCAACCCTCGGCCACCGATCCCATCGACCGCGAGAGCAGCCGCCCCGATTTTGCGATTCTCTGCTACCCGGTGATCACGATGGGGCCGGAGACGCACGTCGGCTCGAAGAAAAACCTGCTCGGCGACAATCCTTCCCAGGAACTAATGGACGCGCTTTCCAATGAAAAGCAGGTGACCAAGGACACGCCGCCGTGCTTCGTGTGGACGAATGGCGAGGACAAGACGGTGCCGCCGGTCAATACCCTGCTCTTTGCCGAGGCGCTCCAGAAGGCAGGGGTGCCCTTCGACGTGCATATTTATGAAAAAGGCGGGCATGGGGTGGGACTAGGAAAAGGCGCGATGGCGGGGCATCTGCCGTGGATCAGCGACTGTCTTTACTGGCTGAAGGCCAATAAAATTCTCAATTAAGAGAAAAATTTGTCTCATTAATGAAAAACGGCACCCGGTTTTCACCGGGTGCCGTTGGGCATTTTTAAGGGATTGGGCGGGTTTAGAAGCTCGCTTTGACGATGGTGGTGCCTTGCGAGTTGTGCACCGTCACACTGCGGAGCGAGAACGCACTGGTCTTGGTGAGACCGTTGACCACGAGCTTTCCTCTGCGATTACTGCGCACATTCCGGAGGTCCTGGCCATTCACGCTGACCGTGAAGGTCGAACTGCCGGGCACGTTCTGCGCGGAAAGTTTGAAGGAAGTGCTCACCTTGCCCTTGTGGGAATGCGCGGTGAAAGTGGCCGATCCCGAGGCATTTGGAGCGCCGGAGCCTGCCGTGAGGCTCACGTGGGCATTGAGCTTCGCCTTGATCGCACTCGTGGTGCTAGTGGAGCTTGAGCTCGCGGTGGTGAAGTCGCCGGTGAAGATCACGTTGGAACTGGAATCCGTGATCGTGACAGTGGCGACATCGAGGGCGTTGAAGTCGCTGGGGAGGGCAATTCCATCATCGCCGCCGAAGACAATTTCAGAGGTACTGGAATCACTGGAAGAAGAGGAATCACTGGCGGAGGAGCCGCTGGAGCCGCCCCCCGAGCCGCCATCGCAGCGCAGGATGACATTGGAGTTCACCTGGCCGGAATCGGAGGAGTCTCCGCCGTTGTCATCGCCACCACCAGAGGAGCCATCCCCGCTGCCGTCGTCGCACCCGCCCCCATCATCACTGGTATCGGTGGAGGGATAATCGAAGGTGCCGAGGTCTTCGGTGGAGCCATCCGATTTCTTCGTGATGGTGACGTCGTAGGTATCGGTGGCGAGGCCGCTCAACTCGAAGGTGAGCGTGGAGACGGAGGTGCCGTCTTCGTCGTCGGTTTCCAGCTCGGCCGTCACCAGTGGCTCCAGTGGGAGCATTGGTGCCAGCGGTGAGCGTGATCTGTTCATCCAAGGTTTCGCTGCCGGAGATGTTGGCTCCCTGACAGTCGTCATCCGCTTTGACCGGAACGGTGCAGGCGAGAGAACTCACGATGAGAGAGGTGAGGATTGCTTGTTTGATGGGCAAGGAGGGCGCTTTCATAAGTAGGTTCCATTCAAGCAAATAACGGGCCGGTTCCAATTCGTTTATTATTAATTTATCGACATGAAATTAATTCACAATCCATCGGAAATCACTTTTTCTTATTATGGTAATTACAATCAATCCGTTCAGCGGACCTTATGCGCCTTCCTTTTTTAAAGCATGGATGAAAATCTGCGTGCCATCCGCACCGGCTTCCCGGAGATTGGCCGCGTATGACTCGCGTTCTCTTTCTCGACTGCTTTTCCGGCATCAGCGGCGACATGACTGTCGGCGCGCTTTGCGATCTCGGCGTCCCGCCTTCCGTCTTTGAATGGGAGCTGGGGAAGGTGAACATCGGCGATTTTCATATGCACTTCGAGCGCAAGCAGCGGCAGGCGATCGAGGGCGTGAAGTTCGGCATCCACGAGGGCGCAACGCATCGGCACGACCAGGATGAGCCGGAAGAAGCGGAGCCTGGGCACCATCATCACGAGCATCATGGGGAGGCGCATGAGCACGCCCATGGCGAGGGCTGTGGCTGCGGGCATCACCACCATGAGGAAGCACCGGCGCACCGCCACGAGCAGCCACCCCACCGCCATGAAGAGCCACCCCACCACCACGCGCATGAGCACCAACCGCACGCGCACGGCCACGAACATCATCACCATCACGAAGAGCACGCGCACCCGCATGGTCGCAATCACGCCGAGATTCGCCAGCTCATCAGCGAGAGCGATTTGAGCGATTTTGTGAAAAAGCACGCGCTGTCGATTTTTCAGCGCATCGCGGTCGCCGAGGGGAAAATCCACGGCGTCCCGGCGGAGGACGTGACCTTTCACGAAGTGGGCGCGCTCGATTCCATCGCCGATATCATCTGCGCCTGCGTGGGCATCGAGCACCTGAAGGTGGATCGCGTGCAGGTTTCCCCGCTCTTCGACGGGCACGGCTGGGTCGATTGCGCGCATGGCCGCTTCCCGATTCCCGCCGCGGCGACGCTGGAGATCCTGCACGGCATCCCGTTCCGCCAGATCGATGAGGAATTTGAATTCATCACGCCGACCGGGGCGGCGATTGCGGCGGAGTTCGGCGCCAGCTTTGGCCCGATGCCCGCCTTGAAGGTGGAAAAGATCGGCTACGGCGTCGGCACCAAGAAGCTGAAAGACCGCCCGAACGTGCTCCGCGCCATCCTCGGCGAAGCGGCGACCGAGCCCGCCCACGGTTACGAGACCGACACCATCACCTGCCTCGAAACCAATCTTGACGACCTCTCCCCGGAAATCCTCGGCGCGGTGATGGACCGCCTGTTCGCCGCCGGTGCGCTCGACGTCTTCTTCACCCCGGTGCACATGAAGAAAAACCGCCCCGGCAGCCAGCTCAGCGTGCTCTGCGAGAGCGCCGACGTCACCAAGCTCAGCGACATCCTTTTCCGCGAGACGAGCGCCTTCGGCCTGCGCATGCAGGCCATGGAGCGGCTCAAGCTCGCCCGCCGTTTTGAAACCGTCAGCACCCCTTATGGCCCGATCCGCCTCAAGATCGGCGAGCGCGCCGGAGAAATCGTCCAGATCGCCCCGGAGTTCGAGCACTGCAAAGCGGCGGCGGAAAAGTCCGGGCAACCGCTCAAGGCGGTCTATGAAGCGGCGCTGGCGGCATTTGGGAAATAGCTTACGGCTCCTCGTGCCCACACTCTGTGTGGGCGCGCCCTTGTCGGCGACACTCCGTGTCCCTCGCGCGCAGAAAGAGGATTGAGTTCGCCTCCATCGAAATCCAGAATCGCATTATGAAAGCCCTCACTTTCATCTGGCTCACGGCTCTCTTCACTGGCCTGGACCCGATCGCGTCGGCACAGGAAATGGGCCCGTCGCCAGAATCAATAATGAATCTGCCGACCGAATCGGTTCAGGTGTTTCTGCTGCGGATGAAACCCGAATTACAACGGGAGCATGCGGTGTCACTCATCACCAAAGAACTGGAGCGCATCACATTTCTGGAAACTCCATTCCAGCATACGCCACTCGCGATTGCGGTCATGGCGCTGAACCACAAATTGGCAATTCATAATGCCCGCCCCGGCGTGACGAAAATTCCTGAGGTCAAAGTAAGCGTCGGGCTTCAGGAATCCATTGCGCAGGCGGATAAGCAACCGTGGGTTCTCGATAGTGATAAAGGATGCCCAATCAGCCTGAACCTTCATACTTCAGCAAAGGAGTATCTCGCATACTTCACCCAAGCAGCAGGCGGTCTTTTACAGATCGAGCCCGATGGACTGTGGATTGTCCCTATTTGCAATCCGGAATCGGTGCTTTCCACCCGCAGCTTTGTTGTCCCCACGAGCATTGTGGCAACTCCCGAAGCGGTCACTCAGTTAATGTTGGCCCATTTTCCAGGTCTGTCGAAAGGGGAATCGGCCTTTGATTGGTCATACGATCAAAAGGCCCAGTTGCTCCACATTCAAGCAGCAAGCACGATCCTGTCGGACTTCGAGGACTGGTATGCACATAAACTGATCTCCCTCGGTTACAAAGTGCCCACTGGCCGCGATTGAGCCATCCATTACAACCCACCTCCTTGAAACGAGCATTTGACCGCGTGCGGCATTTCGTTTCATTGTGCGCCTTCCATGTCGTCACACGCTCGTAACGTCCTCATCCTGCTCGCGCTCTGCCTCGTCTGTTTCTGGTTTCGGCTGGGGCGGATCGGGCTGATTGATCCCGACGAGCCGTTTTATGCCCAGACCGCCCATGAAATGATGGTGAGCGGCGACTGGCTGACGCCGCAGATTTACGGCGGGCCGCAGTTTGAGAAGCCGGTTTTCTACTACTGGCTGGTCGCGGCCTCCTTCAAGACCTTTGGCGAAAATGAGTTTACCGGTCGGTTGCCTGCGACCTTGTTTGCGACGCTGCTGGTGTTTTTGGTCTATGCCTTCAGTGCGCGGGTTTACAGCCAGCGCACGGGATTGCTGACCGCGGTGGTGCTCGCGACCGGGCTGGAGTTCATGCTCATGTCGCGGCTGATGCTCACCGACATCCCGCTCGCGTTTTTCCTGAGCGGATCGGTCTTCAGCGCCTGGCTGGCCTTTACGGAGCCGGAGAAGCGCGACCGCTGGATGTTCCTGCATCTGCTCTCGATGGGGATGGCATGGCTGACCAAGGGACCGATCGGCATCCTCTTCCCGTGCTTCACGATGGCGGTCTATTTCGTTTTCCAAAAGCCGCGCCAATGGGCCTATCGCGGCAAGGGCGTGGGGCTCGGCCTGGTCGCCGCCCTGCTGGTGGGCGTGCCGTGGTATGCCTATACTTTTACGCACCATGGCGCGGAGTTTTGGAAGGAGTTTTTCTACCGCGACAATTACCTGCGGTGGTTTTATTCGGAGCATCCGTCGAACAACCATTTCTGGTATTATCCCGGGCTGCTGATCCTGGGCTCGATTCCCTGGATGCCGCTGGTGTTGCTCACGATCAAGCGGGCAATCACCGGCCTGCGCGAGAATGAACCGGCATTTTTCCAATGGTGCTGGCTCTTGAGCAATCTGGTCTTCCTGAGCGGCGCGGCGTCGAAGCTGCCTTCCTACGCCTTCTTCCTCTTCGTGCCGCTGGCGGTGATTGGCGGGCGGCATCTGGATGAAGTGCTGGAACGCGGATTCCGCGGCAACGGCGAGCGCAATCTGGTCGTCATCGCGGCATTGCTGCAAGGGCTGGTCCCGCTCGCGACGCCGTTCATCAAGGCGGCGCAGCCGTTCGTGGTGCCCGCGTATCTCCTCGGCGGCCTGCTCGTCGTGGCGCTGATCTGCCTGCTCCGGCGGGCGTTTCCGGCCTGGGTCGCTTGCACCGCCGCTGGTTCGACCGCGCTGCTGGTCGCCTCGCTCACGCTCGATGTGCAGAACGTGGAAAACCTCAGCTCCACCAAGCCGACCGCTTTGCGCATGATGCAAATGCAGCATCCTGGCGAACCGCTGATTGCCGGGAAATTCCCGGTGCGCGGGATTATCTACTACACGCAGCAGGCCAAAGAACGCGCGGCGCAGGGTCAGAAACCTGATTTCACTCCCACCGTCTTCGTGCTGGCGAGCGAGGCGCAGCCCTTTTGGGCGGCGCATCCGACGCTGAAAATCGTCCTCGGCAAAGGCGGCTTGAAGGACTTTCTGGCGACCCGACCCGATGCGCTCTGCGTGATGAGAAAATCGGACTGGGACTCGACCTACGACACCTCGGCGGTCTTCCAGAAACAGGACTCCATGGAGCAGATCGGGGACAACATCATCGTCCGCGCCCTGCCCCGGGCGACAAACTGAGCAGAAGTTTTCACCACGAAGGCACGAAGACACGAAGTTTTTAAAACGCTGCGTCTCGGCGACTCGACGGCGAAATTCAGTTTGCGCGACGACGACGAGGCAGAGCCTCGCGGACCAGGGCGTTCCCAAGCTGGAACGAGGGGAATATTAACCACGAAGAGCACGAAGGACACGAAGGCTGGGAAGACTTTAGAGCGGTTCTCGAAAGTAATTTCCGAAAGCCCCAACGGGGCGGCATAGCCCAAGCCCGGGGCAACGCCCCGGGTCTCATCGTCTTCTTCATTTCCCAGCCCTGAAGGGGCGGTCCAAACCATGGAGCGGTTCTTACGCCCCTTCAGGGCTAAAAATCAAGGGAGGCCGGGGTCCCCGGGGCGTTGCCCCGGGCTGGAGTTAGGCCGGGCCTTCAGCCCTCAAGCCTCCGCGGCGAACCTCACTCATTCGGAAATTCCTTTCGAGAGATGCTCTAAAACTCTGCGTCTCCGCGCCTCTGCGGTGAAATTCAGTTTGCGCGACGACGACGAGGCAGAGCCTCGCGGACCAGGGCGCTCCCAAGCTGGAGCTTGGGAACGAGGAGAAATCTCCCGCTCTTGGCGACTTGGCGTCTTGGCGGTGAATTTTAAACCCCGCCGCGCTCGCCGCGTCCGCCGCGGTTAAAAGAGCCTAGCCTCCGAGGGCCTCGCGCATCTTCGTCAGTTGCATGAGCTTTTCGGCCCAGGTGGTTTCGCGCTGCTTGTGCTCGTCGAGGACCTTGGCCGGGACTTTGGCGGTGAAGTTTTCGTCGGCGAGTTTGGCGCGGACTTTGAGGAGCTCGGCTTCCACTTTCTCGATTTCCTTCGCAAGACGCTCGCGCTCGGCGGCGACGTCGATCAAGCCTTCGAGCGGCAGGAAGAGTTCGCCAAGCGGAGTGAGGACCGTCGGCGTGCCCTTGGGCGCGGCGTAGGCTTCGAGCACGTCGAACGGCTCGGCATTGAGCAGGATGCGCAGCACCTCGGCTTCGTGCGTGGCGAGCGGCGCGTTGGGACGCAGCACGAAGCGCACGCGCTTGTTGCTCGCGATGTTGAAATCGCGGCGCAGGGCGCGGCCCAGGTTGACCACCTCGTATTTGGAGTTGGCGAACTTCTCGTCCTCCCCGGTGAGGCCGTAGTGGGCCTTGAAATCGGCGTCGAACGGCGCGGGCCAGTGCGAGAACATGATCGTCTCGCCGCCTTGCTTCTCCGGCAGGTCGCCGTTGAAGCCCATGCCGTGCCAGAGCTCTTCGGTGATGAAGGGCATGAACGGATGGAAGAGCCGGATGGTGTGCGCGAGGATGAAATCCATGACCGCGAGCGCATTCGCCTTCCGCGCGGCGTCCTCGGAGTTGAGCACCGCCTTCGAGGCTTCGAGATACCAGTCGCAATACTCGCTCCAGAAGAAGCGGTAGAGGGCCTGCGCGGCGTCGCTGAAACGATACTCGTCGAGCGCGGTGGAAACCTCGCGGATGGCGGCGTCGAGCCGGAGCAGGATCCACTTGTCGTCGCTGGTGAGGAGCGCGGGGTTGAGCTCGCCCTCGCTCTCGCCGCCCTGCATCTGGCGGAAGCGCGCGGCGTTCCAGAGCTTGGTGCAGAAATTGCGACCGAGCTCCACGTTCTTCTCGTCGAAGAGCACATCCGCGCCGAGCGGGGCGGAACGCATCACGCCAAAGCGCAGGGCATCCGCGCCATACTTCGCGATGATCTCCAGCGGATCGGGCGAGTTGCCGAGCGATTTCGACATCTTGCGCCCCTGCTTGTCGCGGATGATGCCGGTGAAATAGACATTCTTGAAGGGCAGCTCGCCCATCCACTCGTAGCCCGCCATGATCATGCGCGCGACCCAGAAGAAGATGATGTCCGGCCCGGTCACCAGGTCGGTCGTCGGGTAGAACTTGGCGAGGGTCTCCGTCTTCTCTGGCCAGCCCATCGTGGCAAACGGCCAGAGCCAGGAACTGAACCAGGTGTCGAGGACGTCGGTGTCTTGAATGAAGCCGAGGCTATCAAGAGCGTTGCCACAAGTTATTGTTGCCACTTCGATGCGAAAAACTCCATCGCCAACATGCATCAATCGTCCGTGGACTTCCTCATCGTGGCGTGTATTAAGGTCGGCTTCAAAAGCCACCTGGGTGCGGTCTTTTTCGGACTGACCCGAAATACTGGGTTTTACACGAATCTTTTCGATCACGACATCCAAGGTCGAAGCCAAGGGAGCAAATTTGTTTCTAATTTCTTCCTCGGATAGTTCGATGCTCCACACCGGCACGCGATGCCCCCACCAGAGCTGACGCGAGATGCACCAGTCCTGAATGCCGCCGAGCCAGTGGTCATACACCTTCGCCCAGCGGTCGGGGTAAAATTTCAGATCGCCCTTTGCCACCACCTCGCGGGATTGCTCCACGCTCGGGTATTTCAAAAACCATTGCTCGCTCAGGCGCGGCTCGATGGGCACCTGGCCGCGCTCGCTGTAGCCCACATTGTTTTGATGCGGCTCCTCCTTCACCAGCACGCCGAGATCGCGCAGATGCTCCACGGCCACTTTACGGGCCTCGAAGCGATCCAGCCCCACTAGCGATTCGCCGGCGAGTGCGTTCATGGTGCCATCGGGATTCATCACATCCACCACCGGCAACTGATGGCGCTGCCCGATTTCAAAATCCGCCTTGTCGTGCGCGGGCGTCACTTTCAACACGCCGGTGCCGAAGGCGAAATCGACGTGCTCGTCGCCGATGATCGGAATGAGCCGTTCCGATTGCGGGAGCTGCACCGGGAGCGGGCGCACCGCGTGCTTGCCGATGAGGTGCGCATAGCGTTCGTCCTTGGGATTCACCGCAATCGCGGTGTCGCCGGGGATCGTCTCCGGGCGCGTGGTGGCGACGGTCACGAAGGTGCCGGGCAACTCAGCGACTTCAATGTTGAAGTGATACATGATCCCGTTCTGCGGGCGCATTTCCACCTCCTCGTCGCTCACCGCGGTGAGCGAGGCCGGGCACCAGTTCACCATCCGCTTGCCGCGATAGATGAGGCCCTTCTTGTAAAGATCCACGAACACCCGCTGCACGCATTTCGAATACTCGGGGTCCATCGTGAAGCGTTCGCGCGACCAGTCGCAGGACGCGCCGAGCTTCTTGCTGCTGGATGATGATCCCGCCGTATTGCTCCTTCCACTCCCACACCTTTTCCAAAAACTTCTCGCGCCCGAGATCGTTGCGATGCTTGATCGCGCCCTGCTTCTTGAGCGTGCGCTCCACCACCGTCTGCGTCGCGATGCCGGCGTGATCGGTGCCGGGCAGCCAGAGCACTTCCTTGCCCTGCATGCGGGCGCGGCGGGCAAGGATATCCTGGATCGTATTATTGAGCACGTGGCCGAGCGTGAGCATGCCGGTGACATTCGGCGGCGGGATGACGATGGAGTACGCGGGCTTGGGGGAAGCGGGATCGGCCTTGAAAAAATCGCGCGCGAGCCAGTCGGCATACCACTTCTCTTCGATGGCTTGCGGCTCGTAGGTTTTAGGAATTTCGGACATAGGGTGAACGTCCTTACTAACCGCAAATCCCCGCCAGCGCAATGAGGCAGGCGCAGGGACGAATCGAGGGCTGATTTTCCATGCCCGGCCCACGGGAGAGGGCGGAACTATTTTATCACCCGCAACAGAGTAAAGTCGTCATCTTTCCGCGACGCAAAAGCGACCGCAATGTCACCCCCGCTCTCTTTGTCCGTAACACGGGTGCGCCATGGTTTGGCCAGCAACCAACCCACTCACCACCACCATGAAAAAACTACTCTTCCCGCTGGCGCTCGCGGCCTTCGGCGTGGCCAGCTCGCACGCGGCCCTCATCATCACGGAAGTCGATCCGACCGGCAGCTCCACGAGCACCTACGCGGCCGATTGGTTCGAACTGACCAACACGGGGACCAGCGCGATCAGCCTCACCGGCTACAAGATGGACGACAACTCGAACTCCTTCTTGAGTGCGGTCTCCATGACGGGCGTAAGCAGCATCGCGGCCGGGCAGTCGGTGGTCTTCATCGAAGACAGCTCCGCCAGCAGCGACTCCGCGCTGGCCGCGGCTTTTGAAAGCGCCTGGTTCGGCTCGAACGTGCCGGCTGGTTTCACGATCGGCTTCTACGGCGGCTCGGGCGTGGGCCTGAGCTCCACCACCGATGCGGTGAACATCTTCAACGCCAGCGGCGTGCTCCAGGCGGGCGTGCAATTCGGCGCCTCGACCAGCAACGTGACCTTCGACAACTGGGTCGCCCAGATCACGAACAGCGGCTCGACCGACGGCACCATCTCCACGCTCAGCGTGGTGGGAGTCAACGGTGCCTTCAAGGACGCGGGCAATGAAGTCGGCTCGCCCGGCGCCGTGCCCGAGCCCGGCACCTACGGCATCATTCTCTTCGGCGGAGCGATCCTGCTCTTCCGCCGCCGCCACCTGATTTCGTAAGGCATCGGCCTCAAGCAAAAAACGATCCCGCCTCCTGCCCGGCCAACCCAGCCGGGTGGCAGGCGGCTTTTTTTGTCACGGGACCGAGACGGAAAAGTGACTGCTCTGTAACCCCCGCGCATTTGGACTGTAACAAACGGGCCGCACAGTCATCCCCCAGTACTCAAGCCACCATATACCACCATGAAACTATCCATGCTCAACCCGATCAAAGCCCTTGTGCTGACGGGCCTCGCCGGCCTGCTGCTCGCAACCACCGGCCATTCCGCCGTGCTCGAAGGCAATGTCGCCATCATTCGCGTGAACGGCAACACCGACGGCTTCTCCGTCCTCGCTCTCACCAATCTGAGTGCGGGCGATACCCTCTATTTCACCGATGCCGCCTGGCAAAACGGTGGGGGCTTCAGCGGTACGGAAGGAGCAGGCACCACGGACATCCTGACCTCCGACATCGCGGCGGGCAGCGTGTTTGACATCTCCACCTCCAGCCTCAACGCCAGCGGGGAACAGGTGTTTCTGTTCACCGGCACGAAGACCTCGCCGACGCTGGTCGCCGGCATCGACTGGGGCAACAGCGGCTGGATCACCACCGGCGCGACCGCCAGCGATACCTCCTACGCCCCGAACCAGGGCACGGGCGCGCTGACCTCCTCGCTCGACTTCCTCGCGGTGGGCACGAGCGCGGCAGCCGCAAAATATAACGGCACCTTCTCGGGCAGTGTGGACGATCTGCGCACCGCGATCAGCAACCCGGCCAACTGGGTGACCACCGCGGATACCTCCTGGACCGGGGGCAGCTTCACGGTCACGGCGGCTCCCGAGCCCGCCACCTTCGGCATCGTGCTCTTCGGCGGAGCCATCCTCTTCGTCCGCCGCCGTCACCTGCTCTCGTAAAGTTTCCCCGCGCTGCGAAGCGCCTTTCCACCCGCCGCCCGGCTGAAACAGGCCGGGCGGTTCCCCATTTTCAACCGCCATCTTTTTTTATTTTTCTATGACTTTCAAAACTCCGGCCATTTGCACTGCCTGTGCCCTCGTCACGCTCGCCTTTGGCAGCCTGGCCCAGGCCTCCTCTTCACGATCAGCACCGCTTCGACCACGGCCCAGACGCTGGGCAGCGGCTCGGGACAGACCGGCACGATTACCGCCGCCGGCTCGCTCACCGTGAGCGGCAGCACGGTGGCCGTCACGATCACCGGCAATAACGAAACGCTCACCAACCTGGGCTCGCTCCTCCGGAGCGGCACGGTCGCGACATCCGCGACAACACGGGCGTGACCGGGCTGGTCGTCAACAACGGCAGCAGCACGAACTCCACCGCGGTGATGCAGACGGCGGACGCGGACGTGATCCAGATGAACAAGGCCAGCGCGAGCGTGACGCTGAACAACTGGGGCACGATGACCTCGCTGAACGCCTCGGCGGGCGGCGCACAGGTCATCGATTTCAACGCGATCACCAGCGGCGCCAATATCGTAAACAACTACTCCACCGGCGTGATGCAGGCGACGGAGGCCGATGCGGTGCGCCCGGGCGTAAATGGCGTGGTGAACAACGACGGCAAGATCAAATCCACCACGACCACCGGCAGCAGCAGTGACGGCGTGGATGCGCAGGCCAACACGGGGATCACGATTGTCAACGGCAACGCCTTCAGCGGCGAGACCGGGACCTCCACCGCCGTGATCGAAGGCGCGCGCCACGGCATCACCGGCGGCAACACCGCGACGGACAGCAGCGGCAATCCGACGGTCAACAACGGGGCCTATACGATGAGCATCACGAACAGCCTGGGCGCGACGATCCAGGGCGACAACGGCTCCGGCATCAACATTGACGGCTTGAACGCCAACGAAGTGGTGACGATCGTCAACAACGGCACGATCACCGGCAATGGCCACGACATCGGCGACGGCAGCTCGCACGACGGCGACGGCGTGGACGTGGACGGCCTGGTGAACCTCACCAACACGGGCACGATCCGCTCGATCAACGCCTACGGCGGCCCGGCGGTCAACGGCGTGCAGCCGATTGAGAACAGCGAAGGCGTGACCGTGGGTGGCGGCACGATCATCAACTCGGGCACGATCGAAGGCAGCGTGGCCAGCGGCAACACCACGGCCATCGGTCGCGGCATCACGATTGCGGGCGTGGACAAGCTGATCACCACCAGCAATGGCGTGGTCACGGAAACGGCGAGCCCCGTCCAGGCGCCCTACGGGGCGACGACGATCACGAACAGCGGCCTGATCAAGGGCGACAGCGATTCGGCCATCATCTTCAGCTCCGGGCTGTCGAGCGGCTTCAGCCACACGATCAACAACCAGGCGGGCGGCACGATCCAGACTGGCGCTACGGGCGCGGCGGCCATCCTCACGGCGGCCGATCCGGTGACGATCAACAACGCGGGCACGATTGACGGCTCCAGCAGCGGCCAGGCGATCACCGGCGGGGCGGCGGCGATCACGGTGAACATCACCGGCGGCTCGGCGAGCGTGCTGGGGAATATCACCGGCGGCTCGGGGACCGCGGGCAACAGCTTCAGTGCCGATCCCGGCACGGGCAACAGCTTCACCTACAGCGGCGCGATCTCGAACTTCGACAGCGCGCAGATCAAGAGCGGCACGGTGACCTTTACCGGCGCGAGCACCTACACGGGCGCGACCACGGTGAGCGGCGGCAAGTTCCTCGTGAACGGCTCGATCACCAGCGCCACGACGGTGCAGAGCGGGGCGACGCTCGGCGGCACGGGCACGGTGGGCGGCATCGCCATCCAGGCGGGCGGCACGCTGGCTCCGGGCGCGGGCGTGGGCATCCTCACCGGCACGACCGCTTCCATCACCGGCAGCGGCGCGACCTACAATGTAGATATCGCGGGCAGCGGCTCCACCGGCGCGACCAGCCCCCACGGCGAGAAGTACGATCAGACGGTGCTGAGCGGCACCGGCACGACGGGCGCGACCGCGCTGAGCCTCGACTCCAGCAACTCCGTGCTGCGCCTGAGCCTCTCGGGCGCGCTGCAGGCGGGTGCTTATAACGCGAGTGGCACGAACACCAGCCTCGACAACCTGTTCCTCGTCTCGCTCAGCGATTCGACCGACCTGATCAGCGGTCACTTCGCCTTCGCGACGCTGGACGGCACGACGCTGGTGGCGATCGACTACAGCGCCGCGAATGGACTCGGCGGCGTGAACGGCATCGGCACCTTCACCCTCGGTGGCCAGTCCTACGCGCTCAGCTACAGCGGCGATTCCGCCACCAACGCGACGAGCGGCGGCAACGACGTGGTGCTGACCGCGGTGGCCGCGCCGGAGCCCGCCTCCTGCGGCCTCATCCTCGGCGGCATGGCCTTCCTGCTCAACCTGCGCCGCAACCAGCGGAAGAGCTAAATCGGGCGGGAGTCTCCTGCACAAGAACGCCGCCGGGAAATGCTCCCGGCGGCGTTTTTTCTTTTTTGGAAAAACCGCAGATGGTCGGTCAGCGCGCGCCTCCGCTTTGCTCGGCGGCCAGCAGCATGGCGGAGATTTCCGTCGTGGCGCGCGAGCATTGGGAGAAGACCCACTCCTCATGATGCGATTCATCGGTGGAAGGCGTGGTGGCGAAGGTGATTTCCTCCAGCGCGGCTCTTGCCGACCGCAGCTTCTCCGGTGCGGGCTGCGGTTGCGCCAGCAGGCTGAGCGCAGCGTCCGCCGCATTCTGCCAGCGTTCCAGCAGCGGATCGGCAATCGCGGCCGGGCGCGTGGTGAGATGGATCAGCAACAAGTGCAGCAGGCGGGTGAGGCGCTGGTTGCCATTGGCGAGCGCGGCGGATTCCTCGACCGACTCCTGGGCATTGCGCGGCTCGCTGTACATGCGACGCAGGGAGGCGAAGACCTCGACATTCGCGGTGTCGAGGGACCGCTTGGCCGCGACGATTCGATCCGTGCGCCCGGTCCCGGCTTTCAAGCTAAGGCAGATCAGATCGAGATAAGCCCCAGCCGCGAGCAACGCCTTCGAGAGAATGGGCTGGAAGCGGTCCCGTTCCCACGAGGGCCAGAACACATGCGCCGCGAGCAACGCGAGAATTCCCCCCGCCAGCGTGCAACCCACGCGCTCCACCGTCAGGCTCCAGGTCACGGGGCCGCCGATTTCGGTGAGCAGCACCACCATGAGGGTGACGAAGATCACCGCGATGCCGTAGCGGCGTTTCAAGAAGTAGGCGAAAAGGAAGGTCGTGCCCGCCACCGCCGCGATGAGCACCGGATGTGGCAGGCTCAAGAAGAGCACGAGCGAGGCCAGCGCACTGCCGGTGACGGTGCCGAAGACGCGCTCCGCCGCGCGCTGGCGGGTCGAGCCGTAATCGGGCTGCATCACCACCACGAAGGTGAGCGGCAGCCAGTAGCCGTGCGGGATGTCGAACCACCGGTAGAGAAAGACCCCGGCCACCATCACCACGCCGAAGCGAATAATGAAGCGCAAGAGCGCGCGATCCAGGCGCGGGCTGAGGTTCAAGGCCGCGCCGAGCGAACCCAGTTTCCACGTATGCAGGTCGGTCAGTTCCAGCGAGAAAGCGCCGCGCTCGTTCGCACGATCGATCGTCTCGCGCAGGGCATTTTTCGTCACGGGCAGCAGGCACTCGAGCTGGCCGAGGATTTCCACGAGGGGCTCGGCATTGGGCAGGGCATCGGCATGGGCCAGCACCCGACCGCGCGCCGCGCCGATGAGACTGGCGAGCCGCCGGAGCCGGACGTCGAAGGCGGCAAGATGCGCCGGTTGCCGCGAGACCAGCGTGATCGCCGCCGAGCGCAGCAGATTCTCCAGCGAGCGCAGCATCGGCTGAAAGGACTGCATCACCTTGGCGCGGGAGCGGGGGTTGTCGATCGCCTCGACCATGGTCTGCAACGCCATCGCCCGGGTGGAAATCTGCGCCGAGAGGAGGTGCAGCCGTTCGAGCCGTTCCACAATCTTCCCCATGCGCTTGGAGCCCGCGGTCTGCAGGATGGTCAGGGTGCGGTCCAGCGTCTCGCGCTGGCGGCTTTCGCGCACGGTCAGCGCGGCATTGCGCGCGGTGCAGTCTTCCAAGTCCTCATCGTTCAAGGCGGCCACCAGATCCGCCGCGGCCAGCCAGCACTCCGCCGTTGCGGCGCGGAGGGGATGTTGCGGGCGGAAAGGCCAGAGCGCCATTTGCAACACGACGGCCAGCGCGCCACCCGCCAGCGCCGCACCCGCATGAGCAGCCAGCGCGTGCGTGTGCACTGGCAGCGACATCGTGACGAGATAGATGAGCGTGACCGGCGCCGCCAGCGCGGCCCCATACTCTGCGCTCAAATGCCGCAGCCCCCCGGCCACGACCGCAATGAAAACCGTGCACAGGACCGCCGCCCACAAATGACTCGCCGCCAGCCCGCCCATTACCGCGGAAATCGCGTACAACATGGTGCCCGAAAACAGGAACGCCAGCCGCAGCGAATACGAACCGCGCAAGTCCACCATCGCCAGGCTCTGCGCCGCGATCGCGCCGAGCGTAAGATCCAGGGGAATGCGCCCGGTCTCCGCCAGCAGCAGCGGGATCACCATCCCGAGCGTCGCCCGAATCCCGCGCGCCACGTCGGGGCTGGCGTTCTCCTTGAACGCCTCCAGCCAGGCAAACGGGAGCTTTCGCGTTCCAATCATCGGACTACGGCAAGGTTCTTCATCAGGAAGCTTAATTACCGCCTGATCCCGTCGCTAAATCAAGCCTCAGAGTCCGTGGAAAAATTAGGCAAGGGTGCGCGGGAGAGGAAAAAGGGCGTTGGCAAGGCGTGAGCGACGCGCATAGCCGCTGCGCTCGGCAAGAAGCGAACAACGCCGCCAGCACCCTTTTTCCACCCGCCCGAAGGGTTGGCGGTTGAATCGGGCAGCCCGGCGTTACTCCTCGGTCACAGATCGCGACGGATATGCTCCCTCGTCGCGCCTTGGTCTGCCCGATTCAGCCGCCAACGCACCCTTGCCTAATTTTTCCACGGACTCTTACAGAGATTGCACTTGTCAGCCCCCCGGATCGAAGGCAACTTCCGCCCAATGTCCGGGCTTCGCACATGCGCCATTTTCCTGCTCGCCCTCTGCACCACGAAGGCGGCGGACTGGACGCTCATCAAACGCGGTGGGCGCGACTACGTGACGCTGCAGAATGTCGCCCAGTTCTATCAGCTCAATAACGTCTCCCGCGTGGGAAATACGCTTTCCCTTTCCGGCGGCGGTCACCTCATTCGCGGCGGCAACGGTTCGAGCGAGCTGTATATCAACAATCTGAAGTTCATCCTCAGCTACCCGATTGAGGACTACGAGGGGCAGCCGATCCTTTCGCGGATGGACCTGGTGAAGGTGCTCGACCCCGTGATGCGCCCCAGCCGCATCCCGAGCGCGGGCCTCGTCGATACCGTGGTGCTCGATCCCGGGCACGGCGCGCAGGACAACGGCGCGTGGGGTCCCTACGGCTTTGAAAAAACCTACGCGCTGGATGTCGCCTATCGCGCCCGGCAGCTCCTGCAAGCGATGGGGCTGAAGGTACTGATGACCCGCTCGGACGACACCTTCATCCCGCTCGAAGATCGCGTGCGCTTTGCCAACCGGAACCGGAACGCCCTCTTCATCGCGATTCATTTCAATTCCGGCCAGGCCGCCGCCACCGGCGTGGAAACCTACACGCTCGCCCCCCGCGGCGTGCCCTCCATGGCCGCCGATGGCCCGAAGCTCTCCGACTACAATCAATGCCCGGATAACATCAACGACCCGGAAAACATCGCCCTCGCCTGCGCGATGCACGCCTCGATGGTCTCCGCGACGCAGATGTACGATCGCGGGATCAAGCGTGCGCGCTTTGTGGTCATCCGCGACATCACCATCCCCGGCGTGCTGGTCGAGGGCGGCTTCCTGAGCAATCCCGCCGATGCCCGCCGCATCGCCACCCCCGAGTATCGCCAGACGCTCGCCGGAGCCATCGCCCGGGCGGTGCGTAATTACCGCAACGCCGTCGGCTCCACCGCGCTGGCCGCCCAGGCCACGCCGACCCCCGGCGAGGTGGACGCCCGCTCCAGCTTCAAGGGGATGAACGAGTCGCCGAACATGCCGACCGTCATCACCCCCACCGCCCACTAAGCCCGTGACCGCCTCCCTTTTCGTGCCCGCCCGTCCCGGCGCGCCCCAGCCCATCGGCGTCTTCGATTCCGGCTACGGCGGGCTCAGCGTCCTGCGCGAGTTGCGCCACGCGCTCCCACAATTCGACTACACCTATCTCGGCGACAGCGGTCGCGCGCCCTACGGGGGACGCGATCTTGAAACGATCCTCGACTTCGCCGAGCAATGCACCGAGCTGCTTTTTGCGGAAGGCTGCCGCGTCGTCATCGTCGCCTGCCACACCGTTTCGAGCGTGGCGTTGCGCCACCTGCAACAACGCTATGCCGATGCCAGCCACCGCGTTCTCGGCGTCACCATTCCCGCGGCGGAAAATGCGGTGGCGGTGACCCGCGGCCACATCGGCCTGCTCGGCACGGCGCGCACGGTCGCGTCGCACACCTTTCGCACCGAGGTCCACAAGCTCAACGATGCGCTGCGCGTGACCGAAGTCGCCGCCCCGCTGCTGGCGCCGATCGTCGAAGCGGGCTGGGAGAACAGCGAGATCGCCCGGCTGGCCATCCGTGAATACCTCGCCGAGTTCGACGGCGCGGATACGCTGGTGCTGGGCTGCACGCATTATCCCCTGCTCCGCGCGAGCTTCGAGGAAAGCGTGCCCGCCCACGTCTCGATCCTCGATCCCGCGCCCTTCGTCGCCGCCCGCTTTGCCCACTGGCAGGAGCGCCATCCCGAATTCGCCCCTTCCACCGGCGGCCAGCTGCGCGTCCTCTCCTCGGGCGACACCACCCTTTTCGCGGAAAACGGCGCGCGCTTTCTCGGCACTCCCCTCCCCGCCGTCGAGCACGTCGCCGAGCGGCACGGACGCCTGGTTCACGCCATCAACGGCAGCGAGCCGACCGGGCAATTCGTTCGCTAATCCGCTCCGACCGGTGCCTGCAGCTCCGCGGCCATCGCTTCCAGTTCGTGAAGGCAGGCGCGTTTGAACGGCGTGAGCGGCACGCTCCACATGGCTCCGACACTGAGCGGGGCGAACCCCTCCAGGGGCAGCACGCGAAGGCGGCGGGAAAGCGGCACGCCGGGGGTGCGAATGGAGAGGCCGATGCCAAAACCTTCCTCGACATACCGCGCAACGAGGTCGAGCGAATTTAACTCGAGCGAGACCGGCCACACGATTTTCCGCCGCTCCAGCTCGCGATGGAAATGACGAAACGGACCGGCCGCGCCGGGGATGGTGACGAGGGGCTCGGCGATTCGATCCTGCTTCCACAGCTCGCCCGCATCCCGCAGGCGGCTGGCCCTGGGCACGAGCAGGACCAGCGGCAGCGTGATGAGCGCGGTGGCGTGAAGGCCGGGCGCCGGCTTGCCATCGAGCACGCCGATCCCGAGATCGATTTCCTGCGCCAGCAGTGCCTGCTCCAGCCGCTGCGTGCTCCCCTCCATCAGCGAAAACGCCAGCCGGGGAAAGTGCGCGCGGAGGCGGCGCATGAAGGCGGGCAGGTATTCGCGCTGGATGATCTCGACCGCGCCGAGCCGGAGCTGATGCTCGCTGCCGCCCCGGATCTTTTCCGCGAGCGGGCCGAGCCCTTCAAAAAATGGGCGGATGAAGGTGTAGAGCTCCTCTCCGGCCGCGGTGAGCGAAAACGGACGCCGCTGAAACAGCGCGGTGCCGAGATAATCCTCGAGCTGGATCAACTGCGCGCTGACCGCCGGCTGCTGGATGCCATAGGGCATGTGACGCACGGCAGCACTGATCCCGCCATGGCGGGCGACGTAATAGAAAAGCTCCAGATGATGGATGTTCACAGGATTGAGGAAATCAATGATCGCGCTGGTTTTATCAATTAACGCCCGCACGGGGAAGCGTCGTATTCTGCGCCGCAATCCCAACGAAGGAAAGTCATCCATGGAATTCATTGTCTTGATCATCATCGCGGTGCTGGCGGCACCGCTCGCGCTTTCAATCGCGGCCTATGTCAAATCCGCCGGCAACGCCAACGGCCTCACCGAGGTAGCCACCAAGCTCTTCGTCCTCGAAAAGCGAATTGAACGGATGGAGCGCCAGCGGGAGGCCGCGCCGATCATCGCTCCCCCTCCGGCCATTCACCGCCCCGAACCGGTGGTGGAAAAAAAAGCGGCGACTCCACCGCCCGAGCCCATCAAGCCGGAGCCGGTCAGCCCCCCGGCCCCCGCCCTCCCGGTGGCTCCGCCCCCGCCGCCCGAGCCCATTCCAGAGCCAGCTCCGCAGGAAGAGCACGCGCTGCCCGAAGCGAAGTCCACGGTCGAAGCCAGCTTGCCCGGCGAGGTGACGCCCGATGAAATCGAGCAATTCATGGGCGTGAAATTATTCGCCTGGATCGGCGGGCTGGCGCTGTTCCTCGCCATTGCGTTCTTCATCAAATACTCGTTTGAGCATAACCTGATTCCGCCCTGGCTGCGCATTGCGAGCGGCTATGTCGCGGCGCTGGGGTTGGTGGCTGGCGGGCTGGCCCTGCGCCGTAAAAACTACGGGGTCACGGCGCAGACGCTGTGCGCCACCGGAGTGCTGTCGCTTTACGGGGTCACCTATGCCAGCCATGCGCTGTATCAATTCACCGGCGACGGGCTCACCTTCCTGCTCATGAGCCTCATTACGGTCGGCGCCTTCCTCCTTGCGGTGCAAATGGAAGCGGCAGTCATCGCGGTGCTGGGGATTGCGGGGGGATTTCTCACGCCCGTCCTGCTCTCCTCCCGGCAGGACAATCCGTTCGCGCTCTTCAGTTACATTGCCTTGCTCGATGCGGGACTGCTGGCGGTCGCCATTCGCCGGGAATGGCGTTTCCTCGCCGCGCTGGGAGCCGTGGGAACGCTCCTCATGGAATATGGATGGCTGGGCTCGTTCTTCTTCCCCAGCGGTTATGACCACGGCACGCGCGTCTTCATTCCGATGGAGATTCTGTTGCTCTTTCCGGGCCTGTTCCTCCTCGCAATCCGCTTTGCCGGAAAATCGGAACCGCTTCGCGAATGGGTGGGCGGGGCGGGGATTGCGCTGACGGCGGCGGCCTTCCTCTTCGCCGCTTTTCTCGCCTCGCAAACGGGCCTGGCGATGCACCCCTGGACGCTCTTTGGCTTCCTCTTCGTCGCCGACGCGCTCGTCCTGGCCTTTTCCCTGGTGGAAAAGAAGCTGGCCGGCGCGCATCTGGCAGCGGGTGGCTTTGCCTTTCTCCTCCTGACCGGGTGGATGCAGGGCGAAACGCTGGCGACGCATCTCTCCAGTGCGCTGGCGCTGATTCTCATTTTCGCGGCGTTTCATACGCTGGCACCGATCGCCCTGAAGCGGCTGCGCGGGCTGGAAGTGCCCTGGTGGTGCAGCCAGGTGTTTCCCGTGCTCGGAATCCTGATGGTGCTGAATCCCGTTTGGAATTTGCCGACCGTGCCGCTGACGGTCTGGCCGGTGCTTTTCGTCCTCGATGCGGTGGCGTTCGGCCTGGCGGTGCTCTCCGGCTACCTCTTCGGCGCGGCGCTGGCGGTCATCCTGACCTTTGCCGGAATGTGGATGCTGATCGGCCATGCGCAGAGTTCGCTACAGCAAGTGCCCACGATGCTCATCCTCACCGGCATTTTCTCGGTCGTCTTTTTCGGAGTCGCCCTCGTGGTCGCGAAGACGAAGCGCCCCGCAGCCGATGCTCCGCACGAAGCAGCGTGGCAGCACTTCCCGTTGCTGGTGGTGCTGATGCCCTTCGCGCTGTTGCTGGTCGTGGTCACTTCGATTCCGCTGCCGGGCCCGAACCCGGTTTTCGCGCTGGCGGCGTTTCTGCTGGGACTGCTGTTGCTGACCGCGCGCTGGCAGAAAATGGACTGGCTGCCTTTACTGGCGCTCATCGCGACGTGGGGGCTGGAGGCGATCTGGCAGCAGGAAAATCTCCCCGAAAAGACGTGGCTTTCCCCGTTGCTCTGGTTCCTGGCGTTTCATGCCGCATTCACCGTCTTTCCTTTCTGCAGCCTGAAGCGGTTTGCGGGCAAATCCCGGCCCTGGACGGCGGCGGCACTCTCCGGCGGCCTGCACTTCCTGCTCGTTTACCGGCTCACGATTCAAGCCGCCCCGTCGCATCCATGGATCGGCCTGCTGCCGCTGGCCTTTGCGCTCCCGCCGCTGGTGAGCGGGCTGCTCGTGGCCCAGCGCATGGAGGCGGAGGCCCCCGCCCGGCTCAAGGTGCTGGCGCAGTTCTTCGGCAGTGCGCTCGGCTTTGGCACGCTGGCGATGGCGCTGCAGTTTCATCGCGAATGGATGACCATTGGCTGGGCCCTGGAAGGGACAGCGCTGTGCTGGCTCTATCGTCGGCTCCCGCATCCGGGGCTGCGCCTCACCGGCATCGTCCTGCTTCTCGTCGCCTTTGCCCGCCTCGTTCTCAACCCGGCGGTCCTGGAATATCACAGCCGTTCCGCGACCCCGCTCTTCAACTGGTATCTCTCCGCCTACGGCCTCGTCATCGTCGCCTTTCTCGCAACGGCACGATTGCTGGCTCCGCCCCATCATCAGCTGGGTGGATTCAATCTGCCGGCGATCTGCAAATCGCTCGCGACGCTCCTCGCCTTTGCCTTGTTGAATATCGAAATTGCCGACTACTTCACGGAGCCGGGAGCGAGCGTCCTCACCTTCGACTTCGCGGCCAATCTCGCCCGCGATATGAGCTACAGCATCGGGTGGGCGCTCTTTGCGCTGGGGCTGGTCACCAGCGGGCTCATCCGCCGCCAGGCCGCTTCGCGCTATGCGGGCCTGCTGTTGCTGGGCGTGACGCTGCTGAAGTTGTTTTTCCACGATCTCACCGCGCTCGGACAGCTCTACCGCATCGGCGCGCTCTTTGCCGTGGCCGTCATCGCGATCCTCGCCTCGTTTCTCTACCAGTATTTCCTCAACCCCGCGAAGGAGGCGAAATGAGAACATCGACCATCCATTCCATGAAACATGCCGCACGCTGGCTCTGTGCCGGCCTCTCCATACTCACCATCACCAGCCTTTCCGGCTGTGCCGGCTATGTCGGGGGTGAGCTGCACAATGCAAGATCGCACCAAGCCTCCCCGGCTTTTAGCGCCCAGAACCGCGATCTTGCCATTACCTGTAAATGCAACGCGAAGAACTCGCTCGGCGGTAATCCCGCCGGCATGATTACCCTTTTCACCATCGGCCTCGTTCCCACCGCCTGGATCACTCCAGTGACCAGCGAGGCGACGCTCTCGCGCAATGGAACCGTCGTCTTTAAGAAGAAATACTATTCGTTGATCCACGAATACTACGGCCTGCTCTGGCTCTTCATCCTCCCGGAGCAGAGCGCGGACGCTCTGGACGGCGATGAGAATAGCGGACTCCACATCGCGGAGGGAGTCCGGGAACGGACCGCGTGGAAAGTGATGGGCGATTATGAAAAAGCCGTCCATTCCAGGATTACGACCGGGCCATAAAGTTTCCCGACGACGCAGCCCAAACCTGGTTCAGGATTGAGGATCTTAAAAAATCCGCCTACAACCCAGGCATGTCTCTCGATATCCATGTCATGCCCCTGGGCAAATTCTGGGCGGGCGAATATACGACGGCCACGGAGCGATTGGCAGCGGCACAGGGAATTCCCTACACCCGCAGCAGCCCGAAGGCGATTGCGCATCGCAACGAAGCCTACAAGGCGGCGAAAGCCGTCCGGCAATGGATGGAGCAAGGCAGCTTTCTCACCGAAACAGCTTGGGAAGACGATGGGGAGATTGTTTTCTCCGAGCAGTTTCGCTTTGAAGCGATTCATGCCGTGCGGGCCTACGCGACGCATCAGGAGCGGTCGGAGGAAGTCTTCCATATGACCACCAATTTCCGGGAGTCGCCGTTTTTAAAGCGCGCCTATACGGGGGCGAATACCGACTTTCCGCATCTCATCCATCACGAGGACAACACGGGCTTTTATGTGCCGGTGGATTTTCCGCATCCCAAGAAACTGATGGGGCAGCCGCCGACCATTGGCTCCTCGTTAAAGCTCATGATGGAGCTGGCCGTCCTACGCCGCAAACTGGGGGCACTCCCCACCTACGACGAATGGCAGGCGGGCACGCCCATTGAAGCCGAAAACCCGAGCCTCGAATGGGTGAAATACGGCGTAATCTTTCTCTACCACGTGTGCTGGCTCTCGGTGCAACACCGGCTGCCGATCATTATTGACGGTTGAGGGGGGAGGACGCGCGGGAGCACGAGGCTGGAGCCTCGCAGACCAATTGCGTGCCCAGGCTGGAGCCTGGGCACGAGGAGAATCTCGAATGGCTTACAGGCCCTTGTCGGTCACGGCGCCTTCGCTGGCGGTGCTGACGAGGGCGGCATACTTGGCCAGCGCGCCGCGGTGGTAGCGGGGCTTGGGCTGCTTCCACTTGGCGAGGCGCTTGGCGATTTCGTCCTCGGAAATTTCGAGGGTGAGCGAGCGGGTCTCGGCGTCGATGGTGATCGAGTCGCCGTTCTTGACGATCGCGATCACGCCGCCCACATACGCCTCGGGCGTGATGTGGCCGACCACGAAGCCGTGGCTGCCGCCGGAGAAACGCCCATCGGTGATGAGCGCGACGTCCTTGCCGAGCCCCTTGCCCATCACGGCACTGGTTGGCGAGAGCATTTCGCGCATGCCGGGGCCGCCCTGCGGGCCTTCGCTGCGGATGACGATGACGTGGCCCTTCTTGATCGTGCCGTCGAGGATCGCCTTGAGCGCGGGCTCCTCGCCCTCGAACACGGCGGCCTTGCCGGTGAACTTGAGGCCTTCCTTGCCGCTGATCTTCGCGACCGCGCCCTGCGCGGCGAGGTTGCCGTAGAGGATGACGAGGTGGCTGTCCTTCTTGATCGGGTCGGTGAAGGGCTTCACGATTTGCTGGCCCGCCGGGTAGGGCTTCACGCTGGCGAGATTCTGTTTCACCGTCTTGCCGGTCACGGTGAGGCAGTCGCCGTGGAGCAGGCCGGCATCGAGGAGCATCTTCATGAGCGGCGTGATGCCGCCGATGGCGACGAGCTCGCTCACGAGGTAGCGACCGCTCGGCTTGAGATCGGCGAGCACCGGCACGCGCTTGCCGATGCGGGTGAAGTCGTCAATCGTGAGCTTCACATTGGCCGCGTGGGCCATGGCGAGGAGGTGGAGCACCGCGTTGGTCGAGCCGCCGAGGGCGATGACCACGGTGATCGCGTTTTCAAACGCCTCCTTCGTCATGATGTCGAGCGGGCGGATGTTCTTCTTGATCAGATTCATCACCGCCGCGCCCGCGCCGCGCGAGTCCACCAGCTTGGCGGTGGAAACGGCATCCTGCGAGGAGCTGTTGGCGAGGCTCATGCCGAGCGCTTCGATGGCCGAGGCCATGGTGTTCGCGGTGTACATGCCGCCGCAGGAACCGGCGCCGGGCATGGCGTGCTCCTCGATGAGCTGGAGTTCCTTGTCGCTCACGATGCCATTGGCATGGCCGCCCACCGCCTCGAAGCAGGAAACGATGTCGAGCTTCTTCTCGGCGAGGAGCGCGGCGCGTTCCTTCTTGAGCTTCTGCCCCGCGATGATGCCGCCGATGCAGCCGGGGAGAATGGTGCCGCCATAGACGAACACGGCGGGACGATTCAGGCGCGCCATCGCGATGAGACAGCCGGGCATGTTTTTGTCACAGCCGCCGATCGCGACCACGCCGTCGAAGCCTTCGCAGCCGACCACGCCCTCGATGCTGTCCGCGATGATCTCGCGAGAGACGAGCGAGTATTTCATGCCCTCGGTGCCCATGCTGATGCCGTCGGAAATGCCCATCGCGCTGAAGACCAAGCCCTTGCCACCGGTTTCGTTGACGCCGGCCTCGGCCTCGCGGGCGAGCTTGTCGATGTGCATGTTGCACGGCGTCACCTCATTCCAGAGCGAGGCAATGCCGACCTGCGACTTCTTGAAATCGGCGCGGGTAAAGCCCAGCGCGTGGAGCATGCCACGGCTGGCGGCGCGCTCGGCCCCATCGACGACCAGCGCGGAAAACTGGCGATGCGCGGCGGGAGTGGATTTGGGCGCGGACTTCTTGGCAGGAGCCTGGGCGGACTTTTTGGCAGCAGGAGTCTTCATAGTTTGGAAAAAACGGGAAGACCACTATAGCGGGAGTTTTAACGATGTATCGTAAATTTTTGCGATTCCAGTTGCGGGCCGTCGGCTTTGGCGAAACGGTGGCTCGTGTTTATCGCCCGCGTTCATCACGTCGCCATCATCAGCTCGGACTATAAGCGGGCGAAGGATTTCTACGTGCGCATCCTCGGGCTGCCGGTGCTTTCCGAGGTGTATCGCGAGGAACGGAAGTCCTACAAGCTCGACCTCGGCCTGCCCGATGGCACGCAGATCGAGCTCTTTTCCTTCCCCGGGCCACCACCGCGTCCGTCGTATCCCGAGGCGTGTGGGTTACGGCATCTGGCCTTTGAGGTGGCGGATATCGAAATAGCGGTCGCCGTGCTGGAGCAGAACCAAGTGAACCCGGAGCCGATTCGCATCGACCCAGTCACCGGCAAGCGCTTCACCTTTTTCAGCGATCCCGACGGGCTGCCGCTGGAGCTTTACGAGCGTTAAAAAACTAGCGAGGCCGCCACGCTTTGTGCTTGGCGCACCGGGGGAAGGTCATTAGGATGCGGGGCCACAGACATGATTCCCCAAGATCCAACCCCTATCGTGGGTTCCCAGACGGACGTCGCTCCGCTTGGTCGCACCCAATCTCCGACGGCACATGAAGCACCGGCTGGTCAAACCCCATCAATCCCTTGGGACCAGATTGCCGAGGAAGCGGATTTCAAGAAGCTGGTCGCGAGCAAGGCCGCCTTTATCGCCCCGGTTTCGATCTTCTTCCTGCTCTACTATTTCGCCCTGCCGGTTCTGGTCGGCTGGTATCCGGACCTGATGAAGACGAAGATCGGCAGCGTCAATTACGCCTACCTTTTTGCGCTCTCGCAATTCTTCATGGCCTGGGTCGTCGCCCTCTTCTATGTGGCGAAAGCCGTCCATTGGGACAAGGCCGCCGCCGCGTTGGTCAGCAAGTTCGATCGCTAACCCCATCCCCACCCGCCTCATCCCATGCTTAGCACTTTTCTACCCCTCGCTGTCACCGCGGCGGCAGCGGAACCCGCCCCCAAGATGAATCCCGCGGCGCTGACGATGTTCCTCGCGTTCGTCGCCGCCACGCTCATCATCACCTACTTCAGCGCCCGCAAGTCCAAGGGCAGCAGCGCCTACTTCGCCGCCGGCCGCCGCATCACCGGCTGGCAGAACGGCCTCGCGATCAGTGGCGATTACATGAGCGCCGCGAGCTTCCTCGGCATCGCGGGGATGATCGCCATGAAGGGCTATGACGGCTTCATGTATTCCGTCGGCTTCCTCGTCGCCTATCTCACGGTGCTCCTCGTCGTCGCCGAGCCGCTGCGCAACGCGGGCAAATACACGATGGCCGATCTGCTCGCCTATCGCCTGAACCAGCGCCCGGTGCGCGCGATGGGCTCGCTGAGCACGCTCACCGTTTCCACCTTTTACATGATCGCGCAGATGATCGGCGCGGGCACGCTGGTGAAGGTGCTGCTCCCCGGCATCAGCTACGAATACGCGGTCACCGGCGTCGGCTTCCTGATGATCATTTACGTGGTCTTCGGCGGCATGCTCGCGACCACCTGGGTGCAGATCACCAAGGCGGTGCTGCTCCTGAGCGGCACCTTCCTGCTCAGCCTGCTGGTGCTCCAGCACTTCGGCTTCAGCTTCGCCAATTTCTTCAACGCCATCGGCCATGTGCCGGTGGTCGATCCCAAGACGAAGGAAACGGTCTTCAAGAACTTCCTCAACCCCGGGCTCGCCTTCGGCAAGACCCCGACCACGCCGTACGGCCCGCTCGATCTTTTCTCGCTCGGCCTCGCGCTGGTCTTCGGCACCGCCGGGTTGCCGCACGTGCTGGTCCGTTTCTACACCGTGCCGGATGCGAAGACGGCGCGCTCCTCGGTCGTGTGGGCGATGTTCCTGATCGGCATCTTCTACATCCTCACCACCTTCCTCGGCTTCGGCGCGGCGACGATCCTTACTCCCGGCCACATCCTCGTCGGCGGCAAGCCGAATGACAACATGGCGGCCCCGCTGCTCGCCCAGGCGCTGGGCGGTGAGATCTTCTTCGCCTTCATCAGCGCGGTGGCCTTCGCGACCATCCTCGCGGTGGTGGCCGGCCTCACGATCAGCGCCAGCACGAGCTTCGCGCACGACTTCTATACCAACGTGCTGCACCACGGGAAGGAACACCGCCCGGGTGAAGAAGTGAAGGTCGCCCGCATCACCGCCTTCGTGGTCGGCGCGGTTTCCATCTTCCTTGCGATCAAGCTGCAATCGACCAACGTCGCGTTCCTCGTCGGCCTCGCCTTCGCGGTGGCGGCCAGTGCGAACCTGCCCGCCATCGTGCTCTCCATCTTCTGGAAGCGCTTCAACACCGCGGGCGCGGTCACCGGTCTGTTCGTGGGTCTCGTCAGCAGCATCGGCCTGATCATCATCAGCCCGAGCATCATGGGAGTTGACCCAGCGGGGACGGCCCCGAGCCTGATGCACATCATCCAGCAGAAGGCGATCTTCCCGCTGAAGAACCCCGGCATCGTGAGCATCCCGCTCGGCTTCCTCGCGGCGGTGATTGCGACGCTGCTCACCCGCGAGCCCTCGGCGGAAGCGAAGTTCAACGAACTGCTCGTGCGCGGCAACACCGGCCTCGGCGCCGAAAAGGCGACTGCCCACTAAGCCGCTGCCCCCGGTCGAAAAATTGGAAATACCGCCCCGCACTTGGGGCGGTATTTTTTTTGCCCTCACCAGGCGTTTGCTTAAAAAGGAACTGCTCGATATCCCGGTGGGCCTCTCATAGAATCATCCCGCTGCCGCCCATGATCGAACCCACCCACCATTCCCTCGCTCAACTTCTTTTGGAACACCTGCAGACTCACGGCCCGCAGCCGTTCCAATGGTTCATGGAGCAGGCGCTTTACCATCCGGAGCACGGCTACTATGCCAGCGGGCGCGCGGTGATCGGACGCCAGGGCGACTTCCTTACCAACGTGAGTGTGGGCCCGCTTTACGGTCGGCTGATCGGCATCCAGATGGAAGAGATGTGGCGGCGGATGGAATGCCCCGTCGCGTTCACGATCGTCGAGCAGGGAGCGGCGAACGGCGACTTTGCCCACGACCTGCTGAGCTCGCTCGCGGGCGCGTTTCGCGAGGCGGTTCGCTACGTGATCGTCGAGCCATTTCCGGCCTGGAAATCCCGGCAGGTGGCGCGGCTGGAAGGCTTTGCGTGCGTAGCCTGGGTCGATTCACTTTCGGCGTTAACTCCTTTTACCGGCGTGCATTTTTCCAACGAATTGCTGGATGCCTTTCCCGTGCAGCGGCTGGCGTTTCGGAAGGGGATCTGGATCGAGCGCTATGTCGAAGCCCGCGGTGATCAGATCGCATGGTGCGACGGGCCACCGGCCACCGGCTCCCTTCCCCCTCCAGCCGAGGAAGGCGTGGAAACGGAAATCTGTCCCCAGCGGCTGGCGTGGCTCGATGCGCTAACGGCCAGACTGGAGCGCGGCTACATCCTCGTCGTGGACTACGGTTTCCCCCGCGAAGTCTATCATTTGCCGGAGCGCCGGGAGGGTACGCTTACCGGTTATGCCCACCATCAGCGCGTGGAAGATTTATTGCAGTCCCCCGGGGAAGTGGACCTCACGGCCCATGTCGAATTCACCAGCCTGGCCGAGCATGCCGCGACGCTGGATCTGCAAGTGGCCGGGTTCACCGATCAACATCACTTTATTACCGCGCTAGGATTACAATACTTTAAGGAAGGCGAGGCCGCTCAAACCCCGGCAGCGCAGAAGGAACGCCGGGCCTTTATGACCTTGATGCACCCGCAGTTTATGGGCCTGGGGTTTCAAGTCATGGCGCTGGTGAAAAACATGCCCATCCGTCCACCCCTTTCGGGGTTTTCCTTAGCCCCGTCGCTTGCATTTCAATAAAGATGTTACATCCTTGTTACGAACTCGCTTCGAGCGGACAATTTGTAAGCTAAAAGTAAAGTCATTTGACCGGGTTTAAGGGCATACCATTTTGCTTAGTTATCTCGCACACTTATGCGCAAATCCCTCATCTGCACCTTGGTCTCTTCCAGTCTGGTCGCGGCAACCGCCTCCGCCGCCACTTACACCAGCAAAGGCACAGCCGGTGAAACCCTCGCCACCGCCGAAGTCGTCAGCGGCAGTGGGTCGCTCAGCAGCATCAGCGGATCGCTGACGATTTCCAACAACCTCTCCACTGGAAACCTGTTCGAAATTTACATCAGCGACACCTCGGCATTTTCCGCCTCCACGGCGATGACGCAGCTCGGCGTCAATAACTTCGATACTGAACTCTTCCTCTTCACCGCGACGGGCGTCGCCGTGGAGATGAACGACGATACCTCCACCACCTCGCAGTCGTTGCTCCCCTCCAGTTCCGCCATTCTCTCCTCCCTCTCGGCCGGGATTTACTATCTGTTGATCGAAGGGGCCGGGCGGACTCCGGTGGATTCCAGCGGCACCTCTCTTTTTGCCACCGGCTCCGACCCGAGCGCGGTGTATGGCGCCAATAGCAGTGCGGGAGCCCTGGCGGCCATCACCGGGAACTCCAGCTATGGAGGCAGCTACAGCATCGTGCTGACCGGAGCCCAGTTCGTGGTCCCGGAGCCTTCCACCACGCTGATGCTGCTGGCGGGCCTTGGCGCGGGCGCGCTGCGTCGAAAAAATCCCCGCCGGATCGGCTGACCCCCCACCTTTCACCATGAATCTCTCCATCCGCCATCATCGTCTTGTGCTTTCCGCCGTCCTGCTGGGGGCCGTCTTCATGGCCCGGGCCACGCAAGCGGCGGACCCGGAGCGCGAAACCCGCCTGCAAAACCGGCGCGCGGAGCTCGCCCAAAGCCTGCCCGCCAACCTGGGCCGCGGCCTGCGCCTGCTCGCGGCGACCTACGATGATCTCGCCACGGACACCCCGGATGAGACCACTCGCGCGCGCGAAGCCTTGGGCGCTTTTACCCACGCGCAAAAAGACAGCGGGAATCGCGTGCTGGTGGACATCTATCTCGATGGCACGCAGACGATGGAAGAAGTGCGCAAGCAGATCCGGAAAATGGACGGCAAGATCACCGCCTCGGTGGACTGGTATCGCCACGGCCTGGTCACCGCCTGGCTGCCGATTAAAAAAGCGCGCACCCTCGCGGCCAGCTACGGCGTGAGTGCCGTGAATCTCGCGCTGCGCCCGCAGACCCGCGTAGGCAAGACCACCTCGCAAGGGGTGACCGTTCATAACACGACCGCGGTGAACAGCAGCGGCTATCTCGGCAGCGGAGTCACCATCGGCGCCATCTCGGACAGCTATGACAAGGCGTACACCGTCGAGAGCAGTTACCCGGGGTTCACGCGCGCCTCGACCGACGTGGCGACCGGCGACCTGCCCGGCTCCTCGAATCCCGATGGATACACCACCGCCGTAAACGTCATCGCCGATGGCACCTCCAGCACGGGCATCACCGATGAAGGCCGGGGCATGCTGCAAATCATTCACGACCTGGCCCCGGCTTCCAAGCTGGCCTTTGCCACCTCCGGCACCTCCGACAGCGCCATGGCCACCAACATCGGCTTGCTGCAGAGCAGTGCGGGCTGCAAGGTGATCTGCGACGATATCGTCTTTTACGATGAACCGATGTTCTCCGACGGCGTCATCGCCCAGGCTGTGGACAGCGTGAGCGCCAAAGGGGTGGCCTATTTTTCCGCCGCCGGCAACGATGGAAGCTCGGGCTACTCCGGCACCTTTAGCGGCGTCTCCTCCACCAGCGGGCTCACTTACGCAGCGGCGCAGGGCATCACCACCAGCAGCATCCCGACTACTGAGAAAAATGCCATTTACCAATTCCACAGCTTTGGCACGGATAGCAGCGGCAACCCGATCGTGGTGCAAAACATCACCACCGGCAGTGACACCGCCCTGCTGGATTTTCAGTGGGACGATCCGTTCGATGTCACCAACGGCGTGACCGCGGATTTCGATATCCTGGTCTTCAGCTCCAGCGGGAGCTACCTCAGCTCCCGCAGCAGCATCGATTCCAACTCCTCCACCAAGGAGCCCATCGAGATTCCCTCCAGCAGTCTCGCCGCCAGCACCAGTTACAAAATCTGCATCGTCCTCACCAACCGCATCGCCTCCGGTTCGCGCAAGGCCAGTCACCTGCGCTACGTGGCATTCACCGGGGATGCCATTACCGGCGATTACATTACGGCTTCCACTCCCACCACCTTCGGGCATTGCTGCGCGGGCACCGCAGCCGGGGTGGCTGCGTATGATTACGACGTGATCGACAGCACCACCAGCCATACCTACAAGACGATGCCGGAGGATTATTCGTCGAACGGCCCCGTTTACATCTACTTCGACAGCGCCGGCAACCGGCTCTCGACGGGCATCCTGCGCCGGCAGCCGCTCATCGCCGGCGTGGATGGCGTGAACACCACCTTCTTCCCGGCCAGCTCCAGCGGTGTGAGCGCGAACGACTCGGAAGGCGACGGCTATCCCAATTTCTACGGCACCAGCGCGGCCACCCCGCACGCGGCGGCCATTGCCGCCCTGCTCATCAACGCCGCCACCGTCAACAACCTTGGCACGCTCACTCCGGCGGATATCCGGACCATCATGGTCAACAGCACGAAAAAGACGACCGACCAGGACCCAAACTTCAGCAGTGCCACTGCGGGCCCGGTCACCGTCACCGCCTCGGGCGACAGCAGCAACACCAGTGCGAGCAGCACTTCGTTTTTCACCGTGACCTATAATGGAACCAGTGGCCAGTTGCTCACCCAGTTGCAGATCGATCTATCCCCGGTGGCCCTGCATTTCGACTCCAGCAGTTCCACCGGGCTGCCCTTCACCGTGGGCACCACCAGTGGCAGCACGACCCCCGCCTTCAATGGCACTCCCACCCTGGGCACCGGTGCCAGCAGCACGAACAGCGCGGGCAAGGCCACCGTCAACTTCAGTAACTTCTACTCCGGCGATACGCTCAGCTTCGGCGTGGACCGCGATGAGGACCTGACCAACGCGGGCGGCAACAGCGCGGATGAAGTCGGCGGCTTCACCACGGCAGGCGGGGCCACCATCTCCGTCATCGTCAATGGGACGACCTATACCGGCACTTTTTACAACAAGCTCAACGGGGTTTATAACTACAAGTCGGGCTACGGGCTCCTGGATGCCCAGGCGGCCGTGAATTACCTGCTGGGTCTGTAACGGCTGGCGGAACGATTTTTGCTGGAAAGATAGCAACCCCAGGTTGAAAAGCGGCTCGCCATGAAGAAAAGTGGGCCTCGTTGGGGAAAAATCGAACGTATTCATCCTTATGCCTTTTCGTAATCTGCGCTGCCTGGCGCTTCCGGTAGTTTTCACTGCGATCTCCACCTTCTCGATTCAGGGCCTCTGGGCTGCTGATGACGAGGATTCCGATCCCAAGGTGCAGGCCCAGGAAGTCGAGCAGATGCGCAGCCAGCCGGCCAATCTCGGGCTCGGCCTGCGCGACCTGGTTTCCCGGGCGGAACGGATCACCACCACGTCCTCGCCGACTGGCAAAGGGGAGCGCCCGGAAGTTCGGCGCGCGCTGCAAGATAACGATGTGGCCCAGGCGGACCGCAAGCATCGAGTGCTGGTGACGATTAATCTCGATGGGAGCAAGACGACGACGGAAGTCCGCGCGGCGATTGAAGCGGCGGGTGGCACCGTCACCGCTGAACTGCCGTGGTATCGCAAGGGACTCGTCTCGGCCTGGGTGCCGCTGGACAAGGTCAAGTCGATCGCGGGGGCCAAGGGCGTGCACAGCATGAAGGCCGCCCCACGCCGCGAGGCCCGCGTCGGCCTCACGACATCGCAGGGGGCCGTCATCCACCACACCGACACCGTAAACTCCAGCGGCTACAAAGGAAAGAACGTGGTCGTCGGCGTCATTTCCGACAGCTACAACACGGATACCGCCGACGAAAACGATCCCGGCTTCACACATGCAACTGATGACGTGCAGAGCGGCGATCTGCCAGGGTACGGGCAACAGCCAGTATCCGACGCCGGTCAAGGTAGTGGCGGATGATACCGATCCCAACGACGCCCCCACGGACGAAGGCCGTGCCATGCTGCAGATTGTGCACGACCTGGCCCCGGCAGCCACCCTCGCCTTCTCCACCTGCGGCACGAGTTCGGCCGAGTTCGCCAGCAACATCGGGAATCTCTACAGCCAATCCGGCTGCCAGGTGATGTGCGACGATATCGGCTTCCCGGATGAGCCCATGTTCTCCGACGGCCCGATCGCCCAGGCCATTGACCAGGTGCACAGCTCGGGAGTCACCTACTTCTCCGCCGCCGGGAACGATGGCAACTCCGGCTACACGGCGACCTTTACGCCCGTGACCAAGGCCATCGGCAAAAACCGCGCCGCGGTCGGGGGCATCCAGCTTTCCACCATCCCACCCGGGGAAATGAACTACATCGCGGAGTGGCACAGCTTCGGCACCAACGGGAATGGCAAGCCGATCGTGGTGCAGAACATCCACACCACGGACAATACCCAGCTCATCTTCCAGTGGGACGATCCCTTCGACGTCCTGCTGAACAACAACACCATGAACGGGGTGACCACGGACTACGACATCCTGGTCTTTAACGCGGCCGGGCAGTTCCTCGCCTCGCGCAGCGGGCTGGACGTCAATACCAGCAGCAACCCCAACAACTCCACCAACGAACCGCTGGAAATCCCGCCCCGCAATCTCGCGGCCAAGACCTCCTATAAAATCTGCATCGTCCGCATGGCGGCCGGCAACGGCTCGGGCACCCACCCCGGCCACCCATTTGCGCTACCTCGCGAATGCTTACGACCCGATCACCGGCGACTACATCACCACCAGTAATGCGACCAGCTACGGCCATCCTTGCGCAGCCGGGGCAATCGGCGTCGCGGCATACAATTACGACATCAGCCCCGACCCGACCGATTCCTCGCACACCTTCACCCCCGCGATCGAATCGTATTCCTCGAATGGCCCGATCACGATCTACCTCGACAGCAGCGGCAATCGCCTGACCACGCCGGAAGTCCGTCTCCAGCCCGCTCTGTCCGCGGTAGACAATGTGGATACCACCTTTTTCCCGCCATCGCCTACGACCCCCAATCCGAATGACTACGACAGCGATGGCTATCCCAACTTCGCCGGCACCAGCGCCGGCCGGCGCCGCACGCCGCCGCCGTCGCCGCCCTGTTGATCAACGCCGCCGCCGCCAACAGCCTGAGCACACCGACTCCGGCCCAGATCCTTTCGCTGCTCATCAACAATACCCAGGGCCAGATCGACCAGGACCCCGGCTACTGCGCGGGCACCGCCGGCCCGGTGACGGTCTCCGCCACGGGCGATAACCCGACTTCTCCGAAATTCTTCAAGATCGCCTTCAACGGCAATGCCGGGGAACAGCTGACCTCGCTGACGATCGATATGAGCACGGCCGGGCTGGTCTTCGATCCCACGAAGAAAAATGGCTACCCATTCACCGTGGGTGCCACCTCGGGCGGCAACGTGCCGAAAGTCGTGGGCACACCGGTTTACAGCACCGACAAATCCACCATCACCATCAGCTTCAAAAATTTTAATCCCGGCGACACGCTCTCCTTCGGCATCGACCGCGACGTGGCGACCACCAAGATGTATGGGAACGAAGCCGATTCGCTGGCGGGCTCGACCATCAGCGCGACGGTGAATGGCGTGATCTCCACCGGCGCCTTCGCCAATACTCTCTCCAACGCCTACAACTTCAAGGCTGGCTATGGATTGATCGATGCCCAGGCCGCGATCAACGCGCTGTTGGACTAATCCAACCGACCTAGCGTTGGAAAGGATCGCTGGCGACCAGCTCCCCGCAGTAAAGGCAGCGCGGACGGTGCTTGATGAGTGTGCGCTGGCAATGCGGGCACTTGCCCGGCGGTGAGGGGGCCTTGCGGCCATCCAGCGCCCCGTCGGCAAGATCAATCAAGGTGATCTGCTTGATCAATTCCTCATCCTGGTAGCCATGCTGTTCCTTGAGGATTTTCCAGAGCGCCTCGGTGATGAGCAGCAACCGCTCGATCTGCCCTTTCATCTCCTCGATGGAGGAGCCCACTTCCGGGGCTTTTGGGGAAGCGGGATCGGGCAACTGGCTACGGAGAGGAGTAAACATAATGCGGGAGGCCAGGGATCATTATTTGCCTAGAGCTTCCGGCAGACGTGGATGCCATCGCCCACCGGGAGCAGCACGCTCTGGATGCGGGGGTCGCTGGCGAGTTTGCGATTGAGCCGGTCGATGGCGATGGGGTTTTCCTCGACGGGATTCAGCACACTCCCGTGGTAGAGCATGTTGTCAAAAATGATCAGGCCATTTTGGCGCAGGCGGGGCAGCACCAGTTCGTAGTAATGGTCGTAGCTGGGCTTGTCGGCGTCGATGAAGGCGAGGTCGATTTCCAGGCCATTGGCGAGCGCAGGCAGCGTCTCCACCGCCGGGCCGAGCGTGAGCGTGATGCGGTGCGCAAGCCCGGCCTGCTGCCAGTAACGGCGCCCGATGGAGGTCCACTCCTCGCTCACGTCGAAGCACCAGAGGTGACCACCCGCCGGAAGTCCCCGCGCAATGCAGGTGGCGCTGTAGCCGGTGAAGGTGCCCACCTCCACCACATGCTTCGCCCCCAGAGCTGCCACCAGGAGCGTGAGCAACGTGCCCTGCTCCCGCCCGATGAGCATGCCGCTCACCTCGCCCAGCGTCTCGGTCTCCTGGCGCAACTGCTCCAGGAGTGCATCGGGATCGGGCGAACGGCGGGCAACAAGATAATCCTGCAATTCGTCGGTGAGTGGCGTGTATTTCATACGAAAATGGCTTGGAAAACGCGGGGAAATCGCTCCGGACGCGTGGCCAAAAGTCGCTGCGCTGGGAATGAAAGCAAAGCGAATTATCGGAAATTCGGTGTGCTTGGGGGCGATCGATTTTTCATGTTCCGAAAGCGTGGACTGGCGTAGGGTGGGCGCGTGAAATCGGAGCACCCTTTTCTCATCATCGGACACCGCGGAGCCCGTGGGCTGGAGCCGGAAAATACCCTGCGGGGAATCCGCCGGGCGCTGGAGCTGGGCGTCGGTGCGATCGAGATCGATGTGCAGCTCGTGGAGGGGGAGTTGGTGGTGATCCACGACGCAACCTTGAACCGGACGACCAATGGGCGGGGGCGGGTCGCTCGAAAAAAATTCGCCGCGCTGCGCCTGCTGGACGCGGGCCAGGGCGAGAAGATCCCCACGCTGGCCGAGGTCTTCGACACGGTAAACCGGCGCGCGCTCATCAATGTGGAGTTGAAGGGCCGCAAGACGGCGAAGCCGGTGGCCGCCTTGATCGAGCAGTATGTGGCCAGGCACGGCTGGCAGTATGAGGACTTCGTCGTCTCCTCCTTCCGTCGTCCCGAGTTGAAAGCGCTGGCCGGAGGCAGCATCCCCCTCGCGGTTTTGTTCGCCCGCCGCGCGCGGGGCTTCGCCAGACTGGCCGCCGGGCTCGGCGCGATGGCGATCAATCCCTCGCTGCGCTTTGTGACCGAAAAGCTCGTGAAAAAAGCGCACGCCAGCGGGCTCAAGGTTTACGTGTACACCGTCAATGCGCGGGAGGAGATCGAGCGCTTGAAAGCCTGGGGCGTGGATGGTGTGTTCACGGATTATCCACCGGCAGGGAAGTAACCGACGGGCGTTCCGACGATTGACCGGGGAGCCATATTTATGTATTTATGGCTGAGATGAAGACGACGATCGATCTGCCCGACGATATTCTGCGTCGGGCCAAAGTTACGGCCATCCAACGCAATATCACGTTGAAGGAGCTGGTCATTCAAGGACTGGAACTGGCCAGCCGCCAGAGCGGTCATGACCGCGAAAAGCAACGCCAGGCCCGGGCGACCAAGCTAATCGCTGCTCTGGCAAAAGGACGTAACACAAAGACCATCGGCAGGTTCAACCGGGAAGAAATTTACGACCGATAGCTCTGGAGAGAGATGGTTTTCTTCGATACCAATATCTTTGTTTACGCAGTCAGTGGTGCCAAAGGAGACCGGGAGCGACACGAAGCGGCCTTGCAGTTGATTGCAGAAACAGACTTCGGCCTGTCCGTCCAAGTGATTCAGGAATTTATGGACGTGACGCTTCGCAAAAAGCAACTGGGACTTACCGTGGAGGAAATCGCCGAGATGGTGAATCTAATGGCGGCTTATCCCGTGGTGGAAACCTCGCTGGGGCTTGCGCACCGGGCTTTTGAGTTGAAAAGCCATTTTGACATCCGCTATTGGGACGCCGCAATCATTGCTGCCGCCGAGGAGTTGGGATGCGACATCCTGCTTTCGGAAGACCTCAACCATGGGCAGGAATATGGAGCGATCCGAGTGGTAAACCCGTTTCGGAAAAAGTGACGATCCCGGAGGCCAGCCAGGTCTTTACCATCGGCCATTCCAATCACCAGCCGGAGGTGTTTCTGGAGTTACTCCAGCGGCATCGGGTGGAGGCGGTGGCCGATGTCAGGTCCGCTCCGTTCAGCCGGTTCAATCCGCAGTTCAATCGCGAGCGAATCGAAGCCTTTTTGAAAGAGCATGGCCTGCACTACGTCTTTCTTGGCGACGAGCTGGGGGCGCGCACGAAGGACCGCACCTGCTATGTGCGCGGGCGCGTGCAATATGGGCGCCTGGCGCAAACGGCCCTGTTCACCGAGGGGTTGAACCGCGTCCTGCAGGGTGCCCGGCACTATCGGATCGCTTTGATGTGCGCGGAGAAAGAGCCGCTGGAATGCCATCGCACGCTCCTGGTCGCCAAGGCGCTGGTGACTCACGGAATGCCGGTGACCCACATCCATGCCGACGGCCACCTGGAAACCTATCGCGAAGGACTGGAGCGCCTGCTGGAAATCACCGGCATCGCCAGGGGCGACCTCTTCCGCTCGCACGAGGAACTGCTGGAGGAAGCGCTGAAAAGACGCGAGCAGGAAGTCGCGTATGTGGATGAGGCGCTGGTGGAAGGAATTACTCCCGAGGCCCGAAAACCCGGCGATTATAATGTCGGTCAAAATCCCCCCTTGCTGGTAAAGCCCGTCATTAGTAAGTTCTCGGTGTGAGCATTGCCGAACTACGCAAGTTGCCGTCGGACGAGAAACTTCGGATCATCGAGATTCTGTGGGGTGACTTGGCGGCAGACGAGGCTGATTTCCAAAGCCCGGCCTGGCATGAGAACGAGCTGCGAAAGACGGAGTCCGAGCTGGCGGCGGGTCGGGTCGAGGTTCTGGATTGGGAAGAAGCCAAAAAGCAGTTACGTAGTCAGTTCGAATGAAGGTGCGCATCCTCCGCTCGGCATTGGAGGATCTTGCCGCCGGACGCCGATTTTACGAAAAGAAATCAGCATGGCTGGGCGGTTATTTTTTCGACAGCATTTTCTCGGATATTGATTCACTCGCTTTATACGCTGGGATCCATCGCGTTGAATTTGGCTATCATCGGTTTCTTGCCCGCCGATTTCCTTTCGCAATCTACTATCGAATAGTGGCGGGGGAAGCAGTCGTATATCGAGTCCTTGATTGCCGAAGAGATCCAAACTGGCTCCGAAGACAAATTGAGAAAACCGAATAAACGCAAAGGTCGGAAAGCGGAGGAGACAGGGAAGCGATGAATGCAGAACAAACCAAGGATTGAAACGCACCTTCGGCGCTGACTAAGTTTTTAACTCCATGAATAAACCTGCCTGCCCGATGTGTGAAATGAATGAAGTGCTGGAATTTCCGAAGCACTGGGAATGCGCCACGTGTGGGCATGAATGGGAGCGCGAGGCGGCGGCGGAAGCGGGCGACGGGCCACGCCTCGTGAAAGATGCACATGGGAATGTCCTCCAGGACGGCGACTGCGTGATCCTGATCAAGGACCTGAAACTCGGCGGCAGCCAGGTGCTCAAAGGTGGCGCAAAATCCAAGCCGATCCGGCTGGTGGATGGTGATCACGAGATCGACTGCAAGGTGGACGGCATCGCCGTGGGATTGAAGGCGTGCTTTGTGAAAAAGGCCTGAGATTTCATTGCCCGAAGGGGCTTATCATTGATGTAAAATTGACATCAATGATATCATGACGTTAATTCAACATCATGGTTCGCACCCAAATTCAATTACCGGACGAGCTTTATCACCGAGCCAAAGCATTTTCCGAGGATCGGGAGTTATCGCTGGCGGAAATGACCAGGCGTGGCTTGGAGCTTTTTTTGGAACGGTTCCCCGATTCCCCGCCACCCCGAAAAAAATGGGTCCTGCCAAAAGTGAATGGCGGCAGCGTGAAGGTGCCGTTGGAACGTCTGAAAGACCTGGCGGATGATGACGAAACCCTGCGCGGCAGCCGGAAATGATTTCGATCGATACAAACGTCTTATTCGCGGCGCTGGTAACGAGTAATGCCCAGCACGAGCACGCGGTGAGCTTTCTGGATACGCTGGCCGATGAAGAGGTCGCGATTTCCGAACTGGTGCTACTGGAGCTTTACAACCTGCTTAGAAATCCGACGGTTTTGACCAAGCCTCTTACCGCATCGGCTGCGGTGGATGTCTGCGAAGCCTTTCGGCAGCATCCGCGCTGGCAATTGCTTGGATTTCCACCGGATAGCCGAATTTTTCACGAAGCGTTCTGGCCGAGACTACGGGAAAAGAATTTCGCCCGCCGACGTTCCTACAACTGGCGTTTGACGCTCAGCCTGCTGCGGCAGGGAGTCACCGAATTCGCCACCGTGAATATCAAGGATTTCGATGGCTTGGGTTTTGCCCGGGTATGGAACCCGTTGGGTCAATAAATTAACGGATAAAGGGATTTGAATGAGACCGCCGATTTGTCACTTTTGCCAGAAATATGGCGATCCCCAGACGGGGCTGGTGGGCTTTGCGGATTACCGGGCGCTGGAACCTGGAATAGTCGGGCATCCGCATGGACTGGAATGGTTTTGCTCCGAGCACTTCGTCGAGGCGGAGTCGTTGCGTCACCTGCCGATTGAAGAAGCCATGCGACGAATGCAGGCGCGGCGCACCAGTTGGTGGAAACGGGGCTGGCGCCGACTTTTCGCGAAGGGCGACCGCTGAGCGTTTACTCGTAGCGCAGGGCCTCGATCGGATCGAGTTCCGAAGCCTTTTTCGCCGGGTAGAAGCCGAAGAAGATGCCGACGGCGGCGCTGAAGGCGAAGGAAAAGACGATGGAGCCGGTGGAGACGAGCACGGGCCAGTGGGCCACATTGGAGACGATCTGCGCGGCGGTGAAGCCGAGGAGAATCCCGACGATGCCGCCCATGCAACTAAGGGCAATCGCTTCGATGAGAAATTGCAGCAGGATGTCGCGCCCATGCGCACCGACGGCCATGCGGATGCCGATCTCGCGGGTGCGCTCGGTCACGCTCACGAGCATGATGTTCATGATGCCGATGCCGCCGACGACGAGGGAAACGCTGGCGATGACCACGAGCAACAGGGTCATCACCTTCGAGGTGGAGGTCACCATGTCGGTGAACTCCTGCTGATTACGAATGGTGAAATCGTCGTCGTTCGGATTACGCACGTGATGCCGCTGGCGGAGCAGGGCGGTGAGGTCGTCCTGCGCCTTGTCGAGATTCTCCGCCTTGTCCACCTGCACGTTGATCGTGCGCAGGCTGTTGCCGCCGCTCACGCGCTTCATCGCGCTGGTGTAGGGAATGACCACAAGATCGTCCTGATCCTGACCGAACATATTGGAGCCCTTGCCCTTGAGCACGCCCACGACTTTGAACGGCACATTCTTGATCCGCAGCGGCTGGCCGAGCGGGCTGGTGTCGCCGTAGATTTGCTTCGCCACCGTCTGGCCGATGACTGCGACTTTCGCCGCGGTGCGCACATCCTGATCGCTAAACGTCGTCCCCTCGGTGAAGGCCCAGTTGCGGATGTCGAAGTAGGTCTCGCTCTCGCCCTGGATGTTGGTGAACCAGTTCTGATCGCCCGCCGCCACCTGCGCATTGCTGCGCACCTCGGGGCTGGCCGCGACGATGGAAGGAATCTCGCGCAGCATCGCCGCCGAATCGTCGAGCTTGAGCGTACCCGCGCCACCCATGCCGGAGTGCACGCCGCCGGCGCTGAAGTTGCCGGCGAAGATCATGATCACGTTCTGCCCCATCGAAGCAATCTGCTGCTCCACCTGGGTCTTGGCCCCGTTGCCCACGCCCACCACCGCGATCACCGCCGCGACGCCAATGATAATGCCGAGCGCGGTGAGACCCGAGCGCAGCTTGTTCCGGCGCAGCGCGCGGAAGGCGATTTTGATAATGGAGGCGAAGCGCATGGCGGAAAGTAAAGAATCAGTGGCCGAGGTTCATGGCCTGGTGGGCGGTGTCCAGCTTGCGCAACTCGTCGCTGGCGATGAACCGGTTTTCCACCGCGCGATCGGTGACGACCAGGCCGTCGCGCACGATGATGTTGCGCTTGGCGTAGCTGGCGATATCGAGCTCGTGCGTGACCATGATCACGGTGATGCCCGATTCGTTGAGCTTCTGAAAAACTTCCATGATCTCGATGCTGGTCCGCGTATCGAGGTTGCCGGTCGCTTCGTCGGCCATGATGATCTCGGGATCGTTGATGAGCGAGCGGGCAATCGCCACGCGCTGCTGCTGGCCGCCGGAAAGCTGGCTGGGATGGTGGTCGGCGCGCTTGGAAAGGCCGACAATATCGAGCGCGGCCAGGGCCTTCCTGCGCATCTCGGAGGAGCTGATGCTCTTGCGCCCGTAGAGCAATGGGAGCTCCACATTCTCCAGCGCGGTGGTGCGCGAGAGCAGGTTGAAGCTCTGGAAAACGAAACCGATCTTGCGATTGCGAATATCCGCCCGCTGGTTCTTGTCCATCTGCGAGACATCCTCGCCATCGAGCAAATAGCGGCCCGCCGTGGGGCGATCCAGGCACCCGAGCAAATTCATGAGCGTGGACTTGCCGGAGCCGGAAGCCCCCATGATCGCAACGAACTCGCCCTTGTGCATTTCCAGCGAAATGCCGCGTACGGCCCGCACCTCCACGTCACCGCTGTGGTAGGTCTTTTCGATCTTTTGAAGTTGGACGCTGACGCCCATGGAGCAGGAATTGGGAGTTAGGATTGGAGATTAAAATTAACGACGCCCGCCACCACCACCGCCGCGCCCCGGCATCTTGGGCATGAAGGGATTCGTCGTCGCGGAGCTGCTGGCGCTGGCATCGCTGCCGGTATTCACATTGGTCACGACCTGCTCGCCTTCATCGAGGCCGCTGGTAATCTCGGTATTGATGCCATCGGTGATGCCGACATGCACCTGCCGGGTTTCCGGCGTCTGTGCTCCGGCGGGCAGCACATAAACCGTCTTCACATGCTGGACGGCAGCGGAATTGCGATGGCCGCCGCCACGACGCCCGGCCCACTGGCCTTTCTGGCCGCCGCCAGTTTCAGAATGCTGGGCCGTCGCATCGCCACCCGGCGAAGCGGCGGGAGTCGGCGTGGCACTCGGGGCGGGCAGGATGCCCTCGGGCATCTTCACGCGCAGGGCCGCGTTGCCGAGAGCGAGCGTGCTCTTGCGCTGCTCGACGATGATCGAGACATTCGCGGTCATCCCGGGGCGGAGCTTGAGCTCGGCATTGTTTACGCCGATCACGACGTCGTAGGTCACCACGTTATTGGTGGTCGTCGCGGCGTTGCGCACCTGGATCACCTTGCCGTGGAAGGTGTCGTAAGGGAACGCATCGACGGTGAAATCCACGTCCTGGCCTTCCTTCACATTGCCTACGTCGGCCTCGGCCACGTTGGAATCGATCTGCATGTTCGCGAGATCATTCGCGATCGTGAAGAGGGTCGGCGCCGTCATGCTCGCCTGCACCGTCTGGCCCACATCCACACTGCGGGAGATGACGATGCCATCGACCGGCGAGTAGATTTTGCAAAAGGCAAGGTTGTTTTGAGCCTGGGCGAGCGTGCCGCTGTTGATCTTCACCGAGGCCTGCGCCTTGTGGAGATCGGCAATCGCGGAGTCGAGCGTGGACTGCGGGATGGCGTTTTGCTTGCGCAGCGAATCGTCGCGGGTGGCAGTGACCTGGGCGAGCTCCAGCACGGCCTGCGCATTGGCGAGGTTGCCCTGGGCCTGCTCGACGGCGGCGTTGAAGTTGCGCGGGTCGATCTCGGCCAGCAGCATGCCCTTTTTCACCGGCGAATTGTAATCCACGTAGAGGCTGAGGATGTTGCCGGAGACCTGGCTGCCCACGGTCACGTTGATGACCGGATTGAGCGTGCCGGTGGCCGTCACCGCCTGCACGATATCCGCGCGCCCGACCGGGATGGTATCGAAAGAAACCGTGTCGGCATTGCGGGCCTGCCAGTATTTGTAGCCGCCAAAGCCAGCGGCGAGCAGGACGAGAATGAACCAGAAGCTGAGTTTGCCGAAAATCTTCATTTCAAATGGGTCTTCATGATGCGATCGCTCTGGAACAGGCCAGCCGCGCGCTGGAGATCCCGGAGGGCGACCTGGTAGTCGTAAATCTCGGTGGTGAGAGTGGCCTTGGAGGAGTTCAACTGGCGGAGCGCCACCTGCACATCCACGCTCGTCGCCGAGCCCACCTGGTATTGCGTCTGCACGTCCTTGTAGTTCTGCTGGTTCGCATCCACCGACGCTTGCGAGGACTTGATCGTGCCTTGCAGGGTCTGCACCTGCAGCCAGGTGGTCTTCACGTCGGCCTGCACGGTTTTCGCCGATTGCTCCAGTTGCAGCTTCGCCTCCTGGATGTTGTGCCCGGCGGTGATCAGGTCGATTTCGCGCTGGCCGCCATTGAGAATCGGCACCGACACGGAAAGTCCCGCGCTCCAGCTCCGGCTATTGGCCGAGCCGGTGGGCGAGCGCCACGTATTGCTGAGCGAGGCCCCCACGCTGGGCGCATACTCGGCCACCACTTCATCGCGGCGCTGCACATCCTGATCGACGGCGATTTTGCTGATCTGGAAATCCTCGCGCAACGAGTAGGCCTTGCTCAGGTAGTACTCGAAGGCGTCGATTTTGTCCGAGGCATTCGGCGGCTCGGCGACGGTGAAATCGTCCGTGCCGAGGTTGAGCGCGTTCGAGAGGGTATTGCGATCCACCGCGAGCGTGTTCTGGTCCTGCAAGAGCGTGCGCCGGGCATCTTCCAGGGTCGCGGTGGCCTGCAACACGTCGGAACGGGCGGCCGTGCCGGCGTTGTAGAGCTTTTGCGAAAGGTCGAGCTGGTCCTGGCTGAGCTTGACGGATTCCTCATCCACCTTCACCAGCGCCTGGTCCTTGAGCACGGCATAGTAGCCCCCGGCCACCGTGAAAAGAATCTGCCGGATGGTGTAGAGCAGTTCCAGCCGGGCGGAACGGGCAGTCAGCACGCCCAGCTTGTAGGCGGGGAACACCCCGAGGTCGATCAAGGGCTGGCTGAGTGAAATCCCCCCGCTGCGGGATTCGGCGGAGGTATTGAAAGCGGGCTCCAGGTCGCTGGCCGAGGTGCGGCTGCCACTCCGGCTGTAACTGCCCGAGGCGGAGACCTGCGGCCCGAGCGCCGTGAGCGCGCTCCAGGGATCGAGCCTGGCCTTGCGCAGTTCGTAGTAGGCAACGCGGATGGACTGGTCGGTGGACAGCGCACGATCGTACGCCTCTTCCAGCGTGATCATGCGGGACGACTTCTCCGTCGCGGCCCCTTTTTCAGCGGAGCCGGCCTGGGTTTGATAAAGAAATGAACACGCAAGCAGGATGAGAACGCTTGCTTTGCGCAGGCGCCTCAGCGAAGGACGCCGGCGGAGGAAACTGGATGACACGAGGTAATTAACCATCTTAACTTCTTTTGGTTGCAAGAAATTTAGAAACTGCGGCTCTGACTCTCCGACACCCGGTCCAGTTTGCAACTGTGGATCAAGCTCCCCCACCGGGGCAGAAGACGACCGGGAAACGTGAAATTTTTACCATGGCAGGGTGAGGGCACGAAGCACAGACACCGTTTCCGGGCGGGCGTTGAATCAAAATGCCGGGATTTTTGCTGGCGTGGATCACGAATTTGGGGATTGGTGAAAGCGCAATGGATATCGCCCTTGGACAACGCAAGACCCGGCAACGGGAGATCATCTTGAACCTTTTGGAAAATGCGAAAGGGCCGTTGTCCATTCAAGACCTCCTCTCCCTCGCCAGTAAAGAAACTCCGGTCGGCATCGCCACCGTTTATCGCACGGTAAACCTGCTCCTCGATGCCAAGCAGATCGAGACCGTTATCCTCCCCAATGGCGAGACCCGCTACGAAAGCGCGCATCTCGGGCATCACGACCACTTCCAATGCCGGAAGTGCGGGCAGGTCTTCGATCTGGAAGTGTGCCCCCTGCACCTCGCCACCGGCACCATTATTCCCGGCGGCTTCATGGTGGAAAGCCATGCCATGACCCTTTACGGCCTCTGCGCCGACTGCATGGCCCATGAGAAAAAGCCGGGCGGGAAGAAGGTGAAGGCCGACAAAATTACTGCGCCCAAAGGCTGCGCCCATCCCGGGCATCGCCACTAAGCCCTCGGTTTCCGCATTGGTCATTCGTCCCCCCCTCCTCCGCCTCCCCGGTAATTTAAATTCCCCTCATTGCGAATTTTTCATTTGCGCATGATTGATACTGAATTATCAATAGCAATGAACCTGACTTTCCGCACGCTCTTCCTGGTCACGACCGCCAGCCTGCTCGGTCACCTCGCCGTCCACGCCACCACGCTGGAGATCGCGAGCTGTTCCACCATCACCGCGGAAATCGCCAATGCCGTGGGCGGCGACAAGGTGCACGTCGATGAATTGCTCAAGCCCGGCGTGGACCCGCACACCTTCGAGCCCACGCCGTCGGATTTGATCGCCCTCGGCAATGCGAAATTGATCCTCGCCTCGGGCAAGCACATGGAGTCCTACTCGGCCAAGTTGAAGGACGCCGCCGCCCGTGGAGCCACCCTGCTCGCGGTGGGCGACACTTTCCCATCGCTCAAGATGAAGGATGAGGACGGAGGCACCGGCGCGATCATCGAAGACCCGCACTGGTGGCACAGCGTGGCCAATATGAAACTGGCCACCAACGCGGTGCGCGACGCGCTGGAAAAACTCGACCCGGCAGACCAGCCGGTCTTTGCCGCCAACGCGGAGGCGTATCAAAAGAAGCTCGATGCGCTCAAAGCCTGGGCCCAGTCGAAAATCGCGGAGCTCCCGCGCGACCAGCGGAAGCTCGTCACTTCCCACGATGCGTTCCAGTATTTCTCCCGCGCCTTCGGGTTCACCGTCTATCCCATCGAAGGCGTGAGCACGCAGGATGAAGCCTCGTCGAAGAAGGTCGCGGAGATCATCCAGACCATCAAGCAATCCCACGTGAAGGCGGTCTTTTTCGAGAGCATCGAAAACCCGAAGGTGCTGCAGGAAATCACCCGCGAATCCGGCGCGAAAATCGGCGGCGAATTGTATGCCGATGGCCTGGGCAGCGGCGACGCGGCGACCTACGAAGGAATGCTGCGCCATAACGTCAACACGATCGTCAACGCGCTGAAATAAATGGGCGGGATTCCCTGGTTGCGATTGTTGCTCACGACCTGCTGCCTGCTGCTGGCGCTGCCTGCGGTGCTGCATCTCACGAGCCATGCCGACCCGGCACAGGCCACGGCGGCGGTTGCTCCGAGCGCCAGCCCCGTCGGGGATCAGGTGCAGGTGCAACTCACCTTTGCCCACGCTCCGGCCTCCTTCACCGTCATGCACCTGGGCAAAGTCGTCTGGGAAGGCGGGCAACCAGGAACGGCCACGCAGAAAAATCTGACCATGCCCTTCCCACCGGAAGGCGTGGACCTGGAACTCAAAGCCACCTGGCCCGCCGGAACGCCGGAAACCGCCGTGCGCGTCACGCTCACGCCGAAGGACCAGTCGCCGATCGTGCAGAACGCCTGGGGCAGTGGTTCGCTCGACGCCGTCCTCACCTTCCAACCCGCCGTCCAATGAGCGCCACCCCGCAAATCATCATCGAGGATGTGACCGTGAGCTTCTCGCGAGTGCCGGCGTTGCATCACGTCTCCCTGCAACTGGCTGCCGGCCAGTGCGTGGCCATCCTCGGCCCCAATGGCGCGGGCAAGACGACGCTGCTCCGGACCCTCGCCGGATTGCTGAAGCCGGAGACCGGTGCGGTGCGCTTTGAGAACGGTTGGAACGCCCGTCACGAGATCGCCTACCTTCCACAGCGCGAGAGTGTCGATTGGGATTTCCCGATCACCGTGCGCGGCGTGGTCGAGATGGGTTGCTGCCAGCGCCTCGGCTGGTGGCGCGCCTTTACCAAAGCGGAGCACGCCGAAGTGGATGCCGCCCTGCGCGATATGCGGCTCGAAGCGCTCGCCAACCGCCAGATCAGCGCGCTCTCCGGCGGCCAGCAACAGCGGGCCTTCCTCGCCCGCTCGCTGGTGCAAAAGGCCCGCATCTTCCTGCTCGATGAGCCGTTCGCCGGGCTGGACAAGCCCTCGCAGGAATCGCTCGGCGCGATCATCAAGGACCTCGCCACCCGCGGCAATCTGGTCGTGGCCTCGCATCACGACCTCAAAAATGTGCACGAATTTTTCACCCACGCCGTACTGCTCAAGAGCCGGCTCACCCAGGCGGGACCAGTGGGCGAGGTCTTGAGCGAAGCGAACATTCAACAAACCTTTCACGCGGCATGAACTGGCTCCTCGAACCCTTTCACCACGCCTTCATGCAGCGCGCCTTGCTGGCCTGTGCGCTCATCGGTTTTACCAATGGCTTCATCGGCGCAATTGTCGTGCTGCGCCGCCTCGCGCTGATGGCGGACTCCCTTCGCACGCGCTGCTGCCGGGGCTGGCGGTCGGGGTGATCGTGTGCGGGCTCTCTCCCATCGGCCTCTTTCTCGGCGCACTCGTTGCGGCAGGATTGGTGGCGCTGGGGGCGGAACTGGTATCCCAAAGCTCGCGTGTCAAAGTGGAGACGGCGCTCGCGGTGCTTTACACCGTCATCTCGGCGGGCATCATTCTGCTGAGCTTCGCCCCGGTGCATATCGATCTGCACGAATACCTTTTCGGCAACATTCTCGGCGTCTCCGATGCCGACCTGTGGGTCACCTACGGCATCAGCTTCCTCACCATCACCACGATTGCCGCCCTGCAACGGCCACTGATCGTCATGCTCTTCGATCCCATCGTGGCGGAAACGCAGGGGCTGCCGGTGACCGCGCTGAATTACCTCATGATCAGCCTGCTCGTGCTGGTGATGATTTCCTCGCTGCAAGCGGTCGGGGTCATCCTCGCGCTCGGGCTGCTCGTCGCGCCGGCCGCCACCATGTATCTGCTCTGCGACTCGGCGGCGGGCCTGTTCTGGGGGGGCGGCTTCATCGGGCTCGCCGGATCGTGCCTGGGCTTGCTGATTTCCTATTGGACGAACCTGCCTTCCGGCGCGTGCATCGTGCTCGTGCTAGGGCTGATTTTCTGCGCGGCCTATGTGGGCAGTCCTCGGTATGGTTTAATCAGGAAATGGTTCCGCAAGCCGCATTTTCACGAGGGGCATTGAAGTGCTCAAAAGTCATTGGTCTCATTTAAGAAACTCCTCCATCGTCATTTTGATGTCCTTAACGATCTGGCGAAGGAGAATCGGAGAAACATCGCGTCCGGGATGATTGGGGACCGTCGTGCAGCGCCCATCCGGATGTCGATATTGCATGTGTGAACCACGCTGACGAACAAGAACGAATCCAAGGGATTCCAAGATTCGGCAGACCTCCCTCGGCTTAAGCACAGGTGGACGTGGCATGTCCGTAATTGGCTAAGCAGCGACCGTAATACTCTGGGTGCCTACAAATTCAGCTTCCAAAACCGGCTCGCCATCTTCAAGCAGCATCTCGATCACCTCGCGGAGATTGGCATGCAATTCATCCAGAGATTCGCCCTGGGAGTGAGCGCCGGGAAAGCCGGGGACATATCCGACAAACAGGCCGGTGTCCGGGCAGCGCTCGATGACCGCAGTGAATGCTTTCATGGAAACAATCTAGAAGCAGAAATTTTTCCGTCAATCCAGCGCATAAAATGACCGGAAGCGACTGGAAGCTGGAAACCCTCCTCTTGTTTTACACCTGTAGGTAACTTGCATCCGCCAGCCCTCGACGTTTTTCCTTGTCTTTATTTCCCGACGAGCGGACAACATGCGTCCATGTCTGAAACAGGGAACTTTCATTCGGGACTCGACACGTCAGCCGCCGGCCTCAAGGCTCTCGTCCAAAGTCGTCTTAAATTCAGCCTCGCGCGCGATTACGATACCGCTTCGAAGCGCAGCTGGTGGCTCGCCACCTCCAAAGCCGTCCAGAGTGTGATCATCGAACGGATGATTGCCACGCAGACCAAGCACCACCGCACGAACACCAACCGGCGTCTATTATCTTCTCGCTCGAGACTTTTTGATGGGCCGCCTGTTCTTCGAACAGTCTCTACAGCGCGGGCATCTTCGAGGTGATGGAAGAAGCGCTAGAGGAAGCTTCGGCTTCGATGTCGAGGCCCTGCGCCATGAGGAATACGACATGGCGCTCGGCAACGGCGGTCTCGGTCGTCTCGCCGCCTGTTTCAGGTGCTGTTCGGATTCTATCGTGTTTCCCTATTAACCTTAGCAATA
>JASGKO010000042.1:0-308917 GCA_049840595.1 Chthoniobacteraceae bacterium
TGAAAATTGCTGAGCACCGGCAGGCCGTCGCTGGTGACCACCTTGCCATCAGCCGAGACCTGGAAGGAGCCATCGCGGGTATAGCCAGTCGAGCCGTCGGGCCGCTGCACGGCAAAGAAGCCGTCGCCCTGGATCGCCACATCGTACTGCTGGCCGGTCTGGGTGAGCTGGCCCTGGGTGAAAACCTTGGCCGTGGAAACCACGCGGCTGCCGTTGCCTTCCTCCACGCCGGTGGGCAGCACTTCGCCGCCGCCCGCGTCAGAGCCGACCTGGCTGCCGTTTTGATACATCAGATCCTGGAACTCGATGGAGCTGCGCTTGAAGCCGTTCGTGTTCACGTTCGCGAGGTTGTTCGAGATCGTGTTCAAGTTCAGCTGCTGGGCTTCCATGCCGGTGGCGCCTGAGTAGAGAGAGAGCAACATGGTGGTGTGGTTTCTGGGTTAAAGGTGGTGGTTGGGAGGGAGATTAGGGAGTGCCGAGGCTGTCGATTGCCGCACCGGTTTCGCGGTCCAGCGAGGTGACCAGTTTTTGGGAAATATCGTAGGCGCGGGAGACGTTGATCATGTTCACCATCTCCTGCAGGGGCTGCACATTGCTTTGCTCGATGTAGCCCTGAAGCATCTGCGGCTTTTCCACCGTCTTCGGCGTGCACTGCCGTCCTTCGTGACCATCAGGCCGCTGGCGGCGCGCTGGAGCTGATCGGAGGCGCTGGCGTCGTAGAGCGGGATCTTGCCCACGATATTGCCATTCTGCGAAAGCTGTCCGGCATGGCTCACCGAGACAGGCCCCTGGGTCATGTCCACCGAGATCGGGTTGCCGCCGTCGCCCATCACCTTCAGGCCCGAGCTGGTGACCAGCGTGCCTTCGGCGTTAAAGTGAAATTCCCCATCGCGGGTGTAGCCCTTGGTGCCGGTCGGCCCCTGCACCTGGAAGAAGCCACTGCCCTCGACCGCGATATCGGTATCCTTGCCGGTCTGCTGCACCATGCCTTGCGTGGTGTCGATCGAGTGCTTCTCCTGAGGGCCTTGAGCGACGCTGAAGGCGCCATTGGCATTGAGCTTGGTCAATCCCATCGCGACGCCGCTGAAGCTCGTGTCGTCCTTCTTGTATCCAGCCACGGAGCCGGACGCCAGGTTGTCCGCAATTGTGGACTGCCAGCGTTCCAGTGCGTCCATCGACGCGGCTCCTTGGTAGATGCCTTGAATCATGGCCGGCTGCTTAGCATAGGCCGTGCCACGGCCTTTTTACTCTGTAAAACCAACAGAAAGTTGGCGACAGCTTCGGAAAAATCTGCTTCCCGCATTGAGACGCGGGGCAAAGTTTGCCGGGGGGGAATTGGGGCTCGATTCCGCTTCTTGAGAGGTGTGTTCATGTCGGTCGGTTTGCTCGGTTCTGGGATTTTTTGACCGCGATCCGCGCGATCGTTTCGGAGGAACATTTTCGCAGCGGCTCAAGACCGCCTCGTTTCCTGCCGAGCTCCTTAGCACCGGGCGTGCCAACCGGGTTTTTGGCCGCAGTTTACAGAGGGAAGTTATTGGATTTTAAAATCAAGAAGCTCCGACCGCAAAAGGCCGTGGAACATTTTTGCCGAGGGGATTTTGAACAGTGCTAAGCGCGTTCTTGAGCGGCTGCTAAGTGTCGAAAGCAAAGTGGCAAAAGGGGTCAGAGCTTGCTTTTGACAACCGCAACTCCGAGCAGCAAGCCACTTTCAATAGCAGGAACTACCTCCTATTGCTCAAACCTACTTCCCGGCATCGAATTGCCCGATCTTGGCAAACAGATCCTCAAACATCAGCCGCGTATCGAGCTGGGTATAAACGCGAATCTCCCGTCCAGCCGGGTTCTTTTCATAATCGCCTTGGTCATTGATGAGCGGGGCTTTCAACTCCACCTCACGGCTGGAGGCGGCAGCCGGATCCCAGGCGGATTGCAGAGCCGTGACCAGCACCAGCGGACTGTCTCCCAGCGCGTAAGCCTCGCCGAGCGAGTGGTGGGCCGCTTTCATCAACGCATCGAATCGACCGAGTAGAAAACCTCCCAGCGGGCCTTTGCGATCAATGCGTGCGCTCAATTCGGCATCGGATACCAGCGCCTGCCGGTAAGCGTCCCGTGGAATCTGCCAGATCGGGATGGGGGATTGATTGAAGATGACCTGCGCGGCCAGGCGGTCGATCCCCAAATTGTATTCCGGATGATGCCGGCCTGCGGGCGGCAGCGCGATTCCCTCATATTCGGGACCGCCGATCCAAACCAGGGTCAGCCGGGAAGCGATTTTCGGCTCCTGGAGATAGGCGCTGGCCAGATTGGTCAACCCCGCACCGCAAACCACATAGAGCGGGCGCTTGGGATCGTCCCGCAACGCTTCTTTCACAATGAAGTCCGCCCCGGCGGATTTTACCGGCGTGGTCGAATTGCTCAATCCACTCGCCGCCCCCTCGAAAAGCGGCACGCTTTGATCCAGCTTCATCACCTTGAGCAACGCCGCCGCTTCGCCGGTGGCAAACGCCGCCAACCCCGGCTGACCGTAAAACCCGGGCGAATAATTCTGCGAGCCAATCACCCCGCGAATCTCCACCGAGGGCGACAGGAGATGCTGCGCCAGCGCGAACAGCCCATCGGGATCGCCGCCGAAATCGTTGTCCACAATTACCCGCAGGCGCGGCACCGGCTTCTCTGCCTGAGCGAACAGACAAGGCCCCGTTCCGAATCCGAGCACCGGGAGAAAAAGCAAAGCGAAGGTCGCGAGTGATTTCATGGGGTGAATGCGGCCATCGATACTGGAAAAACCACCTCCACGCCAATCGAATGTTTTCGCCGTGAGCCAGAGGGGCTAAAGAGGCTTCGCCCGCTCACCCAGTGCAGAGAAATTTGAGCCCCCTCGACTTCGCTCGGGGGTGACATTGGTAAGCGGATGAACGGCTTTTATGCGCTCACTTCGTTGCGGCCACTACGAATGGTTTTCCAATGACTCGCGAGACTCCGCCTCGCCTGCTGTTTCATTGGTCATTTCCCCTAGTAGGCGCAATGCACCTCGATCCGCTCCCCGCAGCCGCAGACCACGATGATCTTCTGGATCACCCCATTCGCTTCCACCGTTTCGACGTGGGCGTCGCGGTGGGCGTGGGGCGCGGCGGCGAAGGCCGGGGCGGCCATCGCGGGGGGGCGGCTGGCGAACGCAGCGGCAGGCAGGGGCTCCGGCGGGGCTGGGCGCGCCTCCGAAAACGGGGAGCACACTGGCGGCGGGGGCCGTCAGGCGTGCCGGGGCCGGTTCTTCGAGGGCGATGGCGGGGGTGCTATCAAGGTAACTCTGCATTGCTCAAGCTGGTGGAGGTTGCGTTGGAAAGGGTGTCGTTTTCGGACCCCGGTTTCTTGAAGACCGCGGCGGCCTTTTTGTTGAAGTCCTTGCTCTGCTGGGCGGAGAGGCTGATCGTGATGCGTTCGTTGGAGGGAGATTCGGGGGCCGTATTCGGCAGCGGATCGGTGTCGCCGTACCCGGTGACCCGCTCGGAGATGAGGGGATCGTCCACGGCGTAGAGCTGCAAGGCGCGGCGGGAGGCATTGGCGCGGTCGGTGCTGAGTTCCCAGCTGCCGTAGTCCTTGCGGAGCGGGCGCCTGCCGGCGGGGATGTGGCCGTCGATGAGACTTTGAAGTCGTAGCGGTCGACGAGCCAGGCGACGGTCTGGATGACAAACTGGCCCCACTGGGTGAATTCGTAGGAATCCTTCACGAAGACCGGCTTGGCAGCCCGGTTGTAGAGATTGATCCGCAGGCCGTCGGAGGTGATCTGGATATCGATCGGCTTGTCGTTCTGCCTTTTCCTCGACATTGATGAAGCGATAGAGTTCCTTGCGCGATCGCTTGGAGGTAGCCCATGTCGGCCGGGGCGGTTTGGTCGGTATGGCTTTCGTCGTTGCGGGTCCGGCGACCGGTGGCATTCATCATGCCCGAAGAGCGTTCGGGCAAGGCATTGTAGGGATCCTGGAAGAACTTCGACGTCGCTTTGCGAATTTCGATGTTCTGGGTGGAGATCCACAGCACCATGAACAGGGCCATCATCGCGGTCACGAAGTCCGCGTAAGCGACCTTCCAGGCGCCGCCGTGATGTCCGCCGCCTTTCTTGGCCATCTTACCTGGCTTCCTCCGTTGCCCATGCTCTTCAGGGTCTTTTCCATTTCGTCGGGGCCGGGCTGGACGGTGTGGTCCAGGCAGCGGCGGGAGATTTCCACTGCCATGATGCGGCGCGAAGCCGTTGGCAAAGCTGCACGACGCCCTTCTTGATGCGCGACTAAGTAGAGGAGCTCCACCCCGTTGTTCAGCCTTGATCCGGGCCGCGAGGGGGTTCACAAAGCCGTAAGCCGCCAAAATCCCGAGGAACGTTCCCGTGAGTGCCGCGGCGACGCTTTCACCGACCGCCGCCGGGACCATCCGCGATCGCGGCCATGGTGTTGATAATCCCAAAACGGCCGCGACGATTCCGACACCCGGGAGGGAGTCACCGATGAGCTGGAGCACGTGAATCGGACCCTCGGCCTCTTCTTCCTTGGCGGCGATGTCGTGATCGAGCACTTCGTCGAGCTGCTCGGGTTTGATCCGGCCATCGACGATCGGGCGCAGGCTGTTACAGAGGAAGTCCACCCGATGGTGTTGTTGCCGAAGGAGGGGTATTTCTTGAAGATGGAGCTTTCCTTCGGGTTGGTGAGGTGTTCTTCCAGCGCGATTACCCCGCTCGGCGGGCCAGCAGTTGAACATTCGTAGAGCACCTTGAGCAGGTCGAAATATTCGGCCTTGCTGCCACCCGCGCCCTTCATCGCGCCCAATGATCTGGGAAATGGTGAGCTTGAGCGTGGCCATGGGGGTGGCGGCGAGGACGATGCCGATGGCGATGCCACCGATGACCACGAACTCGGAGACGTGGACGAGGACCAGGGGGTTGCCACCCGCAAGAATGAACCCGCCCAGAGTGGCGACCAATACGATGATGAATCCGGCGATGACGAGCATGGTGTTTTAGCGTTCGAGGGCGGATTTGAGGTAGGCTCGGAGGCTGAAGATGGCCTGCGAATGGATCTGGCAGATGCGGGACTCGGTGACCCTGAAGATCTCGGCGATTTCCGCGAGGCGCATCTCCTCGTAATAGTAGAAAGCGAGCACTTTGCGCTGGATGTCGGGCATTTGCTGGATGCGGGCGGACATGATTTCGATCACCTCGCGGCGCTCGACTTCGTCGTAGGCCGTGCCCTGGCTTAGGTCGGCGACCAGTTCGTGGAGGGTGGAGCCGTCCACCTCGTCCTCGGCGCTCGGGGCGTCGAGTTCCACGCAGGAGATCGGGCGCACTTCGTCGAGCAGTTCGGCATATTCCTCGGGCGTCATCGCCATGGCCTCGGCGACCTCGGCCTCGGTGGCGATCCGCCCCAGCCGCTGTTCGAGCTGGCCGATCACTTCCTTGAGCTGCTTGGCCTTGGTACGGGAGCGGCGGGGCATCCAGTCCATCCGGCGGAGCTCGTCGAGCACGGCACCGCGGATGCGGGTGGTGGCGTAGGTGGTGAAAGAGGAGCCCTGATCGGGACGGAACCCGCGGGAGGCATGCACCAGCCCGAGCACGCCGACACTGTAGAGTTCCTCAGTATCGATGTGCGCCGGCAAGGAGGCCTTCATCCGCTCGATCACGCTCCGGACCAGCGGCAGGTGGGCTTTCAAAAATTCATCCTCCGAATCGGCGGAGGCCGGTCCGTTGCGATAGGCGCGCCAGGCTTGGGTCGCCTTGGCCGGAGCGGATGCTGGAGCAGGAACCGGAGCGGGCATTTCCTTCAGCGTGGGCTGGGAGTCGAGGTCAGAGAGAGCAGCGAGAGCGGACATAAGAGGTTGGGGCGAAGGTTGGTGGTGGAATTAGGCCCGGCTGGGAGCGGCTTCGGTCGCGTGGTGATCGTGTTTGGCCGCCGCTTGCTGCTGCAACAGTTGCCGGATCTGGTAAGTCATGAGCGCATGCATTCCCCGCATGAGCATCGCGCCGAAGACGCAGCCGATGCAGGCATTGCGCAGGACATAAGCGAGATCATTCCCGCCGGCGATGCCAGCGACGAAGGCCGTCGTGAAACCGCAAAAACCGCCGATTAGAAGAAAGTATTTCATGCTGGTTGAAATGGGTTGTTGGTTGTCGATATCCGCACATAGCCAATCCCGTGCCACGGTTTTTACAGAAACTTAAAACAACCCGAAAACCCGCATGAATAAAGGCTCAACCAGCCATCGAAATTTTTCCATCCGCGAAAATCCCTTGGTAACCTCCGGCCTTTTCTGCCTGCCCTCAGGGCTCTTATCGGCGGGATTTTCCGGGGGTTAACCACATTTTTCCGAACCGGCAATAATTGCCGCGCCCGCCTCGCAAACGGGAGAAGCCACCGCCCCGGAAATGAGATCGGCAAAAAATGTCGCTTCTTCAGCGAAATACTCGAAAAGACCCAAAAATTAGCCTCCCTTTTCGTTGATTCCGTATATTTCGCTGGCCCTCCCGCTTCGTGCGCTTCGTGTCCTTCGTGGTGACTCCTCCTGCAAAAGTGTGCATCGTTTTCCGAAATTCATCGTTAAACTTCTTGAGCGATGGCAGAAAAATCCCGGCCACCCTCGCGCCACCCTCTCCTCTCTCCCCAAAATGGTTCCCCGACTCCTGCCGCTCTTTGCCAGCCTGGCCGTTCTGGCCACCGAGGGCCTCGCCGATTCTCCCCGCGATACCCTGAACTTCGATCACGCCTGGCGCTTCTTAAAAGCGGACGTCAAAGGTGCCGAAGCCCCTCGTTTTGACGATGCCCAATGGCGCCCCCTGGACGTGCCGCACGACTGGAGCATCGAAGGGCCGATTTCCGGGCAAAATCCCAGTGGCCCAGGCGGTGGCTTTTTCCCGGCGGGCATCGGGTGGTATCGCAAGCACTTCATGATCCCGGCGACGGACGCGGGGAAGCGGGTCTCCATCGAGTTCGACGGCGTGATGGCCCATAGCGACGTATGGATCAATGGCACCCACCTCGGCACGCGCCCGTATGGCTACGTCAGTTTCAGCTACGACCTCACGCAATATTTGCACTCCGGCGACCAGCCGAATGTGCTGGCCGTGCGGGTGGATGACGAGGATCAGCCCGCCTCGCGCTGGTATGCCGGAGCCGGGATCTACCGTCATGTGCGGCTGGTGCTCACCGATCCCGTGCATTTCGTAAAGGACGCCACCTTCATCACCACGCCGACAATTTCCGCCCGGGAAGCAACGGTCCATCTTGAGACCTCCGTGGTGAATCAATCCACGGCCAGCCTGCCGGTTCAGCTCAAGGTTTCGTTGCTGGATGCAACCGGAGCATCCGTTGCCACTGCGGAGACATCTCCACAAAAGACGGGCGACGGAAAAGAGCAACGCTTTGCCCAATCCCTTCCCCTCCCCCACCCTGCCCTGTGGGATGAAAGCCATCCGCAGCTTTACCGGGCAAAAGTGCAGGCGCTGTCGGGAGCCCGGGTGCTGGATGAAATCACCGTCCCCTTTGGCGTGCGGGAAACCCATTTCGACGCCGCGACCGGCTTCTGGATCAATGGCCGCAAGGTAAAGCTCAAGGGCGTGTGCCTGCATCAGGATGCCGGCGCGCTCGGCGTGGCCGTGCCACTGGATGGATGGGAGCGCCGGCTTCAGCTGCTCAAGGGCCTCGGGGTGAATGCGATCCGCACCAGCCACAACCCGGTCGCGCCCGAGTTCCTCGATCTCTGCGACCGGATGGGCTTTTTCGTGATGGACGAGTTTTTCGACTGCTGGACCTATGCGAAAAATCCCTTCGACTACCATCTCGATTTCCCGCAATGGTCGGCCCGGGATGCGGGCGATACAGTCCGCCGCGACCGCAATCACCCCGCCATCGTGCTCTACAGCGCGGGCAATGAGATCCACGACACGCGGGACACCGCCTCCGCGAAAAAGACACTGCTCACCCTGCTGAAAATCTATCACGAAAACGATCCCACCCGCCCGGTGACGCAGGCCCTCTTCCGCCCCGAATGGCACCCACGATTACAACAACGGCTATGCCGATCTGCTCGACGTCGTGGGCCAGAACTACCGCGAGCTGGAACTCCTGCGCGCCCATGCCGATCAGCCGACCCGCAAGATCATCGGCACCGAGAATACGCACGGCCGCCAGCAATGGCTGGCGATGCGCGATCACCCGGAATACGCCGGACAGTTTCTCTGGACCGGCTTCGACTATCTGGGCGAGGCGCGCAAATGGCCGACCATCGCCAATTCCAGCGGCCTCTTCGACCGCACCGGCCATCCCAATCCCCGAGCCTTGCAGCGCGAAAGCTGGTGGAGCCAGCAGCCGGTGGTGCACCTCGTCCGCCGCATCGGCGACGACGCGCCCACCCCCATCGACCCCGGCTACGAAAAACTGCCCAAGCCCAAGACGACCCGGCAGGTGCTTTTTCCGGACTGGACCCCCACCAACCTTGCCCCCCACGACGAGCCCGTGGAGGTGTATAGCAACTGCGACGAAGTGGAGCTGTTCCTGAACGGAAAATCCCTCGGCTCCAAGCCCCTGAACCCCGATGCCACCCCCTTCACCTGGACCGTACCCCTTCGCCCCCAGCAGCCTCAAAGCCGTGGCCCGAAACCACGGCCAAATCGTCGCCACCGAAGAACTGCGCACCGCCGGAGCCCCCACCGCCATCCAGCTTTCCACCGATCGCACAGAGCTGGTTCCCGGCTGGGACCACATCGCCACCATCACCGCAACCATCGTGGATAAAAACGGCGTCCCCGTCCCCAGCGCACAAAATTTGGTCACCTTCGACATACAAGGCCCCGGCACCATCATCGCAGTGGACAATTCCAACAACGCCAGCGCCGAGCCCTTCCAAGCCCACCAACGCCACGCCTATGCCGGACGTTGCATCGCCCTCGTGAGAGCAAAAGAAGGCAAGGCTCCATCGAGATCAAGGCGAGCGGAGACGGGCTTGCGTCAGCGACATTGGAGATCAAAACTGGGGAGAAATGAACCGTTTTATGTTTTTCAAGACGGTCAATCTACGTGGCACCAAAAGGCAAATCAGCACCGATTAGAAACCCACCTTCCTCACCAATTTGAGTCCCGGAGGGACGACGGAGATTCAGCCGGTGGTGAAAACCACCGGTATCTGATATCCAAAAAAATCATGCGTCCCGGAGGGCCGCTGGAAACCGTCGAGATTGTCCTATGTCATCCACTCTGCTTTCGCTTCATTATCATGTGATCTTCAGCACGAAGGATCGGACGGCATCCATTCGCCCGGAGTGGCAAACGCGATTGCATGCCTTTCTTGGCGGAGCAATCAAGACCGCCGAAGGCGTCCCTGAAAACGTCGGCGGCACGAATGATCACGTGCATTTGTTATTGGGGCTGCGGGCCACCCATTGCCTTGCCGAGGTAGTGCGCGATTTGAAGGCGGCCTCTTCGCGCTGGGTGCACGATGAAATCGGCCTCCGTGACTTCGCCTGGCAGGAAGGTTATGGAGCTTTCACGGTGAGCGCTTCTCAACGTGCCGTGGTCAGCGATTACATTGCCCGCCAGGAAGAACACCACCGTCGCCGAACCTTTCAGGAAGAATATCGTGAATTGCTAGAGCGCAGTGGCGTGAAATACGACGAGCGATACCTGTAAAACCTTTTGGTGCATAATAGCATCGATCCAGCGGCCCTCCGGGACGCATAAATTTGTGGTAGGATGGGTTCCGGTGGTTTTCACCACCGGCTAATGTCCGTCGTCCCTCCGGGACTCAAATTTGCGCTGGTAGCGAGATGGGAGAGCGAAGGCGAAATTCCGATTTTCTACAAACGCCTGCCATTCGTAGAGCAGTTCTCGAAAGCAATTTCCGAATGGCCAGCAGAACAGCCGTGCCGCCCCGTGGAGGGAACCCCTCCAGAGACCTCTGCAAAAAGGGGAGTTTGCGAAACGGGCTATCGCGCGGACTATCGCGCGGGGTTAGGGAAGCAATGAGTGTTGATGGGATCGGGGGGGCATCCCAAGATGGTCGAAGCGGGAAGATCAGGGGCAGGCAACTGGCAAAGTCAGGATGCGAACCAGTCGTTTGAGATTGTAGGCGACGGCCTTGAGTGTCAGTTCGAGTTGGTTGCGCTCCAGTCCGACATAGCGAGCCCGCCGGTAGTATTGCCATTTCTTCCAATGGGCAAAGATGCGCTCAATGCCGCTGCGCACTCGGCTTTTGCGCCGGTTCTCCAGGTGATCTTCCTCGGTGAGTTTAATATGCAGCGCCCCTTTGCGGGCAATCTGATTTTCAATCCCGTGCTCCCGAAGCCATGCGGCGTTGGCTTTCGTGTCGTAAGCCTTGTCGGCATACAGGCTGCCGGTGTCCCGTGGCGTTACCGTCTCCAGCCAGTCGGCATCGTTGGCGTTGGCAGGACTGATCCTTGCCGTGCGCACCAGTTGGTGGGCTCCGTCACTGCTGACATGGGCTTTGTCGCCGTAGTAGCTCTGGTGATATTTGCGGGTGTAGCGAGCGTCGGCATCGGGGGCCTGGCTCGCCCGCGCTGCTGCGGCGTCCGGGCGTTTGCGGCTGGATTCGATCAACGTCGCATCCACCAGCGTGGTTCGCTTGACAATGTAGCCGCGGGCTTCAAGCTGCTCATTGAGTAACTCCAGCAACTCCCGGTGCAGGCCACAGGCAATCAGCCGCTGCCGGAAACGGCAGATGGTCGTCTCGTCGGGAACCGCTTCGTGCGCTTCGAGTTGCACGAACTTTTGGAAGCTGAGCCGGTCCGCAAGCTGTGTTTGCGCCTGAGGATCACTCAGCCCGTAAAGGTGCTGGAGGATCATCACGCGCAAAAGCACGCCCACGCGATAGCCAGGACGACCGCCTGCGGCATAGGTCGCGGCCACACGGGCCTCCGCTTCGCGGAAATCCACCTCGCGGCTGAGGGTTTCCAACACATGATTGGCACCTCCCCGTTGTTGCATCGCCAATTCATAAAAGGTGGTCTGGTTATCCCGCGCGCTTTGCATCCGTTCCTCTCCTTCCTTCTCTCTCCTCAGTCAAAAGACTTTTGCAGAGATTTCCGACAGGGTTCAGGAGCGGGTGGGTGGGTTCCCAGGGTAGGCGCTCCTAAAGTCGCACCAACCCCGGGCTGATGGAGGGAACGCCGTTGGCGTTCTTTCACCATCGTTTCGGAAATGATTTTCGAGAACTGCTATAAAGTCCCGGAGGGACGACGGAGATTAGCCGGTGGTGAAAACCACCGGACCACGCACCCCCCACAAATTCATGCGCCCCGGAGGGCCGCTGGATAGCGGTCACAGGCTGGTGGCGTGAAATCCTCACGCCGCCTGCATTTGCGGGGCTTGGGCGATTTGCTGGGCGGGCGGGGTGATGATCGCGAAGTTCTGGATCTCGGTCTGCGGCGGGAGCTCGTGGTAGCTGAGGACGGCGAGCTTGGGCAGGGAGGTCTCGAAGAAGCGCTTGAAGGCGAGGCGGGCCTCGGCGGTGATCATGATGATCGGGGTGAAGCCCCCTTCGATCATCTCGGTGCAACGGCGGTTGAGCTCGTTGAGCAGATGATGGGCGATGGTGGGGTCGAGGCTGAGGCCGACTTCAAACTGCGACTTCTGCACGCGCGACACCAGGGCCTGCTCGAGGCGCGGGTCGAGGGTGATCGCCTTGACGATGCCGGGGCTGCTCTCGAACTGGGAGATGAAGTAGGTGCCGAGCCGCTTGCGGACTTGCTCGGAGAGGTCGTCGGGGTTCTTCGTCATCGGGGCGAAGTCGGCGATGCACTCGAGGATGACGGTGAGGTTCTTGATCGGGATGCCTTCCTTGAGCAGATTTTGCAGGACGCGCTGGATGATGCCGATGTTGACCATGTCGGGCAGGAGCTCGGAGATAAGCGCGGAATGGGTGGCCTTGATATGGTCGATGAGGGTCTGCACATCCTGGCGGCTAAGCATGAGCCAGGCGTGTTGCTTGAGGGTCTCGGAGAGGTGGGTAATAAGGACGGACGGCGCATCGACCACGCTGTAGCCGTTCATTTCGGCGACGGTTTTTTCCGGGGCGTCGATCCAGACGGCGTCGATGCCGAAGACGGGCTCGACGGTGGGCACGCCCTTCACCTTCACCGGGCTGCCGGCGACGTTCATCGCCAGCCAGCGATTGCTCATGAGCTGGCCCTTGGCGACCTGCTTGGTGCGGAGGAGGAAACGGTAGTCGCTGGCGTCGATCTCCACGCTGTCGCGGACGGCGATCGGCGGGACGATGATGCCCATGTCGCGGGCGAAGCTCTTGCGGACACCGGTGATGCGGTCGAGCAGGTCGCCGTTGCTGGCGCGGTCGGCCAGGCGGACGAGACCGTAGCCGAGCTCGATCGCGAAGGTCTCAGTGTCGATGAGCTGTTGCAAATCCTGGGTGCTGCCGGCAATCGGCTGCGGCTTGCCATCCTTGCCCACGGTGGGGGCGCCGGGGAGAGCCTTGGCAGCGGGCGCCGCGGCCTTGGCGGCGGCGGCCTTGGCATGCTTGCGCATGAGGTAGCTGATGCCAACGCCGACGCTGCCGAGCAGCATGAAGGGCGCGGCGGGCAGGCCGGGCACGATCGCGAAGACGAACATCATCGAGCACGCGATGCCGACCGCGCGGGGCTGCATGCCGAGCTGGCGGACGAGCGAGGTGCCGAGGTTCGTATTATCCGAGGCGCGGGTGACGAGCAAACCGGCGGCCACCGAAACGATGAGCGCGGGAACCTGGGAAACCAGACCGTCACCAATGGAAAGGAGCGTATATTTCTGGAGCGCCTCGGTGACGGGCAGGCCCTTTTGCAGGATGCCGATGCCGAAACCGCCGACCACGTTGATGAACGTAATCAGGATGCCCGCAATGGCGTCGCCGCGGACGAACTTGCTGGCACCGTCCATCGCGCCGTAAAAGTCCGCTTCGCCCTGCACCTTGCGGCGGCGGGCGCGGGCGGTCGGCTCGTCGATGGCCCCGGCGTTTAACTCGGCGTCGATCGCCATTTGTTTACCGGGCATGGCATCCAGGGTGAAACGGGCGGCCACTTCGGCGATACGACCGGCGCCCTTGGTGATGACCATGAAGTTGATCACCACCAGGATGAAGAAAATGACCGTGCCGACGACGTAATTGCCGCGCACGACGAAACTGCCAAACGACTGAATGACCTCACCGGCGTGTCCATCGAGCAGGATGAGCCGGGTCGAGGCCACGTTGAGCGCTAATCGGTACAAAGTGACCGCCAGCAACAAGGTCGGGAAGCCGGAGAATTCCGACGGGTCCTCCACGTAGATGATGACCAGCAGGATGAGGAGCGACATGCCGATGCTCAGGGCGAGCAGCACGTCGAGCAACATGGCCGGGACGGGCAGCACCAGCAAGACCACGGTGCCGAAGAGCGCGAAGGTGAAGAAGAGATCGCGATTCTTGAGCAGGGTCCCAAGGCTGAACTTGCCAGTCGAAGCAGCGGGGAGGGCAGCGGCGGTAGCGGTGGACATAAGGAAGGGGCGGAGAGAGAAAAATTAAGCGGTCAGGCGGCGTTGCTTGAGCTCGTGGAAGTAGAGGCGATGCGTGCGATAGACGAACCCGAGGATCTCGGCGACGGCCTGGTAGAGCTGCACCGGGATGGCCTTGCCGACCTTCCCATACTTGAAGAGCATGCGGGCGACCGGCTTGTTCTCGACCATCGGCACGCCGTTTTCGGCGGCGAGGGCTTTGATGCGGCGGGCAAAGGCGTTTTCGCCCTTGGCGAGGATGACCGGGGCCTGATCGACGCCGCGCTCGTATTTCAGCGCGATGGCGAAGTGGGTCGGGTTGGTGATCACCACGTCCGCGGTGGCGATCTTCGAGAGCATCTGCTTCTGCAACAGCCGGCGGGCCATCTGGCGGCGCATGGCGCGGATGAGCGGGTCGCCCTCGGAGGAGCGGTGCTCTTCCTTCACTTCCTCGCGGCTCATCATGAGCTGCTGGTTGATCTGGTGGCGCTGATAGAGGTAGCTCAGCAGGGCGACGCCCCCGAGCGCGGCGGCCATGCGGATGAGCAGCATGAGCGCGCTGTCGTAAATAAACTGCCCAAGGCGCCAGGTCTCCACCTCGGTATAGAAAATGGGATCGTGCAGGATCGTCTGCGTGGCGGAATAGACCAGCGCACCGACGATGCTGAGCTTGAGCGAATCGACGACCAGTTTCATTCCGCCATCCTTGGAAAAGATGCGCTGCAGGCCCTGCGAAGGGCTCAGCCGTTCAAACTTCATCCCCAGCGCCTTCGGGGAGAGGGCGAAGCGGGTTTGCAGGAGGCCGACTGCGATGCTCACCGCCATGGTGATGGTAAGCACGGGCAGGCAGAGCTCCAGCATGGTGAACATGCTCACCTTGGTCCACTCCTCCGCGCGCTCGCCGGTGATTTGAAAATCCTTGAGATGGCTGAAGATGCCGACCCAGATCTCGGTGACTTTGATTCCGGTCTGTTTCCCGGCGAGACCGATGACCGCGAAGGTCGCCAACAGGCCGGCCACCATCTGCAGTTCCTGGGAGCGGGCGAACTGGCCGCGCTCACGCGCCTCTTTGAGGCGCTTTTCCGTAGGTTGCTCTGTCTTGTTTTCGTCGGGCATAGTCTTTAGCGAATGAACCGAAGCATCAGCTCCGGAACTTCGCCAAGACCCCTTAGCAGGTAATGTGCCGTGAGCCCGAGGCTCATACTCAAAAGGGCTAAACCCACGATGATTTGGACCGATTGACTCAGGGAAAACGCATTAATCGTGGGCGCCGCCTTGCTCAAAATCGCCAAAGAAAAATTCACCAGGAAATTGATCGCGATCAGCGGGGCAGACATCTGAACGGCGAGGAGGAAAATTTTGCCGCTCTCGGTCACCACGATATCGACGACGTGCGGATCGAAATTTCCCGCCGCCGGGGGGACCAGTTCAAAGCTCCGCGCAAAGGCAAAAATTACCGCATGATGCGCCCCGCAGGCAAAGAAGATGACCGCTCCAAAGTAGGCGAGCATCTGCGTCGGCGGGCTGGAAGTCCCCTCGGTGATCGGATCGAGACTGGAGCTCATGATGAGCCCCACCTCCGTCGCGATGATCTGCCCGGCCATTTCCAGCGCGTAAAAGAGGAGCCGCACCGCCATGCCCATGAGCAGGCCGACCACCACCTCGTGCGCGACGCCGAGGATGATGAGCAGGATGCTGTCGGGCGGCGCGCCCAGCGAGGGCACCAGGGCATAGACGAGCACGGAAAGCATCATCGCCAGGGCCAGGCGCAGGATCACCGGCACCCCGGCCGAGGAAATCACCGGCAGGATGGTAATCAGCCCGCCCGCCCGAAAAAAGATGAGCAGCAGCAGGTAGATGCGGGCTGGATCGAAAAGGGCTTCCAAGGTGCGTTCTTTCCCCGGGCTAGGGCTGGGTGCGCTAGCGGACCATGTCCGGCAGGCGCATGAAGCAGCTAATCGTGAATTCCATCAGTTTCCGCACCATCCAGGGGGCGGCCATCACCAGCAGGAGGGCGATCGCCACCAGCTTGGGCACGAAGGTCAGCGTCTGCTCCTGGATGCTGGTCACCGCCTGCACGAGGCTGACGGCGACGCCAACCGTAACCGCGACCACGACAATGGGCCCGACCAGCATGAGCGAGATGCCGATGAGCGAACGAAGGAGATCGACTGCAGTTTCGAGGTTCATACGCCAAAGCTTTGGACAAGGGATTGAATGACGAGGTGCCAGCCGTCCACGAGGACGAAGAGCAATAATTTAAACGGCAGCGAGACCACCGTCGGCGGCATCATCATCATGCCCATCGACATGAGGGTGGCCGAGACGAGGAAATCGATGACGAGGAAGGGAATGAAGAGCATCAGGCCCATCTGAAACGCGGTGCGCAATTCACTCACCACGAAGGCCGGCACGACCACCGTGATCGGCAGGTCGGCCACGCTCATCGGGCCGCTGTGCGAGAGGCTCAGGAAAAACTCGATCTCACTGGTGCGCGTCTGCTTGAGCATGAATTGCTTGAGCGGCACCTCCGCCCGGGCGGCGGCATCCTGGGCGGTCATCCGACCGGCCATGTAGGGATCGAGCGCGGTGGTCTGCACCTGGGTCCAGACCGGTGCCATGATGAACATGGTGAGAAAGAGCGAGAGGCCGATGATGATCTGGTTCGACGGCGCATTCTGCACCCCGAGGGCGTTGCGCAGGAAGCCGAGGACAATCACGATGCGGGTGAAACTCGTCATCAAAAACACGATCGACGGCGCGAGCGTGAGGATGGTCATCAGGACCAGCACCTGAATCGCGCCGCTGACGCTCTTCTGGTCGTTGAGGCCCACGTTCAACTGCAGCGCCGGACTGCCGCCACTGCCCCCGGCGGGCGTGCCCCCGGCGGAAGCGCCGAAGCCAAAACCCTGCGCGTGCGCCGCGTGCGGAAGCACCAGCCACAAAGCCACGCAAACCACCAGCCACCCCAGCCAGCGCTGGCCGCCCCGAAAAGCGCCCGTCATGGCTTTTCCTCCTTCGGCATCGGCAGCGGATTGGGCATGCCGGAGAGTTCCTCCATCTCCGGCAGCTCCGCATCGAGCACGCACAGGTGCTGGATCGTGCCGGGGCTCACCCCGAGCAGCATGCGGTTGTCGTTGTATTCCACCACGACGAGGAACTGCCGGTTCCCCAGCATCTTCGTCTCCAAAATGTTCAGCTTGTTTTCCAGCCCGCGCCGGCCGCGCATCGGCACCCCGCGCTTCATGAAATAAAAGCCCGCCGCCACCAGGGCCACGAGCACGCCGAAATAGCCGACCAGCTCCAGACTGTTCCCGAGGCTGTTCGAAAGATCCGCCGCCACATTCGGTTGCGGGGTCACTTTCGCACTCGGCGACAGGCTGCCTGCCATCTGCGTTTGCCGCGGCTCCTGCTTGAATTCATCGGGGCTGGGTGAGCTCTGCGCCAACGCCGATGAGGCGAGCGCCAGAAGCGTCGCCAGGCCAAACCATCCTCCACGCCAGGTCATACTCCGTCGCCGACCAGCTTGGTGATTTTGATGCCGAAATTCTCATCCACCACGACCACTTCGCCGTAGGCAATGAGCTTGTTGTTCACGTAAAGGCCGACCGGTTCGGTCGCGGCCTGGTTGAGTTGCAGGACGGTCCCCGCGCTCAGTGCCATGACGTCTTTCATGGAGAGACTGCAGGAGCCGATGCGAACCGACAGCTCGACCTTGACGTCCATGACGAGCTGTAGATTGGGTGCTTCCATAGTGGTGTTCATTTGGTTGCGGAAGGGTTGATGGTTTGAATCTGAACCGCCGCTTTGCCGTTTTGCTGGCCAGTGCGACCGGTGAACCTTAACGCACCTGCCACCCGAATGCGAGTCTGTTCCAACGCATTTTGTGGCAGCGAAATCACATCCCCCGCCTTCATCTGGAGCACCTCCGCCACCGTCATTTCCGAGGCGCTGATCTCGGCATGCAGCGGCACCGTGATCAAATCGTACGTCGCCCGCCAGACCGGCGATTCCTCCACGCTGTGCTTGTTCTCCCGCGACCGCGCGGCATGCAGGCGCTTCACGATTGGGTCGATCATCAGCACCGGCACGGCGATCTGGACGATCTCGAGCAGCTCCCCGAGCGTGACCTCAAGCGCCAGCACCAGCATCACCGCCTTGGCCGAGCAGGCCTGCACGAAGCGCGGGTTCGTCTCGTGCGCGACGAGGCTGGCCTCCAGCGGCACTTCGTCCCGCCACAGGTTGCACCATTCGCTGGTGATCAGGCCGATCACGTCCTCCAGCAGGGCGATTTCGATCTCGGTCAGGTATTGATTCTGGTCGCCGCTCTGGTCGCGGCCTCCGAGCAGGCGATTGGTAAAGGCCATCGCGAGCTTCGGCGGGATTTCCAGAATGCCCACGCCGGAAAGCCCGGTCACCCGGAAAAGCGAGAGCTGCGTGGGATTCTTCAGCGTCTCCAGAAAGCCCTCGTAGGACTGCGTGGTAAAGCGGCTCACGCCCACCCCCACCTCCATGCGCAGGAAGCTGGTGATGCGCGTGCCCAGCGTGCGCGCATACTCCTGGTGCATGTTGCGCAGGCGGCGCAGCTCCCCTTCCGCGAGGAAGGTGGGATTGCGAAAATCCACCGGCGCGACCTCGATCTCCGACGTCATCCCGATCGACTCCCCGGCGTGGCTGAAGACCGGGAAGCGGGTCGCCTCCGCCGCACTGGCCAGCAACTGGTCAATGGCGGACTGATTGAGCATATCGGAGACGTCAGACATGGGCGGGAAATCTTACTGGACGACGAATTCGGAGAAGTAAAGCTGCTCGATATATTCACCGTGCAGCGTGTGGTTGAACTGGGTGATCAGCCTGGCGGATGGCGCTCTGCGCGCCGGGCACGTCCAGACTGTCAAGCGTCTGGGCGGAAAGCACGGAAATCGCCACATCCTTCAACTGATCCATATTCTTCTGAATGAGACCTTCCAACTGCTCGCTGTCCCCGGCAAGCATGAAGTGCGAGCGCAGGTAGCGCGTCCCCTTCGAGCCGGCCAGGTTTACGATGATGTCGGTGAAGTCCGCCGTATGGGCATACTGGCCGGTGGACTTGGAGCCCGCGGCCCCTTCCTTCCCGTCCTTGGCCTTCGCGGCCCCTTCCTTGGCCTCGGCCTTGTCACCGGTGGCCGCCGCCTCGGCGCCCTCGGCAGCCGGCGTGCCCACGGCAGCCTTGATCTTCGGGATGAGGACAAATTGAGTAGTCACAAAGCTCAGCACCGGCACGAGGACGATGGTGGCGAGGACGGGCATCATCCCGCCGCCGCCGCCTTTTTTCGCCGGGGCTTCGGCGGCTGCTGCTTCCGGAGTTGCGGTCGCGGTATCGGACATGGTCGAGGTCTGGTTTCAGGTTTCTAGGAACGGACCGGGCTTAGCCCTGGCCGAGGTTGACGATGGTCTGGAGCAACTGGTCGGCGGTCGTGATCACGCGGGAACCCGCCTGGAAGCTGCGCTGGGTGTTGATCAGGTTCGCAAATTCGTTGGTGAGGTCCACGTTCGAGAGTTCGAGCGACCCCTGCTGGATCATGCCGTTGCCGTTGGTATTCGGCGAGTTGTTCGCCGCCGTGAGAGTCATGCCGCCAATCGGGTTCGCGGTCTGCATCCCGGTGTAAAGATTGCCCTGCTGGCGCACGAGCGCATTCGGGTCCTGGTAGCTCTGGAGCAGGAACTGGCCGCGGGTGTAGCTCTCGCCGTCGCTCAGGTTCACCTGGATGCTGCCGGCGTTGTTCACGGTGTAGTTGGTGATCTTCGGCGAGGCCGCGTCGATCTGGGCCGCCGTGAAGGCGCCGCCGGTGTTGTCGATGATGCCGCCGTTGGCCGTGGTGAGGTTGGAGTCGATCTTGAGATCGCCCACCGTCGAGGGAGCGGTCGTCGAGGAGATGGAGAAGGTCAGGTTGCCATTCGCATCCACGCTCGCGGTCAGCGCGGCGGTGCCGTTGGAGAGGCCCTGCACGCGGTAGCCCTGGGTGGTGACGAGGTAGCCGCTGTCATCCACGCGGAAGTCGCCGGCGCGGGTGGCGTAGGCGGTGCCGTTCTGCTGGTCCTTGACCTGGAAGTAGCCGTTGCCCGAGACGGCAAAATCGGAGCTCACCCCGGTCGAGCTCGACGAGCCCTGGCTGAAGTTTTGCTTGATGCTGGAGATCTGCACCCCTTCGCCGACCTGGCGGGTGATCACATCCGAGCCGTTGCCGCTGGAGGGCGACGCGGCCGAGCCTTGCAGGAGATTTGCAAAGGCATCCGCGTAGTTCGCGGTGGAATCCTTGAAGGCGGTGGTGTTGACGTTGGCGATGTTGTCGCCAATGACTTCCATTCCTTTGGAGAACGCATCCAGCGCGCTAACGCCGGTCGCAAGAGAGCCGATAAGTGCCATAATATTTGTTTTCTAGTAGTTAACGATGAGTTGAGTTCTGGTTTCGCGGTTTGGGATTGAAATTAGCTGCCCGTCGTTGTGCCCGTCGTTGTGCCCGTCGTTGTGCCCGTCGTTGTGCCCGTCGTTGTGCCCGTCGTTGTGCCCGTGGTGCTGGTCGAGGTGGGTTGCTGGATCGAGGTAATCGTCGAGGGGTCGTAGGACTTGCCGTTGATCGTGATCATCGGCGAGCCCGAGGCTCAGATCCACGCCGGTGACCGCACCGCTGATCGACTGGCCGTTCGAGGTGAGCGTCACGTTCTTGCCCAGGTAGCTCGTCGCGTTGGTCGCCGCCGCGGTGGTCGTGTAGTTGCTCATCGTGGTCGAGAGATCGCTCATCTGCTGCAGCGAGGTGAAGGAGGCCATCTGCGCGATCATCTGCGTATCGTCGGTCGGGTTGAGCGGGTCCTGCGCCTGCATCTGGGTCGAGAGGAGCTTCAGGAAATCGGTCACGCCGAGCGTGGACTTTCCGGCATTGGCATCCGCCGCCGCGTAGGTGGTCGTGGCGACCGAGCTGGCGGCGGGGGTGTTGGTGACAGCGCTTACAGACATGGGATGATCGGGGTTACGGGTTAAGCTTCAGGCCCACAGGTTCAGCCCGCCACTCGTGGCGCGGGCCGCCCGGGCGGGCGGGTTGGTTCGGTTGGTTGCCGCGGAGTCGGAGGGGTAGGCCCCGTCCCCGGCGGCAAAATCCTGCGGTTGCTGGCGGGAGGACTGCTGACGGCTGGAGTCGAAGCTGTTGCTGAAACCGGAGCCGCCGGTGCTGGTAAATTTCAAATCGGCCACCCGGAAGCTCTGGTCGCTCCCGTTATGGTTGCCCTGGATCTGCGCCCAGTGCTGGCGCAGCGCCTCCTGCAACTCGGGCGAGCTGGTCGCGACCGTGGCGTGAATGCCCCCGGCGCGCAGGGAAAGCTGGATCTCCACCTGCCCCGCTCCTTCGAGCGAGACTTTCATCTGCACCGTGGAATCGCCCTGGCTGCGCACGTGCTCCACCGCGGCCTGCAATTCCTGGAGGGTGGTGGCCGAGAGGGCGCTCGGAGCATTGCTCTTCACCACGGCGGAGGCGGTGGTAAAATCGCTGCCGGTTTGGAAAGTGGGGGCCACAAAAGAAGCGGCGTCTGTCGAGCGGTCCGCGCGGGCGGTGGTGACGACGAACTCAGGTTCGCGTTGCGAATCCGACGAATCGGACGAATCGGACGACTGGTCCCCCTCGTCCCCGGCCTGCGCCAGAGCGCCCGGGAGGGAATCGGCTTCACTCGACGGGGCGTGCCCGGCGTGGCTGAAGCTGGAATTGGATACGGTGGAAACCATGTCGGAAGCTCCCTTAGCAACGGTCGTGCCAGCCGCCTTTCGCACCTGGGCAATTACCCCGCCAAGCAAGGATTCATCAGCCTTGGCGGGCGATTGAATTTTTTCGGAAACTGCGGCCTCGCTGCGTTTCGCCACCGTCGCCGGGGCAATTTTTTCCGACTTCGCCGCGCGGGCGGAGGTCACGGGAATGGTCGAAGCGGCAGAATTTGCAGGGGTATTAATTGCCGCTGCGGGCTGGGTGAACCCGCTTTGCAGGGCCGTGGAAAGCGGCGAAGGCGTGGTTGCCGTGGATTGAGCAGGCTCCGCCGGCTGGCTGGCAGGGCTGGCGGGAGCTTGCGCGGTCGGATCAACCGGCTGGGCCGTCGGATCAACCGAGGCGACCGGATCAGGCTGGGCCTTGGCCTCCGGCGGCGCCGAAACGGGCAAATCCAAGCTCGGAGCGGGAGCCGTGAAAGTGCTGGAAGACGCAGGCGTGGAGTTATTTTGAGGCGTCGGCACTTTCCCCTCCGCGCCAGCGGGCATTGCTGTAGCCACGGCCCGGTGGGCCGTTGAGGATGCGGCGAAAATCGGCATCGGCGTCCTGACTGGCCGTTGCACCTGCGCCTGCGAACTCGTTACCGACGGAGAATCAGCCGGCATCGGTTGCGTAACCGACGGAGTGACCGGAAGCGGTGGCCTGGAAACCGGAGCCGGAGCTACTGCGGAAGCCGTCGGCAGCGCGGAGGTCTGCGTCCCCTTCCCATTCTTCGCGGCCTCCACCGGCAAAACCGCAGGGGAATCCGCCGGCGTCGTATAACTGGTGAAAGGCTGAGTCGCCGCCGCCGCGGAAAGCGTGGTGGCGAGTGCCGAAGCAGGGTCCGCTTCACTAGCCTTCCCCGCCTTTGCCTCCGAAGCTTCCTTCGCGTCGCCTTCCGGCTGGGTCTCCGTCTTCAGGCTCGGCGTGAGCGGCGGCGGCGGAGTCGGGGGCAGCGTGGCGAGCAGCGCGCCCGCCAGGGAAGTGGTTTGCCGCGCGTCGTCCATGGAATCCTTCTTCTCGTCCTTTCCTTTCCCTCCGGCGTTCGCGCCGTGATCCTTGACCGGAGCCGGGGCTTTTCCGGAGGTGCTGCCGGCGAGCATATTTTCAAACGAAGTCGGCGTCGCGGGTGCGGGCGTCGCCGTGGCCATCGCCGGGAGCAGCGAGGGTGCACTCCCCGGGGCCACTGCGGCGGCGACTGCGGCCGTGGCCGCGGCGGAAGGGGCGGGAGCGGGGGACATCATGGCGTGGTGGCGGAGGTCGTGGGCGGCGTCTGGAGCAGGCGCAATTGATCGGAAAGATGGGCCGCACGGGTGGCGAGCGTGGCGTCGCCATCCTTGGTGCGCGCCATCTCCTGGAAGATTGCGCCCACCACATCGGCCTTCATCACCGAGAGAATCTTGACGATGGTGGAGTCATCCATCTCGCGCAGCACGGCCACCGCATCGGCCGGGGCCATCGTGGAGTAGGTCTTGGCGAGGCTCTTGATGTTCACCTTCTCGCTCGCATCGAGCTTCGGCAGGTTGTCGGTGACGAGCTTGCGCATTTCATCGACCTGCACCCGGACCTTCTCGATCTCCTTGCGCTCGTTGACGAGGCGCTCCGAGTACTCGTCGAGCTCCTTCCGGCGCGTCTCGAGGGCTTCCTTCTCATCCTGCAAATCCTTGGCCAGCTTCTCGAACTCGTTGCTGCGCATGGTCCAGTCGCGCGGGGCGAATTGGACATACTGCTCGGTGCTCTTGGCGGCGGCGGGCTTGGCCGCAACGATGCCGTTCAGGCTTTTCATGACGAGGAAGGCGCTGGTGCCGACGCCCAGCAGGACGCCCAGCACAACGATGAACCAGGGTGATTTTAACATGCGACGGCCGCTCCTTTCAGGGCAGTGCGATGGCTGCGCGACATCGCGAGCTCATCGAATATAATCTGTTCCTCCAGTTGGGCCTCGCGCTCCGCGTCTTCGCGACGGGTGGTCTTGAGGCGCTCCAGCAGCTCCCGGTTGTGCCGGGCCTTGATGACGACGCCGCGGCGGGCCTCGACGACCCGGGTGCACTCGTCGAGCAGCTTCTGCGAACGGTCGCAGATGTCCTGCTGCGCCTGCTTGAGCGACCACTGGCGGCGGCGCTCGGCGACATTGAAGCTATGGGTGCTGCTTTCCGCGATCTGCTTGAGCACATCCTCAAGCCGCTCGCGGGCCATGCGGCAGACGGAGGCGGCCTCGCGCTGCTGCTCCAGCGCCCGGGAGAGTTCCAGGCGGGCCGCGTCTTCCTCGCGGTGGCGGAGTTCCAGGATGGACTCCAGGGTGAATCGGAAGGGTTTCATATCAGTTTCGCCAGTTCGGAAAGGCTGCGCTGCCGCGTCCACTTCTCGGTGACACTCTGGCGCAGGAAATTCATCAGGTGGGGTTGTTTATCGACCGCGCGATCGAGCCGGGGGTTGGATCCCTTGGTGTAGGCGCCGATGTTTACGAGGTCTTCGTTTTTTCGAAAAAGCGCTAGCAAATCGCGTGCCGACCCCATTGCCGCGAGTTCGTTTTCCGGCATTAATTCCCGCGTGAGCCGGCTGATGCTTTCCAGCACGTCGATCGCGGGGAAATGGTTGGCCGTGGCCAGCGCACGGGAGAGGACGATGTGGCCGTCGAGGATACCGCGCACGGCATCGGCAATCGGCTCGTTCATATCGTCGCCATCCACCAGCACGGTATAGAGCGCGGTGATCGTGCCGTGCTCGCCGCTGCCGGTGCGCTCGAGCAGGCGCGGGAGCAGGGAGAAAACGGAGGGCGTGTAGCCGCGGCTGGTCGGCGGCTCGCCCACGGCGAGGCCGATCTCGCGCTGGGCCATCGCAAAGCGGGTGACCGAGTCCATCATGAACATGACCTTCTTCCCCTCGTCGCGGAAGTGCTCGGCAATCGCGGTCGCGAGCATCGCCGCGCGCAGGCGCACCAGCGCGGGCTGGTCGGAGGTGGCGACCACGACGACCGAGCGCGCCATGCCCTCGGGGCCGAGATCGCGCTCGATAAATTCACGGAGCTCACGGCCGCGCTCCCCGATCAGCGCGATCACGTTCACCTCGGAATCCGCGCCGCGCGCGATCATGCCGAGGAGCGTCGATTTGCCGACGCCGCTGCCGGCGAAGATGCCGACGCGCTGGCCGCAGCCCAGCGGGGTGAAGAGGTCGATCGCCTTGATGCCGGTCTGGAACGGGGTGTGGATGCGCTGGCGGCGGAGCGGATTGGGCGGCGAGGCGCGCAGGCCATCCACGTAGGTGGCGAGGAGCGGGCCCTTGTCGTCGATCGGCTGGCCGAGCCCGTCGAGCACCCGGCCAATCAGCGCCCTGGCCGACGGGGACCTTGGAGGTGTTGCTGCTCGCGACCACTTCGCAGCCGGGGTAAACCTGGTGCGCCTCGCCGTAGGGCATGAGGAGGAGGCGGGAATTGCGAAAGCCCACCACTTCGGCGGTGAGCGAAAAATCGTGGCGGGGCGACTGGATCTGGCACACTTCGCCGAGGGCGAGCGCAGGGCCGTCGGATTCGATCACCAGCCCGGCAGCATTTACCACATGGCCAATTTTGCCGACCGTGGGGGCCTGCTGGATTTGCTGCCGCATTCTCTCGGCAAGGGAATCGAGGGTCATCATCATTTCAGGGAACGGGAGAGGTTTTGTAACTTCGTCTCCACCCTAGCATCCACAATGCCAAACCCGCTCCGCATCCTGCAGTCACCCACTTGCAGCCCCGCGTCGGCCACGAAATGGAGGCCGGGGAACTTGTCCTGCAACTGCGCGTGATAGTGGTTCATCAGCTCAAAATCCGCCGGGCAGAGCGCGACCTCGATGTCGCTGGTGCCGGGGGCGATCTCGGAGAGGGTCTCGTTGACAATGCGCTCGATCCGCTCGCGATCGGGCTCCATCCCGCCCAGCACCCGCCGGCTGATTTCCACCGCGAGGCCAGGCAGCACACTGCCAAGCTGGCCCATGAATCTCGCATAGCCCTCGGTGATGGATTGGAGCGTCTGCTCCTGCATCTGGATCACCTCGCTCCGCTGCTCGGCCATCTGCTTGTCGAGCCAGGTCTTGGCGTCTTCAAAACCCTGTTGATAGGCGGCCTTGCGGGCGCGCTCGATCTCCTCGTGGTGGCGCACGGCCTCGATCTCGTCGGCGCGCAGGCTCACGCGGCGCAACGGAGCGGTGAGGCGGAGCTGTTTAATTGATGACCTCATCGGCGTCCTCCTGGGCCAGGGTGATTTCGCCGGCCTCTTCCAGGGCGCGGGCGGCCTGGATCATCCGGTCCTGCGCGGCCTCGACGTCGCGAAGACGGACCGGGCCCAGCATGTCGATTTCCTCGAGCAGGCCCTCCACGGCCCGCTTGGACATGCTGGAGAAAATGGTCTTCTTGATGTGATCGTTGGCGGACTTGAGGGCGACCGCCATGTCCTTCGTCTCCACGTTGCGCAGGATGCGCTGGAGATCGCTGACCGAGAGGCGCACGAAATCCTCGAAGGTGAACATCTTGCGGCGGATCGCGAGGCCGAGCGGGGAATTATTTTCCTCGATCTTGCCGAGCACGTCCTTGGTGAGCTTGTTTTCCACGCGATTGAGCATCTGGGCCACGATCTCGGCGCCGCCGCGGCGCTCGAACTCCTGCTGCTGCTCGCCCCCGCCGTGGCGCTTGAGGTTTTCCAGCACTTTCTCGATGAGCTCGAGCGGGGTCGGGTCCATATCCGCCAGGCGCTGCACGACCTCGTGCCGCCGCTCGACGGGGAGCAAGGGGATGATCGCCGCGGTCTTGGTCGTGTCGAGGTAGGAGAGGATGAAGGCCATCGTCTGCGGCTGCTCGTTCTTGATCAGGTTGAAGACCTGCTTGGGCTCCATCATCGCCAGCTCGCGCACGGCGGCGATCGAAGTGCTCGGCGGAATGGCGCGGTAGAGGATGGTCGTCGCGCCCTGCTCGCCGCGGGCGAGTTGCAGCGCTTCCTTCACGTAATCGAGCCCGCCGAGGGCGACGGTGGCCGCATCGTTGATCAGGCTGGTGAATTCATCCATGAGCTCGCGCTGCGCCTCCTGCTGCACGACCGGGAGCTTCGCCATTTCGCGGACGATTTCCTCGACCTCCGGATCGGAGAAGTGCTGGAGGAGACGACCGGCGGAATCGGAACCGATCAACACCATGAAGGCGGCGGTCTTCTGGACCTTGGTCAGGCTTTTATAATCGAGCTGGGACATGGAAATCAGGCCTCCTTCTGTTCTTGGTTGCCCATCCAGGTGCGGAGGGCGGCGGCGACGTTATCGGGCTTCTTGCGGATCAGGTCGTTGAGCAGTTCCGGCGAGATCTGCGACTTGGCGATCGCCGGGCCGCCGGTGGCGTTCTCGGTGAGGAGCGCCTGGGCGTCGTTGGGGATCAGTTGGAATTGCGCGTCATCGCCCTTGGTGCGCTTGAGCATGCGGAGGAAGAAGAAGAAGATGCCGGCCGCGAGGAGGATGGTGAGGATCGGCTTGGCGATTTCCACATAGCCCACGAGCTTCTCGGTGGTCATTGGCTCGACCGGGGCCGCCACCTGCTGGAAGGCGACCTCCTGGATGGAGACGATCTTGGCCAGTTCGTCGGGCGTGCTGGCCTGGACGCCGAGGGCGTTGACCACCATCTGGCGGATCGAATCCAGCTCGGCCTGGGTGCGGGCGGGCGCGGCGGGGTCCTTGTCGGAGGCTTTCGGCTTCTGCGCGATGAAGACGGCGGCGCTCAGGCGCTTGATGCTGCCGGGCGATTGCTCGGTGTTGGTCGTCACCTTGTTGATCTCGTAGCTCTGCGAAGTGCTTTTGCGGGTGTCGTCGCTGCTCTTCTGCGGGCCGTTCGGCGCCGGGGTGCTGGCGCCGCCGGGGAGATTGGAGTTGGTGCCGGCCGCGGCGTTGTCCGCGCTTTTCTCGCTGGTCATCGAGCTGTCCTCGGTCGTCGTCTGCTGGCGGGCGACCTGGCTTTCCGGGTCGAACTTCTCGGAGGTCATGTTCGAGGTGGTGCTGTCGATATCCGCCGAGACGCGGACGACCGCGTTGCCGTCGCCGAGCACGGTCGCGAGCATCGTCTGCACCTTGTTCCCCAGGTAGTCTTCCACCTGCTTGCGGTACTTGATCTGGCTGGAGGCGCTGCCGAGCGTGGGGTCGCTCTTCAACTGGTCGGAGAGCACGTTGCCGTGGTTGTCCACCACCGCCACGTCGTCGATCTTCAGGCCTTCCACCGAGTTCGCCACCATCGAGCGGATCGAGTTCACCGCATCGGGCATCAGCCCGGCGCTGCCCGTCTGCACGAAGACCGAGGCGGTCGGGCGGGAATCGGGGGTCTTGAGGAGCAGGCGGTTCTCGGGCATCACGATCATCACGCGGGCCTCGGAGACGCCGTTCAACTGGGAGATGGTGCGAGAGAGCTCACCCTGCAGGGCGCGGGTGTAGTTGGTGCGCTGCACGAAGTCGCTGATCCCGAAGTTCGAGCGGTCGAAAATCTCGAAGCCCACGCCGTCGCCGCCGGGCACGCCCTTGGCCGCGAGGTCCATGCGGACGCGGTACACCTTGTCTGGCCGGCACGTAGATCGAATTGCCGCCGGTGCCGATCTCGTACTTGATCCCCTGCGCTTCGAGGGCGGAGACCACGTCGGCCGCGTCCTTCTCGCTCAGGCGGCCGTAGAGCAGCTTCATATCCGGCTGGCGCGACCACATGACAAGGGCGGCCATGGCGATGATCACCGCGATGGTGCCCAGCCCGAGCGTCATCCGCTGCGGCATCGTGAACTGGCCCCAGAGTTTCTGCAATTGTTCGACTAATGGTTTCATGAAGGTGAAAAAGCGTTAAGGAAAGAGAGCGGGTGAAGCGGCGGCGCGGGTGGAAATCAGATCTGCATCCGCATCAGTTCCTGGTAGGACTCGACCAGCTTGTTGCGCACCTCGACCATCAGCGAGAAGGAGGTGCTGGCCTCCTGCATCGCGATCATCGCCTGGTGCAGATTCGTGCTCTGGCCGCTGAGCACCTTGCCCTGCTCGGCCTGCGAGGTCTTCATCGTGCCGTCCACATCGCTCACGAAGTTCTGCAGCATGTTGCCGAAGCTCGGCGCGCCGGTGGCGGAGGAGGCCGCCGGAAGGCTCGAAATGCCCTGGGCTCCGGCGAGACTGCCGAGGCTGTTGGCCCCGCCCGCTCCGTTGAGGCTCTTGCCGTCAATCGAGGGAAGCAGATCGCTGCCGCCGGCCTGGGCGGTGTTGAGCGCGGACTGCACCGTGTTGGTGAGGTCCGTCGGGCGGGTGAACATTCCGGAGATGGAGCCGATGAGCGACATTGGGTTTGAGAGAGAAAAGGATTAGTGGCCGATCGTGAGGGCCTTGTGGGCCATTTGCTTCGCGTTCTTCACCACCGCGAGGTTCGCCTCGTAGGCGCGGGTGGAGGAGATGAGGTCCACCATCTCGTAGGAGAGGTTGACATTCGGCATGTGGACCATGCCGTTCTTATCCGCATCGGGGCTGCTCGGATTGTAAACCAGCGGGCCGGCCGTGGTGTCGTTCTTGACCTGGGAAACCTGCACCCCGGTGCCGCCGGTACTTTGCAGGACGCTCTGGAAGCTCACCAGCTTGCGCTGGTAGGGCTTGCCGTCGAGCCCGTGGGTCGTGTTGGCGTTCGCAATATTTTCGGCCACCACGTCCATGCGGGTCTTTTCCGCATTCAGCGCGCTGGCGGTGACATCGATGCCGGAGATTACATTCATAGTGGCTGGGTGGCTGTCGGGTTAAAGTGGGTGGCTACTGCACGTTGCCGGTGATGGCGGTCTTGAGCTGGGCGAGGGAGTTGCTCACGAATTCGGTGAGGGTCTCGTATTGCATCTCGTTGGAGCCCATCTTCAGCAATTCGTTGTCGAGCTCCACGTTGTTGCCATCGGCGCGAGTACCGCGGGCGTCGGGATCGGCGGCGATGACGCTCTGGTGCAGCGAGGAGGCGGTGGGCTCACCGGCCTTGAAATGATTCTGCAACTCGGTCTCGAAGGTCTTGGAGACGTCCAGGCGGTGGTAGCCGGGGGTATCGACGTTCGCGATATTCGAGGCCAGCGCTTCCTGCCGCTGGGTGGAGACGTCGAGCATCATCTTCGACATCTGGTAGTTGGGGGAATTGAACAGACTCTCGATCATGGCAGTTTTTGCTTAGCAACAGGCATGCCACCCGGGGTTTTTAGGTTACAAGGCACTGTCAATGAATAGGTTGCACAAATTGAGAAAAATCCGTCTTCACTCCATTCCCGGGTCAATCCACCCACCGGGCGGCACATTTTGCCGAGGCCGCTCGCCCGGTGCGAAACCGTGGAAAAGCGGGATGGGGAATTTTTGCCGGGACGCATGGGACGGGGAAGCGGGCGGTTAGTTCTGGCTCAGGATGACGCTCTTGGCGGAGGTGACGCTCGTGGTCGGATGCGTGGCCAGGGAGGTCGTCGATGCGGTGGTGGCCGGGGTAGTTACCCTGGAAGTGGAGCTCCCGAGCAGGTAAAGCTTTTGCGCGATGGTCTTCATCTCCGGCGAAAGCGAGAGGGGCTTGACCGTGCCATCCGCGGCATGGAGTGAGGCGGCCCCGTTGGCATCCAGTTTGATCTGGAACGGCCCTTTGGCACCGCTGGCGTTCATCGCGGAGACCACATCGTTGCTGTGGTAGAGCTGGGTGGTGAGTTCCTTCTGCGTGGTGGCGATCTGGTCCGCCGTGGGCGTGGCCACCAGTGTGGAAGCGACCGTCTTCTGCAACATGGCCGGGAAGCTCTGGCCCACCGGGGTCGGGCCGGTGGTGGCCGCGGCGGCTTCCTTGGCGGCCTTGTTCTCGGCGGCCTGGGTCGCCATGTTGTGATAGATATCCCCGGCGGCGGAGATGGCGTTGATGAGGAGGAGTGGCAGCATGGTTGGTAAAAGTGTTCGGTTGTTGTCCGCCCACTTAGCAATGGCTGTGCCACCACCCTTTTTCCGACCCGCAAACCTCCCGCTTCCGCCCGCCTCACCACACCCCGCGAAGCTAGATTCCATGCGGCTTCCAGCCCGGCACACAAAAAATCCGTGGAATTTTCATCCCACGGTCTTTTTTGCTGAAATCGTCCGGCTTGCTTTCCGGTGAACCGGCAATTTTTACGCGGCAGAAGCAGCCACTTCGGTCTGCGCAAGCATCTCGGCCCAGGCGTCGCGAATGCTGGTAAGCAACTCGATCACAATCCCGATCGGCTCCACGGATTTTTGTAGATTGGCCTTGCGAAGCTGGTCGCGCATGAAGTCGTAAAGATCGTGCATTCGCTGGCAAAAAGCGGGGTCGTGCGCGGGATCAAGGCTGGCCTGGAGCTCGCAGAAGATCGCCTGCGTCTTGAGGAGATTGTTGTGAATCGTCGTATTGCGGGTGATCACATTCGGGTCCTCAAAACCGCTGATCGCCGTGTTCATAAAGCGCAGGGCGCCGTCGAACAGCATGAGAATCAGCCGACCGGGACTGGCGGTATTGATCGAGTTGGCTCGGTACGCGAGGGCGCAATTCTTGTGTTTCATAAAGTCGGGGAAAAGAGGAGTGGGGACGGTGGCAGCCGGGTCCGGTCAGGACGCACTACTACTGCCGGTGCTGGAGATCAGACTCGCCAGCGCATTGATGACTTGTTGGGGCGGATAATTGGGATCTTCCGCCAGCATCCGGCCGCGGGCCACCACTTCGGGGCGCACTTTCGGATCGCTCTGTAATTCAGTCAGCAGCGAGGAAACCCGGTTCAACGACACCGAATCGGTCGTATCTGTTGCGGCCGGTTCCTGGGTCGAAACCGTCGAAGTCTGAGCCGGTTTTGTCTCGACCGTCAGGTTCGACAAGGGTGTGGTTTGGCTTGCGGTGACTTGCATACGATTAGCTTATATTACTGGTTTCGTCTGATTAACAGAAAACTTGAGTACTTTCTTCAAGGACTAGCTGGAACTGCTACTGGAACTAGTCGAACTGGAGCTGGAAGAACTGGTACTGGAGTTCTTCGAGCTAAAGGCCGAGGCGATGTTCGAGCTCGTGGTGCTGGTGTTGCCGCTGTTGAACATCTGGTTCAGAGACTGGAGCTGGTTCTGCAACTGCGTCTGCATCGTCTCCATCAGGGTAAACTCGCTGGTCAACTGGGCCTTTTCCGCATCCAGTTGCCGCTGCAACTGGGTGATCTGGTCGGTGATGTGGCTGCTCTCCGTGTTGTTCTGCGTGATTTCCTGGGCGATCGAGCCGTTATAACCGCTCACCTTGTTCAAAAGCGTGGAAAAGGCGGTGGCCAGACCGGTGGTGGAGTCGGTGAAAAAGGTGGAGACCGCCGCGTTATTGTTGTTCAGCGCGCTGGCGAGCTTGCTCGAATCCTTGATCGTCAACTGGCCGGTGGTGCCGCTGAAGTCGATGCCCATCGAGTCGAGGCGCTGGATTGCGGACGTGCTGCTCGCGCCGCCAAAACTCTGGAAAGCGGGATTGATCAGCGACCGGGCGATGCTCGTCACATTGAGGTCGCCAGTGAGGGTATTAGTGGTCACCGTCGTCCCGCTCGTCGAGCTGGTCGTGCTATCGGTGATCAACTGCTGCACGGCATTGAAGTTGGTGATGAAATTCTGGATCGCCGTCTGCGCCGAGGAAGTACTGTTCCCCACGGCGACGTTCTCAGTGGTTTTGCTGGCGATGGTAACGGACAGGCCGGTGATGCCGAGGTCGTCCGCCGTCAGTGAATTCGAAGTGCTGGTGCGGGTCGCGCCGCCATCCACGGTAAACTTGGCGTTGCTGCCTTCAGTCAGCGTGCCGGTGGTGAGCCCGAGGACGCTGGCCAGATTACCGGTCGTGTCCTGAACGGACACCCCCAAATCGCCGGTGACATTGTTGGTGAGCACCATGCGGTCGTTCTTGGCGTCGTAAGAAGCAGTGACGCCAGCACTGGAGGAATTGATCTTGGAAATCAGCGTCCGCAGCGTATCGGTCCCGGTATTGTAGGAAATGGCCTGGCCATTGATAGTGATAACGCCGTTTCCGCTCGAATCCTGCCCGGAAAGGGTCCCGGCCAGGGCGGCGGAGGACAGCGCGGTATCAAGGTTGGTGGAACCGAGTCGGCTGGAACTGGTAATGGTGCCGGAGCTGTTGTTGCCCAGTTTCATCACTGCGAGGAAATTGCTCGTGTCATTGGCACTGCCCAGCACGATGGGGCTGCTGCTGCTCAACGTCATTTCATCCGTGGAGCTGTCATAAGAGGCCGTCACCGCGCCATTGGTGGCGGTGCTGATCTTCTGGAAAACATCCTGGAGCGTATCGGTGGTGGCGATCGTCACCCGGGCGCCATTTACGGTGAAATCGCCCGCCGTGATCGTCTGGGCCACATTCATCCCGGAAATAAGCACGCCGCTGACATCGTTACTGCTACTGATCGGGCTCGAAATCTGGCTGGCTCCCTGATAAGTGCTGGCCGTCGCAAGCTGGCTCACACTGATCGTATGCGTCCCGGCGACCGTCCCGGGATCAGCCGTCGCCGACCACAGCGAATTACTGGTCGAGGCGGAGCGCTGGGTGAAAAGCGTGGGATCATTCAGCGCGGTGACACTGGTTTGCAGGGTCTGCAGGCTGGTCTGGATGGACGTAAGCGTATTGTTCTTGGCCGTCAGCGTGGTCTGCTTGGCCTGCAAATTGGTCACAGGGGCGCTATCGGCCTGAACCAACTCATTCACGATGGTTGTCCAGTTCAGTCCGGAAGCGAGTCCCGATATTTGTACGCCTGCCATAGGTTTGGTGTTTCTCTTTGGGTGGAGAACCGACCGTGGTTGCTGCGCGGTAGTTCTCCTTTGAGGGGGACACATCGACCCCTCAGAGTGCTCCTTAAGTAAAAATTTGCCGCCCTTGCCGAAAAATGGGCATTTTTTGCCAGAAAGGGCCGGAACGGCTCTAATTTAACGATGGGGAGCACGGGTGGGGACGGATAGGAGATCCGCCAATCTTCGCAGATTAAGAGGTGAACCAACGCCCCTGCTCCATGTATTTGGCACGCTTCAATAACTTCTCCGTTTCCCGAACATAATCCGGTGAAAGGAAGGTCAGGGTAGATACTCAATCGACTGGATAGACCCAGCCATTGGAAGAGTGGAGGCCGGGCGGCTAAACCCACCATGGGAAAACGGCCCGTTTCGGCCATTTCCCGAATTTTTCGATTTTTTTCTAAAGTCTCCCTCCGCCCATTCGATGAGTGGTGCTGTCAGGCATTACTGCCCGGCGGTGAGGTCAAACACCTTTTCAAAAGTGGCCCGACTGCGGCACGGACGCCGCACTTTTAAAATCAAGGAAGACCCAAATATATGTCAGTTATTATCAATACCAATATCGCGGCAACTCTGGCTGCCAACAACCTCGGACATGCGAACGACCAGCTCCAACAGAGCATCAATCGTCTGTCGAGCGGTAACAAGATCACCAGCCCCTCGGATGACGCGGGCGGCCTGGCGGTCTCGATGCGCATGACGGCTGCGATCAACCGTAGCAATGCGGCCAACACCAACGTGCAGAACGCCACCTCCTTCCTGCAGACGCAGGACGGCGCGCTCAGCACCGTGGGCAGCATCCTCGACCGTATGTCCCAGCTCAAGACGATGTCCACCGACGTCACCAAGAACGCGGGCGACATCGCCAACTACAACACGGAATTCACCGCGTTGCAGACGGAAGTCACCAACCTGGCCGGCGGCGCTTTCAACGGCGTCAACCTGTTCGGCGGTGGCACTCTGTCGGTGGCTACGACCGAAGACGGTTCGCAAACGACCGCCATCACGCAGTCTGACCTCGCTGGTAACGCCTCTGTCACCGCAGTGACGGGTGCCGCCAACCTCGCTGCCGTCAGCGTCACCCAGCTCAACGCTGCGATCACCGCAGTCGCGGGCATGCGTGCGCAAAACGGCGCGGATAGCAGCACCTTGGGCTTTGCGTCCACGATGCTCACCACGAACCAGAACAACCTGACTGCCGCCAACAGCCGTATTGCGGACGTTGACGTTGCCCAGGAATCCACGAAGCTCGCTCGCTACAACGTTCTCGTTCAGGCCGGCACTTCCATGCTTTCCCAGGCCAACAGCAGCACCCAGTCGGTGCTCAAGCTCCTTCAGTAATCCTGAGGGTCCTTGACCAAAGCAAGGATTGATAAAAGGGAGCCCTTCGCAAGAGGGGCTCCTTTTCTTGTTTCCATTCTCACGCAGAGGCGCAAAGCCACAGCGAAAAGGAGCTTTTAACCGCCGATTACGTAGATCGCACGAATGGGCTTACCCTAATCCGCGCCCATCCGCGTAATCCGCGGTTAAATATCCCCTCCTTCGTGTTCTTCGTGGTGAAAAATCTCTCTCCTCTGCGCCTCTGCGTGAGACTAAATTAACCGACCACAATATGTTGTGGTTGGGCCTTGAGTGACTACTAGGCAGTTTGGCTGGGAATTCGGGTTGAAACCGCAGGCGGTGATTAGCGAGGTTGTGAGGTCACTCGAAAATAGCGGAAAAAGCCTGCCGCACCTCATCCTCATGGCGCTCGCCAAGCCCCATTCCATGCGGTTTCCAGGGCTTTTTCGCTCTTGAAAAAGCCCCTTATTTTCGTCGCCAAATCGCCACTTTAATGACCAAAATGGCACCGTCCCTTCTTCTTTTCGACGAGCGAAAACGGCCCATTTTCAGGGGGTTATGAAGATTCTTTATCAGACCCGGATTTTTTCTTGAATCCACAACATCTGGTGGCTACTCTCCACACAGTCGCCCATAGATAGTGGTTATCCTCAGGGAATTCACAGGATATTCACACGTTGTGCGCCCCCCGGAATCACCCGTTAACTGCAACTCCAACCGTAAACTCGCCTGCCATGATCCAGTTGAAAAAAGGAATGTCGGTCAAAAAAATGAAGCCGGCGGCCAATCGCCGGTTCACCAGTCCCGCCAAGGGGCTGAAATTTCGCCGCCTCTTCAGCGACGAAGCGGTCAAGCCCTTCGACCAGATCGAATGGGACAAGCGCACTGCCAAGATCACGGACGACAGCGGCAAGGTCATTTTCGAGCAGAAGGACGTGGAAGTGCCCAAGTCCTGGAGCGAACTGGCGACGAAAATCGCGGTCTCGAAGTATTTCTACGGCGACATCGCCAACGGCACCGACCCCTATCAAGGTGGTCGCGAAAACTCCGTGCGCCAGCTCGTCCATCGCGTCACCCGCACGATCACCGATTGCGGCATCGCCGACGGCTACTTTGCCGATGCGAAGAGCGCCGAGATTTTCTACGACGAGCTCACCTGGTTGTGCGTGAACCAATACGGGGCCTTCAATTCCCCGGTGTGGTTCAACGTGGGCCTCCACCACCAGTATGGCGTGGGCAAGGATCGCGGCGAGGGCAACTATTTCTACGACCGCGAAGCCGGCGAGGCCCGTCGCGCTCCCACTCAATACGAATACCCGCAGGGCAGCGCCTGCTTTATCCAATCGGTTGCCGACGACATGGAGGACATCATGCGCCTCGCGACCAGCGAAGCGATGCTCTTCAAGTATGGCAGCGGCACCGGTAGCGATCTTTCCACCCTCCGCTCGACCCGCGAGAAGCTCAGCGGCGGTGGCAAGCCAAGCGGCCCGCTCTCGTTCCTGAAAATCTACGACCAGGTCGCCGCCACCGTGAAATCCGGCGGCAAGACCCGGCGCGCAGCCAAGATGAACACCCTCAAGGACTGGCATCCCGACGTGGAGGAATTCATCGAGGCGAAAATGAAGGAAGAGCGCAAGGCTTGGGCGCTCATCGAGCAGGGCTACGACGGCAGCTACAACGGCGAGGCCTACGGCTCGGTGATGTATCAGAATGAAAACCTCACCGTCCGCGTGAGCGACGAGTTCATGAACGCCGCCCTCGAAGGCCGTGAATGGTGGACGAAGCGGGTGACCGACGGCGCGCCTTGCGAAAAGAAGGACGCGAAGGCCATGCTCCGCAAGATCGCCGAGGGCACCCACGTGTGCGGCGACCCCGGCATGCAGTTCGACACCACGATCCACCAGTGGCACACCTGCAAAGGCACCGCGCGGCAGAACTCGACCAATCCCTGCTCGGAATACCTCTTCCTCGACAACACGGCCTGCAACCTCGCTTCGCTGAACCTGCTCCGCTTCAAAAAAGCGGATGGCAGCTTCGACGTCGAGCGGTTCAAGGCCGCAGTGCGCATCTACATCACCGCCCAGGAAATCATCGTCGATAACGCGAGCTACCCGATCAAGGAGATCGCGGAGAACTCCCACATCTACCGCACGCTCGGCCTCGGCTTTGCGAACCTCGGCGCGCTCATCATGAGCTACGGCCTCGGCTACGCCAGCGAGGAAGGCCGCGCCCTCGCGGGTGCCATCACCAGCATCATGACCGGCCACGCCTACGAGCAGAGCGCCGAGCTGGCGAAGGCCATGACCCCCTTCCCCGGCTATCACGATGCCCGCTGCTCCGGCGTGGACAAGCCGGTGGCCAAGGACAACGTCGCGCCGATGCTCGAAGTCATCGCCCTCCACCGCTCGCACGTTGCGAAGATTCAGGACAGCAGCCGCTTCGGCTACCTCAAGGACGAAGCGTTGAAGTGCTGGGACGGCGCGCTCGCGCTCGGCAAAAAGCATGGCTACCGCAATGCCCAGGTCACCGTGCTCGCGCCAACCGGCACGATCGGCTTCCTGATGGATTGCGACACCACCGGCATCGAACCCGATATCGCGCTGGTGAAATACAAGCTCCTCGCCGGCGGCGGCATGCTCAAGATCGTGAACCAGACCGTGAAACCCGCGCTGGAAAACCTCGGCTACTCCGCCGAAGAGATCGCGAAGATCATCGCCCACGTGGATGCCCACGACACCATTGAGGACGTCGCCGTTCCTGAAAGCAGCGAGATCATCGCGAGCGGGCTCAAGCCCGAGCACGTGGCGATCTTCGACTGCGCATTCAAGCCCTTCAAGGGCACCCGCAGCCTGCACTACCGCGCGCACATCCAGATGATGGCCGCCTGCCAGCCTTTCCTGAGCGGTGCGATTTCCAAGACGGTCAACCTCCCCGAGACGGCGACCATCGAGGACATCATCAACACCTACGTCGAAGGCTGGAAGCTGGGCCTCAAGGCGATCGCGATCTATCGCGACGGCTCCAAGCGCTCCGCCCCGCTCGCGGTGGACAAGAAGAAGCACGGCTCCACCGGCGCCGGCCCAACCGCCGAGGCCGATGCCGTCTTTGCCGAGAAGGAACAGCTTGAAACCCGCATCGTGGATCTGGAGCAGGAAATCAGCAGCCTGCGCGAAAAGGCCGGCCAGCCGATCCGCCATCGCATGCCGGAGACCCGCGTCGCGATCAACCACAAGTTCGAAATCGCCGGCCACAAGGGCTATCTCACCGTCGGCATGTTCGAGACCGGCGAGCCCGGCGAACTCTTCATCCAGATGAACAAGGAAGGCAGCACGATCGGCGGCCTCATGGATACCATCGCCACCCTCACCAGCATGGCCCTGCAATACGGCGTGCCGCTCGAAGTCGCTGGTGAAGAAATTCGCCTACCAGCGTTTCGAACCCTCGGGCTTCACCAAGAACCCCGACATCCGCAACGCGACCAGCATCACCGACTACGTGTTCCGCTGGCTCGGCTGCCAGTTCATCGGCGGCTACAAGGAAGCCACCAGCCCGAACCGCGGCCAGACCGAGCTGCCGATGCGCGAGCTCAGCGAGATCGACAAGAAGGCGCTCAACCGCCCGGTCAGCGATCTCTCCCGCGAGACGCCCGATGTGATCGACGTGATCACCCACGGCGCCGACAGCGAAGGCCACCCGCACCTCAACGGCGGCACCCACACCCACGCCGACCGCGTGAAGGAAGCCATCGGCAGCATGTATATGGACACCACCTGCTCGAACTGCGGCTCCAGCAAAGTGATCCGCGCCGGTGCCTGCGGCTGCTGCACCGAGTGCGGCACCAGCCAGGGCTGCTCCTAGCACGCGACGTCAAACCATTCACGCCTCCCATTTCGCAAGAGATGGGAGGCGTTTTGTTTTTTCACCACGAAGCGCACACTTTTAAGTCCATCGGACCCTGCATGAAATCCCGCAATCGTGGCCGGTGACCTCACCTGCAACCCACGCCCTCCTTCCAAAAACCAATGTCATCCTGAGCGCAATGCAGCGCAGCGAAATAGAGTCGAATGGATCTCTCACTGTTCTGGCGCATTGAGCGCTTCGATACAGCAAGAACCCATACCGCCCTTCGGGATCGCCAGCCCGATCATTGGAGCCGGGCAGATCAGCATTGCCATTCGGTAAGATAGCGGATAAAGGCAGGGGCAAGGCGGTTGTTTCAAGGCCGTTCATCAACGTAACACCTATGAAAAAACAAATTGTCATTCTCGGCTGGTTGCTGGCGCTGGTGGCTGGCAGCATCTTGGCCAAAGCGGATAGTTTTTCCCCCTCCAAAATCGTCATCACCGGCACGCTTCAGGCGCCGTCGAATTATTCAGGCGCGGTGTATTCGAAAACCAGGACGATCCATCTCAGCACCCGCGCGTTGCTGGACTACTTTGGCTACCAGAACATTGCCACCACCAAGGCGCACTACTGGTATGACACCTCGACGAGCACCTTGAAGCTGACGGACCTGAGCAACTCCACCGTGTATGCAACGCTGGCGACCTTCGACGTCAGCTACTTCGCCAGCAGCTACAGTTCCTCGGAAAGCTGGAACACCACGAAGAATGGCAACTACCAGGGCTGCTACACCTGCACCGCGCTCAATGATCAGCTGGCCGGGGTGGACCGCTTTGGCGAGAAGTTCACCGACTCCACGCAGAGCCACTACACGTTCACCGATAACATCACCGCCTTTGGCCCGATCAATGGAATCCCGGTGATTCTTTCGATGAAGGTGACCGCAACGAAGTAGCGCGGGTTTCACCGCCGAGGCGCGGAGGCGCAGAGGAGAGGCCAGCGAAAGACGCGGAAAGATGCGAAAAAGGGAAATCCGATCCGCCCGGTCCCCATCGCCTCCGATCACCCAGCCATCCCGAGTAAAACGGAGCGGCGCGGAATGATATCGAGGACCGGAGCAAAGCGGAGAGAACCGAAGACAATCACGCACACGTCCCTTTTTCGCAGTCGCGCTCATCGTTCACTTTTCTATTCCAAAAGAATCGCGATAAAACCCGCAAGCGTGGCCGTGACTTCCCCTGCAACCCACGCCCCCCTTCCAAAACCAATGTCATCCTGAGCGCAATGCAGCGCAGCGGAATGGAGTCGAACGGATCTCTCACTGTTCTGGCACAGTGAGCGCCTCCATCCATTAAAAAGCCTCGGCGCCCTCCCCGCGCAGAACCATTTGAGCCCCCTTCAACTTCGCTCGGCGTGACCTTTTGGTGGAAAAGCGCGGATTGCCAACGCAAGCTGCACACCACCCTCACGGGCTTACCGCATTTCCATTTGCCCAAAAAAGTCTGCGCTAAAACCCGCAATCGTGGCCAGTGACTTCCCCTGCAACCCACGCCTTCCTTCCAAAAACCAATGTCATCCTGAGCGCAATGCAGCGCAGCGGAATGAAGTCGAATGGATCTCTCACTGTTCTGGTGCAGTGAGCGCCCCGATGCCGCAAGAACCCATACCACCCGCCCAGCGCAGAACAATTTGAGCCCCCTCGACTTCGCTCGGCGTGACCTTTTGGTGGAAAAGCGCGGATTGCCAACGCAAGCTGCACACCACCCTCACGAGCTTTACCGCATTTCCATTTGCCCAAAAAAGTCTGCGCTAAAACCCGCAAGCGTGGCCGTGACTTCCCCTGCAACCCACGCCTTCCTTCCAAAAACCAATGTCATCCTGAGCGCAATGCAGCGCAGCGGAATGAAGTCGAATGGATCTCTCACTGTTCTGGCGCAGTGAGCGCCTCAATCCATCAAGAAGCCTCGGCGCCCTCCCAGCGCAGAACCATTTGAACCCTCTCGACTTCGCTCGGCGTGATCTTTTGGTGGGACGCATGGGTTGCAGGTCAAGCTGCATGCCACTAGGACGGGCTCCCTCGACGTCATTCCGCTCCGCTCCATTTTGCTCGGGATGACGGTGTTATAGACGGCGCTTGGGACAGGATGAATCGGATTTTCCTTTTTCGCATCTTTCCGCGTCTTTCGCTGGCCCCTCCTCTGCGCCTCCGCGCCTCTGCGATGAAAAAAAGCCCCCGGATTCTCGCGAATCCGGGGGCTTTCAATTCTTACGGTGAAGCGTCAGGCGCTACCGCAGCGTCAAGCGCCGCTTAGTAGTCCATGCCGCCCATGCCGCCGCCCGGAGGCATCGGCAGGGGCTTTCTCCCTTCCTGGATCTCGGTGATCACCGCTTCGGTGGTCAGGAGCAGGCCGGAGATGGAGGCCGCGTGCTGGAGCGCGCTGCGGGTCACCTTGGCGGGGTCAACGACGCCAGCCTTGATGAGGTCGACATATTCGCCGGTCGCGACGTTGTAGCCTTCGTTGCTCTTGCGCTTCTTGACTTCGCTGCACGATGAGCGCGCCTTCCTGGCCCGCGTTGTCGGCGAGCTGGCGGAGCGGGGCTTCGATCGCGCGCTTGACGATCTGGAGACCGATCTCCTCGTCACCTTCGAGCTTCACGACTGTCGAGCACCTTCTGGGCGCGGATGAGGGCCGACGCCGCCGCCGGGGACGATGCCTTCTTCCACCGCCGCGCGGGTGGCGTGGAGGGCGTCTTCGACGCGGGCCTTCTTTTCCTTCATCTCGGTCTCGGTCGCGGCGCCGACATTGATGACGGCCACACCGCCGGCGAGCTTCGCGAGGCGCTCCTGGAGCTTCTCACGATCGTAGTCGCTGGTGGTCTCTTCGATCTGGCGGCGGATCTGATTCACGCGGCCCTGGATGTCGGCTTGCTCGTGCCGGCGCCTTCGACGATCGTCGTGTTTTCCTTGTCGATGCGTGACGCGCTTGGCGCGGCCGAGGTCTTCGAGGCGTGATGTTCTCGAGCTTGATGCCGAGGTCTTCGGTGATGCAACGGCCACCGGTGAGGATGGCGATGTCTTCGAGCATGGCCTTGCGGCGGTCGCCGAAGCCAGGGGCCTTCACGGCGGCGACGTTGAGCGTGCCGCGGAGCTTGTTCACCACGAGGGTGGCGAGGGCTTCGCCTTCCACGTCTTCGGCGATGATCAGGAGCGGCTTGCCGGTCTTGGCCACCTTCTCGAGCACGGGGAGCAGGTCCTTGAGGGAGCTGATCTTCTTCTCGTGGATGAGGATGTAGGCGTTGTCGAGGATGGCTTCCATCGACTCCGGCGTTGGTCACGAAGTACGGGCGAGAGGTAGCCCTTGTCGAACTGCATGCCTTCGACGACGTCGAGGGTGGTTTCGATCGTCTTGGCTTCCTCGACCGTGATCGTGCCGTCCTTGCCGACCTTGTCCATCGCGTCGGCGATGATCTCGCCGATCGTGGTGTCCCAGTTGGCGGAAACGGTCGCGACCTGCGCGATTTCCGTGCGGTCCTTGACCTTCTTGCTGATGCGCGCGAGCTCGGCGATGATCGCTTCGACGGCCTTGTTGATGCCGCGCTGGAGCGAGGTCGGGTTCGCACCGGCGGTCACGTTCTTGAGGCCTTCCTTGTAGATGGCCTCGGCGAGAACGGTCGCGGTGGTGGTGCCGTCACCGGCGATGTCGCTGGTCTTGCTGGCGACTTCGCGGACGAGCTGGGCGCCCATGTTTTCATACGGGTCTTCGAGCTCGATTTCCTTGGCGACGGTCACACCGTCCTTGGTGATCGTCGGGCTGCCGAATTTCTTGTCGAGGATGACGTTGCGGCCGGATGGTCCGAGGGTGGCCTTGACGGCCTTCGCGAGTTTCTCGACGCCGCGCAGGAGGGCCTGGCGCGCGGCTTCGTCGAACTGGAGTTGTTTAGCTGCCATTGTATTAGTTGATGGATTAGTTAGTTGAGTGATTGATTGATGAGCTGAATTAGCCGATGATGCCGAGGATGTCGTCCTCGCGCATGATGAGGTAGATCTTCGCCGTCGATCTTGATCTCGGTGCCGCCGTACTTGCTGATGAGGACCTTGTCGCCCTTCTTGACGGTGAATTCGATGAGCTTGCCGTCGTCATCGCGCTTGCCGGTGCCGAGGGCGACGACTTCGCCTTCCTGCGGCTTTTCCTTGCGCGGTGTCAGGGATGATGATGCCGCCTTTTTTGATTTCCGTCTGCTTCGAGCGGCTTCACGAGGACGCGATCGCCGAGGGGTTTAACATTAACTGCCATAGTAGTTATGCTGTTAGGTTTGTGGTTGTTTGTGGGTTTACGAACATTGCCTGGCCAGCCGAGGTCGCGGACCACGGCGAATTTAGGTAAAGGGTGGTTATGCGTTACTTCTTCTTGTCTTCGTCCACGACTTCGAACTCAGCGTCCACTACGTCGCCTTGGCCTTCTTCTCGGGCTTTCGGGGCGTCGCGCGGTCGCTTCGGGACCGGGGCCGGCCTCACCGCGCCGGCGCTGGCGGCGGCCTGCTTGTAGAGTTCTTCGCTCACGCCCTGGAACTTGTTCTGCAGCGTCGTCGTAGGCGGTCTTGATCTCGTCGGTGTCGTCTGCCCTTCAGCGCTTCGCGCACGTCGTTGATCTTGCCTTCGATCTCGGTCTTCTTGTCGGCCGGGATCTTCTCGCCGAGATCCTTGAGCTGCTTCTCGCACTGGTAGGCGAGGTTGTCGGCGTTGTTGCTTGATCTCGATCGTTTTCCTTCGCCTTCTTGTCTTCCTCGGCATGGGCCTCGGCTTCGCGCTGCATGCGCTCGACTTCCGTCCTTGTCGAGGCCGCTGCTGCCGGTGATGGAGATTTTCTGCTCCTTGCCGGTGCCGAGGTCCTTCGCGCTGAAACGTGCAGGATGCCGTTCGCGTCGATGTCAAAGGTCACTTCGATCTGCGGCGTGCCACGCGGGGCCGGCGGGATGCCGTCGAGGTGGAAGGTGCCGAGATTCTTGTTGTCGCGGCTGAGCGGACGCTCGCCCTGGAGAACCTTGATTTCCACGCCGGGCTGGTTGTCGCTGTAGGTCGAGAAGATCTGCGACTTGCGGGTCGGGATCGTCGTGTTGCGCGGGATCATCGGGGTGGCCACGCCGCCGGCGGTTTCGATCGCCAGGGTGAGCGGGGTCACGTCGAGCAGGAGCACGTCCTTTGACGTCGCCCTTGAGCACGCCGCCTTGGATGGCTGCGCCGATGGCGACGACTTCGTCGGGGTTGACTCCCTTGTGCGGCTCCTTGCCGACGAGCTTGCGCGCGGTTTCGATCGACCTTCGGCATGCGGGTCATGCCGCCGACGAGCACGAGCTCGTCGATCTGCGATTCGGTGAGGTCGGAGTCCTTCAAGCACGCCTTGACCGGGCCGATGGTGCGCTCGAAGAGGCGGTCGGTGAGCTGCTCGAGCTTGGCGCGGGTGAGCTTCTTCTGGATGTGCTTCGGGCCCGAGGCTGTCGGCGGTCACGAACGGCAGGTTGATCTCGTATTCCTGCGAGGAGGAAAGGGCGATCTTCGCCTTTTCGGATTCTTCCTTGATGCGCTGCACGGCGTCGGGCTGCTTGGTGAGGTCGATGCCGGATGTCGCTCTTGAATTCGGCGATGATCCAGTCCATGATCGCGTTGATCCCAATCGTCGCCACCGAGGTGGGTATCGCCGTTGGTCGCCTTCACTTCGAACACGCCGTCGCCGATTTCCAGCACCGAGATGTCGAAGGTGCCGCCGCCGAGGTCATACACCGCGATCTTTTCGTCGGACTTCTTGTCGAGGCCGTAGGCGAGCGACGCGGCGGTCGGCTCGTTCACGATGCGGAGCACTTCGAGGCCCGCGATCTTGCCGGCGTCCTTCGTCGCATTGCGCTGCGAGTCATTGAAATAAGCGGGCACGGTGATCACCGCCTGGCTGATCTTTTCGCCGAGCTTCGATTCCGCGTCGGCCTTCAGCTTGGCGAGGATCATCGCGCTGATTTCCGGCGGGGAGAAGGTCTTCTTCTCGCCGTTCACATCCACCTGGATGTGGGCGTCGCCATTGGCGGCCTTGACCACCTTGTAGGGAACACGGTGCAGTTCATCCTGCACTTCGTCGAACTTGCGGCCCATGAAGCGCTTGACCGAGAAAATGGTATTGGTGGCGATTGGTGACGGCCTGACGCTTTGCGGCCTGACCGACCAGACGCTCGCCGTTTTTGCTAAAAGCGACGATGGAAGGCGTGGTGCGTGCGCCTTCAGAGTTTTCGAGCACCGTCGGCTCCCCACCGTCCATCACGGCCATGCACGAATTAGTGGTGCCGAGGTCAATGCCAAGAATTTTTGCCATAGTGTTTTAAAAGAAAATTGAAGTTTCCAACCCCTTCAGCAATGGCCGTTCCAGATGCGCTTCAATGTCATAAATAGCTTATAACCAGCATCTTAACAGACACCAAAGAACTCCACCCCACGAGCATCAGCGACGCCATGTCGCACCCTTTGTGCGACACGATGGCACAATGACACACTCGTCTGTCTCATCCCGAAAAAGCCGACCCGCTGGAGATGGTGAAATCTTCTACTTGCAGAGTTGCTTAAACCGAAGCAAGGTTCCGCCCTCTGAAAACGGATGGGTGCCGGAGCGGTTGAACGGGCTCGCCTGGAAAGCGTGTTTAGTCCAAAAGACTAACGAGGGTTCGAATCCCTCCCCATCCGCCAGAGCTCTAAAGAGCAATGGATACAGAGAAGAGCTTGAAAATCAGTGCCTTTTGATCGGTGCGAAGGAGTCGGTGGCGCGAGGGGAGGGCAGCTACTCACCGCAAAGGGCGATTGGAGAAAGCGCCATTCGCTTTCTCGCCCATTCCAAGAATGAGGTCACTCTGAGACACCGAACCTGCGGAGCGGGATTGAAAGGCGTGGCAGAACTTTAAGGTCCGCGAAAAACGCCAATCCCGCGAAAATGAAGGCGCCCCTTTTCGTGTTTTTCGCGTCTTTCGCGGACTCCACTTCCGTGCGTTCCGCGTTCTCCGTGGATGATTTTTCGCTTTTCGTCTGCTTTGGTGTCTTTCGCTGGCCAAAAAGCTCTTCGTTGCTCTTCTTGTATTGCTTTCCGGTGTCGTCTTCACTCTTTTGCTTTCGATGAGCGATTCTGCCCAGCCTTCGCGTTTAAATTTCCAGCTTGAAGCCACGGCCACGGGGTCGAAGGCGCGCGCGGCGACGTTTACCACCCTGCACAACGAGGTCCAGACACCGCTTTTCATGCCGGTGGGGACGCAGGCCACGGTGAAGTGCCAGCTCACGCAAGCACTGGAGGACGCCGGTTCGCAGATCCTGCTCGCCAATACCTATCACCTGCTGTTGCGGCGGGGACCGAAGGTGTTCGAGGTCACGGGCGGCATTCACGGGTTCATGAGCTGGAAAAAGTCGGTCCTCACCGATTCCGGCGGGTTTCAGATTTTCTCGCTGCCGCATTCGCGCTCGATGACGGAGGCCGGGGCGGTCTTCCAAAGCTACCTCGATGGCCGCACGATTTTGCTGAGCCCGGAGCTGAGCATCGAAACGCAAAAGTCGATCGGCAGCGACATTATGATGGTGCTCGACCAGTGCATTTGCTCGACGGCGGATGAAGCCGCGGCGCGGGCGGCGATGCAGCTCACCCATCGCTGGGCGGCGCGGAGCCTGGCCGCACGGGGCGAGTCGCCGCAATCCATGTTTGCCATCGTGCAGGGCGCGCTCTACCGCGATCTGCGCCGGGAGAGCGCGGAGGTTTTGCGCCAGATGCCCTTCGACGGCTTTGCGATCGGCGGCCTCGCCGTCGGCGAAGGCCGGAGCGAGCGCGAGGACGTGTGCGAATTCACCGCCGAGTTGCTGCCGCCGGATCGCCCGCGCTATCTCATGGGCGTCGGCACGCCGCTGGATATCCTGGAGGCCGTGCATCGCGGGGTCGATATGTTCGACTGCATCATGCCCACCCAGCTCGCCCAGCGCGGCGGTGTTTTCACCTCGCGCGGCTTCCTGCAAATGCGGCGCGGCATCTACAAGTTCAGCGAGGATAAGCTCGATCCCGCCTGTGGTTGCCCGACTTGCGCGCGCTACTCCCGGGCCTACCTGCACCACCTCACCAAGTGCGGCGAGAATCTCGGCTGGACGCTGCTCGGCCAGCACAACATCTATTTCTACCACCAGCTCATGCGCGAGATTCGGCAGAGCATTTTGGAGGATCGCTTCCTGGAATTGTATCACGCGAAGCGTGCCTTTCTGCACGTGGCGGATCTGGATCACCCGGTCCAGCGGCAAAAGCCGAAGAAACAGAAATCGCTCACCCTCGGTGCGTATGAAGTGCACACCGCCCCCGAAGGTTTCTCCAGCATCCGGCACCGCGAGAGTGGCGAGATCATGCACAGCCGCACCCCGCCGCTGGAGGAGGCGCGCAGTCTCTACGTGGAGCAATCGCAACTCGCCCAGCGCGTCCAGCTCCGCGAGGAGGAGGCGCTGGAAAACGCCGTGCCGCTGGTGATCTGGGACGTCGGCCTCGGCGCGGCGGCGAACGCGATGGCGGCGATTCTGTGCTACGAAGAGCAGGCGGCGAAAGGCCCGGTGCGCCCGTTGCAAATCATCAGCTTTGAAAACGACCTCGATTCGCTGCGGCTGGCGTGGCGGTATCAGGATCAATTTTTGTATCTGCGCCACGGCGGCCCGCCCGCCATTTTGCAGGAGGGAGCCTGGCAATCGAAGACGCATCCCGGCCTGAGCTGGACCCTGCTCAACGGCGACTTCCTGGAGACGATGACCACGGCACCCGCGCGGCCCGATCTCATCTTTTACGACATGTTCTCGGCGAAGACCTCCGCCGAGACCTGGACGCTGCCGGCCTTTCAAAAGCTCTTCACCGCCTGCGGGACCGGGCCTTCCGAGTTGTTCACCTACACCTGCTCGACCGCGATTCGCGCCGCGCTGCTCATCGCGGGCTTTTACGTGGCGCGGGGACGCAGCGCGGGCGTAAAGACGGAAACGACGATCGCGCTCACCCCGGCGGCGGTGCTGAGCCATATCGGCCACGAGCTCCTGCCCACGGACTGGCTGGCGAAATGGGAGCGCTCCGGCGCGCAATTCCCCGCGGCGATTCCGCTGGATCAGCATTCGTTGCTCACGGAAACCATCCGCACCCACGCGCAATTCGCACCGCGCTGAAGCGGCTGCGCCGAATCGCATGCCGGTGCCACCAGCGGTTGCTTCTTGGAAGATGACCAATGATCGCTCCCTGCGACTTTTTCTAGACTTCCGGGGAAACTGGGTGAAGGGTGCTGCGCGGTTGGGCAAAGACCGCCTTGAAACCTCGGCATAATGACCTCGCTCCATCTACTGCTCAGCCCGGTGCGGTGCCTCTTAAAAGGCATCGTGGTGCTGTTGCTGGTGGCGATGGGCCTGGTGCCGACGGCGTTTTCCACCACGGTGGTCACGTGCAAGAGCTCGGGCATGATGGCGAATACGCCGGCCTGTCTCAGCCATTGTGCGGCGATGCCGTGCTGCGCGATGAAGACGCAGACGGAGCATTCGCAGCCACCCGCTGCGCCGTCCTCCGGTCACCAGCAGGTGCAGCTTGATCCGCTCCTCTTGCGGGCAGCCGTGCTCTTTACCATTTACGGGGCTTTCCCCCACAGTGAGACGCATCCCGCCGTCTCCTCCGTTTCCCTGCCGGCGCGCGCCTTCACTTCGCTGGCGCAGCTCTGCATTCGACTGACCTGAGAACCGGGCTTTCCCGCCCGTCGTGTGCCCATTCACCGGCACGCTTCTCTCCTGTTTCCAGTTCTCGAATGCAGTCATGAAGTCTTTTCCATTTCTATTGGTTTATGCTGGCTTGTTTTCCTTAAACGCCAGCCCGGCAGGCCAACCTGCGGCGAGCGGCGGCCTTACGCTCGCCCAGGCCGTGCAGGAAGCCCTGGCCCACAATCCCGCCCTCGCGGCGAGCTGGCGAAGCTGGCAGGCCATGCGCCTGCGCGTGCCCCAGGAAAAAGCCTGGGACGATCCCACGCTCCGCTACGAAGCCACGGCGGCGCGCTTCGTCAACCTGCCGTCCAACTCCATGGCGGACCAAACCGTGACGCTGGAGCAAACGATCCCGCTCACCGGGAAGAATCTCTCCCGCCGCCGGGTGGCCGAAGCGGAAGCCGTCGGCGCGTATGAAGACTTCCGACGCCAGCAACTGGAGGTGGTGGCGAAGGTGCGGACAAGCTATTTCCAGCCTCAAGGCCCGCTCCCTGCAGTCGCTGAACGATCACGATGCCGCCACGCTCCAGCAAATGGTGGCCGGGCTGCGGGCCAGGCTGGAGGCCGGCCAGGCAACGGCCCCGGACGTCTTGCAGGCGGAAATCGAGCAGGGAAGGATTGAGGACGAGCAGCGGGAACTGGAGCGGCAGGAATTCCTGGCCACCACCCAGCTCAATGTCCTGATGAACCGGCAGGTGGCCACCCCGCCCGGGAAGCTGCGGGACGAAACCCTCGACCCACCCACGCCAGACGAAGGGCAACTCACCGTGCTCATGCTGGAATCCCGACCGGAAATCCAGCTGGCGAAAGCCACCCTCGCCGCAGAGAAAGCGCGCCTGCAACTGGCGGAGCGCAACCGGCAGCCAGACCCGGCGATCAGCCTCAGCGCCCAACGCTATAACGATGCGTCGCAAGCCGTGAGCCAGGTAGGCGCCGGCATTTCGATTCCCCTGCCGTGGGTGAATGCGGGCAGGTATTCCGCCGGGATCCAGGAGGCGCGGGAACGGGTCGCCGCCGCCGGGCTCCTCCAGGCGGTGACCCTCGAGGCGCAGGGGCTCCTGCACGATCAACTGGAACAGGTGGCCACCGCCCACCATCACTACGAACTCTACCGCGGCGAATTGCTGGCGACGGCCCAAAAGGCCGTTGCGACCACGCAGGCCAGTTATGAAAGCGGCCAGTCCAGCCTGACCGACTGGCTCATGGCCGAACGAACCCGGCGCGACTTGCAAAAGGAAGTGAGCGCCATGTCCACCGACTACCAGACGGCGATCGCCGATCTCCAAACCATCATCGGAACCGAACCCAATCTCCCGGGCCATTCGCCGGCCCGCACAAACCCATGAAACCACATTTCCAAATCCTGATGGTTGCGCTGCTGCTACTCGGCCTCGGCGCGTGCACCAAGCCGCCAGTCAAAGCAGAGAGCAACATCGATTACTACACCTGCACCATGCACCCGTCGGTCCACTCGAAGGTTCCCGGCAAGTGCCCCATTTGCGGCATGGACCTCGTGCCGGTCTTCAAGAAAGGGGCCGCGCAACCAGCCGCCGCCGCTCCGGAAACGAGCGAGTTCTCGGTCCCGGTGGAGCGGCAACAGCAGATCGGCGTCACCTACGCCACGGTGGAAGCGCGCCGGTTGCAAAGGGACATTCGCACCGCGGGCTTCATCGCTGGCGATGCCCGGCGGAGCTGGGCCTACATTGCCCGGGTCGATGGTTACGTCCAGCAACTTCTGGTCGCCTCGTCCGGGGGAGACGGTGGAAGGGCGCCCCGCTGCTCTCGCTCTACAGCCCCAGTCTGCTGGCCTCGGAGCGGGAACTCCTGGCCCTGACCACAGGCCCGCGCGCCGGAGATTCCTCCACAGAAAATCTGATCGCGGCGGCGAAATCCCGGCTGCGCCTCTGGAACCTGAGCGACGAGCAGATCGATGCGCTGATCCAGCGTGGCCGGGCCGATGAGGTGCTGACGCTCAACTCGCCCTTTCAGGGAATCGTCGCCCGGGTCTCGGCGAAACAAGGCGACCGCGTGAAAACCGGCGACGCACTCGGTGGAAGTGACGGATCTTTCCACGGTCTGGGTCTGGGCGGATTTCTATGAATCCGAAATAGCCGCGCTGCATCCGGGGCAGCCCGTGCGGGTGACCTCGCCCGCCTACCCGGGAGAAACCTTCCAGGGCCAGGTGGCCGTGATCGAGCCGAGTGTGGACGCCGAAAAACGCACCACCCGGGTGCGGATTGACTTGGCAACCCCGGAACCCGCTTGCGCCCCGGCATGTATGTGGACGCCGATCTGCAATCGACGCCACCACCGCACTCGCCGTGCCGCAGAGCGCGATCCTGCCCACCGGCCTGCGTAATCTCGTATTTGTGGATAAGGGCGAAGGCCGACTGGAACCGCGCTTGGTCAGTCTGGGCGCAGATATGGCGATTTCTATGAAGTGAAGGACGGCCTAAAGTCCGGTGAGCGGGTAGTGAATAGCGCTAACTTCCTGATTGATGCGGAATCGAAGGTCCAAGGGGCGTTTAAGATTTGCGCGGGCGAGGAAACTGCTCCGGACTCAGCAATACTATGTGGGAGCCAACCCATGGACGAGCTGACGCTCCATCCGCCGCGAGAGACCTTCATCGAGCGACTCATTGAAGCCAGCACGCGCAACAAGCTCCTCGTTTTCATCGGCACCATTCTTCGCGATTGCCGCAGGCATTTACGGGCTGGTGCATACGCCGCTGGATGCGATCCCCGACCTGCAGCGACGTGCAGGTGATCGTTTACACCGACTGGGACGGGCGCTCGCCAGATCTCGTCGAGGACCAGATCACCTATCCGATTTCCACTCGCATTCATCGCCGCGCCGAAGGTGAAATTCGTGCGCGGGGAGTCCATGTTTGGGAAGTCGTTCGTCTATGTCATTTTCGAGGATGGCACGGATATCTACTGGGCGCGCTCGCGGGTGCTGCGAATATCTCAATTCCGTTCGCAATTCCCTGCCCGAAGGCGTGAATCCGGTGATCGGCCCGGATGCCACCGGAGTGGGCTGGGTGTATGAATACGCGCTCGTGGACGAAAGTGGGAAGCACAGCCTCGCGGAACTGCGTTCGCTGCAGGATTGGAACCTGCGCTACACACTCGGCTCGGTGAAAGGCGTGGCCGAGATCGCGCCGGTCGGCGGCTTCATCAAGGAGTATCAGGTGGATCTCGATCCGAATGCCCTGGCGGCCTATCATCATCCCGCTGAACGAGGTAGTGAATGCGATCAAAAGCAGCAATGCCGACGTGGGTGGAAAGATCTTTGAGGTGGCGACGACGGAGTATTTTGTGCGCGGGCGCGGCTATATCAAAAAGCCCGAGGATTTGGAAAATATCGTGCTCCGGGTGGACAACGGCACGCCGGTTTATCGTGAAAAACGTCGGCACCGTGCATCTTGGGTCCGACTTGCGCCGGGGCGTGGCGGAGCTGCAATGGCGAAGGCGAAACCGTGGGCGGCATCGTCGTGATGCGCTACGGAGAAAACGCGCTCACGGTCATTGATGGCGTCAAGGAGAAGATCCGGCAGATCCAGAGCTCGCTCGCCCGAGGGCGTGCAGATCGTGCCCACCTATGATCGCAGCGAGTTGATCCACCGCGCCATCGCCACCCTGCGCGACAAGCTCATCGAGGAGAGTCTCGTCGTCGCGCTGGTTTGCGTGGTCTTCCTCTGGCACGTCCGCTCGGCGCTGGTCGCGATCATCACCCTGCCGATCGCGATCCTGCTCTTCGTTCCTGCCGATGTGCGACGCTGGGGCTCACCAGCAACATCATGTCGCTCGGCGGCATCGCGATCGCCATCGGCGCGATGGTGGATGCGGCGATCATCATGGTGGAGAATGCGCACAAGGCCCTGGAACGTTTCCGGCATGAGCACGGGCGCGAGCCGCACGGCGGCGAGCGGACCCGGGTGATCGTCCAGCGCGGCAAAAACCGTAGGGCGCCCGCTCTTTTTCTCACTGCTGGTGATCACGGTGAGTTTCATCCCGGTCTTCTCGCTCGGTGCGCAGGAAGGGCGGCTGTTCAAGCCGCTTGGCTTACACGAAGACCTTTTCGATGTTCTTCGCCGCGCTGCTCGCGGTGACGCTGGTCCCGGTGTTGATGACTGCTGCTCGATTCGCGGGCGCATCACTCCGGAATTGAAAAACCCGGTGAACCGGCTCTTGCATCTGGCTCTACCTGCCGCTGGTGGATTTCGTCCTGCGCTGCGAAAGGGCTTACCCTCACCGTAGCCGTCCTGTTCCTCGCCGCGACCGCCTGTCCCTTCCTGCAGCTCGGCAAGGAATTCATGCCGCCGCTCAACGAAGGCACCCTCCTCTACATGCCCACGGCGATTCCGGGCCTGTCCATCACCGAGGCGACGAAAATTCTGCAAATCCAGGACCGGCAACTGCGGCAGATTCCCGAGGTGCAAAGCGTCTTCGGCAAGGCCGGGCAGGCCGATACGCCGACCGATCCCGCCCCGCTCTCGATGTTTGAAACGGTGATCACGCCTCAAGCCCGCCGGGCAATGGCGACCCGGAATGACGTGGGAAAAGCTGATCGCCGAGCTGAATGAGCACATCAAGACGCCCGGCATGGCGAATATCTTCTGGATGCCGATCCAGACCCGCACGGAAATGCTCACCACCGGCTTCCGCAGCAAGCTCGGGGATCAAGGTCTTCGGGCCCGATCTGGGGCAGATCGAAAAAGTGGCCACGCAAATCGAGAAGGCGCTCACCGGCTTTCCCGATACCCGCAGCGTCTTCGCCGAGCGGACAACCGGCGGCTATTTCCTGGACTTCACCGTCAATCGCGAAGCCGCCGCCCGCTATGGCCTGCGCGTGGCGGATATCAACGACATCGTCGAGACGGCCATCGGTGGCAAAGACGGTCACCACCACGGTCGAAGGCCGCGAGCGCTATCCGGTAAGCGTGCGTTACGCGCCCGATTTCCGGCAGGATCTCGATGCCCTCCAGCGCGTGCTGGTGCCCACGCCGACGGGCGCGCAGATCCCGCTCTCCCTGCTGGCGGATATTCGTTTCCGCACCGGCGCACCGAGCATTCGCAATGAGAACGGGCAGCTCGTGGGCTTCGTGTTTGTGGACGCGACCACCAGCGACATCGAGGGCTACGTCCGCCGGGCCAATGAGCGGATCGCCGCCACAGTGCAAATGCCGCCCGGCTATTACCTCCAGTGGGCCGGCCAGTTTGAATACCTCAAAGCCGCCGAGCGCACCCTGCAGGTGGTGGTGCCCTTCACCCTGCTCATCATTTTTGTGCTCATCTATCTCAATACCCAGTCCGCCTTGAAAACGGGCATCGTGATGCTCGCGGTGCCGTTCTCACTTATCGGCGCTTTTTGGACGCTCTACCTGCTCGGCTACAACCTGAGCGTGGCGGTGTGGGTGGGGCTGATCGCCCTCGCCGGACTGGACGCGGAAACCGGCGTGGTGATGCTGCTTTATCTGGAACAGGCGTGGGAGAAATTCCACCGCGAAGGCAGGCTCGGCTCCCGCCGCGATCTCTACGACGCGATCCGCGTCGGCGCCGTCCAGCGCATCCGCCCCAAGGTGATGACCGTGTGCGCCATCGTCTTCGGCCTGCTCCCCATCCTGTGGGCACCCGTCACCCAGGCCGGCACCGACGTGATGAAGCGCATCGCCGCGCCGATGGTGGGCGGCGTCATCACCTCCGCCATTATGGAACTGCTCATCTACCCCGTGATCTACGCGCTGTGGAAATCGAGAGCACTCCCAGCCACCGCAGAAAGCGCCAGTAAATAGCCGTTGAACCAGACTGAAGGGCGCGAAAATAAAACCCTTTTGAATCCTTGGCATGTTTCGATGGAAATAATTCCCCGGTCAGCAGTTAAGCCGTGCTCACGAATTTCCCCGCAGAACCTTCCGTCAAGGAAAGCGCTCCATTCTCTATCGTCGCTGGAGCACCGCTTCCCCAACCTTCGTGTCTTCGAGTCTTCGTGGTGAACTCCTCCCCTCTTGGCGACTTGGCGTCCTGGCGGTTAATCCCTTAGCCGCTCGTTACGACGTTGAGTTTCGCCCAAGACCGAATCCCTACTCCCGATTGTACCGGCCCGTCATGTGGAAGATAATCCAGTAGAGCAACAGCGGCGGCATCAAGCCCACCATCATGGAAAAATAGGCGGGAAGATAGATGCCATTGAAAATGAGGGAAATGATCGAAAGCGCAACGCCTCCCAATCCTACGCAGACAAAAGCCTCCACATAAATGGGAGTGGTCCAGCGCTGGGAAAAGAGAAAATCGACCACCGAGGCAATCGGCGCAAAAAGCACCAGACAAAGGAACAGAATCAGCAGCACATTCAGACAGCCGCCCAACACCAGCGAGGCGGAAGAATTGAAATTTTCATCCAGCGTCCGCAAAAAACCAGTCGCCGTCCCGACCGTGGAAAAGACCATCACACTCATGATGGTCGCAAAAAAGTGCCGTGTAACAGGGTGCATAAACCAACCTGCCTCAACCGCTCAGCGTACCTGCCGGAGAAACCGTCCTCATTATACTCGCATCAGCCCCCCTGATACAATCACCGATGTTCGAAATGATCGTAAACCGTTCGTGACTAAGTTAAACTTCGCCCAAACCCGACGTGCCCAAGTGCATGAGGAGCGAGCAAAAAGCGGAGCAGAACTTTGAGGTCCGCGAAAAACGCGAAGCATCCGAAAATGAAACCGCCCCATTTCGTGTTTTTCGCGTCTTTCGCGGACTCCTCCGGGCCTTCCTGAGAGGACTATCCATTTGGTTGAACCACTCTAAAACACCTCTTCCCCAACCTTCGTGCGCTTCGTGTCCTTCGTGGTTAACTCTTCCCTCCTTGGCGGTTTGGCGGTTAATCCCTACTTCATCGCCGCCTCTTCCAGGATCGCCCGTGCCGCTTCCTCCGGATGCGCCGCCGGAGCAATGCTGATGATCACGTATTTGCTCGTCGGTGTGTTGGAGCGGTCCGCCACGCTGTTGACCGGCACCAGCACATTCCCCTCCGGGAAATAGGTGGCTGGACACCCGCGCGGGATGTCGTAGGGCGTGACGAGGAAATTAGGCGCCTTCCGATCCTCATCCCCCGCAAAATGGCTGGTGAGGTCCACCGGCTGCCCTGCTTGCAGGCCCGCCGCGCGGATGTCCTCCGCATTCATGAAGATCACCCGGCGACCGTTGTAGATGCCGCGATAGCGATCATCGAGGCCGTAGATGTGGGTATTGAACTGATCGTGCGAACGGATCGTCATCATCACGTAGCGCCCGGGCGCGACTTCGTTCACCGGCAGCGGATGCACGAGGAACTGCGCCTTGCCCACCGCGTTGTTAAACTTCCGCCGATCGCGCGCGTCGTTCGGCAGATAGAAAATATCCTCCCGGATGCGCGCATTGAAGCGCTCGAAGCCGGGCACCACCTGCTCGATGTGCTCGCGGATGCGGTCGTAGTTCGCCACCAGCGCCTCCCAATTCACCGCACTGCGGCTGCCCAGCGTGGCCCGCGCCAGCCCGGCGACAATCGCGGGCTCGCTCTGCAAATGCCCGCTCGCCGGCTCGAAGAGACCGCGCGAGGGATTGATGATTCCCATCGAATCCTCGACGGTGACGAACTGCTCGCCCTCCGCCTGGCGGTCGATCTCCGAGCGGCCAAGACACGGCAGGATGAGCGCCAGCTCCCCGGTGATGAGGTGCGAGCGGTTCAGCTTCGTCGAAACGTGCGCGGTGAGCCGACAGCGCGAAAGCGCCCGCGCGGTGTATTCGGTATCCGGCGTGGCCGCGAGAAAGTTGCCTCCGAGCGCGAAGAAAATGCGCACCTGCCCGGCGTGCATTTGCCGGATCGCCTCCACGGTATCGACCCCGTGTTTCTCCGGCGGCGTGAATTGAAATTCCGCGCCGAGCTTTTTCATGAACTGATCGTTCATCCGCTCCCAGATGCCCATCGTGCGGTCGCCCTGCACATTGGAATGGCCACGCACCGGGCACGGTCCCGCTCCGGGCTTTCCGATGTTGCCGCCGAGCAGGAGAAAATTCATCACTTCCTGGATGCTGCCGACGCCGTTGTGCTGTTGCGTGAGCCCCATCGCCCAGCAGCAGATGATCCGCTTCGCCCGGATCGCAATTTCCGCCGCTTCGCGAATCTGCTCCCGGGTGAGCCCGCTGCCTTCGACAATCTCCTCCCACGAGGTCGCCTTGATCGCCGAGATCAAGGCCTCGTAACCTACGGTATAACCGCGAATGAACTCGTGATCGAAAACGGTGCCCGGCGCCTTTTCCTCGGCGGCCAGCATTTCCTTCATCAGCCCGCGCAGAAACGCGATGTCCCCATTGATCCGAATCGGCAGCCAGAGGTCGCTGAGCTTCGCGCCGGAGCCGAAGATGATGCCCGGCGCGCGCAGCGGATTTTTCAACTGCTGCGGGTCCTTGAAATGGAACGCGCCCACCTCGGGCAACGGATTGATGAAGACAATCTTCGCCCCCGGTCGTCCCTCGCGCGGCTCCTTCGCCGCCTCCAGCGAGGAGAGCATGCGCGGATGGTTGGTCCCGGGATTCTGCCCGAAGATGAAGACCGCATCTGTTTCCAAAAATCCTCCAGCTTCACGCAGCCCTTGCCGATCCCAATCGCCTCGGTGAGCGCGGTGCCGCTGGATTCGTGGCACATGTTCGAGCAATCCGGCAGGTTGTTGGTGCCATACTGGCGGACGAAAAGCTGGTAGAGAAACGCGGCCTCGTTGCTGGCGCGTCCGCTCGTGTAAAAGGCGGCGGCCTCGGGTGTCGGCAGGTTGTTCAATTCCCGCCCGAGCAGCGTGAACGCCTCTTCCCACGAGATCGGCTCATAGTGGGTGGCGTGCCTGCGCTTCACCATCGGCTGCGTCAGCCGCCCCTGCTGGCCGAGCCAGAAATCGGAGCGCCCGAGCAAATCGGCAATCGAGTGCTCGCGGAAAAATTCCGGCGTCACCCGCTTGGTCGTCCCCTCGTCGGCCAGCGCCTTCGCCCCGTTCTCGCAAAACTCCGCCACCTTGCGGTCGTGATCCGGGCTCGGCCACGCGCAGCTCTGGCAGTCGAAGCCGTTCTTTTTGTTGATCGAGAGCAGACCTTTCACCCCATGCACCACCCCCATCTGGCCGATGGCGAAACGCGCGGTCTGATAGAGCGCAGGCAACCCGGCGGCCGCCTTCGAGGCGTGCCCGATCGTGATCTCCTCTTTTTCGACCGGAGCAAGCTCCGGCACAGGTTCGTCGGAAGGCGGATACTCAGAATTCTCGGACATGGCGTTGATGCGATTTTGCTCCCACGAGTGCGCCCCTCGCGGAAAAGTTACTACTTATAAAAGGATACGTTTGGCGCGGATCGGTTGGTTTTAATAAATCCCCTGGTTGTCCTTCGCGACATTCACCTTGCCGGAGTAATGCCGCTGGATAATCACGAGATAGGTGAAGGAGAGGATGAGCGCGACCACCCACCACCCGATCGCCAGCCGCAGGCTTTGCTCGGGCGAGGCACAGGCGGCTGCCGTGAGATTCGCCGCCGGATCGAGCGTGGAAAAAAGCATCACCGGATACAGCGTGGCCGCGCCGCTGAGCAGCACGCCGAAAAGCAGGAACGAGGAGCCGATCAGCGCCCGGCGTTCGTGCCCATTGATCAACCCCGTCACCAGCGCCAGGGCCGCCGCCACCGTCACCAGCATGGCTCCCCACGCCAGCGGACGAATGAGCAACCCCTGCAGCAACTCGGGACGTACCATCCACGTAAACCACGTGATGATGATGAACCCCGGCACCACGATCACCCACAGCCGCCGCGCCAGCGCGATGGACCGCTCATAGACCGGCCCTTCCGTGCGCATCGCGAGGTAGGTCGCCCCGTGCGCCAGCAACACCAGCACGCAGAAGACGGCCACCGAAAGCGTGTACCAATCCAGCAACCCCACCTGCCCGTGCACCTGGAAATTCGTGAAGAACGAGAGGAAAAATGAACCGTCTTTTCCCAGCGGCGCGCCACGCACGACATTCCCCATCGCCGCGCCGAAGAGCACCGCGAGCAGCACATTGCTGAAGACAAAGACGACATCCCAAAAAGTCTGCCAGAGCTGGTCGTTGATATGCCCGCCCACCTCCAGCGAGATCCCCCGCAGCAGGATGCACCACAGGATGAGAATCAGCGCCAGATAGTAACCCGAGAAAGCGGCGGCGAGCAGCTTGGGAAACGCCATCAGCATCACCCCGCCGACGCCGACGAGCCACACCTCGTGCCACGACCAGAGCGGCCCGATCGCGGCGATCACCTGGCGGCGTTCCGCGGAATTGCGCGCCACGATCCAGTGCAGAATGCCCGCGCCGAAGTTTCGCCCGTCGAGCACCACGTAGATCGTGAGCATGAAGGCCAGAATGCCATACCAGAGCGGAATCATGAGTGCACCTCCGCTCCCGCGTGCGCGCCGGCTCATCTTCCGGCCCGTGATGATCTCCCGCCCCACGAGGTAGAGAAAGAGCAGCCCGAGCACGAAATAAAGCCCGGCAAAACCGATCAGCGTAAAGATCGTGTCGCCCGGGCTGACCACTTTGCTGTAGCCCGCATTCGTGCGGAGCAGGCCGTAGATCAGCCACGGCTGGCGACCCAGCTCGGCCGTCATCCAACCGAGCGAATTGGCGATATACGGGAAGGGGAAGGAGAGCATGAGCACCCAGAGCAGCAGGTGGGTTACTCTCCAGCTTCCCACGCCATCGCGACCACAGCGCCCACGCCATAATGAGGATGAAGATCGTCCCCAGCGTGATCATGAGGTGGAAGGCGTAGTAGAGCAGCTCGATGTTGTCGGGCCATTGGTCGCGCGGAAATTCGTTGAGCCCGCGCACGTAGCTCTGAAAGGTTCCGTAGGCGAGAAAGCTGAGCACCCCGGGCAGCGGAATCGGGTTTTCCAGCCGTTGTTCCGCCACGTTGGGCTGGCCGATCACCGTCACCTCCGCCAGCCGTCCGCCCTCGAAGCGGCCCTCCATCGCGGCGAGCGTCACCGGCTGATGATGCCCCACCATTTTCGCCTGCGAATCGCCGGTGGGAAAAGCCACCAGCAGCGACGCCACCAACCCGACCAGCGTGCCCCCGCGCAGATAAAGCTGCGCCTGGGTGGGATACAACCCGCGCAATTGATAGAAGGCCCCGATCGCCGCAACCACAAACGAGCCGGTCACCAGCGCCGCGCATTGATTGTGCGCGAATTGCACGAACGCCCACGGATTCAGCAGATACGCGCTCAGGTTCGCCAGCATCAGCGTCCCATCCGGAGCGAAGGCATACCCCACCGGATGTTGCATGAAGGAGTTCGTCACCAAAATGAACAGCCCCGAGAGCCAGCTCCCGGTCGCGACGCCAATCGCCGCGAGAAAGTGATTGCGCGGCCCGAGCCGTTTCTCGCCCCAGATCAACGCGCCAATGAAGGCGCTTTCCAAAAAGAACGCGAACATGCCCTCCATCGCCAGCGTCTGCCCGATGATGCTGCCGCTGTAGCGCGTAAAGCCCGCCCAGTTCGTGCCGAATTGAAATTCCATCGGGATGCCGGTCACCACCCCGACCGCAAAGTTCAGCCCAAAGATTTTCGCCCAGAACCGCGCGGCCTGATTGTATTTTTCCTCGCCGGTCCGGAACGCCTTCCATTTCCAAAAAACGAGAAACCACGCCAGCCCCATCGTGAGCTGCGGGAAGAGGTAATGATAGGTGATGGTAAAGGCGAACTGGATGCGATGCCAGAGCGCGGGATCGGTGAGTGGGATGCCGGGATCAGCCATGGTGAGTATGAAGTGCGGGGTTGCGTTCGGGGAGGGAATGAAACACTTCCAGGGGCTGGCCACCGCCAGGGAACCGCCCGGCGCACACCTCTTCACCACCTCGCGGGAGCGACCAGCGAGTCCGTGAAGAGAAGCAACAGCGGTTCACGTTGCAAGAGCGTAAAGAGCGGTCCAGTGGATGACAAGCACTCCGTTGCGACACCAATGAATCACGCCAACTCAAAGGCTCAATAATTGCCTTACGCTCTCGCGCACTGATGGTAAACTGCGGCCTTCCTCACGATGAAAGACACGCTTGCAGAAATCAATGAACTGCGCGCCACCGGCCTGATCGGCCAATGGGCAATCGGCGGAGCCATGGGGGCTACTTTTTATCTGGAACCGATTTCGACCTTCGACTTGGACGTGTTTGTGTTGTTTGAGAACGCGCCATTAATTCTTACTTTATCCCCCATTTACGATTTTTTGAAAACTCGCGGCCACGTTGCAGATGGAGAAGCAATCATGGTTCATGGATGGCCAGTCCAGTTCCTGCCCGCCGAATCGGCTTTACTTCATGAAGCCGTAGAAGAAGCCAGGACCATCGACTTCGAAGGGGTCCCTGCACGGGTAATGCTAGCCGAGCATCTCATGGCTATCGCTCTGCAAACCGCGCGCTCCAAAGATTTTGCTCGATTGATCGCCTTTGTGGAAGGAAAGGTAGCCGATCGCACAAAATTGAACGAGATTTTGAGTCGGCACCACTTGTTGGAAGCTTGGAACCGTTTTGAAAGAAACTATTTTACCCCGTGATGAGCCCTCTCATGCAGCGACTACTTGCCGAAAAGTCGGATCGACGACGGCGATTGATGGCCCTTCCCTATCCGGAAAAAGTTCGAATCGTGGAACAACTCCGAGCTGCCTCCCGGCAAATTCGTCAGGTGACAGATCTGGAATCATCAAGAGTGAGAGAAGGGTCTCCACCATAAGCTGCGATCCCGATCATCGGAAGCCGAGATGGAGATTGGAATCCCGCCGCGCCCTGTGGCAGGCTTGCGCTTATGAGTAATCCATCCCCGCTTGATGAGTTGTTTGCGTTTCTGCGGTTTGCGAGTGTTTCGACCGAGCCCAATCATCAGGGCGAGGTGAAGGCCTGTGCGGAATGGCTGGTGGAAAAATTTCGCTCGATGGGACTCACCACGGCGCTGCACGAAACCGCCGGGCATCCGGTGGTGCTGGCGCGCAATGCGCATCAGCCGGGACGGCGCACGGTGCTCATCTACGGGCACTACGACGTGCAGCCGGTGGACCCGGTGGAGCTGTGGTCGTCGCCGCCCTTCGAGCCGCGCGTGGCGGATGGAAAGATTTTTGCCCGTGGCTCGACGGATAACAAAGGGCAGATTCTCGCGCACATCCTGGGTGTGGAGCAGGCGCTGCAACGCGACGGCGATTTGCCGGTGAATGTGATTTTTCTCGTGGAAGGCGAAGAGGAAATCGGCAGCCCGAATCTGCGCGCATTTTTGGAAGCGCATCGCGACGAACTCCAGTGCGACGTGGTGGCGATCTCCGATACCGGCATGCTCGCGCCGGGCGTGCCGACCTTCACCTACGGCCTGCGCGGCATCGTGGCGCTGGAGGTGAAAGTGAAAGGCCCCGCGCTCGACTTGCACTCGGGCATTTTCGGCGGAGCGATTGCGAACCCCGCCACCATGCTGGCCCGCCTCGTCGCCACGCTGCACGATGCCGAGGGCCGCGTGGCCGTGGCCGGTTTCTACGACGACGTCGCCCCGCTCCAGGAATGGGAGCGTGAACTCTGGCGCACCCTGCCGGTGAGCGACGAAGAACTGCTCTCCCTCACCGGCGCGCCGGGCCTCTTCGGCGAGACTGGCTACTCCAGCACCGAACAAATGTGGGCCCGCCCCACCGCGGAGGTAAACGGCCTCGGCGGCGGCTTCCAGGGCGTCGGCAGCAAGACCGTGATCCCCAAGGAAGCCTTCGTGAAATTGACCTTCCGCCTCGTGCCCAATCAGGACCCGCAGAAAATCGCGGCCTTGGTTCAAGCCCATCTGGAAAAACATTGTCCACCCGGAGTGACGCTGGAAATCAGCGCCGGTCACGCAGGCATGCCCTACGTCATGGACCCGCATTCGCCGTATGGTCAGGCCGCCCAGCGCGCATTGAAAGCCACCTTTGGCCGCGAGGTCGCGCTCATTCGTGAAGGCGGTTCCATCCCGATCGTGCAAACCTTCAAGGACGTGCTCGGCGTGGAGACGATGCTCCTCGGCCTCGCCCTCCCCGACTGCCGCGCCCACGCTCCCGACGAAAATTTCCCGATCGAAAACTTCGAAGCCGGGATGCGTCTCAACGCCGCGCTATTGAAGGAACTGAGCGCCGGGAGTTAAACCGGACGAGCCGAAGCTCGTAACGAGGAGAATTCCCATCGAAACAAGCTAAACAGGCGAAAGGATTCCCCTTTTCGTATCCTTTAGCGTATTTCGATGGCCTCTCCTCTTCGTGCGCTTCGTGGTGAATTACTCAGCGCCCCATCGCCGCCGGCAGGCGAAACGTCTTTTCCACCAGCGTTGTAAAGACCTGCTCGTGCACGTTGCCGGACACATTCTGCCCCGCGCTCAGAAACAGCGGCGTGAGCCCGCTGCTCAGGATGCAATCCCACAGCTTGCCCCAGTGCTGCACTTCGTCGAGGTGCGTGAAGACCACATGCGTCGCGCCCGCGCCGAGGGCGAGCCCGAAGGTGCGCTTGATCGTCTCCATCTCGTAGGCCGCATTGAGGATGAGCACGCGCGTCTCCACGTAGAACTCGCCGAGCAACCGGCCGAGATCGCGCCACTGCGCATCGTCGGTGAGCGGGATGCCCGCGAGATCGAAATACACCCGCTGATCCTCGGGAATCGCCGCGAGATTGTCGCCGTAACGATGCAGCGGCACATTCAGCGCTTCGCAAAACATCGCGAGCCCCTCGGTCGGATTCGGCAGATCGCCGTCGAGCTTCATCACACAGGCCGGCTGTTGCCGGAAAAAGATGTCCATCGTCAGCGCCTTGCACAGCGCGGTCGTGATCCCGCTGCCGGGCGTGCCGAAAAAGGCGACGTGCCGTCCCACCGTGCGCTGCGGCTGCTTGTTCCAGAGCCCGCGCAGGAGCTCCACCACCTCGCCGAGCGAATCGCGCAGCGGGCGGCGTTTGATGCGTTCCCAACGATCCGTCGCCTGGAGCCGGGCGAGTAATCTCGGGGAAATGCCGCTGCGGGTGAGCAGCCGCTCCAGGGGCTCGCTGAAGAGCTGGTCGGCCTCGCGGGGGAGATCGACGATTTCGGGCTGATTGGGGTTGGCTGGGGCGTTCGAGGTGAAGGAAACGGAGGCCGGGACCGGAGTCGTCGGCGCGGGGGACACGGGTGAGACCGGGGGTTCCGGCGGGGTGGGAAAAGTGGGAAAGGCCGCTTCCGGAGCAGGCGCGGCGGGGAAAACCGGGTGGCTCACTGGCGGCGCGGGCGGCGTGGCCGCCGGTGCTGCCGCCGCATCGGGCGCCGTCACCTCGGCGATGATTTCCAGCTTCGGCGCGCTGAGCAGGCGGGTCAGGCCGTTGCCCGTCATCTGCTTCACCGACACCACGCGGGCATTGCCGTTGAACTTGTCGTGAATGAGCTGCACCGCTTCCTCGGCAGAGGAAACCACAAATTGGAACCGGGTGCCCGGCGGATGCGAAGAGGGCGCGGGATTCATGATCGGCAACGGGGACATGGCGGGCATCAGGCAGCGACCGCCGGGCCATAGGCGCGGCGGATCATGTTGGCCGTGGGTTTCACCGCCGCTTGGGCGAAGCTCGGGGTCATCGAATACTTCAGCAGCAGCTTCTCGTTCTCCCGATCGAGCAGCATCAGCGCGAGCACCTTCTGCTGGGCGCGCTGGATGGTGCCATGATGTTGCGCCGCCTGTTCGGGCGCGCTGGAGTAAGTCGTGCGCAGGGCCTGGAGCGAAATATCGAGCAGCGGCAGCAGCTCGCGCTTCTTCTGTAGAAACGTCTCCGTCGGCGGACGCTGGCTGGTCTGCATGATCCGGTTTTCCTCCAGCAGGATGCCATGCAGTTCCTGACAGAGCGTAAAATGCTGTTCCAAGGCTTCGGCGAGTATCATAGTCGGGATCTTGGCTTAGCAATGCCCGTGCCATCAGAGAAGCGAAGCGCTTTCACAGAGAAAAATCCGCCCTTCATCCTCAACGCAAAGCCGGCCCGGGAGGATTTTTTTGCCGGGTAAAAGGCCCCGCTTTCGCGTCCTCCGGGTCAAGCTACCGATAGGGAAAAATTTACCGCCACGCCTGCGGGAAGACGGACGAGACCCCGCCATTTTGAAGAAATGCCCCGTCCTTAATCGCGTCAGCGCCGAGGGGATTCCCACCGCACTGCGACATCACTATTTCAACAGGTTGTAAAAGTTATCGGGATTAACGCCCGCTGACTGCGTCATGCCCCCCAGGCCATGTGCATTCGCCATTCAAAGCATCCCGCTCCAGCAGGCGTCGAGTCCTTCGATGCCGGCTTCCGCGGGATTTTTTCGGGTCCGCAGCTTCATGCGGAAAAGAGGGAATTTGATTTCGCGAGTTCCACCCCGGGAGGACTGACCCAAGCGCGCTTCGTCACGGTGGCTTCACTTACCTAAATCACCTCATGAAACCCATTATATCCACCCGGCTCGGCCGGGGGCTGCTGGCTGTCTTTCTGGCAGCAATCAGCCTGCATGCGAAGGCAGCCACGCTGACCTTCTCCAGTTCCGCCCCCACCGGCGGAGCTTCCTCGATCAGTAACTGGACCGGCGCCACCTTCGACGCCGACAACGTCGGCGGCACTGGCGTCAACTCCAATGGCAGCCCCAACAACGGCAGCGCGAATGATGGCACCACCTACGTCGCCAACAATCGTCCCGCCCAGGGCCAGACCTTTACCACCGGTTCCAACTCCGGCGGCTACACCCTCAGCGCCATCACCGTGCGCATGCAGGGCTACACCAACAACACCGCCAGCGGCTCGAACATCGGCGGCTACAATCTCACCCATACCACCTCCACCTTCCGGGTGCGCGTGGGCACGTTGAGCGGGACGACGTTTATCCCGCTGACGATTGAGACCGCCACCTCCGGCGGCACGGGAAATCCGGGCTCCGGCGGCACGGCGAACGGGCCGGGGACTTACTTCACCTTCACCTTCAAGGCGCCGGTCGTGCTCCAGCCGAATACGACGTATGCCTTCGATCTCGGAACCAGCAGCGATTACTTCGAGATGCTCGGCATCCGCGACGGAGCGAGCGGCGGCAATCCCTACACCGCCGGCACCGCCTACACCAGTGGCGCAAGCGGGGTGGCGAATGGCACGATCACGACTCAAACGGGGGACCGCGTCTTTCAGGTCAGCCTCACCACTTACACGCCACCGACCGCCGGGACGTTTGTGCACCCGGGCTTGCTGAACAAGGAGGCGGACTTTACGCAGATGCGGACCAAGGTGGCGCTGGGAGTCAACCCCTGGGCCGCTGGCTATACGGCGCTGACTTCGAGCTGGATGGGGTCGCAGAATGGGGGCTGGAATCCCAATGCGCAGGCGACGATCACCCGCTCGGGTTCGCTGAACAATACAAGCCTGCTCTATAATGACATCGCAGTCTGCTACGGTTCGGCGCTGCGCTGGAAGATTTCCGGCGATACCGCGTATGCCGATCAGGCGGTGAAAATTCTCAATGCCTGGGGCTCCACGCTCACCTCGGTCGCCGGGGATACGAATGTGATGCTGACGGAGCTGTATGGTTACCAGTTCTGCTGCGCGGCGGAAATCATGCGCACCTATTCGGGCTGGCAGGCGGCGGACATCTCGACCTTCCAAACGATGATGTACAATGTGTTTTACCCGCTGGCGGACAACTTCCTCACCGGCCATTTCGGCACCGGCAACACCCACTACTGGGCCAACTGGGACCTGGCGGGGCTGAACACGATGTACGCGATCGGCGTGATGAACGACAACACCAGCCTGACCACCGAGGCAACCAATTACTTCTACAGCGGGATCGGCAACGGCTGCATTGACCGGATGGTGAACTACATTCATCCCGGTTACCTCGGGCAGGGCCAGGAGATTGGCCGCGACCAGGGGCATGCCACGCTGGATATCGCGGAGCTCGCAACCCTCTGCCAGATGGCCTGGAACCAGGGCGTCGATTTCTACGGCTACGAAAACAACAAGGTGCTCGCGGTCGCGGAATACACCGCGCAGTACAACCTCGGGAACACGGTCCCCTTCGCCCCCTATGCCAACAGCGACGGCTGGCTGATGACCGGACCAAGCTCCCAATCGCAGGGGGCCAACTGGCGTCCGGGCTGGGCCACGATTTACAACCACTACGTCAATATTCTGGGCCTGGCGGCTCCGAATACCACGACGGTTTACAACAACATGGGCACCAGCTGGTACTACAACGGCGATTCCCCCGGCTGGGACTACCTGACCACGGCCCTCCCCGCGATTGCCGCCGGCTCGCCGCCCAGCGGATTGACGACCGTGATTACCGCCGGCCAGCCCGTGCTCAACTGGTGGGGCTCGACCTATGCCACCGGCTATAACGTGAAGCGCTCCACCGTCTCCGGTGGCTCCTACACGACCATCGCCACCGGCGTCACCACCAATACTTATACCGACACGACGGCAGTCGCGAATACGACCTACTACTACGTCGTCTCCGCCACCAACTCCTCCGGCGAATCGGCCAACTCCAGCGAGGCCTCCGCCATCACCGGCACCCCGCTGGTCGCGCAGTTGAAGTTCGACGATGCCTCCGGCACCACCGCTGCCGACGCCACCGGCAATGGCTGGACCGGCACGCTGGTCAATTCCCCCACCTGGACCACCGGCAAGCTCAATGGCGCGCTCTCGTTGGCCAGTGCCTCCAGCCAGTACGTTTCCCTGCCCGCCGGCGTGGTTTCCACCGTCGCGGACTTCAGCGTCTCAGCCTGGGTCTATATGACCTCCGACAGCACGCAGGCCCGCGTCTTCGACTTCGGCGATGGCGATGGCATGTATGGCGGGGTGGACCCCTGGGGCAACCAGATCTGGCTCTGCGAGCGCTACATGTATCTCACCGTCCAGGGCGGAACCGGCCACGTCCATTTCGCCATCTCCAACTCGACCAACTACGGCGAGGAAAGTGTGGATGGTGCGGCGGCGGTTCCAACCGGACAATGGGTCCATGTCGCCGTGACCAAGAGCGGCTCCGTGGCCTCCCTCTACGTCAACGGCATGCTCGTCGGCCAGAATACGAACATGTATTTCTCGCCGTTCCGCATCGGCTCGACCACCCAGGACTATCTCGGCAAGTCGCAGTGGCGCAGTGATTCCTATTTCAATGGGACCGTGGATGACTTCCGCATCTATCGCGGCGCCCTCTCCGCCGCCGATGTGCAGACCCTCGCCAACGTGGGCGTCGCCCACTTGAAGTTCGACGAAACCTCCGGCACGACCGCGGTGGACTCCACCCGCAACGGCTGGAACGGCACCCTCGTCAATTCCCCCACCTGGACCACCGGCAAGCTTAACAACGCCGTCTCGCTCGCCAGTGCCTCCAGCCAGTATGTCACCCTCCCCTCCGGTGTGGTGAATGGGCAAACCGCCTGCACCCTCACGAGCTGGGTCTATCTCAACTCGGTGAGCAACTGGCAGCGCATCTTCGACTTTGGCACCGGCACCACGAACTACATGTTCCTCACGCCGACCAATAGCTCGACGGGCAAGATTCGCTTTGCGATCACCACCTCGGGCGCCTCGGGCGAGCAGAAGATCGACGGCACGGCGGCGCTGGGAGCCGCAGGCTGGCATCACGTGGCGGTGACGCTCAATGGCAGCACCGGCACGCTCTACGTGGATGGCGCGCAAGTCGGGCAGAACACGGCAATGACGCTGACGCCTTCGAGCCTCGGCGCGACCACGCTGAACTACCTCGGCAAATCGCAGTATCTCCGGCGACCCGTATTTGAACGGGTTGGTGGACGACTTCCATCTCTACGGCGGCGCGCTGACCGCGGGGCAGATCGCCACCCTCTATGGCGGGCTCTCGGTTCCTACGCTGACGGTCACCACCGGCGACTCGCAAAACACGATTAGCTGGACGGCGATCACCAACGCGACCAGCTACATTCTCAGCCGTTCCACCACTTCCGGCGGTCCGTACACGATCATCGCGAGCGGGTTGAGCGGCACGAGCTACACCGATACCGGGCTCACCAACGGCACCACCTACTACTATCAGTTGACGGCGGTGAACTCGCTGGCGCAAAGCAGTGGCTCCAGCCAGATGAGCGGCACCCCGGTCACGCCGGTCCCCAGCGGGCTGGCGGCTTTCGCCTGGAATGCGGAGAACGACCTGAAATGGACGGCGGTCAGCGGCGCGACCTATAATGTGAAACGCGCCACCACCACCGGCGGCCCTTACACCACCATCGCCACCGGCGTCACCAGCCCGACCTACATCGACACCGGGCTGACGGACGGCACGGCCTATTACTACGTGGTCTCGGCGCTCAAGGGCAATGAGGGCCTCAACTCCACCGAAGCCACGGCCACCCCCTACAGCAGCCCGATCGTGAATGCCTGGGCGCATCAGGATGTGGGCTCGACCGGCCTGGCCGGGATCGCTGCCTACAGCGCGGGAACCTATCAGGTCACCGGCGCCGGGGCGGACATCTGGGGCACGGCGGATGCCTTCCACTACGTGTGGCAGACGCTCAGCGGAGACGGGACCATTCTCGCCCGCGTGGTGAGTGTGGATAACACCAACGTCTGGGCCAAGGCCGGCGTGATGATGCGCAATACGCTCGATGCCAATTCCGCCAACGCGATGGTGGCGATCACCCCGGGCAGCGGGGCGACCTTCCAGTATCGCAGCACCGCGGGCGGCTCGTCCTCGAATACGGCGGTGAGCGGTATCGCCGCGGCCTACTGGGTGAAGATGGCGCGCGTGGGCAGCACGTTCACCGCTTACATCTCGCCCGATGGCGCGACCTGGACCACCGTGGGATCGCAGACGATTACCATGAACACGAGCATCTACGTAGGCCTGGAGGTGACCAGTCACAATACCTCGGCGCTCTGCACGGGAACCTTCGACAATGTGGCCGTCGTGCCCACGGTCTATTGGGCCTCGCAGGACATCGGCTCGCCCTCCCTCGCCGGGGGTTCGTTCTACAGCAATGCGGTGGCCTCGGTCATCGGCTCCGGAGCGGACATCGGCGGCACGGCGGATTCCTTCCGCTACACCTACCTGTCGGCCAGTGGCGATTGCGACATCACGGCCCGCGTGGTGAGTGTGGATAACACCAGCTCGGCGGCCAAGGCGGGCGTCATGATCCGCGAAACGCTGGATGCCGGGGCCACGCACGCATCGGCGGTCATCACGCCAGGCAGCGGGGCGGCGTTCCTCTATCGCAGTTCGACCGGAGGCAGCTCCACGACCACCGCGACGACCGGGATCACCGCACCTTACTGGGTGCGCATCACGCGCGTCGGCAGCGTCTTCACGGCCTATACCTCGGCCGATGGTTCCACCTGGACCAGCCTGGGATCGCAAACCATCACGATGGCGACCAACGTTTACATCGGCCTCGCGGTGTCCAGCAATACGAACAGCGTCCTTTGCAACGGGACGATGGATAACGTGACCGCCAATCCATAAGCGCTGTCCTATACTCCACGGTTCCATGCCGGGTGATTCCGGCATGGGACGAAGTGGAGAAACTTCACCCGCTTCGAGCGCAGGGGTCCCTCCTCTGCGCTCGTTTTTTTGGGGGAATTTCAAGCCCTGCGCCAGGCCGGGTTTACAAATTTCCACGCAGCGCCTTCCGGTCATGAAAGCGCTCCATTCTCTGATATCGCTGTAGCCACGGCCCTGTGGGCCGTTGGGGAAAGACGATGCTTTGGCAAAAATTCAGTTCCAAAAGCAGTGATCATTCCGTCGTGATTTTTGGAAGAGCGTTGCGATTCCATGGTCCACGCTTCCCCAACGGCCCACAGGGCCGTGGCTACCGCGCGAAGTGGAAGTTCCGTGCGGAAGGGCGTGGGGTTTCGTCTCCTGTTTTGCCATTCGTCAACCCGGCCTAAAGCAGGGAAAAAAGGAAATGAGCCGCTCCACTGAGCGGCCTTCCCATGTCGTGCGTTCTCCCACCACGCGACGCGCGCTGGGAGCGCACCCGTCCCGGGTGCTGGTTTCGAGAGCATTCAAGTCCTTGGCGCTCCCCCATGTTCAAATCCCTTTCCGCCAGCACCAGCCCCGTTCCGGGTGGAGCACTCCGCTGGAGTGCCCGGTCCGGCGGCTCGCCGGACCGAAAGCGCGAGCGGGCCATTTTCACAAGCGGCTGGCTTGAAGGGCGCACCGAAACTCCATCGGAAACCATGAGCCGCGTAAAAAAGGACTGCTGCTTAATCGCGGATTTCGCGAGCTTCACGGATCGGCGCGGATCAAAGGCCAGCCCATCCGCGACCATCCGCGTCATCCGCGGTCAAGTTCCGCCTCCCATGACTCCCGGCGCCCCCCTTAATCGCTAAAGCCCCAATAAAGTTTTCATGCAGAGGTAGATAGCGGATGGGTGGCGTTGCGAATTGCAGCGGCCCTTTGGGCACCGCGGGCAAGCGCAACCCCCACAGAACCATGTTGCTTTCATTCGACACCCCCCTACGGGCCATGGCGTTTCGCCATGACTTGCAGGTTTTCGAGCAGGCTTGCCTGTTCGTTGCGGATGGGCGGCGGGCAGGTGGGGAGTTTTCCGGGCTGGGGGCGGCCAGACCGATTTTAACCCACTAGAACACCCATTCCATGAAAACCACCCCCTTGCGCAGGGGTTTGCTGGCAGCCGTCCTGGCTGTCGCAAGCATCACTGCGTCGAAGGCAGCCACGCTGACCTTCTCCTCCTCCGCCCCTACCGGCGGAGCTTCCTCGATCAGTAACTGGACCGGCGCCACCTTCGACGCCGACAACATCGGCGGCACTGGCGTCAACTCCAATGGCAGCCCCAACAACGGCAGCGCGAATGATGGCACCACCTACATCGCCAACAATCGTCCAGCCCAGGGCCAGACCTTTACCACCGGTTCCAACACCGGCGGCTACACCCTCAGCGCCATTACCGTCCGCATGCAGGGCTATACCAACAACACCGCGAGCGGCTCGAACATCGGCGGCTACAGCCTGGCGAGCACTTCGTCCACCTTCCGCATCCGCGTGGGCACACTGAGCGGGACAACGTTTATTCCGCTCACCATCGAAACGGCCACCTCCGGCGGCACGGGGACGCCAGGCACAGGCTCCGCGGCGAACGGACCGGGGACGTATCTCACCTTCACGCTGAAGGCCCCGATCGTCCTCCAGCCGAATACCACCTACGCCTTCGATCTCGGCACCTCCTCGGATTACTTCGAGATGCTCGGCATCCGCGATGGGGCCACCGGCGGCAATCCCTACACCGCGGGCACCGCCTACACCAGCGGCGCCAGCGGCGTGGCCAGTGGCACCGTCACTACGCAGACCGGCGACCGCGTCTTCCAGGTGAGCCTCACCACTTACACGCCACCGACCGCGGGAACCTTCGTCCACCCGGGCCTGCTCAACACGGAGGCGGATTTCACCAAGATGCGCACCAACGTCGCGCTGGGCGTGAGCCCTTGGGCCGCCGGCTACACGGCGCTGACCTCGAACTGGATGGGGTCGCAGAGCGGGGGCTGGAGCCCGAACGCGCAGGCGACGATCACCCGCTCCGGTTCCACCAATAACACGAGCCTGCTCTATAACGATATTGCGGTCTGCTATGGCTCGGCGCTGCGCTGGAAGATTTCCGGCGACACGGCGTATGCCGACCAGGCGGTGACGATTCTCAATGCCTGGGGCTCCACGCTCACCTCGGTCGCCGGGGATACGAATGTGCTGTTGACGGAGCTGTACGGCTACCAGTTCTGCTGCGCGGCGGAAATCATGCGGACGTATTCGGGCTGGCAGGCGGCGGACATCTCGACCTTCCAGACGATGATGTACAATGTGTTTTACCCGCTGGCGGACAATTTCCTCACCGGCCATTTCGGCACGGGGAATACGCACTACTGGGCCAACTGGGACCTGGCCGCGCTGAATACGATGTACGCGATCGGCGTCCTCGACGACAACACCAGCCTGACCACGGAGGCGACCAATTACTTCTACAGCGGGATCGGCAACGGCTGCATTGACCGGATGGTGAACTACATTCATCCCGGTTACCTCGGGCAGGGCCAGGAGATTGGCCGCGACCAGGGGCATGCCACGCTGGATATCGCGGAGCTTGCGACCCTCTGCCAGATGGCCTGGAACCAGGGCGTCGATTTCTACGGCTATGAAAACAACAAGGTGCTCGCGGTCGCGGAATACACCGCGCAGTACCAACCTCGGGAACACGGTCCCCTTCGCCCCCTATGCGAACAGCGACGGCTGGCTGATGACCGGACCAAGCTCCCAATCGCAGGGGGCCAACTGGCGTCCAGGCTGGGCCACGATTTACAACCACTATGTGAATGTAAAAGGGCTGGCGGCCCCGAATACCACGACCGTGTATAACAACATGGGAACGAGCTGGTACTACAACGGCGACTCTCCCGGCTGGGATTACCTGACCTCGGCCCAGACGGCCATCGCCGCGGGCTCGCCCCCGAGTGGGCTGACGACCGTGATTACCGCCGGCCAGCCCGTGCTCAACTGGTGGGGCTCGACCTATGCGACGAGCTATAACGTGAAGCGCTCCACCGTCTCCGGCGGCTCCTACACGACGATTGCGACGGGCGTGACGACCAACACCTATACCGACACGACCGCAGTCGCGAATACGACCTACTACTACGTCGTCTCGGCCACCAATTCCTCCGGCGAATCGGCCAACTCCAGCGAGGCCTCCGCCATCACCGGCACGCCGCTGGTCGCGCAGTTGAAGTTCGACGATGCCTCCGGCACGACGGCGGCGGATGCCACCGGCAATGGTTGGACTGGAACGCTGGTCAACACACCTACCTGGACCACCGGCAAGCTGAATGGCGCGCTCTCGCTCGCCAGTGCCTCCAGCCAGTACAGTCTCCCTGCCCGCGGGCGTGGTTTCCACCATCGCCGACTTCAGCGTCTCGGCCTGGGTCTATATGACCTCCGACAGCACGCAGGCGCGTGTCTTCGACTTCGGCGATGGCGACGGGATGTATGGCGGCACGGACGCCTGGGGCAACAGCATCTGGCTGAGCGAGCGCTACATGTTCCTCACCGTGCAAGGGGGCAGCGGGCATGTGCACTTCGGCATCACCAACTCGACCAACTACGCCGAGGAAAGCGTGGACGGGGCAGCAGCCATCCCCACCGCGCAGTGGGTGCATGTGGCGGTGACCAAGAGCGGCTCGGTGGCTTCGCTCTATGTGAATGGCATCCTCGTCGGCCAGAATACGAACATGTATTTCTCGCCGTTCCGCATCGGCTCGACCACGCAAGACTATCTCGGCAAGTCGCAATGGCGCAGTGATCCCTACTTCAACGGCATCGTGGACGACTTCCGCATCTATCGCGGAGCCCTCTCCGCCGCCGATGTGCAGACCCTCGCCAATACCGGCGTGGCGCACTTGAAGTTCGACGAAACCTCCGGCACGACCGCCGTCGATTCCACCCGCAATGGCTGGAACGGGACGCTGGTGAACTCGCCAACCTGGACCACGGGTAAAATCAACAATGCGGTCTCGCTGGCGAGCGCATCGAGCCAGTATGTGACCCTGCCCTCGGGCGTGGTCGCGAGCCAGACCGGCTCCACCCTGGCGGGCTGGGTCTATCTCAACTCCGTGAGCAACTGGCAGCGCATCTTCGACTTCGGCACCGGGACGACCAAGTACATGTTCCTCACGCCAACCAACAGCTCGACGAGCAAGATTCGCTTTGCGATCACGACCTCGGGCTCATCGGGCGAGCAGAAGATTGATGGAACGGCAGCCTTGGGCGCCTCCGCCTGGCATCACGTGGCGGTGACGCTCACTGGCAGCACGGGCACGCTGTATGTGGATGGCGCGCAAGTCGGGCAGAACACGGCAATGACGCTCACCCCATCATCACTGGGGACCACGACGCAGAATTACCTTGGCAAGTCGCAGTTCACGGCGGACCCGTATTTGAACGGGTTGGTGGACGATTTCCACATCTACAGCGGCGCGTTGACGGCAGCGCAAATTGCGACCCTCTACGGCGGGCTCACGGCCCCGGTGGTCACGGTCACGGCGGGCAACACGCAGAACACCCTCGCGTGGACCTCGGTCAGCAATGCCACGACCTACGCGGTGATGCGCTCGACCACTTCGGGCGGGCCGTACACCATCGTTTCCAGCGGCCTCACGGGCACCAGCTATACGGACACCGGTCTCACCAATGGGGTGACCTATTATTACACGGTGGTCGCGCAGAGCTCGCTCGCGCAGAGCTCCGGCTCGACGCAGACGAGCGGGTATCCGGTGCCGCCGGTGCCGGCCACGCCAACCGGGCTCTCCGGCATCGGCTGGAACGGCGAGGTCGATCTCTCGTGGACTGCCGCCTCGACGGCGACGAGCTATAACGTGAAGCGGGCGACCGTCTCCGGCGGCTCCTACACGACGATTGCCTCGGGGGTCACCACCACGACGTATGCGGATACGACCGCCGTGAATGGCACGACCTATTACTACGTGGTCTCCGGCGTGAACCTCGGCGGCGAAGGCGCCAATTCCTCGGAAGCAGCCGTGACCTTCACCCAGCCGTATGCCTACCTGAAGTTCGATGACGCCTCGGGCACGACCGCGGCGGATGCCTCCGGCAACGGCTGGGCGGGCACGCTGGTGAACTCGCCAACCTGGGGCACGGGCCGCAGCAATGGCGCCGTTTACCTGAGCGGCTCCAGCCAGTATGTGACCCTGCCGAGCAGCGTGGTGAGCACGCTGACCACCTGCACCTTCTGCGCGTGGGTGAACCTCGATTCCGTGACCTCGTGGGCGCGGATCTTCGACTTCGGCACCGGGACGACCAAGTATATGTTCCTCTCGCCGAAGAACGGCAGCACGGGGTTTATTCGCTTTGCGATTACGACCTCGGGCTCATCCGGCGAGCAGCAGATCACCGGCACGGCGGCGCTGCCGCTGACTGGCTGGCATCACGTGGCGGTGACGCTCGCAGGCGCGACGGGCACCCTCTATGTGGATGGCGTCCAAGTCGGCCAGAACACGGCGATGACGCTGACTCCCTCCAGCCTCGGCGCGACGGGGAACAATTACCTCGGCAAGTCGCAGTTCAGTAGTGATCCGTATCTGGCCGGTCGCGTGGATGATTTCCGCATCTACAGCCGCGCCTTGAGCGCAACGGAAGTCGCCTCGCTGATGGCAACCAGCCCGGCGGGCCTCCTGGCGACTCCAGCCACCGTCACCGCCACGGCGGGCACCACCCAGGTCGCGCTGACCTGGAGCACGGTGACCAATGCCACCAGCTATAGCGTGCTGCGGGCCACCACCAGCGGCGGCCCCTACACGACCATGACCACCGGCCTTACCTCGGCCAGTTACACGGATACCGGGCTGACGACCGGCACCACGTATTATTACGTGATTGTCGCCAGCAGTTCGACGAGCCAAAGCGTGGATTCCACGCAGGCCAGCGCCACGGCGCAGTAATCGATTGAAGCGGAGCTTGCCGGTGGCATGGTGGTTGCCACCGGCAAGAGGGTGATGTGAAAGTGGGGTAGCGGTGGGTGGCGGTTGATCGCGAAAAAGTGGCATTAGGTGGCAGCCAAAAAAAAGAGCGAAGCTGGAGAAAGCTTCGCCCTTTTCTTTAACCAAGCACCAAACAAGGTGTCTTCAAAACTTCAGTCCGCGAGGATCGGATCGGAATCCTCATCGCGTGGTTTTTGGGAAGGTTTGTGGGTCATATCAAATCAGGGGACCCGCCTTGCCCGCTCGCCCGCAAAACGGCCTGACCAGAAGGCCAGAGGTCGGTTCGCGCGCTCAAGCGTCGAGCTACGGATGAGTCACTGGCGCAAGTGGATACCACAACATATAGGCCCCATCAATAAAAATCCGCGCAGCATCTTGCGGTTTTTAACCGCTGACCTTGGCCACCCAAAAGCTCTCATAAGCGGCCTCAAGGTTTCTGGTATAGGTTTCCTCGTCCAGCAAGGGCGAAGCACGAAGGCGGTCCCGCATACCGACGCGGAGTGCAGTCAACCGCTCGGGATCGTGGGCCAGCTTCACCGCAATCTGGATATACTCTTCCGGCGTTTTTGCCACCAGTTCACCCAAGCCTACACAATTCAGGATACTGCATCCCATCCGGGAGACATGACTCTTCCCTTCGAGCGTAACCACCGGCAGCCCCATCCACAGCTTGTGGCAAGTCGTCGTACCTCCATTGAACGGAAAGGTATCCAGGGCGACGTCGCAATCTGCCATCCGCTGGAAATATGCAGCCAGCGAGGTGGCACCCAGGATTTCCAGACGCGATCGATCGACTCCCACCGCCTGCATAACATCGATAATTCGCTTCTGCGTGGCTTCCTCATTTAAGCCTCCACCTTGGATGACCATGGTGGAATGGGGAGTCTGCTTCAAAATTTGCGCCCAGAGGTGAACCGCCTCATCCGTTACCTTGGCCGGATTGTTCATTGAACAAAAACGAACCGGGACTTTGGTATAATCATGCGCTACCACCTCGATACTCTCCGCAGATTCATCGGGAGTATAGCACCAGAAAATGTCCTTCATTCGATGAAGCTTTTCGGAAGAGAGACTTTCGGTCATCCCTTCTGGATCGCACCGTCCATCGGTAATCCGATAATCCATGGTCGAAAGCCCCGTGGTATTAGGATAGCCGATCATGGAAACCTGAATCGGAGCCGCCTTGGTTGCAAAAACCGGCAGCGCGGTAAAAGCCGTATGCCCGGCAAGATCGACCAAAATATCGATTTGGTCTCTGACAATCATTTCCTTCATTTGCGCCGGCTGAAGCCCGTTGATCCATCGCCAGTTTGGAATTAACGACTGGAGATAAATCGTCATCGCATCGGGGCGGACCAAGTGTGCATAAGCAAAAATGTCGAACCGCTCCTTATCATGGTGCTTCAAAAAGGATTGGGTAAAATAACTGACCGGATGAGCTTTGAAATCGGGGGAAATGTATCCGATCCTCAGTCTGCGTTCGTTGGCCTCTTTTGGGGGCAGTTCCGCCCGCATTCCTTTCAGCAAATATTCGATCGCCTTGCCCCAGCCAAAATGCTGCTTTGCCACCTCACTTGGACTGAGGCTGGGGAGATAGTTAATGGTCAGAAGAAGATTGCTGTGCGTTTGCGGATCAGGCGGATTCAAGGCTTCGCCGAAAGAACTCGGCCGCCTGTTGTGGATTGCCCTGCTCGAGGTGGATCAATCCCAGGCAGTTTAGTGCGAGCGCATGCCTCGGCTTGGCGCTGATCACCTGCTCCAAACAGCCAACCGCTTTCACTTGCTGCTTTTGCTCCTTCAAAATCATCGCCTTCGTCACTACGGCATCCAAGAAGCCGGGCTTTAGCGCCAAAGCTTTCTCAAGACTTTCCATGGCGGCGTTTAAGTCACCCGTATCCTTCTGCGCAAAAGCGAGATTATTATAGGCTTCGGCAAAATCCGGCTTGTCTGCAATCGCTTCTTTGAAGAGATCGATTGCCTCGTCCATGCGTCCAAGTTCACGCATAGTGGTCCCAAGGTTCAACTTGGCATCCGGGGAACGGGGTCGCAATTGAATCGCGGTACGCAAAGACTTCTGCGCTTCCGGAATCCGTCCCTTTCTCATGTAAGAAACTCCCAAATTATTATGGGCGTCCGCAAATTCTGGCTTCAAGCGAATGGCCGTTTTCAAGGCTTCGATTCCGGCATCGAACTGTCCCAGTTGATTGAAGCAAATCGCCATATTGCTCCAGGCCTCTGCATACTCGTCACGGAAGGAAATGGCTTTTCGGTAGGCCTCCACGGCTTCAGTATATCGCTCCTGGCATCTCAGCGTGTTTCCCAGATTATTCCAGGCCCCGGAAAACTCCTCGTCCAATTCGATTGCCTTGCGGCAAGCCCGCTCCCCCTCTTCAAGGTTACCCAACTCTATTTGAATGAGTCCTAAGTTGTTATAGGCGTCCGTGTATTCCGGCTCCAATTCGATCGCTTTTTCCAAGGACTCGATGGCCTTGGAAAGCTCCCCCTGCATGCGGTACGCCTCCGAGAGGTTGTAATGAAACATGGGCGCCTCCGGCTTGACCAGCAAAGCACGGCTTATCATCTCAGCCGCGATCTTAAATTCTTTTGCCTGATGCGCCAGCAACCCGAGAAGGTGCATGGCGTCGGCATTACGGGGATCGTAGGCAAGCACTTGCTTGTAGATCTGCTCGGCTTGTCGCAACTGACCTTCGCGATGAAATCTGAGGCCCACTTCAATGGCCTCTTCAAGGGACATTTTCATAAAAAGAATGGGAGAGGCGATCTTCGCAGAACACCTCTCCCATGCAAATGGATATTAGAGTTATTGGCCCAACTTAGGCAGTACCGCCGACGGCGGCGAATCATCATGGCTCCCGCACCGGCCAGCGTTGCAAGCGCTACCGAAGATGGTTCCGGAGCGGCGGTTGCCGTGCCGGAAACGAGGAAGTTGTCCACCCGAGCCGTCCCACCAGTAGCCACCGCTGCGCTTGATGAATTGAGACCGTCACTGGTGAGTCGGAAATAAACCGCCGACAGATTCTCCAAGGTATCAATGGACGACAGGTCAAAGGAATACGAGGTGCTGGTGACCGTAGCGGAGGCTCCACTCCAGGAAGTCCCCGGCATCGATCCCAATGAAGTGAAGTTAGTGAAATTAGAGCCATCGATGCTGTACTGAAGCGTGAAGCCATTTGGACCAGTGCCGCTCCGAGTCAAATCGAAGCTCACAAGCAAATCCTGGTAGCTAGTCGTATCGATCACAAATTGATAGTAATCACCTGAGGACCAGTGGTTGGAGCTGAACGAATTCACAGAACCGTTGCCACGGCACACTGTAAACGGTAGCAGTCTGGGCATGAACTCCGCTGGCGGTGCCCGAACCGATTTCAGCCAGGAACCCACCGGCACTGGCACCAGTGGTTGCCACGCCCGAGGTTAAGCTGCTTTCAAAGGTAAAATCCGCGACTACCGCACCATTTGCAGCGCCCGCCAAGACGGCCGCCGATCCGATCACAAAGGCAAATTTTGCGGCGCTGCTCCGCTGTGGCCGCTCTCCCAATTTTGAGACAATTTTTTTCATCTGGTTGGTTACTTCTTTTGGTGGTGTTTGGTTTTTTAAAAACTCATTCCCTGCATCCCCTCACCATTTTCCGTCCCGCCATGACCGGGTTACCTTTAATTTCCGTCCCGTAATGTTTCCATCACTTTATTGTGACCTTTTGGTTACAGAAATATGGCGGGATCATTTAGCACCGCTTATGCCATCGGCGAAAAAAATTTTCAGTTTTGTCATTTACTCTGAATTTCACAGAGCAAGTTACCGCTTTGAAAAAGTGATCATAATTACACTGTGTGATTTTATACACATCGGATGTTTCCTTTGATGCAAAGTGGGTTGTTTTCAACCGTGTAATGTTTCCTCTGCTTCCTAAAGGATATCGACTACGCCCGACGAGGGCGGCGCAGCAGGCCTATCGCCATTGTCCCGCCCATGAGGAGAAGGCCTGCGGAAGGCTCGGGAACGACCAGTTCCGCTGGGTTGAGCACAGAAATGTTGTCCAAGGTGAGCACCGGTGCAGAGGTGCTGCCGCCCTGGCGGAGAACGAGCGTGGCCAGTTGGGACGGGGTCACACTGTTTTCCGTCCAAGTGTAGGTCTCATACAAAGACCCATTCACATAGAGGGAAAGCGTATCGAGCCCCTTGCCACCGACGAAATTCCAGACGAACGACACGTCGTAGGAAGTATTGAGTGCGAGGCTGGTCGTGCCGTAGGTGCCAGGTACCTGGAAGTGGCAGAGAGGCCGAGCAAATAGCCGCCTTTCCCGTCGTCCTCGGCAAAAATTCGACCAAAGAAGTTCGTATTTCCCGCAGTGGCGACGTTACCAAAGGTCAGGAAATAAGCCCCGCCGCTGGCCTGGGCGATCTCAACGTTGAGCTTGAAATCAAGCTCCAAGCTACCGCCGGTGGTGTAATTGATGGCCGTGGCAAAGGCATTGTAGAGATCCTCCCCGCTATAGCTGGGACTGATGGTCGAACCACCGAGGGCGGCGACCTGATTACTACTGTTGAGGGGGTCGGCGGTGACATTGATCGGCAGCGCGCTGCCGCTATTCGTGATTTCGGCCCAAGTTCCCTGACCGACGAGCGGATTTTGGGTATAGCTGTCGAAATTATCGGAAAAAACGACCGAGGCACGCGCTGTGTCGAACGCCGCCAGCGTGGCCATGGCAAAAAGAAAGATGGTGGATTTGTACGTCATGGTGATTGGTTTCCCTACAAGCCCTCGCCATTTTTCCCTGGGGCGAAAAAGCCCCCAAAGCCCTGTTGTTGCGGGGTCACTTAATGCCATAATTACTGTAGTGCAATGTTTTTAACCGTGTCTTTACCCTTTTCCCCACCCGTCTCCCTCTTGCGCGACCGAACGTTTGCGAAAATACTGGGGCTATGACCGACCCGTTGCTCCAGGAACTCCTCCAAGCCCGCGCGAGCCGCCGGGGCTGCGCACTGGTGACGCTGGCCGCGACCCAGGGCTCCGTTCCCCGGGCGGCGGGTGCGAAGATGCTGGTCTATGCGGATGGACGATTTTCCGGCACGATCGGCGGGGGAAAATTCGAGGCGCTGGTGATCGACGAAGCCCGCGCGGCAATGCAGCGGCGCGAAAAGCTTCCGGTATTGAAAACCTACCCGCTGCACGAGGGGGATGCGGAATCTTTCGGGGCGATCTGTGGGGGGACGGTCACGGTGCTGATCGAGCCGCAGGTGTTGCCCGAGGCGCTGGTGATCGTCGGCGGCGGCCATTGCTCGGTCGCGATTGCCCGGCTCGCGCAGAGCTGCGGCTGGCAGGTAACCATCCTCGAAGACCGGGAAGACCTGCCGGGCGAAACCGAGGCCAGCCAGATCACGCAACCGGCCCCGGACTTCATCGCGGCACGCCCCTGGCAGCCCGACGAGGCGCTGGTGATGGTGAGCCGGAACTATCACCTCGACCGCGAGGCTCTCGCCGCCGCGCTCCAGTATCGCGGCTGGGGTTACTGTGGAATGATCGGCAGCCGCAAGAAGGTGCGGCAGGTTTTTGCGGAACTCGGCGAACGCGGATTCGGCCCCGAGGATTTCGCCGCCGTACATGCGCCGATCGGGCTGGATATCGGCGCGGATTCGCCGGCGGAAATCGCGATCAGCGTGCTGGCCGAGGTGCTGCGCGTGTTGCGTGGAGCGAAGGGCGGCAGCTTGCGCCTGGGAGGGTAGAAAAACTCTCGTGCCCATACTCCGTGTCCCCCCTCTTCGCTTGCACTACGCCACGAGGGTGGCTTCAAGCAAAGCGGGCGATCACCCCGCGAGCTACGCGCTCCCTCGACGACACAGAGTGTCACTGACAAGTGCGCTCCCACACAGAGTGTGGGAGCGAGGGATTCTGGAAACCTGCCGCTTACTTCGCCTTCAGCATCGGTGCGAATTTCTCGCGGTAGGCGTAGCCGAGGAAGAGGTTTCCCAGCACAAGTGGGATCGCGACCGGCAAGCCGGATGGCTCTAGAAACAGATGCACGCAAAAGATGTTTACGATCACCGGGGAAATCACCACCAGCGCGAGCGGAACGAAGAAGCCGGAAACAAGCGCGAGCCCGCAGACGAGTTCAGTCGCCTTGAGCAAAGTGAGGAAATAACCGCTGGCAATCAACCCATCCATATAGGTCTTCAATGGACCGGCCGACATGGGCGGCATTGCGGGGTGGACAAAATACATGACGGCTCCGAAGACAAACAGGGCTCCCATGAGGATGCGAACGATGATAGCGGCGATTTTCATAGAATGGAGAGGAGAGAGATGAGGATGGGACGGGTTTACGGTTTTGCTTCCTTTTCGGCGATGGTTTTCAGGTCGGCCAGGCCTTGGTCGAACTGGGTGCCACACATCTTTTCGCAGTCGATCACGAGGTTGATCGCCTTGGCGAGGAAGTTGTTTTTGCCGGTCATGGTCCAAGTGACCACGGTGCCATTGCCCTGCGGCAGGAAGCTGAACTCGACGTCGTTGGTCGCGGCGAAGGGCTTGACGAACTCGAGGCGGAAGCGCACGTCGGAATCCGACTGGCTGCTGGTAGTGGTCATGGTTCCCTCGCCGGTCTTTTTGCCCGTCCAGCGGTAGCTCGCGCCGACGCCGGCGGGCGGGCCGTCGAAGGTCACCACTGCGCTGGGGTCGGCCTTGGCCCATGGGGACCAGTCGTGCCACTGGCGCAGGGTATCGACGTGCGGGAAGACGACTGCGGGCGGGGCGGCGATCGTGATGCTGCGGCTCACACGGAAATCGGCGGGCCGGAACGAGACGACCACGACGAAGACGACCGCGAGCAACGCGAGGATGGAGATGATTTTGAGCAGCATAGTGGTGGGTGAATTATTCGGTAACGAGTTGCGGATAGACTTCTGCCAGTTGCGTGACGAGGCGTGTGAAGCCGCTGGTCCAGCCGATTTCGTGACCATTGCAAAGCTCGGTGGAGACGAATCCCCCGTGTCGGAAAAACATCCGCGTCTTGCCGTCTTCCTCGACAAAATTCACCGTCACCACCGTCTCGCGGCCCCAGTCGCCTTCCAGCTCCCAAGCAAAGGTGAAGCTGATCCGGTCGAACTTGCTGACCTCGCGATAAACGCCGTGCATCCAGCGTTCCTCGCCGGTGACGGAGCTCTTCAGGCAGCAGCGCCATTTGCCGCCGGGGCGCACGTCCATCTCCATGTGGGTGCCGCGAAACTCGTCGCAGCCCCACCAGTTCATCGTGTACTGCGGGATGGTCCAAGCGCGGAAGACGAGCGACGGCGGGGCGTCGAAGGTGCGGGTGATGAGGATTTCTTCGCGAAGCGGTTCCAGGGTCGTGCTCATAAAGAATCGGGTTATTCGGTGTGGTTTAAGCGCCCGTTTGGTGGGCTTTTTGCAAAGTTTCCAAGTCCAGTTTTTCCATTTTCAGCAGGGCTTTCATCGCGCTTTCGGTTTCGTCGTCGCCTTCCATCAGCATCTCGATGAAGGGCACGGGAACGACCTGCCATGATACGCCATACTTGTCCTCCAGCCATCCGCACTGGCCCTGGCGGCCACCCTCGGCGAGCTTTTCCCAAAGCTCGTCCACCTCGGCCTGGGTCTGGCAATGGATGAAGAGCGAGATCGCGGGCGTAAAATGAAAAACGGGACCTCCATTCAAGGCGGTGAACTGCTGGCCGTCGAGTTCAAACATGACGGTCATCACCGACCCCTCGGCGCGGCCCGAGGCTTCCGCCCCGGCCTTGCCGTAATGAGTGGTGCCGAGGATCTTCGAGTTGGGAAACAGCGAGACGTAAAAATTCGCCGCCTCTTCGGCCTGATGGTCGAACCAAAGGAAGGGAGTGATCTTGGGCATGGGTGTGAATGGCTGCGGTTCCGGCGGCCCTTCGGGACGCATGATTTTCGTTTACTTCGATGGCTGTAGCGGCGGTCTGTGACCGTCGCGCTTTCATGGATCATTTTTGCGACGGTCACAGACCGCCGCTACAGGTTTTGGGTTATCTTCATTAGCCGCCGGCCATTGCGCCGACGATGAGGAAGGGTTCTTCACCGCTGGCGACGGCGGCGGGCAACGGGGTTTCGGCAGGCTCCAGCGACAGGTCTTCCTTGCAGGCAAAGTAGCGGATGAAGGGGCGGCGCTGGAGCGTATCGTGATCGCGGATGGTGCCACAAAGCATCGGGTAACGCCGCTCAATCGCGTCGAGCACGGCGGCCACGGTGACTGGCGGCGCGAGCTCGAGCGGCACCTCCTCCCCGACCCCGGCGAGGTTGCGCAGATGGTAGGGCAGGACGACGCGGATCATGGCAGGGTTTGCACCTCGACGGAATAGACGGCCGGGAGATCGCGCACGATTGCATTCCACGAATCGCCGCCATCGGCCGAGCAATAGACCTGCCCGCCGGTGGTGCCGAAGTAGATGCCGCACGGGTCGAGCGCATCCACCGCCATCGCGTCGCGCAGCACGTTCACGTAGCAATCCTGTTGCGGCAGCCCTTTGGTGAGCGGTTCCCATTCGCCGCCGCCGGTGCGGCTGCGATAGACGCGCAGCTTGCCCTCGGGTGGATAATGGAGCGAGTCGCTGGTGATCGGGATGACGTAGATCGTCTCGGGCTCGTGGGCGTGGACGTCGATCGGGAAACCGAAGTCGGAAGGCAGGTCGCCGCTCACTTCGGTCCAGAGTTCCCCGGCGTTGTCGGTGCTCAGCACGTCCCAATGCTTCTGCATGAACAGGCGGTCGGGCCGCGAGGGATGGAAAGCGATGCGATGGACACAATGGCCCACCTCGGCATCGGGATCGGGCAATTCCCACGGCGATTTCAGCCCGCGATTGATCGGCTTCCAGGTGGCCCCGCCATCGTCGGTGCGAAACGCCCCGGCGGCAGAGATGGCGACGTAGATGCGTTGGTCGTTCTTCGGGTCGGGCAGGATGGTGTGGACGGCCATGCCGCCCGCGCCAGGCTGCCAGAGATGGCCCTTGGTGTGGCGGAGCGCGGAGAGTTCCTGCCACGATTTACCGCCATCGGTGGACTTGAAGAGCGCGGCATCCTCGACGCCTGCATAGACGGTCTCGGGATCAGTCGGCGACGGCTCCAGATGCCAGACACGCTTGAACTCCCACGGGTGCTGCGTGCCGTCGTACCACTTGTGGGTGCCCACCTCGCCGGCGTAGGCGAATTTATTGCTCACGCCCGCAGGCATCTCGCCGGGCGTGGGCGGCGTGGAACCATCGGGCGTGCTCCACGTCTTCCCGCCATCGTCTGAACGCTGGATGACCTGGCCGAACCAGCCGCTCGTCTGCGAAGCGTAAATGCGGTCCGGGTTCACGGGCGAGCCCTTGAGGTGATACATCTCCCATCCTGCGAAAAGCGGGCCACTGATCTGCCAGTTCTGCCGGTTGCCATCGGCAGTGAGAATGAATGCACCCTTTTTGGTGCCGACGAGAACGCGGATCGTGCTCATGGCGGGGCGGGGATCAGAATTGAGCGCCGTCGGGCAGGGTAATCATCCAGCCCATGCCGAAACGGTCTTTCAACATGCCGAAGCAGGGCGACCAGAAGGTCTTGGTGAGCGGCATGCGCACTTCGCCGCCCTCGGACAGGGCCGCGAAGACGCGCTGCGCCTCGGCTTCCGTGGGCAGGGCGAGGGAAAGGGAGAAGCCGTTGAACGCGCCATCCCCGGCCGAGCAGCCGTCGGAACCCATGAGCAGGCTGCCGCCGATTTTGAAGCTGGCGTGCATCACCTTCGTTTCCCAGCCCTCGGCCAGCATGCCGGGCGGGGTGGGCTCGGGGCTTTCGTTATAGTGCATGAGCATCTGCACCTCGGCGCCGATGGTCTTTTTGTAGAACTCGATGGCTTCGGCGCAGCGGGCCGCCAAAGAAGAGATAGGGCAGGACGTAAGAGGTCGGATTGGTTGCAGTCATAGGTCGTGATGGATCGGAGGTTGGTTGCGGTTTTGGTGAGAGAAATGGTTAAGATTTCGTCTGCGTGGCGAGGTAGCGGTCGAGCGCATCGAGCGAGCCTTTCCAGCCCTGGCGCATGCTGTCGTGGTCGGCGTCGAAGGTCTGCTGCTCCTCGGCGGTCGCATTCAGGGCGGACGAACGCAGGGTGAAGAGGGTCTTGCCCTCGTGCTCCTCCAGCGTGATCGAGGAGAGCTTTTCCAGCGGCCAGGTGGCGCTCATCGGGTGACGGGTGAACCCGCCTTGCGCATCAGAAAACGAGACGACGACCACCAGCTTCTCCGGCGCGATGATTTCGCGGAAAACCCACTTCCCCCACATCTCGTGGCCGTCGGGCGTGCGCATGGCGTAGTGATAAAGCCCGCCCGGGGTGAGATCAAGCTTGTCGATCCGGAGCGTGAAGGCGGGCGGGCAAAACCACTTCGCCAAATGCTCGGCGCTCGTCCAGGCCGCCCACACCAGCTCGCGCGGCGCGGCGAAGACGCGGGTGAGCACGAACTCGCCGGACGCTCCCTGCCCTTTCGCGAGGTGCTCGGCGAGACGACCGAGCGTCTGCTTGCCGCCCTCGATCGCGCCAAATTCCTTCACCACGAAATCGCGATTTTCCGCCGACGGGAAGACCATCTTCAGCGTCAGCCGCGTCTTCTTTTCCTCGAGCTTCTCGAAAATCCAGTTCGCGGTAAAACTCACACCCGGGCCGCCCTCGCGATGCCCGCCGTGCGTGTAAGTCACCCGCTCATGCTCCACGATTTCACGGAAGACGCTGTGATTGGGATACTCGACGCCATCCGGGCCGCGCATCACGTGTTTCCAATGGCCGCCCTCGCGGAAGTCCATCACCTCGATGGTGGTGCTGAAGCCATTCGGCCCCCACCATTGCGCGACTTGCTGCGGATTGGTCATCGCCGCCCAGACGAGGGCGACGGGGGCGGAAAATTCACGGCTGATAACGATTTCGCGGTCAGCGGTCGAGGGATTGATTTGCTCAATCATGGGATTATTTGGTTTCTACAAATTCCTTCAAATCGGTGCCCACAAGATGGGTCCAGCCGCGCATGAAGTTGGCGCGGGCAAATTGCGGCGTGGCCGGGAAGCTTTCCAAGCCCACGTGCGTCAGCTTGAGCCGCGTCTTTGCGCCCTCCGCAATTAAATCGAAGCTCACCAGCGAATCGCCCGGGTGGCCCTCGTAGCGCCAGGTGTAGGCGAGCCGCTTTTGCGGGATCACCTCCATCACCGTGCAGCGGTGACGAAAGGTCATGCCCTCGTGCTCGACGGTGAATTCAAACTCCGTCCCCTCTTCCGCCCGGAAAGCCTCCAGCTCGAAATACCAGTGCTTCATCTGCTCGCGGTCGGAGATGGCCGACCACACCTTTTCCACTGGCGCGTCGAAGGTGCGTTCGATGATAAAAGGCTCGGTTTTTTGCCCGAGGTGTTCGCCGAGTCGCTCCAGGGTCATCGTCATGCCCATCTCGAAGCCACCGATGTAACGCTCCGCGCCCGGCGTGGTGCTGATCACGCGGGAGAACATGGTGAGCTTCGTCTTCCCCTGCTCTTCCGTGAGGGTCATCGTGTGCAGGATCTCGAAGAGCAGCGCACCGTCCGCACCCATTGCGCCGGTGACCGTCACCAGCTTTTCCGGTGCGACGATTTCGCGGAACTCGCCGCCCATCGGGTAGTCCTCGCCATTCGGCCCGCGCATGACGACGTAGATCCGACCGCCCGGCACCGGGTCCCATTCGCAAATAGGATTGCTAAAACCTTTCGGCCCCCACCATTGCGCGAGATGGGCGGCGTCGGTGCAGGCTTTCCAAACCAGTTCGCGCGGGGCGTCGAACTCGCGAATGATGGTGAATTCGCGACCGAGGAGGGCTTCGTGGGCAGGCAGGCTCATGATTGGTAAGCGGTGAGATATTCAGCCAGTGCACCGAGAATACGGGTCCAGCCTTCTTCGTGGTTGTCGCGGCTCTGCGTGGAGACGAACCGATCGTGGGTGAGCACCAGTTCGGTCTGCGCGCCGAGATCGCGAAATTCCAAAGTGACGCGGGTCTCCGGGGCTTCCAACTCGCCGAAGTCCGGCTCGCTCCCATCCTTTTCAAAGGCCCAGGTGAAGACGAGGCGCTCGGGTTCCTTGACCTCGGTGTAAACCCCGGCGGTCGTGAAATACTCCCCGGAGGTATGGCGGGTTTGAATGCGATAACGACCGCCCACCCGCACGTCGGCCTTCACGGAAATGGCGGTGACCTTCTCGGTACAGAACCAGCCGGTGATGGCCTGCGGATCAGTCCAGACTTTCCAAAGCAGTGGTCGGGGGGCGTCGAACACGCGGGTGACCGTGAGTTCGCAGGGAGTGGATTCAGTGGGATGGGTGCTCATCGTTTTTTTCCTTGGCTTGCAGTTCCTTGAGATAGACCTCGAGTCGGTCAAAGCTGTCCTCCCAGAACTTCCGGTAGTGCTCGAGCCAGTCCACTGCGTTCTTCAGCGGCTCGGCGTTCAGTTTGCAGGGCCGCCACTGCGCCGCCTTGCTGCGCTCGATCAGCCCGCTGCGCTCCAGCACCTTCAGATGCTTCGAGATGGCAGGCAGGCTCATGGCAAACGGTTGCGCCAGCTCAGTAACGGAAAGCTCCCCGGAAGACAGTCGGGTGAGAATCGCCCGCCGGGTCGGATCGGCGAGAGCAGCAAAAGTCATACTGAGTGCGTCGGCAGTCACATTTAACTTGTTGGTTAAATACATGTGCCAATGAGAGGTGTCAAAAAAATTAAGTGTAATTTTCAGTGAGAACCTTCCACAGAGGAAGAATCCAAAGCGGCAACCCGCCTACACCCCTTGCAAACTCGACCGGATCGTTTCCAGCAATTCCCGCAGCGAAAAGGGCTTCTGGATGAAAGCCTCACCCGCGTGCAGCTCGATATTCTTGCCCGCGAGATCCACGCTGTAGCCACTGGTGAGAATCACCCGCAACTGCGGATTCTCCCGCAGCAATTGGGAAGCCAGAGCCTGACCATTGATCCCGCCGGGCATCACGATATCGGTTACCAGCACCTGCACTTCCCGGGCATGCGCCTTCCACAGCGTCAGCGCCTCCACTCCGCTCGCGGCCAGCAGCACACGATAGCCAAATTGCTGGAGCAACTTGGCCGTGCTGACCCGGACCGCCTCGTCGTCTTCCACAAACAGAATCGTCTGGGTACCCCCGCGCAACACACTTGAATCTTTCGCCGACTGGACCGGCGCGCCCCCGGAGGCCGGGAAATAGACCTGAAAGCGGCTCCCTTTTCCCGGCGTGCTGTCCACTTTGATCCAGCCACGGTGCTGGTTCACGATACCGAAGACCGTGGCCAGGCCGAGTCCAGTGCCTTTGCCCGCCTCTTTTGTGGTGTAAAACGGTTCAAAAATATGTGGGAGAATCTGCGGCGGGATGCCACTTCCCGTATCAACCACGCGCAGCCACACGTAGCGACCAGCGGCTACGCCCTCCTGCTGGGCCAGCTCTTCGACTACGACCTCCTCTCCTGTTTCAATCGCAAGCTGCCCCCCACCCGGCATGGCATCGCGCGCATTGACCGCGAGGTTCATCAATAATTGATCCAGCATGCCCTGGTCGGCAAAAGCGATCAGCTGCGGCCGGATGCAGCCGCAATTGCAGGCGCACATCCTCCCCAATGATGCGCTGGAGCATTTTCCCAAAATCCGTGACCACATCGCCCAGGTCCAGATCGCGGGGCTGCATCACCTGCTTGCGGCTGAAGAGCAACAACTGCCGGGTAAGATTGGCCGCGCGCTCGGCGTAATCCCGCACCTGTTGCAGGCACTCGCAGTCCCCTCGGTGAGACCGCCATCCAACTCGGCCAGCTCCGTGCGCATGATGATGGCGGCGAGGATGTTGTTAAAATCGTGCGCCACCCCACCGGCGAGCTGGCCGATGGCCTCCATCTTTTGTGATTGCCGGAGCTGCTCCTCCAGCCGGCACTGCTCGGTCACGTTGCGGATGATATTGAGCACGCTCGTCACCCGCCCCTCGCCATCGAATTCGGGGATGAAATGACAATGATAGGCGTACCGCTCACCACTGGGCACCTCAACGGACACTTCAAACTCCACCGGGCGGCCCTCGGCGATGACCTGCTCGATGGCCTCGGCATTTTTGCGCCCCACCTCCGGCTTGCCCGAGGTAATCTCCAGCGGCGTCCGCCCTCGCAGGTCCTCGGGATTGAGGCCGGACAGTCGAACGCCCGCTTCGAAGGCCGGGTTGAAATACACCCGCCGCTTGTTCAAATCGTAGCGCACAATCGCATCCGGCGAATTTTCCACCAGGGTCCGAAACTCCCGCTCCCGCGCCGCCAGCGACTCCTCCATCGCCTTGCGCTCCGTGATGTCGGTGGAGATGGAAAGCACGCTCGAAGACCTGGCCGTCCGTCCCCCATTCCGGAGCGAACCGGATGAGGTGCAGATACGTCCGCCCGTCTTTTCTCGTGCAGCTGATCTCCCGCTCCATCACCTCACCTGTTTCCACCACGCATTGGATGCAGTTTTCAATCTGGCGGGCCATGTCCGCGTTGACGATCTGCGTATCCGAGGGCGCACGACCGAGCACCTCCTCTACCTCGCAATCGCTGAACCTGGCCAGCACCGGATTGACATACAAGCGCCGCCCATCGCGATCGTAGCGGACGATGGGATTCGGCGCATTTTCGGCCAGGGTGCGAAACTCGCTCTCGCGCACAGCCAGCGCCTGCTGGAGCCGCTTGCGCTCTGTGATGTCGCGCACCAGCGCGAGGTCGTAGCCCTGCCCTTCGTATTCGAAGTAGCTGGCATTCACTTCCACGGACAAAATCCGACCGCTCTTCAGTTTGTGCGACGTCTCAAAAAGCAACGCGCCCCGGTGCTTCAGGCTCGCCCAGTAATCCGGCCACGAGGACGGGGTGAAATTCGGATTCACCTCCCACACTGGCAGCGCCAGCAAATCTTCACGCGTGTAGCCGAGCACCCGGCAGGCCTCGGCATTGACGTATTGAAACCGACCGAACTCATCTGCGAGATAAGCCGCCTCATGCACGCGGTCGAGCGCAAAGGTCAGAAGCATCAGGTTCTTTTGCGTCTTGCGGCGTTCGGCGATGTTCGCCGCCATGGCGAGGCAGCGCTTCTCCCCATTTTCCTCGAAGAGCGAGGCAAAGACCTCCACGGGGAAAATCTCCCCACTCTTTTTGCGATGCACGGTTTGGAAGCTGCCGAGGTATTCGCCCTCGAAAAGCATTTGCATCATCCCGAGGGCGGTTTCCCGCTGGATCTCGGGATCGATGTCCATCGGCCCCATTTGCAGCAATTCCTCCCGTGAGTAGCCCAGCGACTGGCAGGCCGTGTCGTTCACGTAAGTGAAGCGCAGCTGGTCATCGATCAAATACACCGATTCCACGGCGCGATTGATCGCTTTCCAGAGATACATCGTCTCCCGGCTGGCCTGCCTGGTCTTGCTGATGTCGCGCAGAATCGCAAAAGCAGCGCTTACTTCGTCACCACCATCCCGGTGCGGGCTGGCGTGGATTTCCAGCCAGCGCAATGCTTGCGCGTCGTCCCGAATCTGGAGCTCCTGCGTCGCGGCTTCTCCGTGAAAAACCTTCTCCAAAAGATCGTGGAAATCGCGCTGGGAACCGTCCACCAAGGGCAGGCGATAACTCTGCATTTCCATGCCGGCATCCAGGCCTATCATCCGCTTCGCCGCCCCGTTCAGGTTAAGCACGCTCCCATCCCTGCCTAGCATCAGAATACAGCCGGGACTGCTCTCCAGAGCGTTATTCAAAACCTCATGCGAAGGGATGTTAGGGAACACTTGAACGGTATAAAACTAATCTTTTTGGAAGGGAAGTTTGAATGTGCACCCAATCACCTATTTTCATTAAACTAATGGGTGACCCAGAGGCATTGAGTGGAAATAAATTTCAGGCCACCAGCACCTCATTCTCCAGCCAGCGCAGCTCTCCATCGAGCAACTGCTTCGCGAGCCGGTAGCCGGGCGCATCGGTGTCATTGTGGATCTCGGAAAACCGGCGGCGGATCCGCTGGCGGGCGGTACGGGCAAAGTAGTCGGCGAGCTCCAGGCCATGCGGTTCGTTTTCACTTGAAGCCCGGGCACAGCAGGCGGCGATGGCAAAAAGTTCGGTGCCGATATCCACCACCCGGCCGAGGAGCAACTGCCGCCGCTCCAGCTTCGGCCCGTTGGTCATCATGGCGTGGAAGAGCGTGCGCGCCAGTCGATGCGCCGTGCGCTCCACATAGCTGGCCCAAGGCCGCAGGAGCGGGGCAAACCGCGCGCCCGCGCCAAAGGTGGGGCCCAGCCACTGCCGCGGATACCAGCCGGTGTAAAAGAGCGCCGCCCCCAGGGCCGCCTGCGCCCGCGCCGCCCCGGCCAGGCGCGTATTCAATACCGGCCCGCCGATTTTCAAATGCGGGTCCAACGCCTCGCGGGCAATGAACAGCCGCATGATCTCGCTGGAGCCCTCGAAGATGAGATTGATCCGCGCATCACGCATCATGCGCTCCACCGCCACCGGCTCCTCGCCCCGCGCCGCGAGCGACTGCGCGGTCTCGTAGCCACGACCACCGCGGATCTGCATCGTATCGTCCACCGCCTCCCACGCATGCTCGGAGGCCCACATCTTCGCCATCGCGGCCTCGATGCGGATGTCCGTCTGCTTGTCGCGGTCCACGCGGCTGGCGGTGTAGAGCGTCATCGCTTCCATCGCGTAGGCATTGGCCGCCATCCGGGCCAGCTTGTCGGCAATGGCCGCGTGGCGACCGATCGCGGAGCCCCATTGCACGCGGTCGAGCGCCCAGCGGCGGCTGATTTGCAGGCAGCGCTTTGTGAACCCCGCACAGGCGGCCGGAAGGGTGAGCCGCCCCGTATTCAGCGTCGTCAACGCTACCCGCAAACCGCGTCCTTCGCCGAGCAAAATATTCTCGCGCGGCACCTTTACGTCGTGGAAATGCACCACCCCGTTGTAGAGCGCGCGCAGGCCCATGAAATGGCAGCGCCGGATCACCTCCACCCCCGGCCAGTTCGTCTCCACGATGAAGGCGGTGATCTGCGGCTTGCCGCTTTTCTCCGGCGTCCGGGCCATCACCACGATCACCCCGGCGCGCACACCATTGGTGCACCAGAGCTTCTCCCCGTTGAGAATGAAATGGCGGCCATCGGGCGTCGGCTCGGCCTGCGTCTCCATGCGGGCCGGGTCGGAGCCTACCTTGGTCTCGGTGAGCGCAAAGGCGGAGATCTCCCCCTTCGCCACCCGGGGCAGGTAACGCCGCTTTTGTTCCTCCGTCCCAAAGAGCAGCAGCGGTTGCGGCACGCCGATGGATTGGTGGGCCGAGAGCAGCGCGGTGAGATTACTGCAAAAGCTGCCCAGGAGCGTGGCCGCGCGGCAATAGTTCGTCTGCGACAGGCCCAGGCCGCCGTATTCCATCGGGATCTTGATCCCAAAGGCGCCCAGCTTCGCAAGTCCCGACAGGACCGCATCGGGAATTTCCCCGGTGCGGTCGATCTCGTCGGGGTCGGCATTCTGGCTCAGGAAAGTCCGCATCCGCGCAAGAAAGGCATCGCCCTGGTCGCGATCCTCGACCGGCTGCGTGGGAAAAGGCGCGAGGGTCTCCCAATTCACCCGGCCCATGAACAGCCCACCGGCGAGGCCGCGCTCGGCGACCGCCGCTTCGCGGGCGGCTTCGGTGAGGACCTCCATCGTCGCCCGCTGCTCGGGCGACATGCGGGAGGTGTCAATTTCACTGCGGGGTTCGAGTTCAGTCTTCATAAAAGCGTTCTCCCTTCCCGGCCATGCGGCGCAGGCGTTCGCAGGGTTGAAATTCCGAGCCGCCGTTTTCGGCCAGCCGCTCCAGTTCATTCACGAGCTTGCACGCGCCGAGTGAATCGGCATAGCGCAACGGTCCGCCGCGGAACGGCGCAAAGCCCGTACCCATCACCATCGCAAAGTCCACGTCCGCCGCCGTCTCCGCCACCCGCTCGTCGAGACAGCGCACGGCTTCATTCACCATCCGCAGCACCATGCGGCGTTGCAGTTCGTCGCGGGAAGGAATCCGCGGCCCCATTTTCTGGAACTTCTTCACCCCGCTACTCACGACGGGCTCATGGCTGCCGCCATAGCGGTAAAAACCGAGGCCCTTCTTTTTCCCCAGTCGCCCCAGGGCAATCATCTTATGCAGCACCAGCGGCACGCTCAGGTGATCGTAGAAATGGCAGCTCAACGTCGCCGCGACGTCCTCACAAATATCCAGCCCCACCTCGTCCATGAGCCGCAGCGGCCCCATCGGCATGCCGAAATCCTTCATCGCCCGGTCGATTTCCTCCACGGACGCACCGGTCTCGAAGCAATGCGCCGCCTCGATCAAATAAGGCATGAGAATGCGGTTCACGAGGAAGCCCGGGCGGTCGCGCACCACCACCGGCAGCTTGCCGAGCTGCTGCACAAATTGCACCGCGCGTTGCACCACCTCCGGTGCCGTCTTCTCGCCCCGCACCACCTCCACCAACTGCATGCGATGGACCGGATTGAAGAAGTGAATTCCGAGCACCCGCTCCGGGCACGAGGTCGCCGCCCCCAGCTCGGTGATGGAAAGCGCGGAAGTATTGGTCGCCAGAATCGTGTCCCGCCCGGCGCTCCCGGCGAGCTGGGCGAAGATTTGCTTTTTGAGATCCATCTTTTCCACTGCCGCTTCGATAATGACTTGCGCCCGCTCCATCGGCATCGGCGTCGCCGCGGGGGAAATGCGGTCCATCGTCGCGTGGGCTTCCGTTTGCGAAAGGGCATGGCTTTTCACCCCGGCCGCGCAGAGCTTCGCAATCGTGGCCAGGCCCGCGGCCACCCGCTCCGGGGCAATATCGCGAAGGATGACGGACATCCCGCGCGTGGCCAGCCACTGCGCGATGCCGGCTCCCATCACACCCGCACCCACGACCACGGTCCGCGAGACTTTGACTCCGGGCTGGGGCGCGGCAAAGAGACGCTTTTTCGCCGCCTCCTGGGCCAGCATCAATCGGAGCAGATTGCGGCAGGCTTCCGTTTTCGCCAGCTCGGCCACGCCCATGCGCTCCAGCTCCAGCGAGTATTCCACCGAGCCCTGGATGCCCTGGGTGACCACTTCGAGCGCCTTCTCCAGGGCGGGATAATTCGTGCCCGAGCGGTCGCGAATTTTAGCCAGGGCGCGCGGAGCCACCGCCCGGGCGAGCAAGCGATTCACCGGCCGCGAATGCAGAAGCCCATGCCGGTGGAGCGGCTGGTTTTCGCGCACACGCTGGAGGGCGAGCTCGCGCAGGTATTCCGCCGGGACCACCTCATCCACCAAGCCCCGCTTTAACGCCACCTTCGCGGGCAGCACCTTCCCCCCAAGAATGATGTCGAGCGCACCCGGCACGCCAATCAACCGCGGCAACCGCGTTGCGCCACCCCACGCGGGAAGGATGCCCAGCCGGGTCTCGGGCAGGCCGATTTTTGTGCGGTGATCCGAGGAGGCAATCCGGCGCTGGCAGGCAAGGCTCATCTCATAGCCGCCCCCCACGCAGGCCCCGTGAATCGCCGCCACCGTCGGCACCGGCAGCGCGGCGAGCTGGTTCATGATTCCCTGCCCGAGCGCGATGAACTCCCGCAGCTCCGTGTCGTCCAGTTTCGCCAGCGCGTTCAAATCCGCCCCGGCGAGAAAGATCGTGGGCTTCGCGCTAAGCAGGACCAGCCCTTTGAGCCCCGGCATCTGCTGCGCGTGGTTGAGCCATTCCTTGAATTCCAGCAGCGTCGCGCGGTCGAAAATATTGGCGCTGGAGCGGGGCCGGTCAAAGACGAGCAGCAGCACATCGCCGTCCTCCTCCCCACGAATGTTGCCATCCGCTTGCGGAGGCATGGAGTCGGGAAGCAGTGGAAGGGTAATCGTATTCATAAGTCGTGCTCCAGCCAGAGGGCGGCGCCTTGTCCACCGCCAACACAGGCACTCACCAGGGCGCGCTGGCCGCCCCGCCGTTTCAGCTCCTTCAAGGCCGTGAGGACGAGCCGCGCACCGGTGGCGCCGACCGGATGACCGAGCGCAATCGCCCCGCCGTTGACGTTCAGGCGCTGATCCTCCACGCGGCCCAGTTTCTCCAGCACGGCCAGCGTTTGCGCCGCAAAAGCTTCGTTGATCTCCACCACCTCCGCCGCCTCCACCGGTCGCTTCGTCGCCTTGATCGCGGAAACCGGGCCGAGCCCCATGTGCGCGGGATCGCAACCGGTATAGGCGTAAGTCCCCAAAAACCCAAGTGGTGTGAGCCCGAGCAAATGGGCGCGTGCCTCACCCATGACCAGGAGCGCCACCGCGCCGTCGGTAAGCTGCGAGGAGTTCCCGGCGGAAACCGTCCCATAGCGACGATCAAAAACCGGCGGCAGCTTGCCCAGCGATTCGAGCGAAACTTTTTCCCGCGGCCCATTGTCGCCGGTAATAGCACGACCGCCATGCTCGGTGAGATAAACCGGGCAGATTTCCTCCTGCAGCCGCTCGTGAGCTCCAATCGCGCGCTGGTGCGAGCGCAGGGCAAACGCGTCCTGATCGGCCCGACTGATGTGATACTCGCGAGCGAGCAGCTCCGCGGTGTCGCCCATATTCAGCCCGCACACCGGATCGGTGAGCCCCAGTTGCAAGCCCACGCGCGGATGAAAATCGGCCGGACGCAACGCCAGCATGCTCGCGGCCTTTTTCAGTGCCGAGCGGGCCCGCGCGACCTGGGTCAGCTTCCGCGCCGCCGGTTGCGAGAAGAGTAGCGGCATCTGCGACATGCTCTCAGTGCCGCCAACGATGAAGACGGAGCCGTGCCCCGAGGCAAGCCGCTCCTGGGCAAGGGTGATCGCCTCGAAGCCCGAGGCACAATTGCGATGCACCGTCATCGCGGGAATTTTCTCCGGCAGCCCGGCGCGCAGGGCGATCACCCGCGCGATATTCATCGCCTCGGCGGGTTGCCCCACGCAGCCAAAAATCACCTCGTCCACCAGCCCCGGATCGAAACCAGTGCGGGTGAGCAATGCATCGACCGCGCAACGTCCGAGATCGTCGGCTGACAGGGAGGCAAGGTCCGTCCCCATCCGGCAAAAGGGCGTGCGCACACCGTCAATAATGGCCAGTCGTTCATTCATGGGGTGCGAGTGCCGGAGCCGTCGGCGCGGGTTGAGTTTCCTTGTTTTCCGCCGGACGATGGTCCACCACCCGCTGTTCCTTCAATTCGGTGCCGACCCCCTGGAGGCGACGCATTTCCCCGGCTTCGTGAAAAATCACCCGATCGGGATGCAGCTCGGTTTCGGCGGCCATCCGCTTTTCGATCATCGTGCGCAGGCGGCCCTCGTCGGCGCCGTCCATGGTCTGGACGTGGAGAATGAGCTCGTCGCGCTCGAGCGGGTCGTCGTTGGCCTTGCGCAACTCAAGCTGCCAGGTGCCGAGGTGGTCCACATTGTCGAGCACGTGCTCGAGCTGGTTGAAATCGACGAGCGTGCCCTTGAGCTTGTCGAGCTGCATCTCCCGCACGTCGCTGCGCCGGGAAATCGCGCCCCGCAAGCGCGGCACCGTGCGACCGCAATGCGGGCAGGGCTCGAAGGTGAGGCCACCCTCGATCACGTCCCCAGTGCGATACCGCACGACCACGCTGCCGCGCGCGACCAGCGAGGTGAAGACCAGTTCGCCCGGTTCGCCATCTGGCACCGGCTGGCCCGTCTTCGGGTCCACGATTTCCACCAGGCCGAGATCGGGCGAAAGGTGGTAGCCGCTCATTTCCTCGCCCTCGGGCACCGGGCATTGCGGGAAGGCCATCTTCGCCTCGGTAAAGCCGTAGGTGGGCAGAATATCCACCCGGCCCGCGCCGATTTCCCGCGCGAGCTGGCGTAGCTTCTTCGCCACGCCCTCGGGCACCTTTTCGCCGCCAAGCACGATCTTGCATAACTTCGGGCAGGTCACGCCCTCCTGCACCGCCTCGCTGAGCACATGGTAAAGAAACGTCGGCATGCCGATGAGCACATCGGGTTGAAGCCGGCGGATGAGCCGCAGGTTGCCATCCGTGCCGAGGGTCTTGCCGCCGCCGGTGCTGACCACGAAGACGCCGAAACCCGTGCCCGCATAGTGCGTCTGCCAGAAGGCGAGATGTGGCGCGAAGGGAAACAAATTGAGCATGCGCATCTCCCGGCGCGCGCCGGAGATTTCCATGATCCGCCGGCCCTGCTCCGCCAGCACGTCGAGATCGCGCTGGGTGTAGGTGAACGGCACCGGCTCGCACGAGCGGCCCGTGGTGCTGGTGAGCGGCACCGGCCGGTATTCCCGCTCCAGCGCCGCCTGCGCGGCCAGCCGGGCCATGCCGGAGCGCGTGCCAGAGCGTCGAGGGACGCCGGGCCAGCGCGTGCGCATCGGGCTGCAGCACGAAGTCGAGCAGGCCTTTCGCGACCTCCTCCTTGGTGGTGAAGGGAATCCGCTGCAAATCCTCCCACGTGCGCAATTGCCCGGGGTGAAAGCCCGCCGCCTTGAAGCTGCGCCGATAATAGGGCGAAGCAGGCCGCACAACGCGCTCGAGGGTCCTGCCGCAGCCTGGTGAGCTGCCACGCGCGCAGGGTGGGCTCAGGCAGCCGCGGCCATTCTTGCAGGGTGTTTTTCATGGCGTTCGGGGGTGGTTAGCGCCTTCAGCTCGGCCAGGGATTGTTCCGCCACCTTTCGACCGAGGGCGATATACTTGCGGGGATTGTTGAAATCGTGCCAGTGCGAGTCGCAGTTCCACGGGCGCAGCACCAGATCGGCCTCGCGCGAGGCGTATTCGGCGATCCGCGTCTGCACACCGTTCGTCGCGCGCAGCATGGTGTCGAGCACGTTGCCGCTGGCGAAGTAGTTGAGATGACGGTTCAACGCGGTGCCGCATTTTCGGAAAACCGAGGGGGCGGGCTTCGACGCGCCGAGCTCGCGGGCGAGATCGAGGCTCTGCCGCAGACGGTCGGGCGTGGGGATGGTATTCACCGCGATCACCCGCTCCAGCCCCATCTCGCGCAGCACATCCACCGGCAGCGGATCGGCGATGCCGCCGTCGATGAAGGTCTCGCCATCCAGCGTCACCGGCACGCAGATGCCTGGAATGGCGATACTCGCCTCCACGGCGGCTGCCACCGGGCCATTCGAGAACACGACCCGCTCCAGCGAATCGAGATAGGTCGCGACGACCCGCAGTGGCAGCCGCATCTGGGAGAAAGTGACGTCGCCAATAAAACGGTGCAACCGCTTGATCGCCCGGCTGGTGCGCAGGAAACCCTGTCGCGGCGGAAACACCGGATACGCCAGCCGCACCAGACTCCAGCGCGAATCGAGCCTCGGCGGCGCAACGCTCCAGCCCCTCGCCATCATGCCCTGCCGCCCACACGCTGCCGACAAAGGCGCCCATGCTGGAACCCGCGACCGCATCCACCTCGATACCGTTTTCCTCCAACACCTGGATCACTCCGATGTGCGCCAGCCCCTTGGCCCCGCCGGAGGAAAGCGCGAGGCCGATGCGCCGCCCGGTGATGAGCCGCGCGAGGCTGTTGATCTGCTGGCCGAAGGAACGCGCCCGATCAATGAAGCCGCTCGCCCCGCCAGTCGGCGCGCCGCGGACGAAGGCGCTGGCGGGATGCCGGAGTTCGTCGAGTGCGGCGCTGAACTCCTCGACCGCCCCGAAATCGCCCGCGCTCACCATCGGCAGAATTTTCACCTGCCCCTGCAGATCGTGCGCGGCGACTTGATCGAGCAGCAGCTTGAAGTCGTAGAGGCACCGCACGGAGGGCTCCAGCCACACCACCGCGAAATCCGCCTGGACCAGGCATTCCAACATGACGCCGGGATGGACCGACGGGCCAACATCCAGCACCACGCCGGTGAAATGGCGACCGAGATGCCCGGCCAGTGGCGCAATGAGCCGGGCCTCGCGCTCATCGCCGCCGGTGTGCAGGTGCAGGTGATGAAAACCCCGCTCATGCTCGCGGCTTTCCGAGGTGTAGCAGAACTCACCGTCGCTGCGCACCTCGTCGCGAGGCCAGTCCTGCAACATCGGGTGCTGTGTGCCACCGCTCATTTCCACCAGCAGCACCGATTCGTGCGCCAGCCCGTGCAGCGAACTCGCCAGCCGCTCGGCGACCGCCTCCTGGTGAAGCTGCGGGCTCAGGGAAATCATCGCGACCACGCGCCCGGCCCCGGCGCGCTTCTCATGGCGCTCGCGCAGCATGCGCAAGTGGGACGCCACCCGCTGGAAATAGCGCCCGCCCAACCCCGGATATTTCTCGAAGGCTCCTGCAACGGCTGCCCTTGAATCGGCAGCACCACACAGCGGGAAATCACCCGCACGGTGGAGCGATACGGCTCCTGATTGAGCATCTCCCGCTCGCCCAGGGTGTCGCCCGGGCCAAAGACTTCATCCACCACTTCCGTCCCGCGCTCGCCCAGATGGCTGGACTGGCAGCGCCCGCTGAGGAGCAGATAGATCGCCTGGCTCGACTCGCCTTCGCGAAAAATGACCGTGCCCTTGTGGAACTCGCGGATGACCGTCTCGGAAAGCAACTCCCTGAGTTGCGTGGCGGGCAGCAGCGAGAGGAGGGGATGCGATCGCAGGCTACGAATGTTGAGCTTCATGGCGGGGGATGGGCCACTGCGTTCAACTACCTGTCCACTGTACTTCCAACCATCCAGGCAGCTATATTTCAGCAGCCCCTGTTGGTTTTGCTTGGGGGGTCCGGTCTCCCGGAACTGAGCCACCATACGCCCCATTTTGCAGGTGTGCAACTACGTCACGGAAGAACCGCGATTCGGACGAAAAATCACCAGGGAATGATTAAAAATTTCACCGCCAAGTCGCGAAACTTTAAAAGTTGCGCCAGCGCTCAGCGCTGCTCGCCGAAAAGCTTGCTCACCTTCTCCTTCACCGCCGCATCCATCTTAATGAGTGGCGGCCAGTCGCGCTTGAAGCCTTCGCCGGGCAGCTTCTTCGTGGCATCGATGCCGAGCTTGCTGCCGATCGCGATCTCGGTCGTGGCGTGATCGAGGACGTCGGCGGGGCCTTTGGTGAAGATGCTGTCGCGCTGGGGGTCGGTGTTGGCGGTGAGGTGGAAGAGCACTTCGCTGGTGTTGTGCACATTCACGTCGGCATCGACCACGATCAGGTATTTCGTGAACATCATCTGCCCCATGCCCCAGAGGCCGTGCATGATTTTGTAGGCCTGCATGGGGTAGGTCTTTTTGATGCTCACCACGACGAGGTTATGAAAAACGCCCTGGCCGGGAGCGCGATGTCCACGATCTCGGGGAAGTTCATTTGGAAGATCGGCAGGAACAGCTTCACGCTCGCCGCGCCGATATAGAAATCCTCCATCGGCGGGATGCCGACGATGGTCGCGGGATACACCGCCTGCTTCCGATGCGTGATCGCCGTAATGTGAAACACGGGATACGGCTCCGGCAGCGTGTAGTAGCCGGTGTGGTCGCCAAACGGCCCCTCCTCGCGCAGCGGCTCGGTGGGGTCGATGTAGCCCTCGATCACGAAGTCGGCATTGGCGGGGACTTCCAGATCGTTGGTCTCGCACTTCACCAGCTCGATCGATTTCTTGCGCAGATAACCGGCGAGGAGAAATTCGTCCAACCCATCGGGCAATGGCGCGGTCGCGGCAAAGGGAAACGCCGGATCGCCGCCGATGAAAATCGTGACCGGCATCCGTTCGCCGCGTTCGTAGTAGCGGCGCCCATGACGCGCGGCGACCTTTTGCAACTGCCAGTGCATGCCGGTGGTCTGGTCGTCATAGACCTGGATGCGATACATCCCGAGGTTCCGCTCGCCGGTATCGGGGTCGCGGGTGACGACGCAGGGCAGCGTGATAAAGCGCCCGCCATCGAGCGGCCAGCATTTCAGGATCGGCAGCTCGGCGAGTGTGGGCGGATTCGGCGCGGTGCCGTTCTTCCAATCCGGCGCGCCGGGCCACGGCTCGGTGCGGCTCGCGGGCGTATCGAAGCGATGGATGACCTCCTTGCACGGACCGGTGCGGACGGTCTTTGGCTTGGCGTGACGCAGCTCCAGCGCGGTGCCGAGCAGCTTCAACGCTTCGCGGAAACTGGACGGCGGCTTGGCTTTCATCAACGCGCCGAGCTCCTTCGCGACGTCGTCCACCGACTCCGCGCCCATGCTCATCGCCATGCGCTTCCACGAGCCCATGGTGTTGATCGCCACCGGGAAGGGCGATACCTTGCCGTTGATGGTCGGCTGCTCAAACAGGAGCGCCTTGCCTCCGCCGGGCTGCTTCATCTCGCGATCGGCAATTTCCGTGATCTCCAGCTCCGTGGCGACGGGTTGCTTGATCCGTTTCAGTTCGCCCGCGCGTTCTAACGCGGCAATGAATTCCCCAAAACTTTCGTAGGCCATGCGGTGGGTGTTTTTTCGAAGATCAGCGTGGCAGGGTGGAGTCCGCCCATTGGACGACGCGGCCATTCACAAACGTGGCAGCCCGATAGGGAGCGGTGTGCATGAGATAGATCGGCGAATAGGGCAGAAAGTCATCGTCGCGCCCATAAAAACGCTCGTGTATCGGGATGATGGGAGCGGAGGTCACCTGGTCCTGCTCGGTGGTGAGATAGAGCCAGGTGACGAAGGGCTTGCCCTTTTCACTCCCCTGCACAACTTGATCGGCCTTGCCCCAGGCGATGTAAACGGCGTCGGGCGCCCAGCCCTCGCGGATCCGTCCCTGGAGGGCGAAAGACTGATCGTTCCTGGAAAGCGCCGCGTAGGCCGCGGGATGGCTTTCGATCCGGGACTTGATGCTGGAGCAGGCGGAAAGCGCCACGAGCAAAAGCAGACACCACGCTACGTGTTTCATAGGCTGCAAGCTAAGATACGCGCGGAACGGGGTCAACGCTCCCCTGTCGCGGGCGCAACATTCTTGCGCTTGGAGTCCGCAGCGATTTTGGTCTAATCTGCGGCCCATGGAATTCACGCCCGCCCAATTCTCCCACCTCGACGAACAGGGACGGCTGCACATGGTGGATGTCTCGGCCAAGGAGATCACCCGGCGCGACGCCACCGCCTGTGGAAAAATCTCGCTGAACGCCGAGGCACTGCGGCTTATCGAGGGCAACCAGATCGCCAAGGGTAACGTCCTCGCCACCGCACGGCTCGCCGGCATCCAGGCCGCGAAGCAAACTTCCTCGCTCATCCCGCTTTGCCATCAGCTCCAGCTCCAGCACGTGGAGATGGAGCTCCAACCCACCGCCGATGGCATCGACATCACCAGCACCGTACGCACAATCGGTCGCACCGGAGCCGAGATGGAAGCCCTCACCGCCGCCAGCGTGGCCGCACTCACCATTTACGACATGTGCAAGGCGGTGGACAAAACGATGGTCATCGGCAACATCCGTCTCGTTTCCAAAACCAAAGCCCCGCTGACCGACGCCTAGCATTATGATCCAGACCGGCATCATCACCATCTCCGACCGCGCCGCACGCGGTGAATACGAAGACCTCGGCGGCCCCGCCTTGCGGGCGGAGATTGAACGGCGCGGCTGGACCGTTCTCGCCGAGGCGCTTGTGCCCGACGAGGTGGAAAAAATCCAGCAGGCCGTGCGTTCCTTTTGCCAGCAGGGCTGCGGGCTCATCCTCACCACCGGCGGCACGGGCATCGCTCCACGCGATGTCACCCCCGAGGCCCTCCGGCAGATCATGCGCGTCGAGCTCCCCGGCTTCGGCGAAGTGATGCGCGCGGAGTCGATGAAACTCACGCCCAACGCCATCCTCTCGCGCGGTCTCGCCGCCGTGGTGGAGAGCTCGCTGGTCATCACCCTTCCCGGCAAGCCTCAAGGCGCGGTGGATTGCCTCGGCTTCGTCGCCGGAGCCATCCCGCACGCCGTAAAGCTCGCCCGCCACGAGCCGACCTCGTGCTGAATTTTCTGCGCTGGGAAAACACCACTGTCTCTCGCAGTAACGAAGCGCTCACAGCCCCAGGCAAGGTCAGAGATCCTTCGACTTCGCTCAGGATGACATGGTTTTTGGAAGGAGCCCAAAAAAATGGAGCCCGGCAACCACGTCCGAGCCGCTTTTTCCTACTTCCCGCCCACCAACTGCTTCCCCGCAAAAACCTCCGCCAGCACCTGTGAGAACGCATGCGCCCCCGTGTCGTTCAAATGCCCTCCATCGAAGCGATTTGAGAGATCAAAAAACTGCGCATAACGCACGGCGTCGTTGAAAGCCAGCACCGGGCATCCGGCCTTCGATCCCAGAAAATCCCCACCCCGCTGCGGCATCGGTGGAATGACCAGACAGGGCTGCGCGCCTGCCGCTTTAATCTTCTGCAGTTCTTTCACAAACGCCTCCGCGCTCACCGGCTCCTCCGTAGCCGGCACCGGAGTTTTGGCATACATCGTGGCGAGATCAGTTTGAAACTTCTGCGCTTTGGCCGCGTTTTCAAAATGCGTCCCTTGCAAAGGCATGTAGCCCGCGTATTCCGTTGCGCCTTGCGTCTCGTCCGGTTGTGGCCGGAGCACGGCGGGCACGCGCCCGATGTTGGTGAGATTCAGCAGGCAGATGCGCACATTCGCAAACAGATCGGTGGAATGCTTATAGACCCCGCGCAACCCATTTTTACCGACCAGCACCTTCGCCACCAGTGCCGTGGCTGGAGCATCGTGCCAGGCGATGGAACGCAGCGTCGGTTCATTGTCGGTGAGATAAATCGGCGCCTCCTCCAGGAACACCCATTTCAAATGCGCGGGCCTGGAGCGCAGCACCGTATCGAGCACCTGAAAAGTCGCCGGGGGAAACATCTCCTCCACCCCGAGATTGAATGAATGGCTGGCCACCCCGTGCTGCCGCATCGTTTCATCGAACGCCGCAGGCACGATCCCATGGCAGATGCGGCTCGAGCCGATGAAAACGGCATCGAACTCATCCTTGTGCTGGAGAAAATAGGCGAGCTTGGGCGTGACCACCGGGAGCACCGGCTGCGGCACCGCCTGGTGCAAGACCCCTGCCGTAAGCGCAAAGGCTACCCCCGCGAGGGCAATGCTGGTGAGGGCACGCGCCAGCCTCCCCGCATACGCAACCGCCAGCGGGCGATCGAGCGGAGAATCGGAAATCAGACCAGCGATCGATTCACTCATGGTTAAACGACGGCTCCAGCCCCCGGCGAAAATGCTTTCCGTCGGGCCTCGGGTGCTGGACTGCTTTCCAGCGCAAGCGGTGTGGTGGCCATTTCCATATTCCCTGATTTCGGGAGGATGTTTTCGCTCCCGAAACCTCGGGGATCACCCCGATCTCTTGGAATTTCCATAGCCGCCCCCCTTGCCCAAGGCAATGCTTTTCTCGCGCCCCGCCCTTGCCGGATGCGCCGAACCGGCCTACCAACAAGCGCATGCACCATGGCTCACCCATTCCGGAATCCCTGCCCGAGGCCACCTGGCACTCGCGCCGGGCCGCCCATGAGGAGCGGGTCGCGCAATGGATCGAGCCTCATCTTCAGCGGGCCGCCGAACGGCGGAAACATCCCGTTTACGACTTCCTGTTTGAATACTACTCCTTCCGTCCCGGCTGGTTGCGGCGCTGGCATCCCGGCCTCGGGGTGGCGCTTGAAGGCGAGTCCGCCCGGGAATACCTGGCCTACCCCGGCTATGTGGAGACGGACGCGGGCATCGCAGCCGATCCCTTCTTTTGGAAGCCGGAACGCCGCGTCTTTGCGCACTGGCTGGTGACGCTGCTCCGCAACACCGCCGCGCGGGCCGGGCAGTATGGCTGCTTCGGGATGCACGAGTGGGCGATGGTCTATCGTGCGCCCGCAGTGCGGCATCCGTTGTGGCCCTTGCGCCTGGAGCCTGGGCAGATCGCGCAAGTCGTCGAGGCCCAGCCACCGCGGTGCACGCATTTCGACGCCTTCCGCTTCTTTACCCCCGAGGCCGCACCGCTCAACCGCTGGCAACTCACCCGTCCCGGCATGCCCGATTTCGAGCAACCCGCCTGCCTCCATGCCAATATGGACCTCTACAAATGGGCCTACAAACTCGCGCCGTTCACGCCGTCCGAATGGATTACCGACGGTTTCGCCCTCGCGATGGAGATCCGTGCCGTGGACATGCGCGCCAGCCCCTACGATTTCTCCACCCTTGGCTTTGCCGCCATCCCGATTGAGACGCCCGAAGGCCGCGCCGACTATGAGGATCACCAGCGTGAATTTGCCCGCCGCGCCGCGCCGTTGCGCGAGCGATTGCTGGCGCTGACCGAGCGACTCGTGCAGTGCTGGGAATGACCAGCCGTTATCCGAAATTCGCCGCCTCGTTGATCGCTCGCTGGATCGCCACTGGATAACGGGCGACTTTTTCCGCATCGCCTTTGATCGTGATCGAGCCCACCGGCGTCCCGGCTTCGCCCGGCAGGTGCAGCCCGCCGATGGCGATGAACCCATCGTCAAAACCACCATCCGCCATTGGGGCCACAAAAACCTTCGCCGTCCGCAGCATGGAAACGCCCATCGTGCCAAAGGTCTTCTCCGCCAGCGCCGGATTGGCCCGCATCACCCGCCCGGCCAGGCCCGCGGGTAACAACGCCAGCCCACGCATCGCGCGAAAGGTCACCCCACGGCGCGAGCGCGCTCCCGCCACCAGCCGCTGGAATTCCGCCGCGTACGTCGGCAGGCCCTTTTCCCGAAACGCTCCCGGCGCGATCCCGATCAAATCGACCGCCCGGGGAAACTCTCCGTTGTCCGGCACCTCCACCGCCACCGCGAATTTCCGGCCCGCAAATTCCGGCTGCCGCTCCATGAGCCACAGCAGCAAAGCGACCACGGGCATGTCCCCGGTGGCCGCCAGCCGCTTGCGCAACGCAAGGAGCGGGCGAAAATCCAGAAACGCGCTCGCCAGGTGGATCTGTCGCTCCCCCGCCGTAGCCGCCGCGCAGGCCACTCGCGGCGCGGTGTCTTCAGCGAGCGCCTTGGGAAAGGCTGGCGTCGTCACCGGCCATGCCTTTTCGAGCCGGTCGAGCAACTCCTGCATGCTCCCGCCATCCGCTCCCGTGTGATGCACGTGCAGCCACACGTCCACCCGCTTTTCCACCGCCTGCCAACGGCAGAACACCTGTAAAAATCCACTCCCCGGAATCCGCCAGCGGTGAAAATCCGGCGGCGAAAACCGCTCCTCCCCGCTCCCCGGCAGGAACGCAACGCACACGCTCCCCAAAATGCGTCGGCAATAGGCCGTGCGGGCAATCCCCGAACCGCGCACGCCTTGGAAAACCAGGCGCTTCAATTCCTGCACCCGCCCGATTTCCGAGAAGTGCCGGGTGAGGTTGTAGCTCTCGATGATTGTCCGTTCGGCCGCCGCTTGCTCGCTCCCGGGCAGCAGCAAATTGCGGCTCGGATCCAGCCTGGTCTCCATGCTGGTGAGTTCGTCGTTCGCGCCATACCGCACCACCGCCACATCCACGACCGACTTTTTCACCCGTTTCACCACCGCCCCGTAATGCTGTAACGCGAATCGCAAATCCGCCTCGTCGCGCAGGAAAGTGCTCAGCTTCTCCGCAAGCGCCGCCTCCACTTCCGCGCGATCCGTGGGGAGGTCTTCGCCCTCGAAAGGATCGAGCCCAAACGTCCCCAGCGCAAACTGGCACCCCTGGGATCGCAGCCCGAGCCCCAGCGTCCGCCGCCATGGGTCCGGTCGCCGCAGCCGCAGGGCCCAGAGCAGCAGCCCCACCGGAGCCGTCGCCAGGCTGGCCAGCGTCAGCATAAAGCGGGTGGAACCGGAGGCTGGTTTACTGGTTTGCATTGCGGGGTGGCCCCAGTTTGTCGATGGAATACCCGTCGGGATGCGAGCGATGCCGCATCTTCGTCCGCAACACCGGCTCCCGATTGGCAGTAAAGAAATGCGCAACCCGCCCGCGCACCCGCAGCGAAACCGCCACCAGTGCCTTCAACCATCCCGGCGTCTCCGGGAGCCCGATGGCCTGGCGCAGCGTATCATCCACCAGCGCATGCATCACCGGTGGCACCGCCCGCGAGAGCGGCCAGGGAAACCACCGGGCAAACATCGCAATCGTCGAGGTTGCCACGTGCCTCCCCGCCTCGGTGAAACGGTAGCGGGTGCGCTCGAAGTCGAGATTGAAGGCTTCAAACGCCTCGTAGCTCTCCGGGATTTCCTCGATCCCCATTCGCGTGCCCACCGCCCGCCAAAATTCAAACATCGCCACGCGCTCCCCATCCGTCATCCGCCGCCAGCCAAAACGCGCGTTCCACCGCACCGGCTCGAAGACAAAAGTCGAGAGCACATATAAAAAATCCGCATTGGAAATCTGGAACCGCCCGTGGATCTCGTTCATCCTTGCGATGGCCCGGCTCCCGCGCTCGCTGTCGTAGCCGTGCTCCATGATTTCGCTCACGAAGAGATCCGTATCATCGTAGCGCCGCTGGGTCCGCTGGGTGAATTCCCCGGTGCGCTCCAGCAAAGTGGCCACACTCGGAACCCCAAAGGTCCGGAGCAACGCAAACTCCAGCGCCCGTGTGGTGTCGAAAGGAAACTCCCGCCGACACGAGAGAAAAACGATCCGCTCATGATCCTTCCCGGGATCAAGCGACCGTATTTCGTCCAAAACCTTTTTACGCACCATAGTAGCTGGATGAACATTACCTTTTTATCAGAAGATCCGGCTTTTCGTCCAGCACACGAAAGTGACATTATTGCCGGATAACGGCGTGGTTCCCCTGTGGGTCGGCTGATGGTCAGTTGATCGGAATCACTTCGTGAACCCGGAGCCTGGACGGCCATGGATATCGTCAAAGCAACCAAGCAATATGAAAAGTGGCTGGCACGTCGCCTGCCCTTGCTGGAAAAGGATCTCCAGCTCAAGCACCAACGCATGAAGGAGGGAGCCTTCCCCTTCCTGCGCGCCACCTTTTACCGCTGGTGCCAGCTTTGGCCCGAGGTCTGCCCCAAGCTCACGGAGACGACCGAGGTTCTCGCTGTCGGCGATCTGCATGTCGAAAACTTCGGCACTTGGTGCGATGCGGAGGGGCGGCTTGTCTGGGGCATCAACGATTTCGACGAAGCCGCGCACCTGCCATTCACGCTTGATCTCGTCCGCCTCACCACCAGCGCCCTGCTGGCGGCCCGGGAGGGACATCTGAGCATCCCCGCCGCCGAGGCCGCCGAAGCGATTCTCACCGGCTACCGGCAAATGCTCAAAACCGGGGGCCAGCCCTTCGTGCTCGGCGAGCATCACACCTGGCTGCGTGAACTTGCGATCAGCGAACAGCGCGACCCGGCAAAATTCTGGGAAAAGCTGGATTCTCTCCGCACTTCACGGGGAAAAGTCCCCGGCAGCGCCCGCAAGGCCCTCGCAAAGCTGCTCCCCGCTCCGCCGCCCACCGGTCGCATGACCCATCGCATCGCGGGCCTCGGCAGCCTGGGCCGCGAGCGCTACACTTTCATCGCCGACTGGGCGGGCGGCAAAATTGCCCGGGAAGCCAAGCGCCTCACCGCCTCCGCCGCCGACTGGGCCCGCGGCTCCGATAAAAGACCCGGCGAAATTCTCTACAATCGCCTGCTTGAGCAATCCATCCGCTGCCCCGATCCCTTCGTCCGGCTCCAGGGCCCGTGGATCATCCGCCGCCTCGCGCCGAATTGTTCCCGCATCGAGCTTTCCTCGCTCCCGCGCCAGCGCGATGAACGCCGCCTGCTCCTGCACATGGGCCAGGAGACCGCGAATATTCACCTCGGCTCCCCGCGGGCCGTGAAAAAAATCCGCCGTCAACTCGCCCGCCTGCCCGTCGGCTGGCTCGAAACTGCCGCCCAGGCCATGGCCGACGCCACCCTGAAAGACTGGCGCGCATGGAAACGAGCGGGATGAAAATTGCCGGTCCTCTTTCAACCGCATTGCATTGTTAGCCAAAGATGTGCATCCTCCGAGTGCGTCAGGGGAATAAATCCTGCTGTTAGTGATAGGATCACCCCATCATTTTCACTAAAGAATTTATACCTCGTAACGAAATTACCTTATGAGCTTAGCCTTGCAGACCGAGGTGCCTGAAGAAAGGGCCTCGGAGTGGTATGTCAGCGCGATGGAGCGCCTCATCTTTGTGGTGCAGGAGCTTTCGCTCGCCCGCAGCCTGGAAAGCATCATGGCCATCGTCCGCCATGCTGCGCGGGAATTGACCGGGGCCGATGGGGCCACCTTCGTCCTGCGCGACCATGGCTTCTGCTACTATGCCGACGAGGAGGCCATCGCCCCGCTGTGGAAGGGAAAGCGCTTCCCGCTCCAGACCTGCATCAGCGGCTGGGCCATGCTCAACCGCCAGTCCGTCGTCATTGAAAACATCTTCGAAGACCCGCGCATTCCGCACGAGGCCTACCGCCCCACCTTCGTCAAAAGCCTGGCCATGGTGCCCATCCGCTCGCTTGATCCGGTAGGCGGCATCGGTGCCTACTGGGCTTCGCACCGCCAGCCGCGTCCCGAGGAAATCCGCATCCTGGAGGCCCTGGCCAATTGCACCTCTGTCGCCATGGAAAACGTCCAGCTTTATGCCGGGCTGGAGCAGAAAGTCGCCGAGCGCACCGCCCGCCTGCAAATGCTCAATGAGGAGCTCGACTCCTTCACCCATACCGTTTCCCACGATCTCCGTGCGCCGTTGCGCCATATCGAAGGCTTTGCCCAGCTCCTCGCCCAGCATGACGAGAAGGGACTGTCGGAAAAAGGGATCGGCTACTTGCACACCATCTCCTCCTCGGCGCGCAGCATGAACCAGTTGATCACCGACCTGCTCGACTTTTCACGCATGGGCCGCTCCGAACTGCTGCATACCCCGGTGGATATGAACCAGCTCGTAGCCCAGGTATGGGAAGAGCTCGCCCCCGAGCGCAACGATCGCGAAATTACCTGGCTTCCCGATTCCCTGCCGACCATCGAAGGCGACAGCGCCATGCTTCGACAGGTCTGGATCAATCTTCTTTCCAACGCGATCAAATACACCAGCCAGCGCCCCCAGGCGGAAATCCGCGTCGGCGTCGTCCCCGGCAACGGCGAAATCGAGTTCTTCGTCGCCGACAACGGCGCGGGCTTCGACATGCACTACGCGGGCAAGCTCTTCGGCGTTTTCCAGCGCCTCCACCGCCAGGAGGAATTCGATGGCACCGGCATCGGCCTCGCCAATGTCCGCCGCATCATCAACCGCCACGGAGGCCGCATCTGGGCCGAGGCCGAAGTGGACCGCGGCGCCACCTTCCGCTTCACCCTCCCGGTCTCCTGATTTTTCCCGACTCAACAGGGATTCCCCTCGAAATTCCCCCCTTGCCATTCCGCAATCCGCGGGCATAGTAGCGCCCCGATTGGTTCCCAATCGGAATTTCCCAAGACGCCGGCATAGCTCAGTTGGTAGAGCAGTTGATTTGTAATTATATTCAGGCCGTTTGCATAGCTTTGCATGGATTTGCAAATCCCGCAGAAACCGCATGGATAAAGGATTTCCTGGCGAAATGCGTTTGCATGGATTTGCACCACTTTCCATAAAAATCCACGCAGACCGTGAACGGCACCGTGAAAGATATCATGCAGGTGTTTATACAAAAACTTTTTTGATTTTTTTTTGATTTAGCCGCTATCGTTCTCCGAAATGACACTCCCAAACTCGGAATTGCCGCGCTTCAGACGATCACAAGGCTACTGTGAGCTGGGCATGTTTCTGGAGGCTGACGAAGAGCTTGAAAACATTGCAGCCGAATGCCGCCACTACCCACAAGTCTTGGAGCTGAGGACGCAGGTATATGCCGGTCTCAAAAAATGGGAATTGATGAAGGTGGTATCCCTAGCCCTGATCAAAGCTGAGTCAGGCAATCCGCAGGGGCACATCACCCTCGCCTATGCCATGCGTCGGCTTCACTCGCTTGAGGCAGCACGCGAAATTCTGACGCGGGCAGTACAGTTGGTAGGCCACAACCCGACCGTTCACTTCAATCTCGCTTGCTATGATTGCCAGCTTGGCGACCTCGCTTCTGCCAAGTCGCATTTGGAGACCGCTTGCAGGTTATGGCCGGAGGCGAGGGCAATGGCTCTGGACGAACCTGACCTTGAATCCCTTTGGGATTCGCTAAAGGTCCAGCTTTAGCCCGGCTTGGGTTTTCCGGGTCGCTGAACCGGCATTGGGGAAACCGCGTGGGCACGCCTGAATGCTGTGGCAGCCTTCACGACTGACGGCTTGCTTGCCTGTTGCTTCTGTTTCACTACGCGCCGCCAAGCTGCAGCGGCCCCTACCTTTTTCGGCACCTTCTTTGGTTTGCCGTTATATTCCCCCGCCTTGCCGAGGATTTTCTCCACCTCCTTTGCGGGTATCATGAGGCGGCCATTCTCGACGATCGATTTCACCCGTCCTGAATATATCGCCCTATATCCATAGGACTGCTCGCGCCCGAACAGTAAGGCAAACTCCTTCGGTGAGTAGGCAACCCGGTCTAGCTTTTCGCCTTTGCTCATTTCCTTTTAGTGGTGACAACAGCCTCGTTGAACTTCCGCATAAGTGCCGCAGCTTCAGTTTCTGGATCGGCTCCAAGTGCGAGGAAAACTTCGTGAAGCTCCACAAAATCCACCCGCCGTTCGCCAAGCTCAATCCGCGCAACCAGCCCCCGGTCACGTTTGAGGGCTTTCGCTAAATCACGCTGGGTCATATTCGCGTTCTGGCGCAGCGCAATAATGTGCTCGCGGAAGATGCGAGATAAGGCGCTATGCACCGTCTTGGTCATGCTGCGATTTTCACAGCAAAATCACTTGCTCCCAAAATCGCAGCAGCGTAAGTTGCTGCGCATAGCCGCACTACCTATGAAAATCGCTATTCTTCCACTGTTGGGATTGCTGCTCACGGCTCCATTCGCCGCCACCGCAGGGGAGCCGGATTACTACGCCTCGTTTAACCCGGACAAAGGGTTCACGCCTGCCAAGCGGGACTTGACCGAAATCTATCTCCAGCTCGCAGGCAGTTTGGAATATTATGGGAGCCCTGTAGAATTTCTCCGCCATGTGAAAAGCGAGCATGATCGCATCGCCGCTGAATACCGGCAAAAGCTGGGAAAACCGTTGCAATATGGCTGCCCGGCCTACATGACGGATGATTACCTGGATCACCTTGCGGCGACTTGGGGCACGCTATCCCCGAAACTCGGCCTCGCGCCACTGGCCCGGGATATTGGCAACAACCTACGCAATGCCGTGCTGGGCACCCGTGACCATGGCACCATCGTCGTTGGAATCCTGAATGACCACCAGGCCAAGGTCTTTGATGCTGTGGCAGGGAAGGGCAGCGCGCCTGTCGGGTTCGACGATTTGAACCCCATTTTGGTCAAGCGCCTGCAGTTGGACAAAACGACCATTGAAAGCGGAAGCACCTATGCCCAACGCGATGCCGTAGGCTTTGCCTCCTTCATCCATGGTGACGTGTTGAGCCTTTATAAAAAGCTCGATGCGGGCTTGAGCCCGGAGGATGCAACGCGTGTGAAAGCGGCACTGGCCGGAATTTACATGGATGTCGGGCGGATGGCCGATGCCGAGCTTGAGGACGGCCTTGCTGAATGGGCTTTGGGAAGCCGCACCGCTTCCAAATAATCAGCGGGCGTTTTGCTTGGCTGCGCCGGTGCCTTGCACCCCTGCCGTAAGATTGTCGCTGCTATGGTCCGCAAGTTGCAGCTTGCTAAAATCCATCGAGCTAAAGTCGGTGCTGGCAAGCTTCGCCTTCAAGTCGTCCGTTTTTGGACTTGCTGTTGCATTTGTCGCCACCTGAATTTTTGCCTGTTCTTTCCCTTGGGTAACGTCAGCGTGCTTGGTAGTAGGCTCGGCATCTTTCGCCATGTTCTGCTTGAAGCTGTCCCTGTCCAAAACCTTTGCCGCGGCCTTTTTGTCACCGGCTTCGTAGGCTTTGACGAAGTCAGTGCGGTCCTGCGCTGGAATTTTTAAGATGTCAGGATCGGTAATCTCGGGCTTCGTCAACTTACCATACGCGAACTGTTCTTCCTTCTCCTGCACATGGCCTGGCAGTTCGGAGAATTTGTATTCGTCATGTCGGATACCTTCCCAAACCCTATGGCTCATTTCCTGTTTGCCTGCATCAGTCAGCCTGTCATACGCATGCGCGTAGAACGAATCCAGTTTGTTCAAATCCTTCTTTTTGAAGAACTCTTCGGCCAGGAACTTGCCGTAGGTTTCCTTCTCCTGCGCGTTCAGGGAGGTTTCCTTTTCGACCTTCTCGCGGTTTGCTACCGCAATCTCGTCGGCCTTCGTCTCCTCCTGTCGCTTTTCTTCTTCGGTATCTTTAATCTTTTTACTGAGCGTTGCCAGTTGAGTCCGGGCATTCGTCACGAAGTTTGAAAGCAAGGTGTGCTTTGCCGGATCGCCATTGGCAAGCGCCGCCTCAGCGTCGGCGACGGCACTCTCCAACCCAATGTATTCCATCCGCAATTCATCCAATTCACGCACTGCCGCAACCTCCAATACAACATTATATACCAACAATGTTACACATTTGTTACCACCATCTGGTATTCTGGTTTCTTGAGAGTATTGAACCGCTTAGTCCATATGTCCAAGGCCGGACCGGGACCACACTTTGTGCAAGATGGATCTCTGCCATAACTACCGGCTCTGTTGTAAGGAAACAATGGGTTTTGGAATTGAAAGACTGCTCTCTGAAGTTCATCCGAGAGCACGGTTGAATTTGGGATTTTGTCTTTTAGATATGCTGAAGCAAGCATCACCCCTGCCATCACCGATACAAAGCCCACCGAAAATTGATGAGGGTCGGAAGACTCTCTGAGCTCTGCCAGAACACGTTCTCCCACTTCCCCACAGTGCGACTGATCTAGAGCTTTCCTGAGCATTTCGACGGTACAGCCAAGCCTGTCCGCTTGTATTTGAAGCTCTTGGATCGGAGCATTGATCATCTTCGACCTAAGTGCCTCATCGCCAATTACCGTTTCTTCCTTGTTGTAACATGCGAGGCAGGCCCCGATTCCGGGCGGTCCGCACCTAAGCACCTCTGCTCGCAAGTCGGAGGTAGATGCTGAAAACAAACGTGCCGGATAGCGCACCTGGATTTGGTGCCGCGGCGTGTTCTTATCTACCGCAGAAATGATATAATTGGGCCTCTGCACAGCTTGAAACTCTCCGATGCCAATGTCGAAGCCCTCAAATGCTATCTTGCTGGAGGTTAGCAACGAAGCCGCTGTAGAGGCCTTCGGTAGACCAATCGAGGCCTCCCCGAATAAAATGTAGCGGTTTAAGTTCGAGGCCTCCAAGCCTTTGGGATCGTTATCTAACAAACTGAGCCTGCCCGAAAGTCCTGGCGTAGCCCATAGCGTGTGAAGAAAACTACAGCCGACCGCACCAACCCCTGCCAACAAGCCTTCGATCTCCAGGGTGAGTTCTTGATGCCCGACAATGGATGGCTCTGATTGGACGTTGTAATCCCACGCTGAATAAAACACTCTACTGGTCGGGCGAAAATTCTCCTCTTTCATCCGAGCGGACTTGAAAAGCTCACCCACTGCCAAACAAGCCCCGATGTATGGTCCAAATGGCAACGGCGAATTCGTCGGAAAGCTAGCTGGTTCTAGCGGCGACTGCGATATGCCGCCACACCATCCATTCCCCCGATACATGGATAAAGGCTCCAGGGGTAGTCCCTGGCCCGACATGGATAATGTTGTGATGGGTTTCCCCTGTCGGCGCGATGCCCCCAATAGCTCTGGAGCCTTCAAGTAGTCCCTGTCTCAAATCAGAAGGGTTACTGACAAAGGGAATAACATTCGAAAGCAAAGCCGTGCCTGAAGGACAAATTAACCCTATCTTGGAAACGATTCCTTCGCACCTGCAGAGCAAGTTCAAAGTCATCCAGAGTGTGTGTTGGACACTGGCAAGAGAGGCCGTGTCGGCGGCTACGGAAATTGAGATATCTAGCTTACGGGTTTCCGAAAAAGGCAAAAGGGTTCCACCAAGGTCTCCTTCGTGGCGTGAGGATATTTTGCTGTTCATTGCTGTCCTTTCTAAAATCTAAGAATCCTTCAATGACCCGCAGGCGGTCTCCGATCTCGCCAACAGAAAGTTCACGCCATCCGTCTTCATTACGGAGGTGAACACCTGCATCAGCGAGCGTCCGCCGTTGCCGTGCATAGTTCGGCAAGACAATCGAAATTGCCCCTGGAACTTGAGAGTAAGCGTGTTGGTCATCCCACGGGGAGTGCCCGACCCACTCCGTGGGGTGGGTGTGAATTTGAGCAATGCGGGCAATCCTATGCAGCCTGAAGTGCTTTCCCGCTTGACTCATGGCATCCGCACTTACCTCGAAGCGGCCACGTTCCAATGTTGCATCAGGAATTGTGAGCGTTGTGACTATTCCCGTACACTTTTCTGAGTCGTCTAAAATAACGCCGTCCAAATAGGCAACCTGTTCTACACGACGGGTATTCTTCTCAAACTCATTTAACATGCGTTCCCAAAAGATGGCCGGTATGGTAATCATCTTATTGTCCAGTGGGTTCCTGATAATAGGGTGGAGAAAGGACTTCGTTCAAGCGGTAGAGCGTGGACGCTACTGTGTCTTTGCCTTGGCACCACCTTTCCGAATCCTTCGGCGAATGGTCCGTCATGTAGTATTGGGCCGATGCCGTGAAGCACACCAGCTGTCGTTGTACCTGATCCGGGTAGGTGTATGCGTCATGCAGCTAAAACCAGGTCACTGGCGAAATACTGGGGAACCACCTCTCCCCCAGCCTTGCCGGGCTGAGGGAGACTGGGTTAACAAATTCCACAGTACAAGGTGCGTTGTCATAGTATTTTGCTCCTAAAAGCACATGGTAGTCATCGACTGCCCCATTCGCTCGGCGGCCAGGAATTGTTACCAAGGTCTGCAGCGAGGAAATTTGTCGCTTTCTCCACCCTAAAAGGTCCGGGCGGCCCGACTTCCAAAGCTCGTCCAAATGAGCCTCGAAGACCGCAGCAGCAATCTCGGGATCTGCCAGAGCAGGATGCATTACAGGCATGACCGCACCTCCTGTTCCACTGGCGAACAACCAGACGAGGCAAGCGCAGTGACCAGCCGACACATATTCCCGAACCGTAAGATTCTTGAATTCAAACACGCTGCTGTTACCCACCTCGCAACGCAACCGGTCATCACCTTTCGGCTCAACCTTGAAGCGATCGTAAATGCGTGAGATTACGTCTTCGATCTTCTCGTTAGGGAAGGCGGCGATTTTGATAATTTTGCCGTTGTCTTCATTTACGACCGTGATTTCGATCCCCATTTCGATCCGGAATTTTTCGATTCCCTCCTTCGAAAGGTCTGCCTTCTCTCCGACTGCCAGAACGCGGGCAGCCGCATTTTCTCTCTCAAGCAAGACTCGTGCGTTTGCACCCACATCAGCAATCCTCCGGATCGTGGCCTCGGGTCACAAACGGCGCTCCCCAATCCTGCCGCTGGCCTTCAACCTCAAATCGGTAAGAGCGATCGGCCAAAAATGTGAAAAATTCGGTGATTTGATGAGGTTCGAGGTGGAAGTGATTGTCGATGCCGACGTCGTGCATGCCTTGTTCACGATCCAGGATGAAAACGAGGAAGTCTTCAACAGGATGCCGTTGGGCAAGCTCAAGAACCCGCCTTCCGGTCTTTGGGTTTTCATTTGGGTATTTGTTTCCGTCGATGACGATAAACGCGGGCTCACCAACCGGAGCACCCTCGGTCTTATTTTCAGTGGTCATTGTAATGATAGTGGTTGTGTTTTTCGAGCCCCCAGAGCCCGATTCATTGGTTGCTGGTTTTACTGTGCATGTACATTTAACTTGTACGTCAAATCCATTTATTGTCCGATTTGCAAACGTGTCCAAATAGACAGCTTCCTTCTCTGTGGCGCGCCACATTTTGCTTGCAACTGAGGCAGTTTGGAGGTTATTTGAATTGCCGTGAACAAGGACCAACGCCAAATTTATAAACACCTTGGATCGAGAATTAAGGCCCTCAGAGCTGACAAATTCTCTCAAGATCAACTCGCCCAAGCTGTTGATCTCACAAGAACATCGATTGTGAATATCGAGGCGGGACGGCAAAAGTTACTCGTACACAATTTGTTCATGATTGCCGACGCGCTTGGTGTTCAACCAAGTGACATACTTTGTTTTAATGAGCCTTTAGGACAGAATCTTCCTGACTTCCAAGCGATCGAATTTCCGGGTAAAGGGGAGGAAGTAAATCTCTGGATTCAGCGAGGCGTTACTAAAGCTATGCAATCTCAACTTTCCTGATGATTCATCGGAAAATTATAAGGAGGAAGGCGTTTGAGCTTCTTGAGTCTGCTTGTGGACTGGGGCCGAGCGTTGATGTTAGAGCCTTGGCGGTATTCAGTGGCGTGAAGGTTGTCGAGGAACCTATAGAGAAGGACGACTTTTCCGGCTTTCTGTTCCGGCCAAAGGATGGTCCTCCTGTGATCGGTGTAAAAGCGCGTCATGCTGTGACGAGGAAGCGCTTCACAATCGCGCACGAGTTGGGGCACTTTATTTTACACTCAACCGAAGAGGTTCACGTTGACGAAGCCGTATTGCAAATGCGCGACTCACGCGCCAGCGAAGGAGTCTACGTCAAAGAAATCGAAGCAAATTTTTTTGCCGCTGAATTGTTGATGCCTCAGGATTTTCTAGAGCGCGATGTAGCGAGGTTGGATCTTCACGCAGACGACGATAAGGCGATTGCGTTGTTGGCAAAAAGGTATGTCGTGAGTCCTCAAGCAATGGCCATACGTCTTAGCAGCCTCGAACTTTTTCTAATCTAGGCAAGCTAGTAGCTAATCTTGAAAGTGGGCGATTCCTCTGGCTTCATCCTTCGCCGGTCGTAAAGCCGCGTTGTGGAAATGCTCGCAGTGCCCAAGCCACTCCTGAACTTTCGCTATATCCGCTTCATGGTCGAGCGCGTTGGTCGCTGCCGTGGCGCGCAGGCCGTGCACGCAAATGGCCTGCGGCTCCAGGCCAATCTGCCTTGCGTACTTCCGCACGACGTTTTTGTAGACGGCGTTGCCGGTCAGAGGACGCGCTGGTTGAAACGATGTACCAACACTGACCCGCTGGAATAGCGGTGCATCAGGTTCATTCATGTGGCCGGCGCGCTCCAGATATTCATCAATGCGCTGGGATGTTTGCGGATGGACCGGGATGAACCGGATTTTCCGACCCTTGCCCTTTACCCGCAGATGGGCCACGCCGCGGCGGGCTTCCAGGTCACCTACACGCAAACTGCAAAGTTCAGCCCTGCGGAGCCCATGGAAGAGCAGGGCAGACAATATTGCCCGATCGCGCAGCCCTTTCAGCGTGTCGGACGGCGGCGCATCCAGGATAGCCTTCGCATCCTCGTCGCCAAGTGCCGGGGACTTACCTTCATGCGAACCGATCTTCGGGCGTTTAACGCCATCCACCGGATTGAAAAGCACTGCATTTCTATCACATAGATAGTCGTAGAGGGACGCTATGGCCGAGAGTTTCCGCCGAATGGTTGCAGGTTCCAGCCCCCGGCTCTCAAGCTGTTTGCGCCAAGCGATAACATGTGCCCGCTTTACCGCCCTAAATTCTGCGACGGCAACGATACCGACAAACTGCCGGAAATCCCGCACGTCGTTTTCGTAAGCGACACGCGTGTTTTCATTCTCGATGTTCGCGAACCATTCCAGTTCCGGGGAACATCTGAAAGGGATTGAAACTCTGATGATGTCAGAACCCGTGACGTTGCCTGTGTCACGACTTGGGTGTCTGCGCTTCCCTTGTTACCTTCATCCGACGTCAAAGCCTTACCTTACTCCAATATTGTTACACCCTCAGCAAGAGCGGCCTGCTGCAGCTTGCGGTCATGTGTAGCCAATGGAAGGCCCTTCGAGGCTGCAAGAAGCAAGTAGGCGGTATCGTATGCGGAGAGCGCGTGCTTTTTCATAATCCTTGGAGCATCCTTCGCCAGGGTGCCAAGGCTTTGCGGGTGAACCTTCAAAGACATTTGCATCAATCCCTCAAAGAACTCATGCAGGTCACTGTCCGAGAGCTTAGTTCCGTTTCTCGGCCCGCGAAGCAGCACATTGACCATTTCTATCGGCCACAAGGCAGGAACGTGTGCCGTGGCCGCGCCTGAGAGCAAGCTCGTAAATGTGCTCCGGGAAATCGCACTGCTTTCATCCGCAAACGCCCACGCCAAGGCGACAGAAGCGTCTATAACAAATTCCGGAACCCCTACCATTTATGACCGTCATGAATGACGTCATTTAGACTCCGATCACCGCGATTGAGTTTGAAATCCTTGCTCCGCTCCAACCAAGCCTGTCCCCAATTTCGGAGCCTTTGCGTTTTGTCTTCAGTAGCCTCTAGGTCCGGCATTATCTTCTCCAAGACAAAATCCTTGATGGTGATGCCTCGACCTGTCGTCAGAACCTTGAGCGCGTGATGTGTGCTATCAGGAATATCCAATGTCAATCTTCCCATACTGAACCTCCTCTTTCCTTAAATCAGCATTTTTACTCATCCTCAAAGCATCATATCAGAATCACCGCGCATGTACAAGCACGATTTTGCAGACACCCTGAGTGGTATCTATAAAAAAGATTATAGATACTTAAGGCAGGAGTTTTGCCACTTCCAAAACCTTTGCACAGTGCAACTATTGTTAACATTGATTACGCTTAAATTAATGTTCGAGCGAGCATAGGTAGTCGCCCCATAAGGAGGAAAAAAACCCTAAATAACGAATGAGTAATCTCCTGCATTGGCTTGGTTTCAGTTCCTGCTAAAAACTATGACCAAACTCCACCACACGGCATCATGAAACGACTCACTTCAATTTTATTGGCTTTGGCGTTGACTGCAATGAACTCCCAAGCGTGGGACAGCTTCGGACACATGGTAGTCGCAAGCGTCGCCTACGACAAACTTTCGCCCCCAACGAAGGCACGTGCAGATGCACTCATAGCGTTGAATCCCATGGTTCCTAAGTGGAAAACAAAGATTCCTCCGGTACGAGTGATGCAGACGCCAAAAAGATGTTGTTCATGTTCGCCTCAACTTGGCCGGATGCAATTAAACCCATCGGGAGCTACGCCTTAACAAATCCCGACTCAACCTCGCAGCCCAAGAGCAAGTACGTGGCAACGGGAGGTGATATAGCAGCAAATGACCCAAATGCTAAGGTGAACATGGGATATCAAGACGACGATGTACACAAATATTGGCATTTCGTAGACTGTCCGTTTTCTACCGACACAACAGCACTCCCACCGATTCCAACGCCAAATGCCTTGGAACGCATTATTCTGTTTCGTTCAGTCCTGAAGTCGAACGCCGCAGATGACCTCAAATCCTATGATTTGGTTTGGCTGATTCACCTAGTAGGTGACGTTCATCAGCCTCTGCACTGCACGACTCGTTTCTCAGCGGCACTGCCAAAAGGTGACGCAGGTGGGAACGAAGAGGCTGTCGCTGGCGGTTTTGCCAAATCTCACGGAGACCATCTGCACACGTATTGGGACAGGATCTTGGGCCTAGATGCGGGCAAAAACTTGTTTGGGCGCATCGGCAACACGGTTAGCTCGCTTCCAATAACCAACCCTACAAAAGCCAATGACACTCACGTGAAGGATTGGGTTGGAGACAGCTTCCAAATTGCCAAAAGCTTCGTCTATCCAAACCTAACTTCGGAAAGCGATGGAACGATGATTATTTCCAAGACATACGAAGATCAAGCCCTAGTAATCGCGAAACAACAGGCCGCGCTGGCTGGTGCCCGTTTGGCGAAATTGATCAACGACAATTTGCGCTGAATCTCATTTACTCGTTAACATGAACAAAGATATTCCCACAGATATTGCTGTGTGCCTCGTAAAATGGCCTCGCATCGCCGTGTGGTTACGACTTCTTTTCATTTTTCTCGTGCTTGTATCTGTATCCTGTTCATTGGTGGTGACTACTTTTACCATGGAGCTCTCCCCTTTGGTCATTAAATGCTGCAGTTTTGCAGCAGCGCCTTCTCTCACTTTGCTCTCTAGCATGGATATCGCAGGCAAAGCGAACCGCGTCAGAACCGCCCTTCGACAACTCACCGCAGCCAGGCTGCGCTTCGAAACTGAAGAAAGCTTCTCTGCGCGGCAGCTTATAAGTGCATATGCAGCTGCAGAGGCTGTTATCGGCGACGTAAACTATATTCCCCAGAACACGGCCGACGACGCTGGTGGGGGTGCATCACCTCGCTTGCAGTAGCCCCCTGCAAGAAGGCTTCGATTTAGATTGCGATCATATGTGGTAACAAGCACCATGAGATGAATAGAGTGGGAGGGGAGCGGTGGCAACAGGGCATGGGAACAAGATATGAAAAGATACATTTTAGCATGCACAATTCTGGTCGGGTCTTTCAGCTTTCCTTATGATTGCAGCGCTGGACCAACTAACGGTTCATACCCGACACCTAGTCCTTCACCCGCTTCTAAGCAGGCACGGGTTCGAGACACTTATTACGACAAAACGTCAGAGCAAAGGGGAAGCCTTCAGTTGCCCGAAAAGTATGGGGATCAGTATGCTTTTGCGGATGATGATCTAACGCCAGTCCCGCTGGATAAAAGCATACCCGCGCAACTCACCTTTACGGAAATCAAAGTCAATGAACTGCCAGAACTGGTCGATGAAGCACTCCGACGTAATCCCCTAACACACCAAGCATGGGAAACGGCGAACACCCAAGCATATGCACTTCTGGCTTCCAAGAGTCAATTTTACCCTACTCTGACAATCAACGGAACAGCGACACCTGAATACTCATCAGCCCTGAGTTCAAAGGACAACGATTACCACCGGCAGGGCATCGCCAAGTATGGCCCCCAAGCCAAGCTGTCCTGGACACTATTCGATTTTGGAGGGCGGTCAGCGAACATTCGTGCGGCCCGTTTGAACCTTTTGGCTTCCGAATTTGGAATTGACCAAAACTTGCAGGTGGTTGCGCTGACTGTAATCAAAAACTATTACGCATATTGCTCCGCGTGCTGGAGCATTGCTTTTCTTGACGAACAACAAAAAATCCTTGGTGGAGTGGATGCGCAAAAAAACGCGGTCGATGAGGCTGATAAGCGATTTGGTATAGAGATTGAAAGTTTGAGATTACAGGCCTCATTGCCACTCCCAATCCCCGCTTATCATTCGCTTTTCGCACTGTCAGCACCAGTGCAAGATTTGATTCCCAAAAAGCAGCTCGGTAGGATTGAAGGATTAGAAATTGCCCGCAACAAAGCGAAGGTCAGCCAAGCCGCCTTTGTCCAGTTGTTAAGTTTCAGCGATTATAAGTCCCAGTATGCAAAATCCGTGGCGCGCGAAATCCAAGCAAACGCCCGGGCACAGTTGCTTGCGAGTATCGGTGTTTCTGCAACTGACAAAGTCAAAATCGATGTCGGAGCAATTCCCATGGATTTAGATCCAGGGGTTATACCTGAAAAAAGCGAGCCAGCCCTGATTCTATATGCACTCAATCATCGCCCCGATGTAGCCAATGCATATGCTCTTTCTTTGGCCGCAGCAGAAAAGGTCACTGCCGCCCAATCGAATATTTATCCCAGCATGTCCTTGTCGCTGACGGCAGGCCCCACCGAAGGCCAGACGTGGGATAAAGCTCTGATGGCACACACAACGCATTCCATCGGACGGTCAGATGATGTTACCGCTCAGTTCACCATCTCAATGACCGCGTTTGATGGGGGAAATTTATATAACCTCTACCAAGCGGCCAAAGCGGCAGCAGCGTCATCGTCAGCAAATTTAGATAATTCCAGGCTTTCTGCCATTGCTGACGTGGCGGTATCATTTCAAACATATAAATATTCGGTTGAGCAAATGAAGCTGCTGTATCAGATGAATGATGCAGCCAAGGGAGAGATTCAAAATGCAAAAGACCTTAAAGCAAAGCTAGCGAAGGACCTTGCGAATGGCGTGACAACTGTGGACCAAGAGGAGGAAAAGCAATCCGCATCGGTCACGATCGCCAAAGCAACCGATGACGCCACTACTGTCTCGCAAGCGCTTCCACAGGCGGTAAGCTTAGTTTACGTCAGCGCGTTTGCACTTGAAAACTCACTTGGGCGCCTGCGCCTCTATGTCGATGGCGGTGGCTCGGATGGCAGAAGTATCGGTACGCCGGGGACCGGCATTGCATCAGTCTCAAAGGGAGCCAGCGACCGAACCAAAAAGCAAAATATGTCAAAGTGAAAGAGCTTCCATTGAGCATTCCCTAATTTGCAATCAGACTAATTTGGACCCTAATCCTTCGTCAGAGAAATTTCATGCGCGATGGCGGTTCTGAAATTACATCGCCAAACCGTGGCATGATACTAGGAATCGAACATGAGCATTTCCCTTCAACAAGGCGGCAACCTCGCCAGGCTCTCAAATGTGATTTACCACCAGGCGGAAGGCTTTGAGGAATCAAACGTCGCGTATGCAACAGAAGAGGCAATTTCTGCTGAATCTGATGCCGCCCTCGCCTCCGGACCGGCAACGATACTACACGATGAGAAATCGTATTCTGTCCTCATCACTGTGGTTGATACCGATGTTAGAAAGAACTAGGAGATGTATCTCCTAGCGAGGATGAGCCGGCCTGCTGCATCGAAATCGGATGTGACGACGGTATCGCTAGATTGGCCTTGGCGCTTGGCTTGCTAGATGATTTGAACCCCGACCAGATTCGCGCTTTGGTGCACGACTGAGGCTGGGATTGAACGGCTCTTACGATGACCGTTCCCTCAACGCACTTGGCTTTGCTCCCACTCCTTTGCCGTAGTAACCCTATCGGCGAGAAAGGTGGTTTCCAAGTAGAGGTCGAGAAACTCCGGCGATACCATTTCCGCACCATCCCGGCAAAGCTTGGCGTAAGGGGCATAGGGCGAAAGGCTGTTATTGAGGAACCGGCTCCCCTTAAAGTATTCCTGTTCGCAACACAATACGTAGCCCACGAAAGGCGGCCGGGATTTGTCAGTACCAGTCCAGGCAAGTGACTGGCTGAAGGTCATAAGCGGTTTCGCGCTCTCGGAGTCCAGGCATATCATCCACGTGGACTTGAATGCAGCGCCCGTTCATTAAAGTGCAGGCAGCAGGTTCAGCATTCAGGGCAGCTCGGTCATTTTCCCCCGGCTCAACTCCATATCGGACGAAGACCGGCGGCGGAATCTGGTAGTTGAATACCCGCCTTGCGCCCAAAGCGACGACTGGCGGATGCCCCGTCGGTGGCGTGTCCCGAATCGTGCGAGCCGCCGAGGCCGGGTTCATCAGGCTTCCATAGCCGATCAGGTTGATGCTGTTATGGCCATGAGATCTGAGTTGCTCCTCAGCGTCATTCCAGGGATAGGGATATGGGCGCAAATCGTTGTCAATCATATGAACCTTGAACAGCCCTTCAACCCGCCTCTTGCTCCATCCGTAGCGCAGCAGGGAGCGCTCCGCGCTCTCGTGTTCGGGTGTATGGTCCATGGTCTAGGCGAGTTGCTGGCGCAATTTCTCGAAGCGTCCGTAGATACTTCCGTAATATCCTTTGTCAGCTTGCAAGTTCCGTAAAGTTGCCACCTCAGCAGCAAGCTGAATGCATTCATGTGCTTCGTCGAGACGTCCCAGCATCATGGCGCATTCGGCACCGATAAGGTGTGTTTCGAAAAAGCGCCTGTATTTGGGCAACTTTTGCGTCCCACCAAACATTTCTTTGAAAAACTTGTAGGTTTCATCTGGTTCGCTGATTCCGCTCATCGCCACCAACTGGATTGAACGCATAAGAAGAATGTTCTCCATAAACTTCACGGCCACAACCGAGTCTTCAATTTTGATGCAGTGCTGAGATGCTTTCGCGATCAACTTTTGCCTCAGGTAAAGGCGCGCCGTTGCGACATTGTTGACGGATTCGAAACCTTTGTTGCCGACAGCTCTATGCAGCTCACCCGCTTCATCGAGGTATTTCGCCGCCTTGCTGAACTCTCCTTTGTCGATGTGAACGAATCCGAGATTTGTTTTCGAGCCAGCTATCCACATCGGTATATTTTGATGAGTAAAGCCCTCCAAAGCTTTCTCCAGAGTCTCCTGAGCAAGGCTGAGTTGTCCAGCGTGCCAAGCGGATATACCCTTCGAATTCACAATTCGCGTCAGCATAAAATCGGCGATCGGAGATGCCGATGAAATCCCACGCCGCTCGAACTCTGCAACTGCGTGATCGAATTTTGCCAAGGATTTGTTCCCAAGGCCTTCCTTATCATATGCTGCACCGATTTGCAGACACACGTCCCCGTAGCCGAGGAGTTCCTTCCCATTGCCAAGGCTCAGACATTCTTTTTCCAACTTTTCCCACTCAGCAATATCAATATGTGAGCCCACAGTCATCCTGTTGAGGTCACCATTCGACGCTTCGCACTGAAGCCTGAGACCTTGACCACCATCTTGCTTGGCAAACTCTACTGACAACGAGCTGACTTCCAATGTTCTCTCATATTCCCCCAATGAGAATAAGCATTCAGCGAGCGCTTTGTGCAGTTTAGCATTTTGAGCAAAAGTTAAGGGAAGGTCTTTTGTCTCAATGGCCATCGTGCTTTCAAGGGTCTCTTTAAGCAAGATCGCTGGCCCCTGCAATCGCAATATAGGCAATAGTAAAAACACCACATTATATGCGGTTTGAGCATCGCCCCGCTTAACCGCCCGAACATGGCAATCAAGAAGGTTGTAGCGCTCAGGGATCACGGAGTTCATGCCCTTGGTATCGTATGTAGACTCAAGCTTTTTGTTCGCGGCCTCGAACAATTCGCAAAAATACTCCGCAAACCTCGCCGCATGCTCAGTTTTGGTTTTGGCAATTCCCATCTTGTTCCATTTGCGCTCTGCCCATTCCTCGACCGGTGTGTAAAAGGAATAGCGCGCGTTTCTCCCTGAGGTGGTGCATCTCAAAAGATTAACTTTGACCAAGCGCGCTAGCTGGGTCGACAAAAAATCCTCGTCCAATTCACCAGAAGTTTGATCGCGAATGATTCGTTGGGCGGCTTCAAGCGTAAAGCCACCTCGAAACCTTGCCGCTTGCAGCAAAATCCAGCCCTGGAGGGGCGTAATCATATCATAAATCTGCTCTAACCCATAAATGAGGCCGTGCCCCGGGTTCGAAAAGACGCGCTGATATTTCTCACTAAGTTCCCAGAGCGTGTTGTTCTCAAGCAACTCAACTGCATAGACGATCGCAGCAGGGAACCCATTGAGTCGGGCCACCAAACGAGCTGCTGCCCTAATGCTATTCTCGCATGCAACCGATTCCGGGGCCTTAATTGCCGCGTATTCCAGAAACAATTGAACTGCATAGAATTCCCTGAGTTCTTTCTCTGGCATCTCTTGGGCCTGCTCAATGGTTGGCCATGTGAGTGGATCAACTTTTAAAGCATGCTCGCGCCCGGTCAGTGACAAACTCACCCTACAGCCAACCAGGATCTTCAGATCGGTGGTCGGCGTGAGCCATGCTTCAACTGTTTCCCTGGCAAGTTTTTCGACAATGATCTCGTTACAATTGGGGCCTTCTTCCCCCGGAGAAGCCACACCAATTTGCTCGAAATTGTCCAAAACAAGGATCACTTTTCCGCGTTCCTGTAAATGCTCAGCCAACTCTTCATGGAGTTCCCTAGGGACAGCCTTTGTGAGAAGCGGAAGCTTAAGAAGTCTTTGAATGGAATGTGCCAAATCAGACCCGGAGGTGTTCTCCCTGGCATCGATGTAAAACACGCTGTAGCGCGTTTTACTGCACAGCCGCTTGGCGATCTCGACAATTACCGTAGACTTGCCACTACCCGCCATAGCGTGAAGCGTCACAAGGCGGTATTTGTTCAAATAATCCTCCCCTTCGTCGATCAGATCACGTCGGCCAACCACTTTAAGGTCTAGCGGGCTTGGAAGCCTGCATCTTTTAACTGCACTGAAACCACCAATCGGAACAAAATCCTTACAAAGCATTTTCAAGAGCGCTTCAAGTTCGAGCGGTTCGGTGATCTGCGTATTTGCGACAAATATCTTCACGCAAGACGCTGGAAGGAAAGTCTCATTAATGGAAACGACCGGTGGGGTTTTGGCCGCTACTTCATCATCATCCAATTCATCACCTTCCGCAGTCTCTTCGACATCCTCCAGATCGTCTTCTGTCTTGAATTTAAAGATGTTACCGTAAAATGAGATTTGGTAATCATCACTAAAGACCAGGTTGTGCTTGCCGCCTGAGTTTTTCTTGCCAAAAAAAATAGTGAAGGCTGCTTTGGAATTACTGAAAAACTGGAACGGGTCTTCAGGATTCCGAGTTTTTGCATAAACGTATTTCGTAAAACATTCAGCCAATGCTTTGTGCAATTTGGTTGATTTGTTCTTCTCGGTTCCGGTCACCCACTTTCTGAGTGGAGATGCTGAATCAAACCGAAACTCTAGGTTTTCAAAAACCTTCTGTTTTTCGCTACTGCCGAAAAACACATTAAGCTCCCTTCCCTGTCTAAAATTCAAATCTTTGTCTTGCTCCTTATCCTTTTTCCGTTTCATAGCCGAGAATATCCTTGGGAACAGGTATCAGGTGGCCTTTTAAATTCAACACCAAAAGCCAAGTAAAAAGCGACATTTTCATGGCAAAAACCAGCGCATATACGCCCAAAGAGAGCGGGATGAATTTCCAGCGTGGCAGGCATTCCGCTTTCCACCAAGCCTCAAAAAAAACCGCCTATGCTTAAATCATCCAAAATATATCAAGTCTCGCAATTGGAGAAATTCCTGCTGAATTTCTCAACAATTATATGCCATGCGGCTGAAGATTTCGAGCAAGCAAAGAAAGGAAAGATCATCTACAACCTTGATGCCAGCCTTTTGAACCCGTTCCTTTTCGATGCACAGACCGATTTCTCAAGGCAGGCTGGGCCAGAAGCTATTAAAATCATCGAATCGATCTTGCATGATGTCAGCCATCGAGTTTACCACCTAGCGGTTTCAGGGCCCGCTGTCTTCGAATTCCTCGATCGAATCTGCCGCTTGGAAAATGGGATTTCCCGCCCAAGGGTCACCCAGATCTGTTCAGAAATATCTTCGGCGCTGCTCACCGCGCCGAAGGATCAGTTGCCGGCAGACCTTTTGGTAAAACGCGAGATGCTTCAGCGAGTATTCAAGCCGCTAACAACAAGCGGCCTGCATAAATGTGTGGTGACGCCTGTGGAAAAGTTCCTGAGCCTCCTGGACGGCCGCCAATTATCAGGATTAGCGGATTGTGCACTCCTGCCTGATAATATCTCGAATGAGCGGCTGCACCAAGAAGCTCTTACGCTCTTTCGGCAAGCTTTGACTGACCGCCGTCGCCAAGACCCTCGTGGAAAGCGACACGTTGATTTTCACTACTGGATGGATGCACTTAATATCGTGATTTCCATGTATTCTGCGGGAATCGGGGATGCACCATCCCTGCTGCTGACCAATACCTGGAAAATGGTCGGTTACTGCAAGAAGGACGATAACCTTTACGGGCGCCATTTTTACGTGGCGAGTTCCTTGAATAGCCTCTGTCGCATGGCGGAGTCGGGCTATGCCCCTGATCCGATTGAATACTGCCACTTTGCACTTGAAGAATGCAACAGGCTTGCCGCGAATTTAAGCCACCGCAACCCTGATGAACCTATCGATCATCTGCCAGGCCATATCTTGGATAAGCTAAAGGTATTTTTCGAAGGCACTTATTCCAATCTGTTCGTCCAAACCGAAGGCAACTCAGAGCCACAGGGTGACCCGGGGGAAAGTGAGGAGATCGCTGCAATCATCAGCGACCCCCGTCGATTCAAATCAGCGACCGACGACCTTCACGACCACGTCTCACACTACGGCAACCAGATCGCTTCTAGGGGTGAACAGGTTGGCACTCAATTCCTTGAGGACTACAACGTGCACGAAGATCCCGTGGTCGCGAATATCCGGCAGCGATTCAAATTCGCAGCCTAAGCTAGACATCGGAATTTCGAGGATAAAGCATGGCGTTAACTAAATGTTAACGCCATGCTTTTACACTTTCCTGGTCATCAAAGTGGAGGTTAGCGGTGCAAGAAGGAGGCGATGTCGACCTAAGGCTGATCAAATGTGCGAGGTATAAAGGAACTGTGGAGGAAGCGAAAGCTTTGCTCGCCGATGGATGCGAGCTTGAAGCGAAGAATAAATACGGGAACACGGCTCTTTTCTACGCTATCGTCAGTAGCAATGTGCCGGTCATGAACTATTTGATAGATCAAGGTGCTTCCCTGACTACGCGTAACAAGGAGGGGTCGACCCTACTTCATGTAGCCGCTTCCGGCCATTTAACAGAGCGTGTAGTGGAGCTTCTACGCCGTGGCGCCGATCCCAATGTTCAAGATCTATCCGGGCGCACCCCCCTGCACGATTCACTTACCCATTCCTGCCCTAGTCTCGAATTCATCCAGGCCTTCCTTCGCGCAGGAGCCGACCCGACAATCGAAGACTTGGATGGTGAAACGGCTATAACCGCCTGTGATTCTTTCGGAAATGAACCGGCGTTATTCCTGCTAAAATCAGCCGCCAAAACCTTCGAGCAAAGCCGCGGGATTTAGGGAGATCGCTGGCAAAAGTTAACCGATTTTCAGCAAAAACGAAGGCGTATACGCCAGTTTTCTTCGTGGCAATTTGCCTGCATGAAGACACCCGCCACGATTCTCGCAGTTGCTTCTTTGGTGGCCACCACATTCGCTGGATGCGCCATGCCCGATACGGGCCATTACAATTACACAGCTCAGCAGGCCGAGCAAGACCGGGATTTTGTTGAGCATATCGCACAGCTCGATCGCGCCGACGAGCGCGAGGAGCTGATGAACCATGCCAAAGCCCAGGAAATGGCCACCCGCCACGCCCCGGCCAGCATCCACACCTCTAACACCACCTTCTTTGCACCCAGCTTCCAGCCCTGATTTTTCGTCAGCACCACAAACCAAAAAAACAAATAGCAACCAATACCAAACACAAATGAAACCCATGCCAAAATCCATCGCCATCGTCGCCATCGCCGTCGCATCCACCTTCATGGTTGGCTGCGCTGAAAACCCCTCGATCAGCGAAATGAACTATCAACGCAGCGCACCAAGGGCCGTCGTATCGAAAGGCCAAGCCGAACAATATGATCGGCAACGTGATCAGCAGGTGAAAGAGGAGGAATTCGCTGACCGTAACCGGCAGCGCAACATCCAGAGTGTCCAAGACACCTTTGGTGCGGTTGAGACCGGCTTGCGGCAAGTGCAAGACATTTTCGGGGAAGTCCACTCCCTGAAAACCTTCTAATCAGTTCCGTCAGCCTGACGGGCAGCTGCGAGATTCTCGTGGCTGCCCGTTTTTGTCCCTTCATCCCAGCGTTAGAACTTGTTAACGATTATTTAACATTATGTACGTAAAATACCTCTGCAATATTTTGTGAGGATTACGTTGGCCCGTAGAGAAAAGAGTGACAATCGCCTTATTGACTACGTGAAAAGTCGTGGACCCTGTTTGCTCGCAGGCCTTTTGCTCGCGGACGGCTGTCCTATTGATGTGGTTGGTGAACAAGGTTATACGGCACTTCATTTCGCCGTTAGCAACGGTGACACGGACATGGTCCGTTACCTGCTCGAACACAAGGCGTCGCCTTTCGCTCGGACCGATGATGGTAGAACCCCTTTGCACATTGCTGCTGGATGTAGCGATAGCGAATCGATGCTTGAATTGCTAAGTTGGGGTGCCAACCCAAATGCACTGAGCGACGTCGGAAAGACCCCTCTTCATCACGTATTTTGGGACTCTTCGCCCGAAATGAAGGCGGTCCAGGTGCTCCTGCAATTCGGGGCCGACCCGACCATAAAGGATTCAACTGGCCAGACTCCACTCGACAAATCTGCTAAGGCAAGGAGCGAGCCGATTCGTCTGCTCATGAGCTCAGCAGCGAAAAGCTTTGAGCCCGGAATCGGGCGCTAGCAAGAATTTCAGGCCCCATACATCTGCCCGTTCAGCCGAAAGAATTTCACTTCCTGTCCACGAGCACATCGCGTCACGGAAAGCGGACGGCATAAAGTCGTTCTGCAAACAAAACCAGAGGTCCCCCGTTTCAGCGTCATTTTCGGCAGGGATCATTTTAAGAATCGGCACGACCTAAATGAAATTGTGCTCGAAGACCTCAAGAAAAAGAGGCTGCCATCACTCACTTCCCAGATGTAAACAAAGTGTCTGCGTTGATGCGGCCGGCGGAACGCCATCAACATCTTCTAGGCAGATAGTAAGACATTTGACCTGAGTTAATTTAACTCAAGGCCGGACCATTACCCTGTAGAATCGCTGTGGTTTACTCGTGTCCGTTGGGATTGCAAAAATGAGGTCATTTCCATTTCCTGATGTCTCCGTCCCGTAATTTTGCCAAATGCCAATTGAAAGGTCATCGCAATATTGGAGCTGATATGTGTGGCCAACCACCGAGGACTTTATCGTAAACGACAGGGAATTACTGGTGGAAGTCATCATCGGGGCTGCCACCTCTTGGGCACTGATGGCTACCGTTGGTCTGGCGCTAACCTGCGACGTATTCGCGCTCTCAAGCACCGATTGAACTGCCGAAACCACGTAATAATAAGACGTTCCGTTGGAGACAGCCGTATCAGTCTGAGTTGTTCCTGTAACCCCAGTCACGACGCTGTAAGGCCCTCCGCTGGACACGCCTCTCTTGAGGTTATAACTCGTTGCTCCAGCTACCGGATTCCAACTTAAAATTACCTGGTTGTTGCCAGCGGAGGCGGTGAGACCAGTCGGCACAGTGAGGACGTTTTGGCTGATCATGGACCGAATGCTGGCTTGGCTTAACGCGCTGGTGAAGATTTGGAATTCATCGAGGGTCCCATCAAGGTAGGGATCGGTGGAGGAAGATTTACCGAGGTAGTTGGCGATGGTGCTGCCGAGAGCGGCGGGCGTGTAGGACATGCCCGTAAGGGTGGCGACCGAGGAGCCATTTACATAGAGGGCGGCGGTATTGCCAGCTTTCGTTACTGCGATGTGGGTCCACACGCCGGTCGAAAGCTGGACAGAAGAGGGGGCTTCGAGATTTTGGCCATTGCCATTCAAGCGAATGGCAAAGCGCATGACATTGCCAGAGGTTCGCGGGGTAAAGTACATGCTGTTCTGCGTGCTGCCGCTATTGAAATCGAAGACTCGAGCCCAAGTGGCGTTGCTGTTGAGCTTGATCCAAAAGCTGATGGTGAAATCGGCAAGATTGCTGACGACGCCAGCCGGGAGAGTGACGTAGTCGCTGGTGCTGCTGGAAAGTCTCAGGGCACCGTTCGTCATGGCTGTGGCGCCAGTAGTAACCCAAGTGGGGCTATCAACGAGACCCCCATCCCAACCGTTGCCAGTGGAATCGATCGCAGTGGTGCCACCGGCATCATCGAAGCGCAGGCAGGCTACCATGGAGCCGGGAGTGGCGGAGCTTTCGAAAGAGTTGGCGCTCTCGGAGAGACCGAGAGTGTCGGAAACCACATAATAGTAGACCGTGCCATTGGAGACGGTGGCATCCGTGAAGGAAGGGGCATGAACGGTAGTAAGGATGTTGTAAGGCCCCCCGCTGGTGGTGGACCGTTTTATATTGTAGTTGGTCGCACCGGAGACGGCAGTCCAAGCGAGGTTGACCTTTGCGTTACCGGGCGTGGCGACCAGATTCAGAGGAGCCGCCGGGGGCGCGGCGAGCAAAGCGACCTGGTCGGAAGGGAAGCCACTGTCATAGAGCTGAAATTCATCGAGGGCAGCATCGAGAAAGGGGTCCGTAGAGGAAGCCGACTTGCCAAGGTAGTTGGCAGTAGTACTGCCGAGGCCAGAGGGACGGTTGGTGAAGCTGGTATTGCTGCCGACGAGTTGGCCATTGAGGTAAAGGAAGGCGGTGTTGCCGGAGAGAGTGACAGCGACGTGGGTCCAGGCCCCGGTGGTAAACTGGACGTTAGAAGGCGCTTCGACGACTTGCAAATTGCCGTTGATGCAAAGCCCGAATCGCATAACTGCCGCGGAAGTGCGGGGAGTAAAATACATGCTGTTTTGACTGGTGCCGGTGCTGAAGTCGAAGACATGCATGCCGGTGGCGACGCTGGCAAAATTCACCCAAAAGGAAATTGTGAAATCCCCAAGGCCACTAACGATCCCGGAAGGAAGAGTGACGTAGCTATGATTACCGCTCCTGAAATTTAACGCACCGTTGATTTTTGCATCGCTGCCAAGCAGCCATGTGGGGCTGTTGACAAGAGTTCCATTCCAGCCATGGCCGGTGGAATCGGTGGCGGTGCTGCCGCTGCCATCGTCGAAGCGCAGATTGGTGACATTGGTGAGAGCCGTCCCGCCGGTAACTTGGATGTAATCGATGTTGGGCAGGCCGGTAGGAGAGACAGATTCAAGTCGCACGTTAGAGTAGCCCGAGCCCGCGCTGGCATAGACCGTGACATAATCCCAATTAGTTAAAGAGCCGGTAGAAGGAAATTGGACGTTGGCGGCGACATTGCCCCCATCAATCAAAAGATTCGCAACACTATCAGTGGTGGATGCGTAGCGGAATGTGAAGGCCTTCGTGGCGGTCGTGTCGAAGTTGATCTTCCAATTAATTCCGGCGCCGGTAGCGGCATTGGTGCTGGCGTAGCCGTCGCCAGTGTAGCCAGCATTGGCGGTGCTGATGGAACCGTCCACACTGACAAAGCCGGGTTGATTCTCTTGAATGATAGAGCCCGTAGGATAGGAGGTAGGCACAACGACAATGTTATCGAAATAGAAGGGGTTGCTGTTCGCGGCATTGGCCTTGAACTGGATCGTGTTGCTGCCGGCATTGAGCGTGATGTTCTGCTTGAAAGTGCCCCAAGTGCTGAGGTCGGGGGTCGCAGTGAAGGTGGGCGTAATGACTTTCGTTCCATTCACGTAGAGGTCGATCGTGTTCGTATCCGATCCGGTGGCTGCGTAGCGGGTTTCCAGCCGGTAGGTGCCGGTGTTTTGCACCGTCACAACATCGCGAACGCTGGAGGTGCTGCCGGTGCCAAATTGCAGGTACCCCTGGCCGGTGTAGTTACGGAGGTTGCCGGAGTAGCCATTCTTCGTGACAGCTGCAATGCTCTTATAGTCGAAGCACTCGGCCTCGTATTGCCGGGGGCCAGGGCACGGCAGGGGTGGATCAGGGGCAATGATGTTGGCCGGAGTGTAGGAGGTAATACCGCCGGTTGCGGTACCGGAACAATTTACTGTAAGGTCTACCGGTCCGTTGTGCTGAATGGTGAGGGTGCAGGCACCGGCTGACCAAGCCTCAGTAACAACGCTGGCTTGATGGCTGGCACGATCCACATAAGACCAAGTCGGCTCGGCAGACGCGCCGTAAATGGTAATGGTGTCGGTCATCAAGCCCGTGTTGATGACGTTATCATAATTGGTGAGGTAGAAGGTGAGCTGGCCAGGATATTCCTTGATGACACCTGCGGTGAACTGCGAGTAGGTGAGATCCATGTGATCGCAGGTGTTGTAATGGAATGGAATGCTGGCACTGGCGGTCTGGTTGGTTTCGTAAGGGTTATAGGTGACCCATCCATTTTCGAAGCGGCCAGCATAGAGATCACCGGTATATTCGGAGGGGAACACATTGTTCAATTCGGTGACTTTGGCGGCCGTGGTGGCCCAGCGGCTCGAAAAGGCGGATTTGTTGACCTGGTAGGGAAAGGAACTCGCGAGGGAATCGGCGAGAGAATAGACTGTTGGAATGGCAGGATAGCGGCGGTTTTCTTGAAAAAAGAGAGGTTGGCTTGGTAGTCGCCGTCCCCATCCATGAGGTAAAGCCCATCGAAGAGGGTGGCGGGCGAACTGTAAATGCTGTCGTTATTGCCGGTGTTTACGTTGTTAATGATGACGTATTTGGTGCGGTTGATTACTTCCTGGCGGGTGGGAATACGGACGGTGCCATCAAGGATTTTTCTGAAGATGTCCGTGGTGACATTCGAGAATTGAGGATAAAGCGCCCAATTTCTGGTGGTGAAACCGTCGGAAGTGGTCGTGGCGCTGACCTCATGATAGCACTGGCTTTGAATAATCTCCGGCCCGTCGATAACGGTCTCGCCGGTGAGCATGATGTGTTCGAGATATGGGGCACCAGCGGTGGCGGGGGTAAAATTCTGCTGGGCTCCAGTGGAATCGGTCCAGCCAGTGTTGTCGTAGCGGATGCCATACTGGCCGGCATAACCGGAGAGGTAAGCGCCAAGACAGGTGCTCTCCTTGTCGAACTGATAGGAAACGGTAGTGTATTTCTCGCAGAGGATGAAATTTTTTGTGTAACTGCGGCATGCGGCAGCAAAGGCAGGGACGCGCTTGAGCATGCCGATGGGGTTAAGGCTCTGGCTATATTGGTTGCCGCACCAACTCACAACGAGGTAGCCGCCGTATTTGTTGGAAAGGTTGAGCAAATCGACAAAATGGGCCAGTCGATCGGTCCACTTCGCGGAGATGGGATCAGTGGTGCTGTCGAAGCCCCAGAATTGCTCGGCATAGTTGAAACCGAGAAAGTTTGGGTAATTACGGAAGAACTCTTCGTAAACGGAAAGATCGGTATCAGAAAATTGATGCATGCCGCCGCTGGCGGGCTGGACCACGGCCCAGATACGATTTTCGGCGCAGGCACGCAGCCAGGACTTGGCAGTTTCGTAGCCGTATTCAACGGTGGAAAAGCGGCCGTTGGAATCGTGGGAAATGGAGAGGGAAATATTCATTACCACGAAGGGGCGGATATCCGCGGGAATGAGCGCGATAATTTTCTGGGGATCGGGATAGGTCCAGGTGTCGATGTGGATCAGCCACATGGGTTGGTTAGGAGATATAGGGCGGCGCAACGCTGCACCGGATTGGCCCAAAACCGTGGTTGGCCCGACCCACAATCCATGAAGCACAAAGAGTAAGAAGAACAGGAAGCGAAGGCTCGGTTTCATAATTGGAGGGAGGAGTCGGCAAAGTCGTTACCGTCTTCCGCAGAAAAAGACCTTGGAAGGTGATCCGAAATTTAGTGACCCGTAGCCCTGCCCAGCGCTGGATAAAATTTCATTTTCCTTCTAATTTTAGAGCAGCAATAGCCTGCGAAAATGCTGGTTCTATCTGCGTCGACAGACGGTCTTAAACAAACAAGCTGAAAGAGGGGTGGAACACTTGAAGTGCCCAATTTTCGATCATGCAGCCATCTCACTCGATGGCGGGCAAGACGACAACTACACTCACTCCAGAGCCGCTACCCCGGTTGGAAATGCGAATAAATCCCTGGTGCAGTTCAACGAGTTTGCGGCTCAGGGTTAATCCAAGGCCAGTTCCTTTCCCGGTTTCCTTAGTGGTAAAAAAGGGATCGAAAATCCTAGGCATTACATCGGAATTAATACCGACCCCCGTATCTGCAATCTCCAAAAAAACCGCTTTTTTTCCCAAAAGAAATTTGTCAATCGAACGGCTACCCGCATCCCGAACTAAATCGTTTTGATCAAGTTCTTTGGTGTGCATTGAAATGCAGATTGCGCCGCCTTTCGGCATCGCGTCGATGGCATTGATAACGATGGAATGCACTACCTGTTTGATCTTCACTGCATCCACGTTGATCGGCGGAAAATCGGCCGCATATGTTGTTTGGAGGCTGATATGATGTTCTTCGAATTCGCATTGCAACCCGACCAGCACCTCATCCAACAAGTCTTGAATCTTGGTTGAAGTCCGTTGGATTCCGTCGGCGGCAACCGTTTCCATCAACGCTCCAATCACCGTATCGGCACGACCGATTGCACTTTTCATTTCGCCGACCACGGTTCCGCTGGACGAATTTCCCATGACTTCATGCGAACTGGAGAGAAACTCCAATCCCATCAACAGAATATTTAGTGGATTGCGAATTTCATGTGCTACCCCATACACCAGACGCCCGAGCGATTGCAGCTTCTCGGCATCCACCAGCTCCTGCTGCATTGCTTTGAGTTCCTGGTTTGCTTGGTCGAGATCGGCAAGGGCTTGCTGCAACTCTTGCTGGCGGTATAGAAGTTCCTCGTTGGTAGTGGCAAGCGCACTTTCCAGTTCCTTTTGCGCTGTAGCATCCTGGCTGATACCGCAGGTGCCAATCATCTCATGACGAGGGTTCCACAATGGCATCTTGGTCGTCATGGCCCAACGAACCGCCCCATTGGGTAATGTCTCTTTCTCCACCTTGTCAGTGATCGGCGCCCCAGTCCGCATCACCTCTTGTTCATCGGCGAAGGCGGCCTCGGCATGCTCACGGGTGAAAAAGTCGAAATCGGTTTTACCAATTGCCTCGTAGGCGCTGCTCAACCCAAAAAAATTTGCCAGTGAATGGCTAATCCGGAGGAACCGGCTATCCCGATCCTTGAAGTAAATCTTGGCCGGGATGTTTTCGAGCAGGAAATGTAAGAGGGCGGCTTCGCTGCTCCCTGCTTGGGCGAGCTTTTTGATCAATTGAGAAGTGCTGTCTTCTGACATGAGAATTGACACCTACATCAGAGGTGTCCTCCAGCTTTGAGGTTTTGCGTGAGGTCTTTAAACCTCGAAAGCAGTTCCGCATAAATCGTCCGCTCCTGTTCATCCGGTGTCACCCGAGTGGACTCATCCAGCTGCACAAGCCGGGTTGTCAACTGGCTCAAGGAATTGTGGCTTTGGGAAGGGTCGCACCAAGCCGCTTGGATGGCGGCCCCCAAAGCGGCGCCCTCGGCGGTTTCGAGGCACACGGTTTGCACTCCGAAAATTGAGGTCGCAATTTCGCGCCACAGCTTGCTGTTGCTGCCGCCGCCGGTCAGGCGCACCTCTCGTGGCTCCAGGCCCAGCTCACGGAATCTTTCCAATCCATAAGCCAAACCAAGCGTTGCGCCTTCCACTGCGGATCGGGCCAAATTGGATGGGGTGGAATTTTTCGTGGTAAGCCCATGGAAGACACCGCTTCCATGCGGAAGATTTGGAGTCCGTTCTCCATTTAGGTAAGGGAGAAATGTCACTCCCTCCGATCCTGCTGCGGCACCAGAAGCCGCTTCGCTAAATTGTTGTAGGTTCCACCCAAACAGGCGCCGGATCGTTTCGGTCGCTACGGTCACATTCATGGTGCAGACCAGTGGCAACCAGCGATCTGTGCTATCACAAAATGCTGCTACCTCTCCCCTGCGATCCACTACGGGATTGTTTGCACAGGCATACAGCGTTCCCGAAGTGCCAAGGCTGACGGTGAAAATGCCTTCTTCGATATTTCCCGTGCCGATCGCCCCCATCATGTTATCGCCCCCGCCAGAACTGACCAATACGTGGGGGCTCAATCCCCAGCTACCAGCCAACTCAGGCCGCAAAATTCCGGCTGGTTTTGTTGAAGAACCCAACTCGGGAAGCCGATTTGCGAATCCCTTTTCGATGAAGTCGCACAACGGCACACACCATTCCCGCTTCCGCACATCAAGCAAGGCAGTTCCCGAAGCATCCCCATATTCCATTCGCTTCTCTCCGGTAAGCCAGAAATTAAGGTAATCGTGGGGGAGCAAAACCGATCGAACGCTGGCAAAATGATCGGGCTCGTTGCGCTTTAGCCAAAGAAGCTTTGGCGCAGTATAGCCAGGGAGGACCGCATTTCCTGCTAATTCCACCAGTCCTTCCGTCCCCCCGAATCCAAGGCCAAAGGCTTCACACTCGGCTGTGGTGGAAGTATCGCACCATAGCTTCGCCGGGCGGATTACCTCATCGAGCTCATCCAACACCACCAGCCCGTGCTGTTGTCCACTTACCCCAATGCCCTGGACTTCATTTCTGCGAACTCCAAGTTGCTCCAGACAAGCCCCCACCGATTTTTCCACCGCGTGAACCCAGTCCTGAGGATGCTGCTCAAGATGACCGGCAGGCAGCCCTTCTATCAACGAATATGCGGCTTGGGCAGAAGCCAAAATCTCCCCGGAGTCGAAATCCAGCGCGATCGTCTTCGTGCTCTGAGTTCCGCTATCGATACCAAGATAAATCATAAAAACTCAAATAAGTTACCAAGGGATCGACGACTCGAGGCGAAATCGAACGAAGTCGATAATGAGTAATTCACGCTGTGAGGCTATTTGTCCTCAGCCGTATAAACCACGAAATCGGCATCGCGATCTCCACCCGCGAATTTCAATTGAAATTTTGATTGAGTGCCGACCGCAAGGCGTCCGTCAGAATACGGATCATTGCTGCTGCGGATGATGTTGTTCCCGCCGCTGGCATCCGTGAAATCCAGCGCGATGGCATAGTAATGCGTGCTGTCGAGGATCACGTTCGAAGCACCTGAAAATTCAAAGAGATAGGCTTGGCCACTTCGGGTTGCTTCCCAAGTATAATCCTCCGAGAAAACGAGCTTCGCATCGCCATTGAATTTGTCTGAGTCATTGACCGGGCCGGAGGTGCCAAAATCTAAAAGCGCAATCTTGTATTTCTTGTCCGGGGCGGGTGCTGCAGTGCTTGAGAAGTAAAACCCGACTGCCTTCAACTTCTTGCCGTCGCCCTTAAAACTTTGCGCGAGGCCAGAGCCGGGATCGATTTTTGATGCGATCAGATTTTCCGACTTCGCGGCAGGGTTAATAGAAAGGCCACCGCCACCAAAGCTCCCGGCCCACGCTTGAGTCCGCTCCATTGCTTGAATGGTAAGCTTTACATCAGCGTGGAGACAGGCCGGGATAACTGTCGCGGTGAAAATGCCCAAGAGAAGTTTTTGGAGGGGATACATGATTTAAATTGGTCGCGGAACGGTGTTTTTCACAAGGGAACCCATATTCTATCTATAGAACAACAGAGGTTGGAACCAGTGATCCACAGGGAGAAGATTTGCATCTATTGTGGTCGGCGGGTTAAGGCGTCAATGCTCTTTTGCCTAGCCGTGATGACGCCCATGACCTCGGGGGGAGCCACCAACGGCACAGTTGGTTGGGGGCCAAATTTGTAGGTTCTGGCCTCATCGCCAAACACGTAGTAAACGGGAAGCTGCGTTGAAACGCTGATTGCTGCAGCAGCTTCCTGGGTATCGCTGGACGAATGGTTGCCTTCCGCGGAAAGCTTGTCTTTGAAGATGTAACAATCTATCCCCATAACCTTTGCCGTGGAAATATAGTTGGCACTGGAGATCCATTTCAACTCGCTGAAATCGTTGTAAACGCTTGCCCCGAAGAGCACGGGTTTTCCATTCAGGTAATTCACCTCACTCCCGTCCACAAACCAGCGGACTGACCGTTTGCCGTCGAACCCGGTTTCGATCTCACGATAGACTTTTTTGGATTTCGTTACCTCGACAACCCGCGGGGGGATTTCCTTCCGGGGAGATTCCGCCTGTGCAACTCCGCCAATTGATGCGGGAGGCTGAACTTGACCAGGTTGGTTCTCCGGTCTCGGAGGGGAATAGACAATGGCCCACTCGGCAAGTTCAGGCAAAGGCTTGATAATCGGGCCTTGTGGGAGAGGCGGCTTGGAATCAGTCGCAGGCTGCGAGAAACAGCATGTGCTAAAGACGAAGTTAGCGGCAAGATACAACAACTTTTTCATAAACTATTCCTTCACGGCCTCGACCTGCTTATCGAGCACCTGCCCGGTGAAACGATCCAAGGCCACATGGATCCAATAGCGCTGCTCCCCTTCGACCATAAAAGCGGCAAGCGGCGTCGTGGCATTCATTGCAGCTTGAGGGTACCGGCCTGTTTGCGCGACCACATCAATCATCAGGTTCCAGACCCGTGTCTGGCCTGCAGCCGACAAAGCCCGGATCGGAGCCTCCCGGTATCTGGGTATACTGTTCACGTAATTGTCCGAAGTATTATTTAGGTCCCCACTCCACCCGGTGTAACTAGCCCCTGTTCCTGTCCCAGAAACCCATCGCCCGGTAAGCTCGCCAAGGTTCCCCAGCGGACCGGCATTTGGCGCATTGCCAGTGACCCGTTGCCGCAATGTATCTACGATGGATTTAGCATCGGTGCTGGTGATTTGGCCGGCAAGATTCGCCCCTGTTGCGGTGGGGTTGTATTCGTCGCGCCGGCTCCGCTTAAAAGGGCCTGCAGCACAGGAGTTTGACGACTATTAAGGTTGACCCTTCCTGCCACCAACCCATTTGGGTCATTCGTGTCGTTCGTGCAAAACACGTCTAGCAACGCACCATATCCGCTTTCTGGCGTCGCCAAATCGAGATCTTTGAACGGGGTCCCAGAGAATACATACCCAAGCTCCCCTACCGACAAAAAGGGGCGGTTTAGGATGATCGGACGGCTCTCCTTTTGACGTTTTTCCAAAGGGCTTTCGAAAGCAGTAGCCATTGGTTGCCCCGGAGCCCCGGAGCCGCCACTGGCCGGATTGAAATAGGCTGCCATCCCGCGTCTCACCACCCCGTCAGGATCTTGATAATATTCGGCTGGCCCAGGATTGGATGCAGTATTTACAGAAATCGAATCACCGGAAAAGCGACGCAGGTCGTTTGTTTCCGTCTTGGAGTTCTGGGAAAGAAGCCCCACCCTCAACAAGGCCGCGGCAGTCGTATCTACACTCCAACCCAGATTGTTAAGATAACTTCCGTTAGCATCGTAATTGTTTACTCCGTCGAGCTGGTCCAGTCCATAACCGGCACTATTATCAGGCCGCATGGTCGGCATAATATACCGGCTGGTGTTGAGCATTTGCCCGATGAGATTGGTCCTTCGGCCAGGGGGGATTTCATTATTCGGGCCACCGCTTTGCTCAGTCACAGCCGCCGAAAGCAGGCCAAACCGGCTAGTACGAGGATCAAAGACAGTAGCGAAGCGGTTCATCCCCATCATCGCGATCGGGTAAAAATCCTTGGAAAGGATGGTCCGATCGGGTTCACCGACCACATTCCTCCCTGCCATGGTGAAATTGACCATCGGGCCATATTTTTCATCATAGACTTGGAAGCTACCCCCTTGGTTCGGATTCTCGCAAAGCACCTGATAGTCCACCTCCGGAGTTCCCGCCTCGTTGTTGTAATCGCTGCCGGTATATGCCACCAACCGGTTCGCCACGTAGGTGTTCGAACCGCTATTCCACAAAATGGGAACTTTTCCCACGTAGATGCCGACATAAGCGCCAGCCGGCATCAAGGTCGCGGCTGGGCTGTCTGCCGCAACCGAATCGTTAATGATTGCCATTGAACCGCCGGAGGCCAAGCCACTTTCATTCAACCCCGGTGCCGAAACATTCCCGTCGCCCCCCGGCTTGAGCAGCATGGTGGGCTCACGGAAACGGTCCACCGTGTTCGTTAGATCCATCCGGGTATTGGTGGCATTCAACCCATTCATCGCGATGATCGGGGCATTGATCCCAACTTCTGAAACACGAATGCTATAGCCTGAAACCCCGGTTGGAACGCCAGATATATCAGGAGGAGCCGTGTAGGCATAGAACCGGAGGGCGGATGGGCGCGGATTTCCTAAAATCCGGTCCTGCTGCTGCGAACTGGCAGTCGCATCGTAGTAATGGGGGTTCCATAGTTCAGGAACCATCATCATCGCCACCGTACCGGGATTCGTAAAAGCAACCTTTGTGGTTTGTTTGTATGCGTTCCGGTCGGGCGGCATTTTATCCGGATCAGCGACCCTCCAAGCGGCTGACCTGACTCTGTAAAGGTAGGGAAGATTTTCCACGCCGCGGAATTCCCTGGAATAAGCGGGGAATTGAATTCGCGTTGGAAACCCATCGACGTCAAATTGGTCGATGATGTTTGCTCCAATTTGGATCACCTGGCAATCGATTGAACTGTCCACCAAAAACTGCGCCTTAACCGAAGTGATATTCCCGGACTGAAAGAGCGATTTCCCTAACGCACCCGCCGAGATGGACGCCTTCAGCAACTCGAAGAAATCCGGCTCGCGGTTGTCGGCCAGGACTTGGGTTAGGGTTTTGACTCCGGTTGTCGAGTGGACGTCATACACCCAATGGTCAGTTGCCCAGCGTAGGCCAAAGTATTTCTGAATGTTGTCTGTCGTGCCTTGGTCAAGAAACGACTGGCTTATCCCGCAGTTGGTTGTGAGGTCTGTAATGTCTGCCCCAGTCCTACCGAAACTCGGGCCTTTGTAGGTCAGCCAAGCTAGGCGGCTGAGGGCAAATCGTTTTTTTACCAGTGGCTCCCCAGCTACCAGACTGCTGCCGTCGTTTCTGCCGCCCACCGTAGTGGCCTTGACCCTCACAGTCAAAAATGAGGGGTTGATCACGTCGTCCTGGCCGGGGCCTTCGTAATTTCCTCCTTGTGCGGTGGGTTGCACCACCGGAGCGCTAGGATTCAAAACATGGGCAGGTATATAGCTGGGTTGGTTCAGATCCCTTGTAAAATTGGTGAAATACTGTAGCGCCTTCTGAACCTTGAAGATGCTCGCAGAGGGCACCATACTGGTAAAGAAGGCTATCATTTGAGACCTGCTAGCCATAGTGTGATCCGACTGCCCGCCAACCAAAGCCTGATTTGCAGATCGCAAAAAGCCGTTGGTATTGGTCGAAGCGAATCGGTAGTAGCCCGCCGTCGCGTTTTGATTGAACCCGAAATTGGGAAAACTACCAGTAATAACGCCAGAAGGGCTGCCGCTCTGGCAAGTGGCATAATTTCGCCATCCAACAATCGAGTTAATCAAATCTGTGGTTAGAAGTTGGCTGCCACCTGCATCAGTAAGTTGGGTTAGGTCAGCAAAAGCTTCGCTGGATTTAAAGGCGGGTAAGGGAGTGCCCGTGGGTGATGGGCTTGGATATCCGGCTACGTTGACATCAAGAAGCCCCCCCTCGTCGTAAATATTATACGCATACCGACCAACGACCACGCCACCGTCAATATTGGCGTTTCCGGTAAATTTGTTGCCACGCATTACTGCGGAAACAGGCAGCGTGGTTCCCGTAATATTATTCCCATTGCGGGTGACAAGCACCCAATCAGGGGTATTGAGATTCTTATAGACACCGATATCGGCCGATTGGTCAGTTGCCGAGGTCGGTTGTAATAACAATGGTTTATTCCAGCGCGCTGGAGATATTGAGCGCCCATTTAAAGATGGCTTGCTAGTAGATATCCCGGCTGCACGGTTGCTGGCGGGGTAGTTGCTGGAATAATTTGCCCCTTGAAAGAAACTTTGCCCAGACGCACTCTGCTTGACCAAGTTTGGGACAGAAGCTGGATTGGGAGTGGCACTTCCAGCAAAGACAGGATTGGGCATCATCGCTCCAGGGTTTGGATAAAAAATGATGCTGGTTGAAGAAGTTCCGACAGTGACTGGCGTTGAGCCAGCTGCAATCTCTTGGCGAAGGTCATCGACAATTGTATTGGAAACTCCCAAGGTAAAAAGCTGGACCCTTGTTTGTGAGGCGCTGCTGGTCGAGATTTGCCGATCACTGATAGCGCGGGAAAAATAAGCTACCACCAAGCCAGTCAGCAAAACGACGAACGCCAGCACAATAATTAGCGCAACACCCGAGTTTTCACTCCCCTGAAGCCAAGCAGTCGCAGGCCGGTAAATTTGTTTCCGATCGATTTTTGTATGCATGGCGAACTGGGGTATGGAAAAAGGCCTACCTAGACGATAGGCGGATATCCTTATGTTATTAATTTATATATCTAATATAAATACAATGTATTACCCATGGGTTTGCGCCATACAAGAAATGCGTAAATATTTCAAGAATTGCGCAGAAAGGGCCATTTCACGCATTCTTCAATGGACGGTCGTGCTTAAAAAGGTCGAAAAGTTCCTCCCCGCAGTTTTGGTAACTGGCCAGTGTATCTTTGAAAGGCAGAGTAGAATGTCTGAACCGTACCAAAGCCTGATTCGACGGCCAGTTGCTTCAAGGTGCGCTTTTGCGGAAGGGCCATCAGCTCTTGAGCCCGCCGAATCCTGAGAAGAGTGAGATATTCATGTGGGGAGTTAGAGAGGGCTGAGCGAAATCGAATTTCCAAAGCCCTCTTTGAAATCCCAAGGTAGTCGGCCACTGCCATGATATTGAATGAGGCCTGAAGGTTTTCGCGCATGTAATCGAGCGCGCCTTGGACTACCGGATCGGCAGCATAGAGAAAGTCAGTTGAGCGTCTTGCTACAATTCCCGCCGGTTCAATCAAGATGTCGTGAATCTCTTCCCGTTCGCCCTCCATCATGCGGTGAAGGAGGGCTGCCGCCTCCCACCCTACCTCTTCCGAGTTTCTTGAAATGCTGCTAAGCTTTGGCTCCACACACTCACAGACGGTGACGTCATTGTCCATTCCGATAATGGCGATATCCTGTGGCACGCGCAACCTGGCCTCCTGGCACACCTCCATCAAAAACTGCGCCCGATAGTCTTGGACGGCAAAAATTCCAACAGGCCGCGGCAGTTCACGCAACCACTCTGTTACCTTTGAAATTCGGCTCAACCAATTCTGCTCTGGCCGTTCAAGGGAAGGACAAAGGTATTGGCCCGAGCTTGCTCCCGCTTCCGCACAACGGGCAGTAAAGCCGAGATTACGTTGGTGGGAATACCATTGATCGCTCCATCCGAAAAAGAAGAGACTTTTCAATCCGAGACTCAACAGATGATCTGCCGCCAAGCGGCCCGCTTGAAAATTGTTCACCATTACTTCGAGGAATTCCGAAGGATCTAGACAGTCCCCCGGCGAGGTTTACGATTGGCAGCTTCAAATTTGCAGCAGCAGAAGATAGTTCCTCATCTCGGTTGGAAACAGTTATGATCCCGTCACCGTTCCATCCATCTAGCGAAGCAAGGGTTAGCAAGCTCTCGCCCGTCCCGACGAGAGCCGGCGGGCTGCAAAAGAAATGCCAGCCCCCCACCCGCCGTGCATAGTCGCGTATTCCGGTAAAACAATCTGCGAGCCAAGGAACGGCAACTGGGCAAGCAATCGCAATCCGGCGCGGCAGCTTCTCGCGCTTGAGGTCGGAGCGACCATCGGCCAGTTTGAGCCCCGAATTGGCCTGGTTAGAAACCAAAGCGTCCATGAATGGAAAACCGTAATCGCCGAATCGCTGGTCAAGGCTCAGGCCAAACCGGAAGCACTACACTAATAGCGTTGCGGATGCCGGTTTCCGTGAAGTTAAACTACAGAACTCCCTGCGGAAGGTAATTGCGCCAGAGATGGATATCCTGAGCACCGGTCTTATCAAACATGATGATGTTTCCACCATAAGTGACGGCGATGGTTTGGCCGCCACCGGCGCGGTAAGCGATGACACCATTGGTTGCAGCAGGAGCCCCATTATCCCAATCAGGCGTCCATTTTTGGCTCCCCCCCTGGTTGATCCATGAACTGGCGGATTCCGCGAAGAATACCAACCGGGAAGGCCGATTGATTGAAGTCATTTGCAAAGCGCGGTGATTTCCAACCGCTGCAGGGGTGGCCTGGACTGCACTGACCATATCAGTATTATTGTAGCCAAGTGTGCCTACCTGTGGATTTTTGGGATCGGGCGATGCGCGGAAGCCGGTTTGCAGCACCGACATTGAATTGACGGAATTTGTGACAACGGGAGCCAGATACTTGATAAATTCTGAATTCAACCGCCACCCAGCGTTGAAATCACCGCCGCCGGAGATGGGCTTAGCGTCGTAGGGATACCAACCTGCATGGTCACCGGCATAACTGATGGCAGCCATCGACAGCTGCCTTAAATTGCTGATCGACTTCGCTTGGTAGCCCGCCTGCTTGACCCTACCGATCACCGGTAAAGCGATCCCGGCCAAGATGGCGATAATCGCGATCACGACAAGAAGCTCAATCAACGTAAAGCCTCTCGCGGGACGAGCAGCATGAACCGGGGGGAACATCGAAGTTTTCATGGAACTGATCCTAACCGGATTAATATAAAGCATCCAACAATCACGCGCTCTATCTTTAGAGCGCGGATGACCTTGCTTCAATATTTGTCGATATCACTTGTGAATTACGGGCCTCAACCCTTTGGTCGTTTGCAATGCCCGTGGTCAAGTTGTAGTATAAACAAAAGCCAACTATTGTAACATGCGCAGCATGACTGCCCTCTCCCCGGAAACTCATTGAGCTGCGAAGAAATTACTTGGCGGCACCAACGTTAATAATTGCCTGCAACGCAGGTTTTGCCTGGTCTTTCCGGTTAAAGAGCAATGGATAATTGGTGCGGCCGTGGATGGGAAAATTGTTTAGCCACGAGCCGGCATCGGAGACGCCCCAAATGGTAACACGGGTAACGGTCGGCTGATTTTGAAGGTAAACCTTGAATAGATTGGAATAGCGCTGGGCGAGCTTCAGTTGAAGTTCGTCGGGCAAGCCGGCGGTGTAAGGATTGAGTTCGGGAGCGGCGGCCTCGTGGTGGTTGATATCGGCATTGCCGGCTTGGCTTTTCGGACGCGCCGGAAGGATATCAACGTCGAGTTCGGTGACCATCACCTTCAAGCCGAGGGCACCAAAAGTTTTGATGGTTGCGTCGATATCCAGTATCGAAGGCCATGTGAGGTTGACGTGCTCCTGGATACCAACGCCAGTGATAGTAACGCCAGCCGCCTTCAAATCCTGCACGAGCTTGAGCGCGCCCAACCGTTTCCCCTCATGCTCAAGACCATAATCGTTGTAATAGAGTTCTGCTTGAGGGTCGGCCTCGTGAGCAAATTTGAAGGCTTGGGCAATGTAGTCAGGACCAATAATTTTCAGCCACCGTGATTCACGCAGTGAACCGTTTTCACCCATCACCTCATTTACAACGTCCCAACCCTTAACCTTTCCTTTATAGCGGCCCATCACCTTTGCGATATGGTCATGCATCCGCGTCAAAAGTGTTTCGCGGTCCACGGGCTGTCCATGGGCATCTTCAAAGACCCAATCCGGGGTCTGGCTATGCCAGATCAAATTATGGCCGATGACTGCCATGCCGTTTTTTAGCCCAAAATCAACGAACTGATCCGCAGGTCCGAAATTATAGTTTCCCGGCTTGGGATTGATTGACTCCCATTTCATCACATTTTCCGGAGTGATGGAATTGAATTGGGATTTAATGATGCCTTCCTCGACGGGGTTTCGCCCGTCGAACTGGGATTGGTTGACGGCAACGCCGACAAGGAACTGATTTTTGAAGGCTTCCTTCAAGGTTGCCTGGGCGTAGAGGGGCTGCACGCCGGCGAATGTGAGCAAGAAAGGAAGAGCGACGTGGAGAATTTTCATGAGCCGGTGGCGATAGGTGCAAAGTGATCCCGGCAGGCCCGAGCTCGGCGTGCGGCGAGTTCCTCAGACATGGAGATCGTCGCGCGCTTATTCAGCTTGTAGCAGACAAGCAGGAACGTGCAGAGGGTAAACAGAACGCCGACGATGAGGCTGGAGGTAGCATGGTAGCCTTCAATTGCCTGCGGAGCGCTGGGAACCTTGGTGTCATAACCGAACCACAGCGCCATAATCCAGAGATAGGAAGCGGAGCCAAGCGCAAGGCCAGCCTTAAGACAGAACCCGATGGTCGCAAAGACCATCCCCGTGAAGCGTCGTCCAGTCATCCACTCGGAGTAGTCTGCAACATCGGCAAACATGGCCCAGAGGAGCGGAACGGTGGGCGCGTAAACTGCGGCCCCCACGATACTGAGCACAATCATGGCGAGGACATTCTGCGGGGCTAGCAGATAAAACGCGAAAGAAGCGATGGCGGTGAGAGCGAAACCTGTAACGGCTACCGCTTTCTTGCCAAAGCGGCGCGCAAACGATGCCGACGCCATGATCACGATAATCATCGTCAAGGTGCCAAGCATGTTGACAATGCTGTTGAACACGTCGGCAACATTGGAATCGGCCAAGTGTTCGCGCGAACCGTGCACGATATAGCCGAGCCACTCAAGCATCCCTCTTGCTTTCACACCGTTGATCGCGGGGACGGATGTGGTAAGACCGATCTTTTGCAGAAGGTCAAACATGGCGGCCTTATCCGCATACTGGTGGTAGTAGCTATAGAGCGCACCACCGCGAAAGGAAAGAATGCCGAAGTGGACCAGCGTCGTGAGTGCCATCACCCGCCAGGGGGTGTTTTTCAAAAGGTCTCGGAAATCCTGTTTGGGAGAACCATGGGACTCGACGATCGGCTTAATCCGCTCCCGCGAGGTGAAGAAGGTAATGAGAAACAGGCATAGACATAAGGCCGCCCAAATCATCATCGTCATCTGCCATCCATACTGGCGGTCATGCCCCGCGGAAAATTTTGCGACCAATGGAAGCGTGAACCCACCCACGATAAACTGCGCAATGTTGACAGCAATGAAGCGGTAAGAATTTAGTCGAGCACGCTCGGTGAGATCGGCCGTCATCACTCCACCGAGCGCAGAATACGGCATGTTGTTCATTGAGTACAACGTCATCAACATCATGTTGGTGAGAATGGCGTAGCCCATCAATGCCCCGAGGCCCCAGCCTTTGGGGGTGGTGTAGGCCAACACCATAACGACGGCCCAAGGAACCGCAGTCCAAAGAACCCAGGGCCGAAATTTACCCCACCGGGTGTTGGTGCGGTCAGCCAAAATGCCCATGATCGGATCAAAGACCGCATCCCAAAGCCGGGGCCAGAGCAGGACGGCAGCCGCCGCGCTCGCTGTGAGCCCGAAGACATCGGTGTAAAAGTTGAGCTGAAACAGGATCATCGTCATGAAGACGAAATTCGCGGCCGCATCCGCCGCGCTGTATCCGGCTTTCTCAATAAAGGAGAGTTTATCCGACGTCATTATGCTATGGGGAAAAGCTTTCGAAACCTCGCATCGACCGTGTCACCAAGGAAAGCTTGGAACACGGAGGCGGTGTTTTCTTTTCATGTGGTTCCAAACCCCTCATTTCTCAAACCATAGATAGCTTGTGACGCAACGTGGGTAATAGCGGCTGCCGCAACTTTCACCGGTATCACTCCAAATCTGGTCACACATGGCGTCCCTTCCGCAGCCCGGCTGGCGCTGCCAGTCAGCATGTACGCGGTCGGCAGCTCGGGCTGCTTTGGTAAGTGAGCGCGGGAAAAGATGCTCGATGACATATTGAGCGATGGCGATTTTACTGAACCAAGTATTATTGCTCGTGCTGCTAATCTTCCAGCCGCCAGTGACCTCATCGAGGCAGACACCGGGTCGGAAGGCTTGCTTAAGATGGCGTTCCATCAGCTTCAACAAATTCCCAAACCGCCCATTGCGGTCGATAACATCCTTGTAGTTCAAGTAAATCGGATAAACGAAGCCCTCCACTACTGGAAGGATTCGAGACTGGTTTCCATTTTCAAAAACTGCCGGGAAGAGGTCTTTTTCCGTGTCGAATTTCCCGATCAAGCTTTTAGCAAGCAGGTCGGCTGTCTGGGCTGCATCCTCCGCAGCTTTCGTGTTCGTCAAGCGCACGAAGGCTTTTTCCAAAAGGATCCATGCGGCAAGAGTTTTTACGGCGAGGTAGAGGTTGTTTCGAGCCTGTCCAAGGCTTACATCCAAGCTGTCGTAAGTGGTAATTTCCGAGCCGGTCGTCCCGCAGCGGGCAGAGTCATACTTTAGGATGCCGTCGCGCTTTTCCGGCAATGGGTTGTCCCGATGATGAAGGCTCTCCGCACAGGCAAGGAGCACTTTTTGATGGCGGTGCAGCCACTCGAAATTCTTCATTTTTTCTGCATAAACCACTGCACAGAGCACCCAGTTGAGCAGCTGCTCCATCGTCATATGGCCGAAGCAGCCCGTGAGGTCATCGCACTCGTAGCTGGAACGGCCGGGAGGAGTGAAGTGGTTCATAACGCCCATATCGTGCACGAAGGAAATGCCGCCGGGGAACAACTGCGCCGTCCCATTGTGGATCCGGTCGGTATAGGCGTAACGTTCGACGAACAAATCAAGCGTATCCCGAACGGCCCATGGGTGCCAATCAAGCTCGAAAAAGAGGTGATCGACGGTGAGATCAAAAGTATTGATCATCCGGTATTCACCTTCGTTGACTACCCAGAGCGGACCATCATCCTTCCATAGCAACTGGCTGCTGCCGTAGTAGCTGTGGGTCGCCTGCGCGAGCAGGAACTGCTGATTTTCATTGAGGTTGCTGTCAAGCAACTTGGCATCAAGGCCCTCAGCCTGGCGCACATAAGCCTGATGGTTACTTAGGCCGTGGTCCAGCACCTCTTCGAGGCTGCTGAAGTATCGCGTGTAAGCGTAAACACTGGGCAAGCCAGTGCTCACCGTGCCCTCTACATAAAATGCCAACGTAAGAGGGAAGCGCTTGCGCTGCCCCGCCTTGACATTGAATACGAGAGCGCTTTCCCCGCCAATCAAATGCAATCCGCGATAATCACGGAATTTGGGCGCAAAAACGTCGAAGCCCTGCCTCACCTCTACTGCTTCAGAGGGAGCCGTGGCATAGCCGAAGGCCGTCCCGCTGGCAAATCCCGTCAGGGAATTGGCACCCGGAGTATCGGAGAAAGGGCGAAGTGGACGAGAAGGATCCCCAATGCCGAAGATCAACTCCACCGCCTCCTTGCCTTGGCGATTGTCATATTCAATCCACGCCGTGACGACAGGGGCGAGCATCAGCCGGGCATTGGCTTTGGAAAGCTCGCGTGGGTCTGGAACTTGAAAGAATGGACTCAGCAGCGAAAACCCAAACCGGTCATGATCGGCGCGCCAAGTATCACTAGCCCAGCCCAAGTTACGTTCGTAATCTTTTGGGGAAAGGGTGGTGATTTCGGCATCTTGGGTGGTGGTAGCAGCTTCGACAGTAAAGTTGATTTCCGCAGACTTCCGGGGGCTAAAAAAGGGAAGGACTTGCCAAGTCTTTCCTCCAGCCCGAAACCCTACGTAGACATTTTGCTGGGCTTGATCCGCCCGGCTGATGGACTGCGCAAACCCACCTGGGCTTCCAACGAGACCAATGGTAAACGAGGCAAACGCGCCAAACGGCGAATGCTGTGAATGATATGAAGGATAAGAAGACGGCTGATTCATTGGGTGACCACACTCACTGCGCCTTTATGGGGAGGTGCGTGAGGTTTAGAATCTAATTGGGCTTTAGAAATTCAAATCATGGGATAGTCTAACGTTAGACCCCGAATCGCGCTGATTTGGTTTTACGCTCATGAAGCTTGCGATAAATTGAATATGAACCTCTATCTGCCCCAAACTTTGAAGAGATTGCCAATCCCTGCCCCATTGATAAATCCACGCGCGATTCGATTGCAAGAGACGGCCAAGGTAATTGCTACTCATTCTTTTCATGATGGCATTCTCCTATGAGCAGCATTCGCCGTGTCACCTTGTCAGATGTTGCTCGTGAGGCTAACGTGCATGTCACCACAGTTTCAATGGCCCTGCGGGATCACCCTCGGCTGCCTGAGGAGACCAAAAAGCGCCTTAAAGAATTGGCGGAGAAGATGGGCTATAGTCCCGACCCGCTGCTTTCCGCGCTTTCCACTTACCGAACCCGCAGCAAATCCCCCCGCTACCAATCGACGATTGCCTACCTCACTAATTGGACCACTGAGTGGGGGTGGAAACAGGCCACGGCTCACCTGGAGTTCTATAACGGGGCGAAAGTAATGGCTCAAGAGTTAGGTTTCATGCTCGAGCACTTCTGGCTCCATGCTCCGAACATCACGGAAACACGGCTCAACCGAGTTTTGCGAACCCGGGGAATAACGGGACTGATCCTAGCTTCCCATGGCCGCGAAATGGGAGACGCCTTGAACCTGGACTGGTCAAATTTCTGTTGCGTAAAAATTGATTATTTCCCGCACGAGCCCTTAGTGCACAATGTTACCAACCATCAAAGCGACATTGTCCGGCTGGCCATGCGCAGGGTTACTCAACTAGGCTATCGACGGATTGGGTTTGTCATGCATCGTGGATGGGATCATGCAGTGGATCACAATTGGATTGCAGGATTCCTTTGTGAACAACAACAACTCGGCGTGAAAGGACGTGTGCCAGCTTTCATTTACCCGGGAATGCATCCGGTGAAAAACTGGTTGCTCGAAAACGAGTCAACCGTCGTTCCCAATGCCAAGGATTTCAAAGCCTGGCTTGATCGCTACAAGCCCGACATCATTCTCAGCAAGGGGGCATTTGTTCGTCCGGTGTTAAAAACATTGGAAATGAGCGTCCCGCATGACGTGGCTTTCGTGGATTTGTTTCTTTCTGATTTCAGTGGTGGTACCAGCCGGTGTCCGTCAAAACCACGAAACAGTGGGTGCGCTCGCGGTAGAGATTATCTCCGGTCAACTAAACCACAACAGACGAGGCATTCCCGAGTTCCCAACCACTACATTTGTCGAAGGAACATGGTTCGATGGCGCAAGCTGCCCGGCCCGTTCTGCGGTGAGTTGCAAATAGGCCGCTCTAATGTTGCAACAAGCGTATTTTTGCTGCGCGGCTGGAATGGGCGAAAAATGCGCGGGCCGAACGGATCCGGTTTCCCGGCCTCGAGGCGAAGGAAATTGTCTTCATGAATCTTTTCGATCTTACTCATCGTGTGTTTGTCATCACTGGCTCGACTGGCGTCCTCGCCGGATCGACTGCTGATTACCTTGCCCAACAAGGTGCCCGCTTGGTCTATTTGGGCCGGGATCAGAACAAATTGGATAATGCCATAACCAAGTGTCAGGCCAGGGCTCCCTACGCTGAATGCATGGGGCTGGTAGCGGATGTCCTAGACCGGCCTGCTCTCGAGCAGGCACGCGATACCGTCCTGGAAAAATGGGGGCGGATCGATGGGTTGATCAACGGCGCGGGCGGCAACATGCCGGGCGCTACCATCTCTCCAGAGAAGACATTCTTTGATCTCGACTTTGAATCACTCCAGGAAGTTATTGACCTCAATCTCCACGGCACGGTTCTTCCTTCGCTTGTCTTCACCGCTCCCATGGTCAAAGCCGGGCGAGGCTCAATCGTGAATTTCTCGTCCGTCTCAGCGCCCCAGGCGGTTAGTCGTGTAGTCGGCTACTCGGCGGCAAAATCGGCAGTGGAGAATTTTACCCGCTGGCTCGCGGTGGATCTTGGGCGTCGAACTCAAGGAGCAGTGCGGGTCAATGCAGTCTTGCCCGGTTTTTTTATTGGCGAACAAAACCGCCGTTTGCTCACGAATGAGGATGGAACGCTGACCGATCGCGGCAATCTGGTAGTGTCGAAGACCCCTTTTGGTCGTTTTGGAACGCCTGACGAACTCCACGGGGCGATGCATTACCTGCTGTCCGATGCTTCCCAATTTGTTACCGGCACCATTTTGCCGGTTGATGGCGGCTTCGTTGCATTCTCCGGGGTGTAAATCGTGAATCATCCTGACTCCAATTTTTTCACGCTGGCGGAAGGGTTCCGCTGGTTTGGTCCGCACGACGCTGTATCATTGAATTATATCAGGCAAACCGGAGCAACGGACATTTTCACCTCATTACATGAGATTCCGTATGGAGAAATCTGGCCACAAGAGGCCATTCGCCAGCGCCGAAAAATAATTGAAACGGCGGGACTCTGTTGGACGACGGTAGAATCTCTCCCAGTGCATGAGGGCATCAAAACGGGTCGAGGTGACCTCAAAAAGTTTTTTCGGAACTACTGCGATTCGATGCGCCATCTTGCCGCCGAGGGGATCACGACGGTCATCTACAATTTTATGCCGGTACTTGATTGGGTTCGCACTGAAATGCGAATGCGGCTTCCGGATGGTTCTGAATGCCTGCAATTCAACCCGGCTCAATTCGCCGCTTTTGAACTTTACGCCCTTGAACGTGAAGGAGCCGAAGCCGACTACACCTCCGATCAACTTAAGCACGGAGCGGCTTGGTGGAAGAGCCTGGACTCAATGGCGCGGGATAAGTTCATCCGTAACATCATTGATGTATTTCCAGGGGTGAAGCTGGGTCTCAATCTCGATGTCATTCGCACGATGCTTGGACGATATGCCGGCATTGATGGCCATCACCTGAGAGAAAATCTCGCTCGTTTTTTGCAGGAAGTGGTTCCCGTGGCGGAAGAAATTGGAGTGCGTCTGGCCATTCATCCCGATGATCCGCCATTCTCCGTCTTGGGATTACCGCGGATTGTGAGTAAAGCCTCCGATATCGAAGCACTCTTTAAGATGGCTGACAGCCAGGCCAATGGCATCTGCTTCTGTACGGGTTCATTCAGTGCCCGAAAAGATAATGACCTGCCTTCGATGGTCAGGCAATTTGCCCCTCGAATTCATGCGGTGCATTTGCGAAGCACTCAACGCCTCCCGGATGGTTCCTTTTTCGAAGCAGATCATTTGGCCGGATCAGTGGATATGCCCGCTGTTGTGCGTGCATTGCTCGATGAACAGGACCGACGACGCCGGGAAAATCGGGCGGATGAACGTTTAACTTTTCGCCCCGACCATGGCCATACAATGCTCGACGACTTGGGAAAAAGGGAAAATATAACGCCCGGCTACTCCTGCATCGGCCGCTTGCGAGGGCTTGCCGAATTACGGGGGCTCATGCTGGGCCTCCGATATGCAGAAGCAATGGGACGAAGTTAATCCCTCGGACTTCCCATTCTCCAAAACTGGTTCACCCTCTGGGGCTGTTGTTTTGATGCAGTCTAAAGATTGAACGCAACGCTCTTTGCCACTCTTGTCGATCGCCCCCAGCATCGCAACTTTCATGAAGAAATCCCAAATCATTGATCGCATCCTCGATCCCGGCATCGTTGCCGTGATCCGCGTGGATTCGTCGGAGCAACTGGTGGACATCTCCACCGCGCTGATCGAAGGCGGCGTCACCGGCCTCGAAATCACCATGACCACGCCGAACGCCATCGGCGTGATCAGCGAAGTGTCGAAGAAATTCGGCAACCGCGCGCTGATGGGCGTGGGCACCGTGCTCGACGCGGAGACGGCGCGCCTGGCGATCCTCGCCGGGGCGGAATTCGTGGTCACCCCGGTCTTCGCACCAGCCGTGATCGAGATGTGCAACCGCTACGGCAAGGCCGTCGCCAGCGGCGCCTACACGCCGACGGAAGCGCTCGCCGGTCATCAGGCCGGGGCCGATTTCACCAAAATCTTCCCCGCCGACCAGCTCGGGCCCACTTACATCAAGAACCTGCTCGCCCCGCTGCCGATGCTGAACGTGATCCCGACCGGGGGCGTGACCACCGAGACCGCGGCCAGCTTCATCAACGCGGGCTGCGTCGCCCTCGCCGCCGGCTCCAGCCTCGTGAGCAAGGACGTCGTGAAGAACAAGGACTGGAAGAAACTCACCGAGACCGCCGCCGCGTTCGTCGAAGCGATCAAGAAAGCGCGCGCCGCGAAGTAAAGACCACCCCGATTAACCCAAACCCAAGACTAAACTAATCATGTCAGACCTCGTCACCTTTGGCGAAATCATGCTGCGCCTCGCCACACCGGGCTACACCCGCTACGAGCAGGCCACACACCTCGAACTCACCTACGGCGGCGGCGAAGCGAATGTCGCCGTCTCGGCCGTCAACTACGGCCTGAGCGCCACCTTCGTCACCCGCCTGCCCAAGAACGACATGGGCCAGCGCGCGGTCAACGAACTGCGCGGCCTCGGCGTCGATACGACGAAGATCGTGCGCGGCGGCGACCGCATCGGCATCTACTTCCTCGAGAGCGGCGCCAGCCAGCGCGCCTCGAAGGTCACCTACGACCGCGCCCACAGCGCCATCGCCGAGATCAAGCCCGGCGAGGTGAATTGGGAAGCCGTCTTCGCCGGCGCGAAGTGGTTCCACTGGACCGGCATCACGCCCGCCCTTTCCGACAGCGCTGCGGCCGTTTGTGAGGAAGCCTGCAAGGCCGCGAAGAAGCTCGGCATCACCATCAGCACCGACCTGAACTACCGCAAGAAGCTCTGGACCCGTGAGAAGGCCGGCCAGGTGATGGCGAACCTCATGCAATACGTGGACGTGTGCATCGCCAATGAAGAGGACGCCGAGAGCGTCTTCAACATCAAGGGCGCGGAAGTCACCAGCGGCCACATCGAGCACGACCAGTATATCGAAGTCGCGAAGAAGCTCACCGAGCGCTTCGGCTTCAAGCAGGTCGCGATCACGCTGCGCGAATCGCACAGCGCCAGCCGCAACGGCTGGAGCGCGATGCTCTTCGAGAACGGCCAGGCCTACTTCTCGAAGAAATACGACATCACGATCGTGGATCGCGTGGGCGGCGGCGACAGCTTCGGCGGCGGCCTCATCTATGCCCTGATCAAGGGCTACGAGGCGGACAAGGCGATCAACTTCGCCGTGGCCGCCAGCGCGCTCAAGCACACCATCCCCGGCGATTACAACCGGGTGACGCTCGCGGAAGTCGAAGCCCTCGCCGGCGGCGACGGCAGCGGCCGCGTGCAGCGCTAAGCAAGCTTACCACTCTTGGTTTAAGAATCGCGTCCGGGAAACCGGGCGCGATTTTTTTGTGCTCTGAATCAAAAATAACGCCGCCGTGCATGAAAACACGGCGGCGTTAGTGGGTTCTCGAAAAGACGAGTTTAGGCAAGACGACGGCGGCGCTTCAAAGCGAGCGCCCCGAAACCACCGATCAGCATCGTGAAAGTGCTCGGTTCTGGCGCAGCCACCATGGTGTAAATGCCAAAGCTTTCATCACGCTGCCCTGAGGTAAAGCTGGTGGCAAAAGAGCCTGCGGTCCCGACGGCCATCCCTCCGCCCGAATAAATATCACTGCCGGACCGGCTCACATTGTTGCTGCCAGCTGCATTGCTGAAAAGCAGATAGACGCCGTAAGAATGCGTGGGATCCAAAGTGACTTGGTCAGCCTCTGGGAGGTCAAAGTAAACTTGTTTATTGGTAGTGGTGGTGAGCGAAAAGGTGTCGGTGAAGAGGCTTGTAGTGCTACCATTATATTGGGAGGTGCTGTTAACAGGCACTACCGTGCCGTAGTCAAGCAACTGGATCGTAAAACTGCCCGTGGTAGCGGCGGAGATAGAGCTGCTGAAATATGCATACGAAGCGAGCACGCCGGAAATCCCGGAGAAAGTTTGGACAACTCCATTATTGGCCGCAATGCCTTGGCTGACGAAGGTCCCGCCAGCGCTTGGCTGAGTGTCCAAGGCGAGTGAGCCCCCATTTTCCGTGGACGCAAAGTCCGTTGTGGCCGTTGCAGATACCTGATTGATTGTGACTGTGGCAAACGCCGGTGCCGAGCATAGGAGTGAGCCAGCACAGAGGGAAAGGAGGAACTTGTGTTTGTGTCTCATACAGTGAGGGTAGTTTTAACTGAAGATTCGGTTTTTGAGTGGTTCTGGGTGAATTCGGTGAAGCATAGGACTCGCTGCCCCGACGAATTCTCTGCGGCGAAACTGACAGAAGCCTAATAGCGAACAAGCGATGATTCAGTCTAGCAATAGAGCAATTTGATCCCTGAACTTAAAAGGGACGAACAAAGTGTTCGAGCGGTGATGATCCGAAATTGAAACCCTTGGCACGAAACCACTAACTCCCGACCTTTTGAACTGAATTCTAACGATAGAATTACGAGCCGTTTTCATCTGAACTTACTCCGGGGTTATTCAACGTGACCTTTTCAGCATTAGTTCACTCTCCACTTCACCTCAGACCACTATACTCAAAATGACTCAGTTCCCTCTCCGGCATTATCACCACATGCGAGAATTCAAAAAAGGTTATTATTTCTCTATGGCCTATTTTGGAGTGATCAAAGCGACGATTTTACGCGCCATAAAAATGAGTATCTTTTCCTCTTGGTTGCGACCCGTTTTGGCTGCATGCCTCTTCATGGCAGGGACAGAGTCCAACTCAATGGCGACCAGCTTGGGATTGTGGACGGATATTGTGCAGGAAAAGGAGGGCCCAAAAAGTTTCCCTTTGGTGAAATCCGGTAATGCGGCCCCCATTTTTCTGGATGCCATGGACTGGCCGGGCGTTGTGCGGGCGGCAGGTGATCTCCAGACCGATGTAGAACGGGTTTCAGGGATTAAACCTCCGCTCACCACGGATCATGCCCCTGCAGGAGACATTGCTGTTATTGCAGGAACACTGGGGAAAAGCCCATTGATTGACCGGCTCGTCAAATCCTCTCACCTCGACGTTTCAGGGTTGGCCGGCAAGTGGGAATGTTTTGGCATTACTACCGTCGACAACCCCCTGCCCGGAGTCAGTCGAGCTTTGGTGATTGTCGGTAGTGACAAGCGCGGTACCATTTACGGCCTCTACGAGCTTTCCGAGCAAATCGGTGTGTCTCCATGGTATTGGTGGGCCGACGTCCCGGTAAAGCATCACGACCAGCTTTTCATCAAAGCGGGATCATATCTTCAAGGGCCCCCAGTGGTAAAATATCGCGGCATTTTTATTAACGACGAGGAGCCGTCCTTTGGTTCATGGGCCAGGCAGAAATTTGGCGGCATCAACTCCACAATGTATGCGCATATGTTTGAACTGCTCCTGCGTTTGCGTGCCAACTACCTTTGGCCTGCGATGTGGGGAAAAGCTTTCAATGAGGATGATCCGATCGATCCAAAAATGGCTGACGAGTATGGCATCGTCATGGGAACAAGCCATCACGAGCCAATGATGCGAGCCCAGAAAGAATGGGGCATCCACAAAAAGCAATACGGCAACAGCGAGTGGAATTACGCAACGAATGAAGCAGGACTCAAGCAGTTTTGGGCTGACGGGATCGAGCGCAACAAAGACTACGAGAACATCGTAACAATCGGCATGCGCGGCGATGGGGACAAGCCCATGATCAATGGGGGCGACATGGAAGCCAACATCAAGTTGTTGGAAAAAATTGTTGCAGACCAGAGGCAGATTCTATCGGCGAAGGTGAACCCCGACGTCACTAAGGTTCCTCAACTCTGGGCACTCTACAAAGAGGTGGCCGACTACTACGCGCAGGGGATGAAAGTACCCGGATGATCCCACCCTGCTCTGGTGTGATGACAATTGGGGAAATCTTCGGCGCCTCCCCACTGGTGATGAGCAAAATCGCACCGGGGGTGCAGGGATCTACTATCACTTTGACTACGTGGGCACTCCCCGTTCCTACAAGTGGTTGAATACCAACCCGCTGCCAAAGATCTGGGAGCAAATGAATATGGCCGCCAATTATGGCGCGACCCGAATTTGGATCGTTAATGTCGGTGATCTCAAGCCCATGGAATTACCGATTGAATTCTTTCTGCGCATGGCGTGGTATCCGCCAGCCATCGGTAAAGAGGGCATTTCAACCTGGACCCAACGCTGGGCGGAGCGAGAATTTGGCAAGGAACATGCCGCTGATATCGCCGACCTCGTCTCGAAATATGCAAAATACAACGGCTGGCGAAAACCTGAACTACTGGAACCCTCGACATTCAGCCTGATCAATTATCACGAGGCAGAAACGGTCAGCGACCTTTGGCAAAAACTGGCCACGCAGGCGGAGCAGATCGGAGCCCAGCTGCCTCCAGAGTACCACGACGCCTATTACGAGCTCGTCCTCTATCCGGTTAAAGCCTGTGCCGGGGTGGCCAAGCTCCACATCGAGACAGGATTCAATCAACTCTACGCAAAGCAGGGACGAGCCAGCGCAAATGATGCCGCTCAATCCGTACGGAATCTTTTCCAAGAAGATCAAAAGCTGTCGGATGCTTACCATCAAGTAGCGAAAGGAAAATGGAACCACATGATGGCCCAGCCGCATATCGGCTACACGAGTTGGAACGATCCCAAAACCAACATTCTCCCAACGTTGGCTGAAGTTAAGGTGCCTGATACGGCTTCCATGGGGGTTTCGATCGAGGGTAGCTCGGCCGCCTGGCCAGGTAACTCGACCATCGCCAAGCTTCCAACTTTCGATGCAATCAATCAACAGCGCCAATCGATCGATATTTTCCGTCGGGGAACTCAGGCCTTTCCAATTACCCTCACAGCCAATCAACCTTGGGTGAAGCTGAGCACGGCAAGTGTGACCGTCGATAAAGATCAACGCGTGTGGGTGAGTATTGATTGGGACAAGGCTTCTGTTGGTCAGCAAAACGCCACGGTTACGATTACTGGCCCATCAGGCGAAAGTGTGCTGGTTCAATTGGAGACTCTTCGCGATGCGAAGTTCACCAAAGACAATGTCCACGCGTTCGGCGGCTTGACGGGCCCCGTGGCAATTGATGCCAGCCAGGGAAGGAATATGCCGACAAATAAATTCTCCTGGGAACCCATTTCAGATTACGGCCGTGGCCTCTCTGCCATGGAGGTTTTCCCGGTGAATGCCGAAAGCATACTTCCACCCAAGGAAGCTCCCCACCTCGATTACCCCGTCTTCGTTCCAAAGGCTGGTCAAGTCCATGTCGACTTGATCACCGGCCCCACCTTGAACGTCCAACCGGATCGCGGTGTCCGGATCGCGGTGTCCTTCGATGACCAACCACCGCAAGTGGTGGATGCCTATGCAGGCCAAGGTTTCACTAATCCAACGAAGCGGTCCGACTCATCTGCACCAGCAACGCGCGATTGGTCGAAGTGGGTCAAAGATAACGCGAGAACCATTAAATCCGACCTGCAAATCACCGAAGCAGGGGTGCATACCCTTAAAGTTTGGATGGTCGACCCGGGCGTGCCGCTTGAGAAGATCATTGTCCATACGGATGCACTACCTTCCAGCTATTTTGGGCCGCCTGTTCAGCCAGGACTTGAATGAGCGATTCATTTCATCCTTGGTCCTAACCTTCTTTGCATGCCGCAGAATACGTCCCCGCCGTGCGATCTAATAATAGAATTTGAAGCGATTTGCTATACCAGAGGAACCATTGGATTGGTCGGCACATATTAATTTGGACAGCACTCATACGTTGTCCAAAAAACTCGCGGTAGTCGCGTGAAGAGCCAATTTGGGGTTGGCTTGGGGCATGCGGTACTATCGTGTCAAAGCCGTCGCAGCAGGGGTGCTGCGGCGGCAGTTTTTTTACATAGACACAAACCCTTGTTGCCTAGTAAATTTAAAACATTCGTTCAACAACAGTTTATTTCGCCTGGCTCAGGCTTCTCCACTTTCGGTAGCAGCTTCTGTATTGTCGAACCGCTCCACCAAAAGTTCGCCCTCCTCGGTTACGAACCCAAAGTCCAGCGCTGCCGGCTTGAATCCTTCGTCTAGATAAATTGGGCGGTGAAAACAAAGCGTCCCCGGATGTAAAACGCAGTATTTTTCCATCTCCCTGAACCGCTTTCCCTCAACTGACCAACCTCGGTTGATATCCCTTCTTTGAGGAAAGATATTCAACTGCAGCCCTCCGCCCATGGAGTGGGCAATGAAATGCCCTTTATCAAAATGCTTCCCCCATCGTTCTTCCGTGCCGCCGATTAAGCCCTTGAGCCATGCTGAAGCCTCAGCTCGACCGGTTTCCGCACGCATCGAGCGGCCGATAACACCAATCACCCTGTCTTCATCGGTTTCGCTGTGCGGAAGCGCTCCCTTCACCTCTAGGTAGGTGTAGTGATCATAGTAATATTGGAACCCTTGGTATTCGATAGATAAAAGAGTCGTCTCCCTAGCTGTCATCCGGAGATAATGCTCCCTCCAGATGTAAGGCAACTCCTGGAGAAGGAACTCTTCCGTTTGCGTTTTCGATGGGGCTTCCTCTTTCAGGACCTCCCTCAGTTTCTCGTAATTTATTGCATGACTATTAATGGCCTCATTCATGGTTTGTTCCTCGTAGCCGACTTCCATCCGGTTCAGCCCGCGCCATGCGGTCCTGATTACTGGCAAGCTAAAGCCCGCACCGGTCGGCTCAAGTGAAAAATCGGTTCCCCCTGAAGGTCTCCCCCAATTTTCCACATTGCCCCGCCGCCTTGCTGCCGGCTTTCCGGGCTTTTACCGCTCTGCCATCAGGCCGCGAGAGGCGCGAGCCTGAATAACCTAAAATGGAGGATCACCATGGCCTTAAATGATGAACAAACTGCCGACTTACCAAAATCTTCCCCAACACTTTCGGAATCCAATATCCGCGAGTTCTTCGCTTCCCGTGGGGAAATTGCAATGACTTGGTCTATCGAGGACGTGCAATCAGTCCGTCCCGACCTTGACGATGCACAAGCCTGGAAAGTGCTAAAGGCATGTGAGGATAGCCACGATTGCAACGAAGGCTTCAACTGGGACTTCATAGAAATCGTCGCCAGCGAACTCTACGAGCAACCTGATGACCTCGACAACTTCAGGAAAGATGACGACGAGTAATCCATGCGGGGCTGCGGGTAGTTAAACCACGCAGTCCCGCTGTGCGGAAGCATCCGCAGGTCACTCCACAAGCGCGTAGCTGGTGCTCCTTCCGCCGCCTTCCTCTTGTTTCAAAATTCCGCTCTCCACCAGCGCTTTGATGTCACGCAAGGCGGTGTCGCTGGAGCATTTTACCAGCTTTGAATATTTGGAACTGGTGAGCTTTCCTTCAAAGCCGTCCAGCAAGCGGTTGATCACCTGGCGCTGCCTCTCATTCACCGGGAGCTGGTTTATACGCTGCCACACCGCCGCCTTGCGCAATGTCTTCGCAAGGATCTGTTCTGCGCCATCAAGCGCGCGCCCCAGGCAAGCAAGGAACCACTCCAGCCAACCGGTAATGTCCAACCCACCCTTTTGGGTCTGTTCCAACAAGACGTAATACTGCTTACGTTCAGCTTCGATTTGCGAAGACATGCTGTAAAACCGTTCCGACGTTCCATCTGCCCTCGCCAATGCCATATCGGCAATAGCACGGCCAATCCGTCCGTTCCCATCTTCAAACGGGTGGATGGTCACAAACCACAAATGGGCAACACCCGCCTTCAACACCGGGTCATCATCATGCGCCTTCTCAAACCAACCGAGGAACGTCGACATTTCCTTTGCTAGCCGTCCCGCGGCTGGCGCTTCAAAATGCACCGACTCCCGGCCAATGGGGCCCGACACTACCTGCATTGCACCCGAGGCCGAGGTGCGCCACGCCCCAGTGGTGATTTTGTGCATGCCGCTTTGCCCGGTTGGGAACAGCGACCGGTGCCAGGCGAAAAGCCGATCCACGTTGAGCGGCTCATTAAAATGCTGGGTTGCATCCAGCATCATTTCAACAACCCCTTCAACGTCGCGGCTGATTTTTGTAGTGCCTGCGTAATCAATGCCAAGCCGCCGCGCAATCGAGGAACGCACCTGCTCCTCATCGAGCTTCTCGCCTTCGATTGCACTGGACTTGACGACGTCTTCCGTGAGCGCTGCCAGGCTTGCCTCCGAACGGAGGGTAAACCCCAAACCTTCCATTTTGCCGAGCAGCCGCCCCTGCCGGTGCCGTATGTCCGCCAGCGACGGAAGCAACCTGCCGTTGTCCCAAACCAAGTTCGGCCAGCCGGCCATCTCGTGGATATACATCGTTTAATCTCCGCAAATTATGCGGTGATTGTAGCAGTTATTCGCCGCAAATGCAAGATTCACCGCAAATCCTGCGGCAAATGGGTTGCTTATTTGCCGCAAGGGGTGCCGATGTCCCTATCGTGATTCCCGCGCAATTTCCCGACGAGTTTGTCGGCAAAAAAAACTTAAAATTTTTCCAGCTGCCCGGAAAATTACCAACCACCGGATTATTACTGGAAAAACGTGTCTATAAACTGCATTCGCCATTCCCCGAATGCAAAAAAGAGACATTTTTCTTTTAAAGCTAACATTCAGAATAGTCATTTGACGCGGCAGACGCATTTGAGGTTCTTTCAAAAATCTGATACTCTAAAGGCAGTTATGCAAGTGATGCTCATAACCACATTGAGTTCATTGCTACCGCGCTTAGATGCCAGGGATTTAAGTGCGAGAGTAGGGGAGAAATTGGCTGGTCCCGCGAGGATAAGGACTAGGTGGCTTGGCAGGGGAATAACTCTGATAGTAAGTGACAGGCGGATTGAAAAGGGTTTGCTGGCGAAAGCTGCAGATCAACTGGGCGCCGAAGTATCTGCCCAGATTGATTTGTTCCCATGCGGCAAACCTGAGCGCAGCACAGCGGATGAAATTTACCACATGGTGGTAAGACCCCAGAGCAGATGAACAATACGTACCGGCCCTTGGGTGGAAGGCCAACCGCCCAAGGGTTAGTACTCTGAGGGAAAATCCCGACCGTTCCCGATTTTTAGAAGCGTCCCTGATGCCTGACAAGATCGTGTCCGCCAGCATTAATCCCTCTTCCGCCTGAATGGGATCGTCATGTGGATACAATGGAATGGCTTCCGATTCAGCCAATTCCTTGTCTTCAGCATACAGGAAAACTTGCTTCAGCACTTTCTCGACAGATCCATCCGCCTTTAAAGAAAGTGTGAGGTTCAGTTCCTGGAGCGGCTCGAATGGATCGGGCGTATAAAGGAGCAGAAGGTAACCAACCGAGGTTTTATTTTCCTGCCGAAGGTTAAGGTCGCCCTTCCACCATCTTGCTCCCGTCAAGTCCTGCAATTCAGGTAAATCACATTCCAAATTCCATCTGTAAGACGAGCCCAGCCTCGACCTCTTCCGGAGCACGCTAACGATTCCTAATCGATCATCGTTGGATAGAGATCCTGTCATGTGAAACCTTTGTTTACCAAAGAGTTTAGGGCCTCCACAGGCCACCTTCAAGGCGAAACTTCACCAAGTTAGGCATGCTATTGATAGCTATCAATTATTTCAAATGTTGGTTGATATAAGTTCACTGCCTGTTTCCTCATTTGCCCATGTCCCGCACCTCGCGGCTCTGAATAGGGCAAGCTAAAACCCGCGCCAGTCGGCTCAAGTGGAAAATCGGTTCCCCCTGAAGGTCATCCCCCAATTTTCCACATTGCCCCGCCGCTACGCTACCGGCCTTACGGGTCTTCAACGCCTTGCCATCAGGCCGCGAGAGGCGCGCGCCAGAACAAACCAAAAATGGAGAATCACCATGACGAAAGATCAACAATCCACCACTTCAAAAAAACCCGCTTATATCGCCTACCATGTTCGCGACCGTGAAGGTGGTGAAGCCTTCTGGACGCGCATTGGGAGCGCGTGGCCTCACAGCGACGGCAAAGGCTTCAACATCCAAGTTGAAATCGTTCCCCTCGATGGGCGCATTTCCCTGCGGCTTCCATCCGAGAAATCGGAATAGTCGCAACGGGGCGGCCTAAAAAGCCGCCCCCAAGGCATGCAAGCCAGCGCGTCCCTCTGTCTGCGAAGATGAGAAGCCCTCACCTTCGCGACCCCATGCTACACCAGAAAGTCGAATCGACCTACGGCCGCCAGGTCGAGTGGCGCAGGCAAGACTGCGAGAGCTTTCCTCTCGCAGACATGCTTTTTCCGCGCGTGAGGAACAGCGAAAGCGACTCTACTCGGAACCGCTACGCTAAACCGATAGGAGCCGCTTTCCATGTTCGGTTACGAGCAGACAATCCGTCTGCCCTCCTGCCCGCCGGCATTACCTCCGCGGGCGAGACTGCAATGCACCGCAGGCCTGCGGCCTTGCTGGTCGCCTTGTAGACTCGCTATCCCGCTTTCTACTGAACATCGCAGGCAGTTTTTCTTCGGGCGTTCTAGCGCCCTGCCCTCAAAAAACAGCCTTCCATGTTACCCAATATCTGCCGTGCCCGTCTGGCACGGAACCTTTGAGCCAGTCGCTCGAAGGCCTCTTCGCTCCCTGGCTCCTTTGTTTCATGTCTTCGGGCGACGGTTGGTCAAGGGCATCCAACGCATCCCCTAAATTGTCCTCCCTCGCAGGCTCGCTGCGGGACTTTCGGGGCCCCTCGCCGGAGGCCTCCCTATGACAAACCGCCTCATTCCCTGCGGCTCTCGGTCTCCATCGTTTTGCAAAGCCGAGCCTTTTGCAAGGCGCTGCAAAACAAGGAGATAAATATGAAACAAGACATCTACGAACAAGTCACTAGCCGCATCATTGAACAACTGGAAAACGGGGTTATCCCGTGGAAATCCCCCTACTTCCGCAACTGTGGGTTTCCCCCACAACTTTGCATCAGGCAAGGCATACCGGGGGGTTAACGTCTTCCTGCTTGGGAGCCTCAATTACACCTCGCCGTGGTTCCTCACCTACATACAGGCCAAGGAACTTGGCGGGAATGTGAAGAAGGGTGAGCGCGGTGCCCTTGTGGTGAAATATGGCACTTACAAGAAGGAAGATGAAACACCGGTGCCGCCGGACGAACCGGAAGAAGTCAGGAAGTTTTTGAAAGGTTATACGGTGTTTAACGCTTCGCAGATCGAAGGCATCGACTTCCCGAAGGTTGAAGTGCCGGACTCCCGGCAACACAAGTATGCGACCGCGCACGCGAAATCGTGGCCGGGATGCCGCATCCGCCTACATTTTCCGAAGGGTCTGCAATTCCCTGCTACCGTCCCGGCAGCGATAGCGTCTTGATGCCTGACCGTGGCCACTTCACTTCCGAGGAGGCCTATTATTCAACCCTTTTCCATGAACTCTCGCACTCAACCGGCCACCAGTCGCGGCTTGCCCGGAAATCATTGATGGAAGCGAAAGGCATTGATGCAATGGGTGAACTCCGCAAGGTCTATGCTGAGGAAGAGCTTGTTGCCGAAATGGCCGCATCCTTTCTCAATGCGCATGCAGGTATTCTGGAAGCTGGGTTTGAGAATTCCGCCTCTTACCTTCAGGAGATGGATTGACGCCCTGAAATCCAAGGACGCTAAAAGTTGGATCATCCGCGCCGCATCCCAGGCACAAAAGGCGGCTGATTACGTGATGGGCGTTGTGCGGGAGGAGTAAAAATCGAGGGGCATAGGTGATCCCGTTTAAACGGGATGGCCTGGACTCAATCGCATTATTGAGAAATAATATATGGGATTCTCACTTATGAGGCGGGGTGAAATGTTAAGGAAAAAAAATAATTCCGTAAGTGTCGTTACGGGAATTTTGTGCGAGTTTTTAACCAATCGCTTCAATCAACTGTTGTTCGCCTGTAGGCGAACGCTTGTTATACTAAAACCCGCAATCTTCGCTCCAATTATGAGAATTATATTTATAGATAAGAGCTTCTATAAGAATGCTTTGCAAGGCCGATTAAAATTCGCCTTGACCTAATACCTGCATCCAACTAGACCGAGTCGATTCGAGACGAACGGTGACTGCGCATTTTACATATCAGGGCATGGGAACTTCTTACACGCGGCCAAATGCTGGCCGCTTATTCGTTTGCCTGCTATGCCCACGTGCATCGCCCCGTCAACTATGGCTTTAGTCATGCTCCCTAGTTGAGTGTGACCCAAAAGCAATACTTGCCGGAAAAATCGTGCTCGGATTGTACATTACACTAGAACGATAGAACCAAGACCATTACAAGATGCCAGGATTACATACATTTGGAGCGGCAGTCGCATGCTTACCGACTCGAGGAGAGACCAATATGTCTGAATTTCGCAACGCTTCTGATCGACTTGTTAAGTTGATCAACGAGTTCACCGAACTTGCTCAGCGTGTGATACGGCAACCCGAGGAACTATGTCCCGGCTTGCCGATATGCTATCAGCCAAATCTGTTTCACTCATTACAACACTTGTTAACGAGTGGCGCTACTTTGACGAACTTGAGAAAGATGCCCGCAAACTCAAAGCGCCGTTTACCCGCGCGCAGAAGTTTGTGGAAGGAACAGGGCCCACGAGGTCCGCTGCGTTCAAGACTCAACAAGCACGACTAAGCTCGATCGGCGATAACTTGACCAGACGGATCAAGATACTCGACACCATTACTTCGGACAAACTGAGCAAGGATGCCAAAGAGCAAATCATCGACGACCTCTTAGCTGAGCCGACGGTAGTTCCAGCAATTTAAAGTCGGTTTTTTCACGGGGATGCCGGATTTATCTCGCCGAGAAGCTTTTGTACATCGGCTTTTTCCATTTTGCTCTGCTGCACTTTTTAAAAGAAGTGAACACAAAAGTTAACGGTCTTGTTCAAGAAACAACATCCGTGCTTTGCTCAGCAGAGGATGCGTTTGAGGACTTCAAAGGCATTTTTGCGACTTTTGAGCAGGCCATCAAAGCCAAGGAAAGCCTTAAAAAATACGTCCACAACCCCTCTATTACCCGGGACTGCAAGGGGTATTGTCGAAAGATCAAGACCATGTTCGTGCCTTTCCTGAAAAAGCTGGGAGATTGGGCGAAGGAAGCCGAAACCACTAATCTGGCGGCTGATTACCATGACCGCACTCCATTTCGAGTGATCTACGAACCTGAGATAAAGGGCCTGCGCGAGCTCTTCGATGACCTCAACGCAACCTGTTTAGAATTGGAGCAGACGTATTTTGAAACCTAAAGGGCACTATGGGTGTGGACTTAAAAAAACTTTGGTCGAAGCTTAGAAGCGTTCGAAAAAAGCTCACTGTCTGGACATTAGACCTGCAGGTTCCAGACGGCATCAGCATTTTCCTCGTGAAGCTGACAGCGTTTTTGAACATCGCATTTGTTACATCAATTTTGTTTATGGGTTGTTGGACAATGACCCATGGAGTGCTGGAGTTTTTCGATCCCACTGCTGCAGACGACCAAATCGATAAGGCGGTAAAAATAACAGCGGAAATGAGGGAGCAAAGCGCGATGGCTTCATTGCTCGGGGGCTTGGAGTTTTATTTGTTGGCCCCCCTTGGTTACCTCTTTCTAAGGTCACTTGCCGATTTCATGCAGCGGTATCGCAAAGACGAAATTATCACAGAGGAATCTTCGGCCTCTTTGATGTCGGTGAAAGGCTTAACCGCGGGGCTGCTCATTACTGTGCTCGCCACCCATTTGGTTGCGATCTTCCTTAAGGACCACGACAGGCCTTACTTTCCAGCGAAGGAAATATTGGCAGGTTTTGGAATCCTCGTTGTCCTCATTGGCTACTACGTTGTGCTTCATCGCCACGTGGGGAGGGTTCCTGTTCTGCCCGCGTTAAAACAAGCTCCAGAGCCACCTCAAGGCCACTAGTCCCAAGTTCCTCGGTCGATTTATTTTCCAGCAGCCATTTCTGAAATTCGGATAAATTGATGGGGAGCTGCGTGCAATGCGAGGGTGTCCATTGATCCATCCAGGGTTGAAATGCAGACAAAACCCTTACCAGAATCACACACAAGCTTGTTAAGCTCAGGGAATGTTTCAGGTTTGCCCACGAACGGCTCAGGCGAAAGCAGGCGGCTGTCTTCCCCCACCTTTTGAGTCCATGTGCCCCGCAAGCTCGAATCCGGCACTTCGCGTGAAAAGGCAAACGTGTCGTCCGTAAGCCAGGTAACACCCGCCCCACCGGTTATTGCCTGCGCCGTCTTCTTTTCCACATCCACAAGAAAGCCTTGCCGGTTATTAGTGCAGAACACATAGCGCCCGTCAGGTGAAGGCTCGCCGATTTTAGAACATGGCACAGGCAACTTGCAAAGCTCGCTCAGCGCATCCTTGTCCCGGTCATAAAGGACAACGCTCTGGCCATTGAGGATGCATACACATTTACCCTCGCTGAGCCACTGGCAGGCACTCATGCCCACGCGCCCCAGCTTTGTCGCCTCTGCGTGGTCTGTGTCCACATCGTAGTGGTAAAATTGACCGTTGGTGATGCCGATCAAAAGCTTGCAGTCCGGCGATCTCTGGCTAACCGGGTTCCCGAGTGGAAGTAGCGTGGGATGCACAGTCCCCGTTTCAAGATCGACGCGCAACAGCCGCATCATATTTCTGACCACCAATGTCTTCTCGGTGCATAGCAGGATATTCTCCTCGAAAGACGTGTCCATGAACTGCTCAATGGAAGAAACCTGTTTCTCATTGCTCAAAGTAAAATTCTGCCAGTCGATGTCCGCGCGCCACACATCCTTGTTTTTGACGAAGAGGGTCCACTTGTTCTCCATCACCACCATGGTAAACCGCTGGAGCATCTTCGCGTCTTCAGTGCCATCGAGGTTGTAGCGGACAAAACCGTTCTTGTAGTGGGCAACAAGCTTTTTGGAAGCCGAGTCGTAGGAGAGCGTGAATGGCATCCCGTCGGCCAGCCAGCTTTTGAAAATAAGCTGCCCGCTGTCCAGGTCGTAAAGGTCGTTATCGGCCAGGATAAGATGCTCGATCTTCGACTGGACGAGGGCGACCTTTGCCGCCGTCTCGGCTCGCTGGTTGGCTGCGTCCGCATTTTCCTCCCGCACCTTTTTCGGTGATCGGAAAAGCCACCACCATCCGAACAAGCCCGTGCTGGCAATGAAAATGGTCGCTACTATGAAGAACTTGGGGAAACGCCTCACCAGCCACCACCAACTCATTCCTCTCCTTTCTGTTCCTCATCGCCCTGTTCTTCAGTGATGTAGCTGATGCTTTCGACAAAGGTCTCGTTGTCCTTATTGTCCTGCATCTCGCTATCGGACTCTTTAACATAAGCGACCCTTTTCGAGCGTAAGCCGTCGAAAAGTCGGCCACCCAATCCGCGGCCCATAATCCGAACCAGCACAAACCCGAAATCCAGGTCAATGCGGCCGTCCTCAGGATAGAGGGCGAACCACTGCATGCTGGAATACGGCAGGCAATTCCGGAGCCCGTCACGGTGCTTCAGCTCAAGGAAGCTTTCTTCCGTGGTCCCGTCGTTCCTGGGGATCGAGAAAAACTTGTCGTCCGTCTGGGAATTGCTGGCGACTTGCAGCTTGGTGACCTTCTTCGCCTCAAGGATTTTATCGATTGAATCAGACATGCGCTATCCTCACTTCTTCATTACCGGCGGCGGTGCCTGCGGCACCTTCGCTTGCTGTTTTGCCGGTGTTTTCGCCTTCTTCGCCGTCTGCTGCTTGCTCGCATTATCAGCCGCCCTTTTCGTGCCCACCGGCTTGAGCACGCTCTTCAATGAAGTGAGCGCTTTTTTCGCCCGCCCCACCCTATTCGCTACATTTGTCTTAAACCTTTGCTTGGCCGCCTTAAACGACTTTTGGAGACGGTTGCGCAGATTTTTCGCCGGATTGGCAATCCGTGACTTTTTTGTCTCCTTCGCAACATTTTCTCGTTCACCTGGGGCGGGCGGCGGAACCCGATGGAAAGTGCCGCGCAAACCTGCACGGTAATGATGCTTGGTATCAGCCTTCTTCCCTTTTACCGACGGTTGACCTTTCGAGCGGCTCCGCCCGTCGGCGCCAGCGATCTTTTTCCGCATCTCGCCAAACTTGCGCCAATCCATCAGTTCAGGCGGTTTATTCGGGTCCATCCGCCGTGCCTTCATCAGGTTTGCAACATGGCCGCCAACCGCCTTCCGGCTTTTGACGATGTCGCGCCATTGTTTTCCCTCCTTGCCCTTATCCTTACCTTTCCCGTCGTCCTTACTCATAAGGCGAGAGAGTTCCTTTTCAGTAGGTTCAAGAAGTTCAATGCCGGCTGTGCGTCTCGACGAGTTTCCAACTGCTTCTTGCAGCCCCACTCTATCATCGGTGTAGATTCTAACACTCTGCTTACCACGGCTTACAGACACGTAGTATTGATTCGCCGAGCTCGCAAGGAAACTCGCTGAACTTTGTGCAACTAATACGTGACGGACCGTCTTGCTCTGCGAGGAATGCGAGGTTTGGCAGTAGCCGTGGGTAAAGTGGCCGTGGTCGCGGTTGAGCAAAGCCCCATTGTTGAGCAGCATCTGCCCTTTGCGGTTAAAACCCTCGATGGTGAAGTTGTCCCCGTTGTTGAGGCGCTTGCCGTCTGCGCTGGAGCCATTGTGGGTAATGCGGATGCGCTCACCTTTGGCAACCGGGATTGGACGCTCCTCAAACACCTGGAACCGGCCAGCATGTTCCAACGGCAACAATGCTTTTTTGCCGTTCAACCTCTCAAGCGTGACCTCCCCTTTGTCGTTGTGCCCGGTCACCCGCAGGAACTCCCCTCGCGTAAAACCCCGTGCATTCTGGTTGAATTGGACAACCAACCCAGCCCCGTAGTTTTCAGGGTGCCGCCGGTCTGCCTCCTCCCACTGCAAACTGTGGTAGCGAACCAAAGCCCTTTCCTTTCCCAGCTTGCCGTCGGCTGCCAAAGCCTCACGAATTGCAGAGGTGACTTTTTCGCCTTCAGCATGCGTCGGTGAAACGACGAGCGGAGGCGTATCTTTCCTGCTCAAATGCAGGTAGTCTTGGGCAAGCTGCCGGTAGCGGTCTCCCTCCTCATGGATCTCCACGATAGCGCCAAGCTTATCCAGTTGCTCAAAGCCGCCCCTGATATCACCTTTGCTTAAAGCAGCAACAGCGAGCTTGTAACCCTCGACCTCCTGCCGCCGAATCTCGGTCAATTCCGCAACCGGGAGTCCGGCATATTTTTGCAAAAGCCGGAAAGCATCCCCGTGCGGCACTGGCGAATGCTGCTCCGCATCGCCCGTAAGGATTACCCGGCAATTCTTTTCGCCTGCGATCCTCATCACCTCCCACATCTCCCGCGTCCCCACCAACCCGGCTTCGTCCAACCATATCACCTGCCCCCTCATCTCCTCCTGCAAACGGGTGTTGAAAAGCAAATGGGCCACCGTGTTGGCATCAGTAAGCCCTTCCTTCCGCAAGGTGTCGCGGGAAGCTGAGGCTGAAGGCGCAAACGCGAAGACCTTCGCGCCAGCGCTTTCGATGGCGGCAACCACTTCTTTCATGGTTGTTGTCTTGCCTGCACCCGCCGCACCACGCACAGCGATAACCTGGTCCTTTGACCCGAGGATGTGCCGGGCGACCTCATTCTGCTCGCCGGAGAGCCCCGGGTTGCTATACGGACCGTCCTTGAGCGGGGCATACTGGCCACGGCCTGAGCGCACGAAATTTATAAGGGAAATTTCTTCGGCTAATATGTCAGCGGAGGTGCAAAGCCACTCCCCTTCGAGCTTCCTAACAATCATCCCCCTTTTCTCAAATTCATGCCATGCCATTTCCGGGGAAACCTGCCCTACCCCGAACCGCAAAGTTTCGGCGATAAGCCGCTTTTGCCCGACAACGGAATCCTTTGCAAAAAGCTTCTCGTGCGCATGATCGAACGCCTGTGCTGGTGTGACAACGCGCCCTGCCCGCCTACCTGCACCGGCTGCATGGACAGCCTGGATCGCCGTCCTCTCCTCTTCGGTCAGCCGGGCGTTCCACGCCTGCAACAATTGGTCTTGCGTGAGCCCCTTTCGCTTGCCCTCGCGGGTTGTCGCCCCAAGTGCGGCTTTGGCTTCCACGTCGTCAATCCCCCGTGCGGCAGCCAGCCTCTCGATTTGTGCCGTGCGCCTTGAAAACTTGTCTATCGCCGATTGGGGAATACCGGCGATTTCCCAGCCACCCCGAGTCCGCCTTACCTCATAGCCCATGTCAGCCAGCTTCCCCGACAAGAGCGAATGGAAAACCGCTTCGTAGTACGGGGTGTTCTTTTTGATGTCGCGGAATTTCGCCGCTTTCCAACGATCCTCGACTTCGTCAAAAGTCAGGTTCGCGGCGTAGCAATGGACGTGCAGATGCGGGTCGGGAATGCCCCCAACGGGACGCGCAGTGAAGTGCACAAACTCTGCCCATATGAGATTGCCCGTTACCCGGTCATCATTCGCCCCTTTCAGCCGGACCCTTGTTGCAGCCTCCCCTTCAAGTTCAACCATCGTCTCCGCAACGGCATTCCTGAAAGCGTCAACTAGCCTTTCATCACCTGTCAAAGCATGGAGCACCGAAAGGCTTTTTACCGCATGGAAATTTATATCATAGCCAACAGTCCGCTTGGCATCATGCCGCGGCGTAAGCTTCTCACCAGTCACCGGATGGCGACCATCAACTACGGCCTGAAAGGATTTCGATGTTACGTCGCCCACAAGCCCGAGCCTATCGGCTCCCCTCCCATACCACTGCCCAATAATCTCCTGCCCCTGCGAATAGTAGTCCTCCCGCTTGAGTCCTTCAGTATAATACGCTTGCGCTGCCGCAGCGCTGTTATGGGCCACTACCCGGAGCATGCAGCTGATTGTACCAAAATCTAAAAGCCATTTCTACGGCGCACTTAAGAATTCTTAAGGTGTAGGAAAAACTTGCCTGCATGTGGGTATGTTGGCATGCGTACAGCCATGCCTGTTTGCATGCATGTATACACGCTGGCCGATGGGCATGTCTGCTTGCTGGTAGGTGGGTGAGCGGGCATGCACACATGGCTGCATGCGGGCAGATAGGCAGTCCAACATACCTGCATCTTGGCATACCTGCATGCGTACATGTTGGCATACAGACGTCTTCCCTTGTGCAGTGCCCAAGGCGGATTTGGCTGGCTTTATGCCGCATCATTTATGATGGTCGCGCCGGCGTGTGATTCCAAGAGTGTATGGCAGACAATTCTATTGTTCCGAGCGTGAAAAATCCGGCAAAGGACTGGCCGGACAACAACGAAGCCCTGTTACATTTGGGCAACGGGAAAAGCAAATCTCCACAAAATTACTGGTGTCTCAAGGACGCTTTTGAGGGTGTCCAAATATTCGGGGGAACCGGTTCCGGAAAGTCCTCCGGCAGCGGCCAGGCACTCGCACGGGCCTACCTCGAATCCAACCTCGGCGGCTTGGTCCTCACCGCCAAGACTGACGAGGTTATCGCGTGGCGGGAATACGCCAAAACCACCGGACGGATTAACGATCTCATCATCGTCGAGCCGGGTTCACCCAACCGGTTCAACTTTCTGAATTACGAGTTGAAGCGCAAAGGAACCGGGGCAGGGCACACCGAAAATTTAGTAAATTTATTTTGCAGCGTGCTGGAAGCGGCCGAGCGAAAGCAAGGGCAGGGCGGCTCGAATGATTCCTACTGGCAGCGGACGTTAAAGAGCTTCCTGCGCAATTCCATCGACCTCGCAGTCATTGCAACAAGCGAGGTCGGGCTCTCAGCCCTCTACCGAATCATCACATCCGCCCCGCGTTCGCCAGACGAGGCGAGCGACCCGGAGTGGCAATCCAGTTCGGTTTGCTATGCGCTCATCGAGGCCGGCCAAGTTGAGGCAGAAAAGAAAAGCCGGATGCAGGACTACGAGCTCACCAAAGACTACTGGCTGAAGGAATATCCAGGCCTAGCGGCTGAAACACGATCCGTCATCGTCAGCACCTTTACCAGCATGGCGGACTGCTTCATGCGCGGGTTGCTGAGGGAAATGTTCTGCACTGATGTGACCTTTACCCCAGAGGACACATTCAAAGGCCGGATTATCATTTTCAATCTACCGGTTAAGGAATTCAACGAACTGGGGCAATTTGCCCAAGTGCTCTTCAAGTTTGTCTGGCAGCGGGCTGTGGAACGACGGATTACCCCCGGCATCCGGGGCGATGAAGCGCAGGAACAAATCCGTCCGGTTTTCCTATGGGCTGACGAAAGCCAGTTCTTCGTGAATTCCTACGACGCGCTTTTCCAAAGCACGGCACGCAGTTCACGCGCTTGCACCGTCTATCTGACCCAAAACCTCCCAAGCTATTTCTCAGCCTTCGGCGGCCAAAATTCCCGTTCAGACACAGAGTCATTCTTGGGAAACTTAGGCACCAAGATGCTGCATGCAAATACCGACCCATCGACTAATAACTGGGCGTCGGATTCGATTGGGAAAACACGTCAAATTCAACTCTCTGGCGGCCTTTCCGAAGGGCTCGTGAGAAGCGGGGGAGGGGTCAACCAAAATTCGGGGGCAAGCCTCGTTTTCGAGTTCCTCGTGCAACCCCAGGAATTCACCATGCTGCGGAGCGGCGGGCATGAAAACGACTGCATGACAGACTGCATTGTCTTCCAAGGTGGCAGGAGTTGGGAGAGCGAAGCCAAGGGGAGGGCGGTAGCCCAGAACCATATCCGCCATTCATTCCCCCAAAACTATCCTGCTGCAGAGGCGCTTGGCAAATCATGAAGGACAGGCAATCACCATATTCAGGAACCCAACCGGGCGTCCCGATCCTGAGCCCGATTCTGCATTGTCTGGCAATGCCGGTGATTGTGTACCTTCGCCGCGATTTTGGTTTTGCCTACCTGAGCCCAAAGAGTGTTTTTTTTGCCCTGATTTGGTTGGCGCTGCTATTCTTCATCTACATCTGTTACGAGCCTTCAGTGTGGCCAAGATACGGGTTTCTCGGTGTGTTTGCCTTCGTGGCGAGCCTTCTTTACCTGTTCCACCTGATCACCGCCTTTTCCCGAGAGCTCAAGCAACAGGGCAAACATGATTACTTTTCAGGGACTTCGTATTTTGCTCGCCTTCCGTTCGTTAAATCTGAACTCACCGCCCATCTGTGGGCAGAGCCAGCAGTTACCTGCTTCATCGCGATTTTGGCGGGCCAAAGGTGGTTGCTATGGACAGGGGTAGGGTTGTGGCTCAAGGAGTTTATTAACTATTGGTATGTCCTGCGGCGGCAGAAAAAGGGCGGCGATGCATTGGAGGATGTGGCCGATAACCTTGACCACCAACGAAGAGATGTGCCACCACCGGCAACCCCGAGCATCTCTGGCCGAACTGACCGACGCGCCCGCAAAAGGATCGACACCGATCCCGAGGAGGAAATTGAGCGGAGCCATGCCGAACGCCTGAAGCTAATCGCGCCGTATACCCTGGATGAAGCAGAGACCAACTTTCGCAAGCTTATTATGGGAGCCCATCCGGACCACAACCCATCACCCGAGAGCAGTGAGCAGGCAGACGAGCTGATGCAAGCGGTTGAATACTTCAGGAAAAAATTGGCGGATGGGCGCTAGGCCGCGATCGGCTTGCCTTTCACTTCAATGCTGAGGCCAGTAATTGTGCCGTCAAACTTCCTGCATGTTTCCAGGATTGCCGAATGATATAGAGAGTGAACCCGCTCGGCCACAAAGCCAGTTTTTGCTCCAAACACCAGAACCCCGTCTTTGATTCCACGGAACTGGAGGGGCTTCATCCAAGCGCTAACGGTTTCAGTTCCGAACCGCTGGGCAAGCATTTCAAGGGCGTTTTCCCAGCACTCCTCAAACGGTAGCTTTTCGATTAGCACAAGCTGGGTTTCTTCCACCAACCGCGCAGGTTTCTTTTCACTCGCCACTCGCTTTTCCGTGCGTTCCATGTGCAGCACATCATGGCCTGCGGCGGAGGTGACTTGGGCCAGATGCAGCCCAGGCAGCTCGTCCTTCTTGATTGCCTTCCGCAAAGCGCTTGCGAAGTGCTTGAAAGCCCCTTTGGAGGCAGATTTCTTGTAGAGACTCTTGAATGTCTCCCGCCAAATGCCGTTTGTTCCCCCGGTTGCCTTTCGAGCATATACGTACAGCCAACGCTCTATGCTGCTCTCGATATCAAAGTATCTCTTGTCCAGCGTCAACACATGAAAGTCTTGGATGCTTTCGAACAACCATTCAGCAAGGACAACCTCAACCCCTTTGATCTGGCCTGCGTCTTCGGTCACCTGCCATTCGGAGATCCATGAGAACTGGCGAACCTTCCGCTTACCCCGCAACGAGGTGGACCGCAAAGTTGTTTCAATGTTGGTGCTTTTCAACCGCATCAACGCGTCTTTCAGGCGCTGGTACGCGCTGCCTCCCGGTTGCCTATTGATCCATGTGAAGAATTGGTATGGGGTGAAGCTTATCCGTCGGGTTGTCTGCATCCCGATGCGTTTGCCTTCAAGCCATTGTGAAATGACGAAAATCAATAAATCCTGGTCGTGGATTGTCGCAATTCCATGCTCTGTCGTCCCGGTGATTTTGACCGTTTCGATCAAGTTGCTACGGCGGTCGATGTATTCGTGCTCTATCGGGTCTGTACGTTTTGGCGCAAGACTGAACCAGCAGCGCGACATAAGGTCGATTTGGTCTTTGACCGGCACGTCTGCGGAGAAGGCCGCAAACTTCTCCAACCCTTGATTCAATTCGATGCCACCTTCCACCTTTTCGCCCATAAACAGTTCTTACCATATCAGTACCCCAATTACAATATCGTCGGAGTAGCGACCTTTTGAGCCAAAAGGCACGTCGGAGCAGCGACCTTTCGAGAGCTGCCCATGGATTTCTGCGGGTTTTTGAAGCTGTTTTTCCGTCTATATCGTCGGAGTGGCGACTTTTTGCCCCATTATTTTGACCTGATCTCAAGCACGTCGGAGCAGCGACCATAAGCTATAGGCGCCCCTGCGACCCTATCGCCGGAGTGGCGACCTACTATGGGCGCTCCAGCGACCACCCTATCGCCGGAGCAACGACCCACTATCGCCGTTCCAACGACCCAAATGCACCACAAAGCCATACGTACAGCCACTTTCCCATCTCCTAAACTTACTTAAACTTATCTCTTTAAACTCTTAAACCCGCCCGTCAGGCGGCGTGCTATATGGAATAGCCCGCCCGACGGACGAAGGAAGTTGGCTGCGCCCTACATCAGGTTGCGCTGAAGGCATGATTACATGTTGGGATGTTGGCATGCCAACATGGAAGCATGTGGACGTGTAGGGATGTGGCGCACTTGCAACGGAATTCGTAATTGGAGGGAAATTAACCGCCCTTTACCTTTCACCTATTGGCTACTTCGAAAATTAACGTTAAACAGAATTTTGGGGGTCTCTGATGATTTACGGGTTAACAAATTCTAAAGGTGGGGTTGGCAAAACAACAATTTCCGTTCACTTGGCAGCTTGGCTGGCAAAGGGAAAACGCCCTGTCATTTTCATCGACGCCGACCCCCAACAATCTGCATCAACTTGGATAAAGGAACTTGGATTGCCGATCCGGCTCGAACAAATCTCTGAACCGGAGGGGATAATTCAACGCGTGTCCAAAATGGACGCGGTTGCGAATGACATCGTCATTGACGGGCCAGCGGGGCTTTCCGCGACCACTAGGGCGATCATGTTGAAAGCCGACAAGGTTTTCCTGCCTTGCGGGCCGTCTATTCTCGATCTCCGTGCTGCCATTAAGGCTGTTGAAGTCTTACGCAAAGCCCAAAAAACGAGGAAGGGCAAGCCCACCGGCATTCTCGTCCCAAACAAACTCCACAAACGCCTGCCGTTTGAGCCGGGAGATGGTGACTGCTGCCAAAAAGATTGGGATAGGTGTTTTGGCCGGTCTTTCACAGCGGCAAAGCTTCGCGGACGCAGCAGGGCAGGGCAAAGTTGTCTGGCAAATGGGCGCTGCCTCGCTGCTAGCTTCCTTGGAATTGCAACAGTTGCTAAAGGAGATGACCCGTGGGTAAAAGAAGGTCTCTTGGTGACGCGCTGACGACCGATCAGGAAGAGTTTCTAAATCTGGAAGCAAGGCCACAGGTCGCCTCTCCAAACCCAAACCGTGAGCCCACGCCGCGGAAATCCAAGTCCTCTAAAAAAGCGCCAGAAGCTTCCAGCATTGAGTCCACTCCGGACGACGGAACAACATTGAATTTAACCGCAAGGGTGAGGCGTTCGCTCATGAACTCTTTGCTCATGGCCAGTATGGATAGAAGGATAAAACGGCTAAAGCCTTTCACCCACCAGGACATCGTTACAGAAGCCGTCCAAGATTGGCTTAAAAAGCACGGCTACTAGAACCCTACCACAAACAAAAATGCTTACTCCTTTACGCCGCCAACGAGACTTTCTTCGCTTGGGCAATGCTGTGCTCCCGGCGCAAATGGCCATATGTCTTCATTGCAAGCGCCCCGCCATCCTTGTGGCCGAGCCAGCGCGAAACGGTTGGGATATCAACACCCGACTCAATGCAGATTGTCGCGAAGAAATGCCTCAAATCGTGGTGCGTGATTCGGGCCATGCCGATTTTTTCCGCCGCGCGGTCCATTGATTTCTGGCATTCTCTGACCTTGAAGACTTTCGCATTCATCGGTTCGTCAGGCCGTTCCGCGCGCATCCGTTGAAACAAAGCTTTTGCCTGCTCAATCATTGGCACATAGCGGATTTCGCTGTTTTTGGTAGCTTCTTCCGGGTCGCCAACAACGGTAATTTCCTCATCGTCAAAACGCAGATGCTGCCATTCAACCTCTCCGGCCTCACCAATCCGCAGGCCTGTGCATGCCAAGCCTTCCGCAAGGTCCGCGCAGTGTTTGGAAAAGCGGCTGTGCGCCATCCGCATTTCGGCAAGAAACTCCGCGAAGCGTTTCTTTGTCGGAAGCTGGAGCTTTTTCTGGCGAACAGGCATGCGTTCCAAATCTTCTGCCGGGTTCTTGTAAATGATGCCCTCCTTGATCGCGAGGTCGAAAACCTGCCGCATAAAAGCAATGACGTTGTTGAAGCGGGACGAGTCTCGTGTTTTCGGCATACCCGGTCTTCCACCTCTCACATGCCGCATGTGTCACCTTCCGGATTTCCGTAGTGGCCAGTTCCGACCAGCTTTTGAGCAACGCTGCCCTCGTGTCCCTCCAATACTTTTTCGTCCGCTTCTTGAGGTCCACCCGGGCATTGATTTTGTCCAGATGTAGTGAAGCCACTTGGTCAAAAGTCAGCTTTGGATCGGAAGGTTCAATGACCGTTTTTGCCGCCTGCTTATGGGACTTCAGCATCTCGGCAAACCGGGCTTCGGCGATTGAGAAGCTCGCGGTCTTGAGCGATTGCCAGATTTCCTTGCCATGCCGGAAAAGCCGTGCATAGTAGCGGCCCGTTTTGTGGCAGAGGATGTGTTGATGACGCGTTTTTTTCCAGGTCTTTTCACCGGTGCTCATACTAAACCGTGAATCAAGACCGTGAAAAAGCAAGTAAGTCAGCAGTTACCGAAGCCCAAAACACTCTAGAAGACGCCGGCATAGCTCAGTTGGTAGAGCAGTTGATTTGTAATCATCAGGTCGTCGGTTCAAATCCGACTGCCGGCTCCAGTCCTCCAATGATGTCCAGTAAAGGATTCCAGAGTTCCCGGGCACATTTACTGGAGCCTGAACAATTGGTGCCATAGACAACCATAGACAAAGATCATGGCTGCAAGGCCCAATACTTGACCGCAACCTCCTCAAGGACTGTGCTCTCGTAGTGCTTGCGAATGATCGGGACGGTGTTTCCCATGAGAGCTCTGCCAATGCTGGTGCATTTTTATGGGTGGCAAGCCAGTAGGACGCATAGGAGTGCCTCATGATGTCGTGATCCCATACGCGGGTATCGGGATTGACCTCACTTGGAATCAAGTTGGCGGCTGCCCGGATGAAGTTAAAATGCCTTTGCCACGTCTTCGGAGAAATGTCTCCAATGATGAGGCCGCTCGTCTTGACGTAAGGCTTTAGCCATTCTAGCCCGTTTGCTTCAATCTTGGCCCAACGACGACGACGCGTTTTGGTAGTGTGCTTAAGAATTTCGATCCTGCCGTCCTCAAAGCGGATTCTACTCCAGTCCAAGCGCATGGCTTCCAAGGGGCGGAGTCCCGCAAATAGGCACACCGCAAAATAGGGAACCATCTTGTCCGTGTACGGCGATTGCGTGGCCGCCGTCATCAAGTCCCCAGTCTGAGTTGGAGTCAGAATCGTTACCTCATGGTCAGTGACTTTGATTTTGATCCGAACGCAGGGGCTTTGCTCGATCCACTCACGTTCCACGCAAAAATTGAAAAACGCGGACATATGGGCGCGGACGTTAATCCGCGAACGCGGTTTGTGCCCGGCTGCTTGAAGACTGTCCAAGTAACCCGTAATTGTCCGGCGCGTGATTCTGCGGATTGGGATATTGCCCCAGATTGTCGAAAACTGTTTGGTTCGCTGGCGAATCTCCTTGATGGAAAAGGACGAAAGCTCGCCACACTTGAAGTGAATTTCTCTCGCTGCAAGATAGTCGCCGAGGCAATCGCCTACCACACGGCTTTCCTGCTTATGATGCTCATCTAGCTGCCACTTGAGATAATGCTCTACGGCTGTCCTGAGGCTTACGCCCAGTGGCTGCAAAAGGGCGTGACATGCCGCCGCCTCAATTCTCAAGGCGGTGGGGAAAGTTAACGATTCGACTCCCCGATTTTCATGCTCCACGGCAAGTTGCTTCGCCTTGAGAGCTGCGGCCTCGTAAGTAGAAAAATAAAGCCGCGATCCTTTGCCATAAATGCGCGGACGAAGATCAACCACGAAGCGGCATTTTCCTTCGACCTTCGTATCGCGAATGCGAGGCCAACAATCCCGCTTGAGTGGAAGTTTGTGCCGCTTTTTGGCCATGACCGCTTTTTCCTTCGCGGACCAGACTAGAGTATTTGAATCAGCGTTGATCATGGTCTCTAGGGCCTACTAAGGTGTGGGTGGCCTGTACAATTAAGAGTGGTTGTGCGTGAGGAATGCGGTCAGGCGAGGTAGAGTAACTCTTGGATGCGTCCGGTTTCCCGACGGAGAGCACCAGCCAAGCGAACTGGCTGTGACGGCCTCATCGTCGCAGGGTCACAACTCAATCCCTCAATAACTGCTTTGATCTCGTCGTAATCGTTTGAGGGCCAATCGAACCAGCCATGAATACTTTTGTTGCCCGAGGAAACAACCGCACGAAGATTTAACCCACCCTCGGATCCCAACCAATTGAAGACCGACAACGTCTGGTCATGCGTTAAGTTATCGCTTTCCAAGACGAGATATTTCCGCAGGAGAACCGCGTCGTTCGATCTGGAAAACGTGCCGGTCTTGAATGTGCAATGGCTTATGAATGGGTACGCGCCAAGCAGAGAAATCCAATCACGAACTGGTCTGAAATGCTTGATGTGATGCGGCTTGCCCGAGCTGTATTTGGTGCCACTCCAAACGATCTCCTCAGGCAAAAATAAAGCTGCGAGAAATTTTCTCCGCTGCTCTGTGGGATGTAGATCGCACCACCCCAAGTCTCTTACCTCACCAAGACACCAGGCAAAGCGTGTGAAGATATTTGGAAGGTAAGCCTCAAGGGCTTGGGTAGTTTTACTACGTTGTTTAACGGTCGCGTTAACGGACCGCATTTGCTCCGAATGCCTCCGCTGTCTCGCATATTTCCGCGCATTTTGGATGACGTTATAAATCTCTCGATCTTTCGAGGAGTCCATGCCGAGGCCGTAAATGCGCTTGAAGCAGGCAAATATTTTCTGCTCACTCCATCCCAATTCCATTAACCTTGGGGCTAGGGAAATCATTTGATTGTTACGACCGCCTCCCTCAGCTTTAGGATGAGATAATTGCTGCTTAATCCATCGCATCAAAGATGTTCTCATTGCTTTTGTCGGAATGAAGTTCGATAAGCCTTCTCCCCTGTAATGGTGGTGGTCCAACCTGAGGTAACCACGACAGGACGCGGTGATGGATTTGCTGTTTTTGCCGTGGGTTCCGCTCGCTTATAGAGATCATCTTTTTTCTTCGAGCTTCCCCTGATTAATTAACTTCTCCACACGATTTACAAAGGTTCGTGAGGACATGCCCGTGCTAGTGACAACAGCCTGTTTGTAATCGGTAAATGTAAGTCCTGGAGTGCCGTCCAAAGGAGCTAAAATATCGGCATCCGAATATTTTTCTGCACTTCCCCCCACTTGCTTAAGTTTTGTCGGATCGTGCAAATCGCTTCGCACCATTAAAGGATGTTCCCGCTTAACGCAGAATTTTTCCACAGGCTTAAGGTTTCGGAGAATGCAATCAATGACAAAGACATCTTCCTCCTCTTGAGGAGTCATCATCAGGATGGTATCGGGGTCACGAGCAAACACGCCGGAGCCCGACATGCGATCAATCGCTTCTTTTCCAGATTGGTTTCCTTTGGAGAAGTGATGCCCAAAAACGACCGCTGCCCCGGATTCAACGGCCAGCGATTCCATTTGGTTGAGAAGAGATGCAATATCTCCGGCTCGGTTTTCGTCTTTGTCCCCCAGTCCCTTGTAAATCGGATCGATGATAATCACGCCATACGACTCTCCGATGACCGTGGCCTTCAGCTTTTCCATCGGAAAGCCGAAATCATCTATCTTACCTCGTAGCCCGAGATACGAAAATTGACCGGGTTCGAGAGCCAGTTCCTTTGCCTCGATAATACTTGAAAGGCGATCGGCAAAGAAGGCATCTTGAATCTCAAAATTTACATAGAGGACTTTTGATTGAGTTGTCTCAAATCCCCACCAAAACGTACCGGCAGCAACGCTTAAGCCGAGATCAACCAGTGTCCAGGTTTTGAATGATTTCGAGCCGCCGCCAATGACCATTTTAGAGCCCTGATGAAGAATCCCATGAATAATCTCCGGCGGTTTTTGCAGGTTTTGCCCGAGTAAATCAAAAGCATCTACCGGATGGTAGGGCTCCATCTTTTCAGGTTCAGATTCTGCTCCCGGCGGGAGATTAATTTTAGCGGTACCGCGCGCACTGTGCGCTGCCTCGGTATCATTGACACCGGCACTTCTATTGTGTGGCATAACAAGTCGGGAGCCGCTCCTGAGGGAATATGGGAGCGGTTCTTTTGATTAGTTCCCAGAGCGGCAACTGTTGATGTATTGCTGGAGGTCGGTTGCCTTGATGAAGATTTTTCCGCGGCGCTCGCTGAGGCCAAACCGATGATGCGGCAGAGCCTTGGCTACAACCGCACGGCGCAGGGTGGTCGTTGAACAATTGGCATAATCCGCAGCCTCACGAAGTGTGAGGTATGGCTTTGGTGTGGAGTTGGTTTGGTTACTCATGAACAATCACTTGTTGTCAACTGATGCTGCTTATGAACCCGAGTTTCGGGCGCACCCATCAGCGGAATTGCTGGTGGTGACTGAGCAAACCATGAGGGTTCCAATCCCTCTCGACATTTAGAGGAGGCCTCTAAATGTACATGTCTTCTCCTTGCGGAGGATGATCTTCGTAAATGCGGCGAAGGCGACTGCGTTGGGTAGCAAGCGTTTTGTATGCGGAGGATGTCGAAGAGGGCATGGAAGGCCGTTGATCAAACGCCTCAAGGAGTGTGAAATCATAGCTCAGTCGCTTTTGCCCACGGGTAACTACATGTGGTGGCTCCTTGATGCAGAGCCGCGTCCTCTCGTCTTTGATGAACAGTTGTACCTGCTTTAACAAAACCTTGTTGGGCCGCGAAAGATCGAGAGCGATAGCATCACTCCAACCAGCGTTTAATGGATATTTGCGGACAAAAACCGCTCTGCCATCTATCTCCAACGCAGGCCGTATGGAGGAGAAGTCACGTTTTAGGAGTTTCTCGTCGCGCGGCCACATCCGACGAACTTTCTGCAACTGCCGCAGCGTCAGGTTGCAAAATGGCTTTCCCAGCCGGTAGGTGCGTACTGGATTCGCGCATCCAGCTCATAAAACCAAGCGCTGTGGATCACCTCTGCTTTGATGCCACTTGACCACCAGCGGGCAAAATCTAGATGCGCGTCCGCTGTTTGTGAGATGTTGTGCCACCAATGCCAGTCTTTGGAAAGTTCAGGGAAAAGGTTTTGCTTTGGCATGTTTTGGTCAAAGTCGGAAGAAGCCAAGTTAGTGCAGTTGGTTCCGACTGCACTAGATGATAATGGCAGAAGTGGAGTTGGTAAATTTTGATGAGGCTTAACCACGCAAGGTTATCCAAAGTTTACCGAAAGTTAGTGCAGTTGATTACACTACACTTAGTGCACTCGGGTAGTGCAGTGTAGTGCAGCAGCCCTTTAGGGCTGCACTGCACTGACTGCTGGCCGCAGCAAACGAGAGAAAATCAACGTAGTGAGCCTCAAGGATAAGAAGCCTGAGCATGCCCCGATTGCACGAGGTTGACCCGAGAGACACGGCTGGCCCTTATGTAAGAGATTCCTAGGCGAAAGCCTTCGTCACGGGTTGAGCGTACTCTGGGCCAAATTTTATGTGCGCACTTTTCCGGCATGCGGGGGTTCTGTTGACAACAACACACTGTTGTATGAGTGCAACATTACAAACTGAGGGCTTGCTGAGCCTGAATCATTTGAGCCGGAGACTCAACATCACCTACTCCAAGGCGTTGGAACTTCAAATGCGTGGAGTCCTTGTTCCTGATTTCACGGCGAATCACATCCACCTGTTTCGTCCGGCCCGCCTCCCCGAAATCATGGCCTCTGTTAAAGAAGCGTTAAAACCCCGTTTCTTGATGTAAATTTATGAGCGAATTCATCCCAAACATTGATACTGCAAACGAGGAAATTGAACGCCTCGAAAAGCGCGTTGCTGAATTGGAGGCGCAAGTGGCCGCCTCGAAAAAGCCCTTGCCAGTGGCGGTTGCCACCACCCAACGTAGCACGCAAACACAGACGGAGCGCCCGCTTTTCGGTCTCCAGCGCGCCATTGATGCAACTCAACGCCAACAGAAAGGAGCGGTAGCATAATGGAAATTGACCCCGAATCTGTGCCGGTTCGCGGTGGGCTGCTCAAAGGTTTGCGCACATTCCTGCAAACTGAGGAGCAAAAGCTTGAGGCTGCAAAGGCAAATGTCGAGGAGCGGCGTGCTCGCCTTCACGAACTCGAAGGCCAATACCAACGGTTGATTATTGAGCGTGATGGTCGCCCAATCCGTGATGGTGGGTTTGAGGGTGGTTTGAAGAATCGGCTGGCGGCTGCCGATGCTGAATTTGACGCATATAAAGCTCGGCGAGCACAGTTGGCAGAGTCGTTAAGAACGGTTTGGTGGGGAGCATCTCAACGTGCTGGGAACATGGCTGAGAACGGCTACGCAGCGCTTCTAGCTTTGGATGCGGCAATTGCCGACTATCCCAACGCTCGTAAGGTGATCGCCGATCAATTGGCGCAGATCGAGAGCAGTATTAAAAACTTCGAGCGCGAACATCTTTCTCGCTAGGCATAGCAGGGGCGCTCCCGTCTGTATTCAGGCGGGGGCGCTTTGTGCATTTACGATTAACTCGCGCCACGCTTTCACGGTCATCATGTAGGGTTCGAGTAGTGCTATCAGCTTGGTCGTCGGTCTGCTGGTGGAATACGCGCCACGCTTCCATGAACTGGTCTGCGTCCAATCCATTGACTCTGCTATCGCGCAGGCTTGCGCATAGCTCATGGCGTAAGTAACGGCCAGGCTTGAGTCACGCAGGTTCCAAATATAGGCCAAGATGAGGTTCGGAAACTTCGCGTATTTTTGATCCACCCCAAAGCCTTGCGTCCATGATGCTTTCATCTGGATGGGACATGACGCGTACGCCTGCACGCCTTCGCCAAAGTCAGCATAAGCGATTAAGTCAATGCCACGATCCCGGATTGGCAGCGCAACTTCCAAGTCTGCGCGGAGCAATTCGTCAATGAGCCGATTGCGCCCAAGCAGTTCGATCTTTTGGGAATCGCCGGGATGAGTGAGTTCTGCCATTGGCCCCGAGGAGTAAATCGGCCATGGCTGATTTGCAATATCCCATTTTGGGATAACCGATCTTGGGATGAGAGGATGGCTGGCATGTCGAAAGCCGCGCCGTCAAAATCCTTGTTCTCCAAGGAATACGACGCTTTTCTGACATTGCTTCGCAAGGCCCGAGAGGACGCCGGGATGACGCAGGCGGAGGCAGCGGCAAAGCTCAAACGTCACCAGTCGTATGTATCGAAATGCGAGTCGGGCGAGCGGCGCGTGGACGTGGTGGAACTTATCGCATTCTGCAAGGCTTACGAACTGGCACCGACGCAATTCATTGCTCTGATGGTGGTTAGTTAGAACTTTTGGCTTGATTTTTACCCGCATTTGAATTCACGCAACATGTTGCAATTTGATTGCCTCATGGTCGATTCTCTCTCATAAAGCGAACGCCAGCAAACCAATGGCGCACACCTGACTCAATGGCCATCAGCACCAAAATCGAATATGCGGCGATCGATGATCTTTTTCTCGATCCTCTCAATCCCCGTTTAGGTCGCAACAACACAGGCCCCACTGTATCCCAGGAGACAATTCTTGAAATCATGCAGGATTGGACCCTGGATGAACTTGCAACTTCCTTTTTAGAAAGTGGCTTCTGGCTCCAAGAGGCATTGCTCGTGGTGAAGGAGCGGATCTACGGCAAATCTCAGCTTGTTGTGGTCGAGGGAAATTCGCCGACTCGCGGCGCTAAAACTTCTTCATCGTGCGGTGGAGGGAGAGCCATATTCGCGTAAGTGGGATGAGATTGCTAAATCCAAGGAAATTCCCAGCGACCTTTTTAACCGGATTCCGTACATACTCATAGGTTCTCGCGAAGAGATTGAAGCATTCCTTGGTTTTCGTCACGTCACAGGGATCAAAGAGTGGAGGCCCGCTGAAAAAGCAGAGTATCGCAAAGCTAATCGAAGGCAGTAGTATGAGTTATGCTGAGGTGATGCGGAAAATCGGCAGTAAAACACCTGCGGTTCGGCAACATTATATCTCGTATAGATTGCTGCTTCAAATGGAGGATGAGAAGAGATTTCAACTGAGCACGTTGAAGACAAATTTAGTGTGCTATATCTCTCATTGCGTTCGGCTGGAACTCAAAAGTATCTACACATCGACATTAAGGCTGAACCTGAAAAAGCAAAGTTCCCGGTCCCACGTTCTCGACTTGAAGAATTGAAGAAATTTGCTCTTTGGCTTTTCGGTCATAAGCAGCCGCCCTTGTTTACCGATTCCCGGCGAGTGGATGATTTTGGGCGGATTCTTGAAAACTCAAAAGCAGTCGATTATTTAGATCGCACAGAACGGCCAAACTTTGAAGTCGCATTCAGAATGTCTGGAGGCGACGAACCAGAGTTGCTTAAGTTAATTGCCGCTGCTGCTGACAATATTGAACTCGCGCTAGGAAAAGTGCATTTGCACGCAAAATCTGAACGCATTCAAAAGGCAGTTGAACGCTGTGGAGCTGACGCGCTCCAACTGCTTAATGTCTTCCCAAAAATCCGGGATGGACTAGTTAAAACTAGTTAATCAGAGTGTGATGTTTGGCATTTCCCACAGTAGGCCTCAACCGTTCAGTAACCAAACACAACGTCGATCTAGATGTGTTATGCGACTGGATCGAGGGGAGCGTATTATTCTCAGGAGATGAATTATCAGATTCTGATGTAGTGGACGTATTGCGTGAGAATGAGATCTACGCTAAGCAGGAAATGGCTTGGGAAATAGTTGCAGAAGCTTGGAGAGAATTGAAGCGGAGACTTAAACTTCTTGGGAATGGTAGTCCTGTGCATCTTGAGGGAAAAGACTTGTCCGTCGTAGCGATTGGAAGCTGGCCGCAGGTCATGCGTTTTGTATATGCCTCTCTTTCGCACAATGGTATCCAGCGTGGGCGAAGTCGTTAGGGAAAAATTTCAACGCACAGGGTGCGTTGTTCGAGGACTTAACGGTGGAATCCTTGAAGCTTCATTTTCCTGACTGGAAGGTCCATCGAACAGGCTGGTCTCAAGAGAATGCCAAAAAGCTAGCTGGTGTAGTGGCGGAGGTGGCAGGATTACTAGGAGCGGAAACGGGCGAGATTAAAAAGTGGACAAGTGCCTCAGCAAATGAAGCTGGGTTGGACGTATTGTGCTTTCGCTCATTTAATGACGAGCGCGTCTCATCGCCAGCACTTCTTTTTCAATGTGCTAGCGGAATGCATTACAACGGCAAACTTCATACCCCTAACTTGAGAGTATGGGAAAAAATTGTGATATTTCCCGTAGAACCCAGTAAAGCTTTTGCGACACCTTTTGCTCTAACAGATCAGGAATTCCTTCGGGCAATTAATATCGTCAACGGGCCACTTTTAGATCGATACCGACTTCTCGCACCTGCTCACGCCAACACAAAATGGCTCTCACAGGAATTGAGTGACAAATTGGTCGCTTGGACGGAACCCCGAATTGCAACTCTACCAGCCGGAGAATCATGAAATTTATTGACCTGTTTTCTGGCTTAGGTGGCTTTCATCTCGCCGCGTCGGCGCTTGGCAACAAGTGCGTATTCGCTTGTGAGATTGATCCTCTTTTGCGGGCTACCTACGAAAAAAACTTCGGCATCGCACCTGCGGCAGACATCAATGATGTGGATCCGCTCTCGGTGCCCGAACATGACCTGCTGTGCGCGGGCTTCCCGTGCCAGCCATTTTCAAAAGCTGGCGAACAAGCTGGGTGGGCTGATGCCAAGAGAGGAACTGTCTTTAACAAAGTTGTTGAAATTTTGCGGGCCAAAAAACCCAAATATCTCATTTTAGAAAACGTCGCGCATTTCGTGAAACACGATGAAGGCAACACCTACGCTCGGGTGCGTTCCGCGTTGGAAGACTTAGGCTACCAAGTGAAGCCTGGGCAGCTTTCTCCTCATCAGTTCGGAGTGCCTCAAATTCGCGAACGAATGTATATGGTGGGGAGATTGGACGGCGAGTTAGATAAGTTTGAGTTCCCCGAAGCGGAAACCAGTGGCGCTGATCTTTCGATCCAATCTGTATTAGACAAAAAGCCAAAGGAGGCCCTAAAAATCGGCCCGCGGGTAATTTCCAGCATGGAAGTTTGGCAGGATTTTTTGAAGAAATTTACCGGCCGATGAAAAATTACCTTCTTTTCCAATCTGGAGCATGGAGTTTGGCGCGACCTATCCAACAGATTGCGATACGCTCTATTCGGTCGATCTTAAAGTTTTGAAAAAAGCACGTGGAAGCTTTGGGGCGAACTTAAGTGAAGGCACCTTTGTGGATCTACTTTCCAAGCTACCCAGCCACGCGAGATACCCAAAAGGCGCCTTTCCTAGATGGAAGCAGTTGTTTATACAGCAGAATAGAGAACTCTATTTGAAGCATGAAAAGTGGCTGAAAAAATGGTTGCCCAGCGTGCAGCAATTTCCATCAAGCTATCAAAAATGTGAGTGGAATTGTCAGGGAGAAGAGCGCGACATTTGGAAATATGTTATTCAATTCCGGGCGTCCGGAGTCAGAATTAAACGCCCTTCGACCGCACCTTCTCTTGTCGCTATGACCACTACGCAAGTTCCCATTATTGCATGGGAAAAGCGTTACATGACCGTTAGAGAGTGTGCTCGACTCCAATCAATGGGCGGACTCAAATTTTTGCCAAACGACACTGCTGCATTCAAAGCTCTCGGAAACGCGGTAAACGTCACCGTCGTGCAGAAAGTTCTTTCAAGATTACTGGCAAGTCCGATCTCTGGAAAATTCAAACGAGACACTGCACCAAGCTTAGCTGCTTAAATTGCGCGGAATCGCCAAGGCGCTTCTCTCAGAATTGAGTGTTCTACCATAGACAAACCACAGACAAAATCGTGAACAAAGATGCCCAAAAATGGGCAGATTTGGATAATCAGACGGATTTTATGATCCACCAAAACCACAGCGCAAATAGCTTAAATACAGGACGTTACATATTATCGCCCCATTTTATGGGTGCGATTTTGTAATCATCAGGTCGTCGGTTCAAATCCGACTGCCGGCTCCAAAGGCAAACGTCTTGGCATCCATCGTTTGAATAATCCTTCAGACAAAGAAGTAATTCTCCATAACTTGGGATCCGATCACCCTCCATAGTGTGTTGCTGTGAAGAGGACTCGAAGCAGGAGTAAGATAAAGAGCAAAGAGGAGGTAGATTCATGAGCGTTTGAAGCTTGCCGGAGCTGGGGAAAGTTTCTATGAACGGCTTTTGGCGCTCTGTCATTGGTGGGATGGAGACCATGGATCTGGAAAAGGACTCTCTCATGAAAAACGGCCTGATTGAATTGCTCGAAAACCGGATCGCACCAGCCTCGCTCTACACTTACACGGATGTGGATGGGGACCAGGTGACGATCAAGGCCAGCAAGGGGAATTTGCAGGCGGTGGGGGTGGTGAATCTTTCCGCAGGCCAGTTGCAATTGCTCGATCTCACGGATGCCAGTTTTACCGGGGCGGATATTACGTTCAAGGTGACGAAGGTCTCCGGTGGCGATGGCCTGGCCAATGTGGGCTATATCAACGCCAGCGGGCACACGCTGGGGAAGGTGGTGGTGGCGGGCGATCTGGGGCAGATTAACGCGGGGAACAATGATGGCCACGGCACGGCGATCCAGTTGCTTTCGGTGCAAAGCATGGGGGCCGCGCCAGGTGGCGGGAACGCGCAAAGCGACATCGTCGGCTCACTCGGGGCGCTGAAGGTGGCGGGCGATTTCTCCGGCCAGGTTTTTGTGGAAGGCAAGGGATGCGATATCAATTCGGTGAAGATTGGCGGTTCCCTGCTTGGCGGAAGTGGAGATTACAGTGGATACCTCTCCAGTGACGGAAATATCGGCACCGTCACGATCCAACACGATTTGCAAGGGGGCGATGGACAATGCAGCGGGATGATTAACAGCGGCGGAAACATTGGGACGGTGAAAATCGGCGGGAATCTTGCGGGCGGTACTAGCGGTGGCTTTTCCGGAGTCATTTTTAGCAACAAGAAGCTGGCCGGGGTGACCATCGGCGGCTCGGTCATCGGCACGGGCGCTGGCTACACCGGCTACATATTCAGCTCGGAGAAAATGGGGAAAATCAAAATCACCGGCTCGGTGACAGGGATCGGCGATAACTCGGGCAGTATCAAAGGCACGCTAGGCATCACCTCGGTTTCCATCGGTGGCTCATTGAAAGGGGGGACTGGCGTCGAGAGCGGCGAAATCTCCGGCGATCGGGGAAAAATCGGCACCGTGGAAATTGGCGGGAACGTGGACGGCGGCGGCGGCGAAGATTCGGGGCATATTTACGGCTCCAGCCTGGGGAAAATCACCATTCATGGGTCAATCATCGGAGGAACCTCAAGATATACCGGGCTGATTGAAAGCATGCAGACAGCGGACTCGATCACCATTGACGGTTCCGTCGAAGGCGGGACTGGCGAGGAAAGCGGGGTAATCAACTGCGATGGCGATATCGGCTCGATAAAAATCGGCGGTGATCTGCAAGGCGGGAGCATCAGCGGCACCGATTCGCTGGACGACTCCGGGACCATCACCAGCGTTTTTGGAAAGATCGCCAGCATCGCCATTGGCGGCTCGATCATCGCTGGCACGAACACCGGAACCGGCAGCCTCACGGACAACACCACGATTCATGCCAGCCAGGGGCTCGGCTCGCTCGATGTCAGCGGCAACATCAGCGGAAACGAACAGACGATGGTGGTGATCAGCGCTGATAAAACGGTGTCACAAAACGCAACCATGGACGTGGCGATTCATAAAATCACCGTCGGCGGCAGCGTTGCTTATACCAATGTGCTGGCAGGCTACGGTTACGCATCAGGAATTCCCGGCATCAGCGCTCTGAACGGTGACGCGCAAATCGGCACGGTGATCGTGGGCGGCAACTGGCAGTCGAGCAGCATCGTGGCCGGGGCGACCAACACGGCTTCCGGCAACCAGAATTTCGGCGACAGCAACGACGCAGCGATCGCGACCGGCAATCCGAAGGTGCTCTCGAAGATCGCCACCATTGTCATCGGGGCCGGGGTTTCCGGGACGCTGGGCAGCGGTGATTATTTTGGGATGGTGGCCGAAGAGATTGGGAACTTGAAGATCAACGGACAGAAGGTGGCGTTGGCGGCGGGGCCGGATAATGACGACACGGTCATCGATGGGACGAATGATATGGCCGTGCACGAGGTGTAGGCGCGATAGAACACGCATCCGGGAGTCGAAATCGAACGCAGCAGGGCCGAATTGAAGCACCTCTCGAAAGGAGTTTCCGAATGGCAAGTCGAGCAACCGTAACCGCTTGGGAGAGAACTCCTGCAGAGTTCAGAGATTGGTTGATTGGTTCCCAGGGTAGGCACTCCTAGCGTCGCACCAACCTTGGGCTGATAGAGGGAACGCCGTGGGCGTTCTTCCACGTTCGAATCGGAAGTTTATTTCGTGAAATGCTCTAAAAACGCGGGCCAGGCGAAAATGAAGCCGCCCCTTTTTCGGATTTTTCGCGCCTTTCGCGGACTCCACCTGCACTCCAGATCTTATTCTGCAGTTCTTTGGGAGACAATCATTACTCCGGTTTAATCTTTATTTTTTGAAAGACAATTTTATGCAGAATTGATAGCATTAGGCATCTCCAATTCCTCCCAGTTCTCAAGGCGTGCAGGAAAAATGGCGAGGATTGATTGTTATTGTTAAACAAACATTTCACACTCAATATGAAACCAATCCCCTCCTCCGTAGAAATTCTCGAACCCCGGATTGCGCCCGCCACCATTTCCATCGTGGGCACATCTGGCAATGATGTATTGAAAGTGATTGCCACCAGTGCCGACTCCGGCACTTACCAGCTCAATAACGATGCGGCCGTGGCCTTCACGGGCGTAACTCACTTTGCCTTTTCCGGCGGCGATGGTGACGATACCCTCATCATTGTCAACCCAACGGGCTCCGTCTTTGCGCCCGTGGACGGCATTGTCTATGCCGGCGAAAACAATGCCACGGCGGCGGGGGATTCCTTGATTTTGAAAGGCGGCGGCGGCGCCGCCTTCGGGCAACAGTGGGTGCTCGACACGACACCCGACTCGGGAACGCTCATCACGAGCGATGGAACGACGACGCAGACGATCCATTATTCCGGGTTGGAGCCGATCACGGATACCGCAGCGGCCACTTCACTCACGGTGACCGGTACGAACGCGAATAACGCGATCAACTACGGTGCCGGAACGGTGGCCGGAGATGGCCTGGTCTCGGTGGACAACAATGAAACCATAGAGTTCGCAAATAAGACGACGCTGATCATCAATGCTTTGGCGGGCAGCGACACCATTAATCTCAACACCCCCACCACCACACCCACGGGCCTCACCAGCATTACCGTCAATGGCGGCGACCCGACGACGGGCGACACGCTGATTGTGAATGGCCGGGTCAACGTCGCCGACGCATTTACCTACACTCCGGCCACGAGCACGTCCGACACCGGGAGCGTGGCGATCACCGGCCTGCCCACGGTGAATTTCACGACGATGGAACACCTCGTCATCAACGGCCAGAACGGCGGCCCCGGCGGAACCGGCGATTCGCTCACCATCAACACCTCCAATCTCTCCTCCAGCCAAACCGAGATCCTGACGCCGGGAACCACGTTCGACTCCGGCCATGTGGACTTCCGGGATCGCCCCGGTGGGGTGAATCCGGCCGCCACGTCGGTTGACTTTCTGGCGTTGGGCGTGGCTGGCAGCTTGAGCTTCACGGATAGCGGACGGTTCGACCAGTTGATTTATAACGGCACAGCGCTCAACGACACGTTCTCGGTGAACGCCTCGGGGCAGGTCACGTTGAACACGCAGATCGCGGTCAACACGTCGTCCCTCACCGTGCTCACGCTCGCGGGCCTCGACGGCAACGACACCTTTAACATCGCCGGCAACCACAACCTGCCGTCAATCATCATTCAGGGCGGCAATTCGTCCGGCTCGGATGTCGTGAACTTCAACGGGACAGGGGTGGCGGTGACCGTGAATCCAACCGCCGGGACCGTCGCCGAAACGGGCTTCGGCACCGTCACCCTCTCGGGTATCGAAACGCTGAATGTGAATGCCTCCACAGGAGATATCTCCGTTTTAGGCACCGCCGGAGCGGACACCTTCTCGGTAACGCCCACGGGCACCAACACCGCATCCGTAGCACTGGCGGGGGTGAATCTGGCCATCAACACCAACAACAGCGGGGCGCTGATCATCGACTCGCAGGCGGGGAGTGGACTGGACGTGCTGCAAATCTACGGCAGCGATCTGGCGGACACCATCACCGCAGCGGCGTCCTCGGTCACCCTCACTGGGGGAGCGACGGGCACGGTAACGATTGGCACCGGAATTGGCCGGCTCGATATCTACGCCCTCGGGGGCAACGATCATGTCGATCTCAGCGCCCTGGCCACCCTGCCGACCCGGATTTTCGGGGGCGATGGCAATGATTACATCATCGGCTCTGCGCAGGATGATTTGATTGATGGCGGCTCAGGCAGCGATGTCATCCACGGCGGAGGCGGCCACAACACGCTGCTCAACAACGGCCCATTCGGCTTCACCTCGCCCACGGCTTACGATGTGGGCAAACTGCCCAAAGGGGCCATCAGCGCCGATTTCAACGGCGACGGCATTTCAGACCTCGCCATCGTCAACAGCGCCGCCGGCACCGTGAGCATCATGCTCGGCACGGCAACCGGGCGCTTCCTCGATCCCGTCAGCTTCTCCACCGGCGGCAAGCTGCCCAACAGCATCGCGGTCGGCGATTTCAATGGAGACAACCATCTCGATCTCGCGATTGCCAATGGCGGCAGCGGAACCGTGGCGATCCTGCTCGGCGATGGCACGGGCTCCTTCGGTGCGGCCAGCACTTTCAGCACCGGCAAAAAACCGCTGGCGATTCATACCGCCGATTTCAACAACGACAACGTGCTCGACCTGGCCTTGATCTCCGGCAAAAACATCGTCCTGCTCACCGGGGTGGGAGATGGCACCTTTACCTCACCTCAGAAATTCGCCACGGGCGGAAATGGCACTGTGGATTTTGCGGTGGGCGACTTCAATAACGATACCTTCAACGACATCGTCACTGTCAATAAAGGGAGCGGTACCGTCAGCTTCCTGGCTGGCACTGGGACTGGCTTCAACGCTGCCAGCACCTTCAAAACCGGGCAAAGTCCAGTCGCCATCACCACCGGCGACTTCAATGGCGATGGAGCACTCGACCTCGCCGTGGCCAATGCGGCGAGCAAGTTTGTGAGCATCCTGCTCGGGAACGGAAGCTTGTCCGGCCCGCAATTCAACCTTCAGACCAAAATCGCGGCCGCCATTTCCCCCAGCTCCGGCGCGCTCGTTGCCGCCAACCTCAACGGCGATGGAATTACCGACCTCGCCCTCACCAATGCCACGACTGGACAAGTCAGCGTCTTCACCGGCCTCGGCACCGGCCTCTTTGCCGCACCGTTGAATTTCAGTCTCGGCGGCGATACGAAGATCATCCCCGGCTCCCTCGTCCTCGGCGATTTTAACGGCGATGGCGCCACCGATCTGGCCGTGACCGTGACCGGGGCGAATGAGGTGAGCGTGCTGGAGCAGATTCCGGGGTGAGTCACTCCGGGCTGGCCAGTTCGATAGAAACGTCCGCTCTTAGTTCGATTTCAGCACTTCGATGAAGGCTTCCTGCGGGATGTTGACGCGACCGATGCTCTTCATGCGCTTTTTGCCTTCCTTCTGCTTCTCAAGGAGCTTGCGCTTGCGGCTGATGTCGCCGCCATAGCACTTGGCGGTGACGTCTTTGCGCATGGCGCTCACGCTTTCGCGGGCGATGATCTTGCCGCCGATCGCGGCCTGGATGGCGACCTGGTAGAGCTGGGTGGGGATGACTTCCTTGAGCTTGGCGGCGAGCTGGCGGCCGCGGGACTCAGCCTTTTCACGGTGGACGATGCTGGAAAAGGCGTCCACGGGCTCGCCGTTGACGAGGATGTCGAGCTTCACCAGCTTGTCCGCGCGGTGGCCAGCGTGCTCATAGTCCATCGAGCCGTAGCCACGGGTGATGCTCTTGATCTTGTCGTTGAAGTCCACGAGGATTTCGGCGAGCGGGAGGATGGTGGTGAGCATCACGCGCTTGGTATCGAGCGACTCGGTGTGGTCGAGGATGCCGCGCTTGTCCATGATGAGCTGCATGAGCGGCGAGATGTACTCGTTGGGCACCATGATGAAGCACTTCACGATCGGCTCGCGGATCTCCTGGATGACGCTGAAATCGGGCAGAAACTCGGGGTTGTCCACGTGGAGCAACTCGCCATTGGTCTTGAGCACCTCGTAGATGACGCTCGGGTAGGTGGCGATGATGTCCATGTGGTACTCGCGGCGCAGACGCTCGAGGATGATCTCCATGTGGAGGAGGCCGAGGAAGCCGCAACGGAAGCCGAAGCCAAGGGCAACGGAGCTTTCCGCCTGGAAGACGAAGGACGAATCGTTGAGCTGGAGCTTGCCCATCGCGGCCTTCAGGTGCTCGAAATCCGCGGTGTTGATCGGATAGACGCCGCTGAAAACCATCGGCTGCACGACCTGGAAGCCGGGCAACGGCTCAAGCGCGGGCTGGAAGGTGCCGGTGAGGGTGTCACCGATCTTGATCTCAGCGGTCGATTTGATATTGGCGATGACATAGCCGGTGTCGCCTGCTTCGAGCTTGTCCACGGCCTGCATTTTGGGGCGGAAGACGCCGACTTCCTTCACTTCGTAGGGGCGGTTGTTGCTCATCATCTTCACGCCGTCGCCGGCTTTGATGGAGCCGCTCATCATACGGACGTAGGTGACGACACCGCGATAGGTGTCGAAGGTGGAGTCGAAGACGAGGGCGCGGATGCGTTCGTCGTCCCACTGCTTCGGCGGCGGGATGCGCTCGATCACGGCCTCGAGAATTTCCTCGATGCCGATCCCGGCCTTCGCGCTGGCAAGGAGAGCTTCATCGCCGGGGATGGCTAGGATTTCCTCAAGCTGCTTTTTGACGGTGGGGATGTCGGAATTCGGCAGGTCGATCTTGTTAATGACCGGGATGGTGGCGAGGCCCTGGTTATTGGCAAGGTGAACGGTGGCGACCGTTTGCGCCTCAACGCCCTGGGCGGCATCCACGATCACCAGCGCGCCTTCGCAGGCGGCGAGGGAGCGGGAGACTTCGTAGGCGAAGTCCACGTGACCGGGGGTGTCGAGCAGGTTCAGCTTATAGGTCTTGCCGTTCTTCGCCTTATAGCGCATCGCGACCGGGTGCATCTTGATCGTGATCCCGCGCTCGCGCTCCAAATCCATCGCATCCAGATGCTGATCCTGCGCCTCACGGTCGGCAATGGTGCCGGTGACCTGCAACAGGCGGTCGGAAAGCGTGGTCTTTCCGTGATCAATATGGGCAATGATGCAAAAATTGCGGGTGAGTTCGATGGACATGGCTAAGGCCCGCGCTGCAACTCATTCCGAGGCATGGCGGGTGGGGAATATGCGGGCAGGACGGGGTTCGGTCAACTGTTTCGCTTACAGGCAACCAACCAAGAAGCCGGAAAAATTAGCCACAGAGGACACAGAGATCGCGGAGAAGAATGAAGACCGTCGGAAATCATCAATCATAGTGAAACCTGCATTGCATGATGAGCAGGCGTTCGCCTTCGACTCGATAGATCAGCCGATGCTCGCCGGTAATTCTTCGCGACCACCATCCTTGCAGATTGTTCTTCAACGGCTCGGGCTTGCCAATGCCGAAGAAGGGATTTTGTTGCGCGTCCCGGATCAGTTCATTGACGCGCTGGAGAATTTTGCGGTCGGTTTCCTGCCAATGGAGGTAATCCTTCCAGCCATTGGGCAGCCAGGTCAGTCGCATAGCTCACCCGGCTGGATCTTGCCGGCGGCGTAATCCTCCAAGCTCTGCTGGATCTGCGTCGCATTCGCTTTCGTGGAGTAAAGATGCAGCGTGGTTTCCATCGCCTCATACTCTTCGATCGCCAGCATCACGACTTTACCGGCTCCATTTCGGGTAATGGTGATTGGCTCCCGGTCCCGAGCTGCCATTTCCATGAGACTGGCCAGCTGGTTTCGCGCTTCCGTGTAATTGACCGTTTGCATAGCCATCCATCCCACATTGACAGAATTCTGTCAATTTACCCCGAGGCGCTAAAACGCCGAGTCCGCGAAAATCCCCAAACTTTTTCCTAGCCAGCGGGCCGAAGTGGAGCTAAATGCACACTCCCTTTGTTTCAATGACGACGACGGTAACGAACACATTACGACTTGGCTTGCCCTCCGGCAGTTTGCAGGAGGCCACCTTTGCCTTGTTTGCGCGCGCTGGTTTCACGATCAGCGGGGCCAGCCGTTCTTACAAGCCGTCCATTGACGATCCGGATATGACCGTCCGCCTGCTGCGCGCTCAGGAACTGAGCCGCTATGTGGAGCATGGTTTCCTGGATTGCGGCCTCACGGGGGCCGACTGGATCGAGGACAATGGCTCGGACGTGGTGTCGCTGGCGGAACTGACCTTCAGCAAGGTAAGCTCGAAGCCCACCCGCTGGATCATTGCCGTGCCGGAAGACTCGCCGATTCAATCGGTGCAGGATCTTCAGGGCAAGGTGATCGCCACCGAGGCGGTGAATCTCACCCGCCGTTTCCTTGAGAAACACGGCGTAAAGGCCGAAATCGAATTTAGCTGGGGCGCAACTGAAGTGAAAGTGCCCGATCTGGTGGACGCCATCGTGGACGTCACGGAAACCGGCTCCTCGCTGCGCGCGAACAAGCTGCGCATCCTGGAGACGATCATGACCTCCTCGCCGCAGTTCATTGCGAACAAGGCGGCGCTGGCCGATCCCTGGAAGAAAGAAAAGATTGATAACCTCGTCATGCTCCTGCAGGGCGCTTATGCGGCCCGGGATAAAGTGGGCTTGAAGATGAATATCGAAGAAGCGCGGATGCAGGAACTGCTCTCCACGCTGCCCTCCCTCCGTAATCCGACCGTGTCGCAACTCGCGACGCCGGGCTGGGTCGCGGTGGAAACGGTGATCGATGAAAAGGTCGTCCGCGAGATGATTCCCCAATTAAAGGCTCTCGGCGCGGAAGGCATCATCGAGTATCCGCTCAACAAAGTTGTTTATTAACCGGTAGGTACACCACCTCACGTATGGGTTCATTAAAGAAGACACGCAAAGCGAAAATCGCCAAACACAAACGCCGCAAGCGGATGAAGGAAAACCGCCACAAGAAGCGTTTGCGCTACAAGTCCTAAGGGCTATTTTCCCCGGCATGAACTTGACGCGAGCCTTGAGCATCCAAAGCCAATGGCGGCGTCAGTTCGTGCCTGTATGGGGGCTGGCAATCCTGCTCGCCCTGCCGGGGTCCGAAGTTGCCTTCGCAAGGGATCAAAAGCCCTTCAGCGACCCCGCCCAACAGGCCGACGCCTTTCCCGCGCGCATCGTTGCCACCGCGCCCGATCTTCAGCTCACCGCTGAGCGGGCCCGGCAAGCCGATGCGCTTTCGTCGTTCATTCTCGGCAATCTCGCCGAGGACGATGCGGAGGACGACACCGCGCTCGAGCAATTCCGCCACACCCTCGCGCTCGACCCCAAGCAAACTGATCTCGCGCTGAAGGTCGCCACTGAACTCACCCGGCGCGGCAATATCTCGGATGCGATCAACGTCCTGAAGGACAACCAGAAAGCCGTCGGCAAGGAAAACGCGACCGTGCAGCTCTTTCTCGCGGAGTTGTATTCCAAATACCTCAAGAAGGACGCGCTCGCGGTTAAATTTGCCGAAAAGGCGCTGGAACTGGAGCCCAATAATCAGGACGCCTGCCTGGCGCTTTACCAGCTTTATGCCCAAACAGGCCGGGATCAGAAAGCGACGCAACTGCTGGACAAGGCGGCGCAGCTCAAGGACACAACGGCGAAATTCTGGATTCAACTCGGGCAGGTGCAGTCCCGCTTGACGATGAAGGATGACGGGACTACGACCCCCGACCATCTCGCCCGGCTGAACGAAACCTACCAGAAAGCGCTCGCCCTCGCCCCAAAAGACCCGGCGATTGTCGCCCGGGTGGCGGATTTTTACGTGGTCTCGAAGCAGATCAAGGACGCGATCCCCCTTTACGAGCAGGTGGTGGCGATGCACTCCGACAGCGACGACGTCTCGGTGGTCAATGTGAAGGACAAGCTCGCCCGCTGCTATCGTGACAACGGGCAGCTCGACAAGGCGGTGGCACTGCTCCAGCAGGTCGTCGCCGATAATCCCGATCGCTACGACGCTTACGAGACGCTGGGCGAGCTCTACGAGCAGAAGGGCGACGAGGCCACCGCGCTCCTCACCTACGAACAATCGCTCAAGGTCGAGCCAAACCAGCCGCTCGCTTATCTGCGTCTCGCCGGTCTGGATCTCAAAAACCACCACACGGACGAGGCGGTAAAAATTCTCACCGATGCGCATGCGCGCTTCCCGGACCTCCCGCGAGTGACCTATTTCCTCGCGATGGCGCTCTCGCAGGCCAAGCAGAACGCGATGGCGGTCTCGATGTTCGACGATGCCGAGCAGGCGGCGCAGGATACCCAGCAGGATCTGCTGGATGCGGAATTTTACTACTCCTACGGCGCAGCCGCGGAACAGGCGGGGCAGATCGACAAGGCGGTGAAGATGCTCAAGAAATCCATCGCCATGGACCCGGCCAACTCGGCCGAGGCGTGCAATTACCTGGGCTTCATGTGGGTGGACCGCAATCAAAAGCTGGACGAAGGCGGCGCGCTGATCAAACGAGCCCTGCAAATCGAGCCCGACAATCCCGCCTATCTGGACAGCTTGGGCTGGTACTATTACCGCAAGGGCCAGTACCCCGACGCCCTACCCCAACTCTTGAAGGCCGTCGATCGTCTGCAACCCGAGGACCCCGAGGTGGACGAACACGTGGGCGACACCTACGACAAGCTCGGCGATACCCAGAAAGCGCTCACCTACTGGCAGCGCGCCACCGCGCTCGACCCCGATAACAAAGATCTCGCGGCCAAGGTGGCGAGCGCAAAGCAAAAGGCCGTCGCCAGCCCTACCGTCAGCCCCACAGCCGCGCCATCGGGCGGAAATAGCGCTCAGAATTAGCCCCCCAATGCCCTTGGCATTTTTCATTTATGCAGGCACGGAACCGATCGAGCCCGGTCCCGGCGCTTATCGTACTGGAACCGAGATTATTCTCTACGATGCACCGTCGAGGGAGGCGGCTGAAAAATGGGCGCAGGCTTATGTCCGGGAAAATTTACTCGTGCCCCGACCGGATCATAAGCTCGCGTATCTGAACCTTCTTCCATTTCAAGACGAGATCCTTACTCCGACGGGGGAAAAGAAGATCGAATGGCCGTCCTTTGCCGAACATGTCAATGCCATGCGTGAGCAAGGTGGATATTCTCCCGAGCTCCATTCTTCCATGGGAATGACCCTTTCCAAGGACAGAAGCCCTCGGGAAACCGAGCGCCTCGACTTGGAATCCCTCAAACAATTGGTTTCAGATTTCGATCAATACAACTGGGACCCACAAAAGCCATCCTACTACGTGCTTTACTACGACCGCCGGGCAGTGATGGTCGAAGAAGTTAATCTATTCGTTGCGATGGTACGTCATGGTCATGCCATCGTGAATCCCGAGGATCATCCGAAAAACATCCTGATCACCGCGTGGCCGGGAGCGCTGAAATACAACGAATAATTTCCTTTACCCTGAAGCCGAGTTTTCAAACCCTTCTTAATTATGCCCGGCATTGAAGAAACCGGCGTCCTCGACGCCATCGCCCACGATCCGAAGACCGACGAAATTGTGCTCATCATGCAGGAGCAGCGCGAATGGAGCGGCGGCGATGAGCAGCTTTTCCAGCTCCAGGAAAAGCTGAACACCTACCTGTCCTTCGCCCTCGATGGCGAGCTGGCCGAGGCCTTTCCACAAATGGCGGGCAAGAAGGTGCGCATCCAGCTCGACACGCCCAAGATGCCCGACGAGCGCACGCTCGATTTTCTCCAGAGCGTGTATGACCAGATCGCCCTGCAGGAAATCCGCTTCGAGCTCCACGTGACCGACGATGACTGCCCGCCCGGCGAAGGTGGCTGCGGCCACGGCTGCGGGTGCCACCACGGATAGGCACTTCTAAATTTGAACCGCGGCGGACGTGGCGAGCGCGGCGGGTTTTTAACTACGGAGAGCAGGGAGGGGAGGGAGTTTTTGTCCGCAGATTCACGCAGATTTCGCAGATTAAAATTCTTCCCTCCGTGCTCTCCGTATCCTCCGTAGTTTATTTCCCCAGCTCTTCGTGTCTTCGTGGTGAATCTCTTCCCCGCCGCGCTCGCCGCGTCCGCTGCGGTTAAAAAATCCCCCCTCCATCGTGCCTTCGTGGTGAAATCTCCCCCAAAGCCGGATTGCATTTCCCGTCCGGTTGGCGAAAGTGATCACCCTTTCCATACCAACTCACAGCGATTTTTATGAGCGATCAAAAGACAGCGATTACCCCCACCCGGGCGCAGGATTTTCCCGAATGGTACCAGCAAGTGGTGCGTGCCGCCGATCTGGCGGAAAATAGCGACGTGCGCGGCTGCATGGTGATCAAGCCGTGGGGCTACGGGATCTGGGAGCTCATGCAGCGCGGGCTGGACGGCATGTTCAAGGACACCGGACACAAGAACGCCTATTTCCCACTTTTCATCCCCCTCTCCTATCTCGCGAAGGAAGCCGAGCACGTGGAAGGCTTCGCCAAGGAATGCGCCGTGGTCACTCATCATCGCCTCGAAGCCGATGGCAAGGGTGGCCTGCGTCCCGCCCCGGCGGCGGAATTGACTGAGCCGCTCGTGGTGCGTCCGACCAGCGAGACGATCATCGGAGCCAGCTTTGCCAAGTGGGTACAGTCCTATCGCGACCTGCCGATTCTGATCAACCAGTGGGCCAACGTGGTCCGCTGGGAAATGCGGCCCCGCGTTTTCCTGCGCACCGCGGAGTTTCTCTGGCAGGAAGGCCACACCGCGCACGAGACCGACAAGGAGGCGATGGTGGAGACCGAGCAGATGCTGCGCGTGTATGAAAAGTTCGCCAAGGAATGGCTCGCGATCCCGGTTTTCTGCGGACAGAAGAGCGAAAGCGAACGCTTCCCCGGCGCGGTGGAGACGCTCTGCATCGAGGCGATGGTGCAGGATCGCAAGGCCATCCAGGCCGGCACCTCCCACTTCCTCGGCCAGAACTTTGCCAAGGCGAGCGGCATTCAATTTGTCTCCCGCGAGAACAAGCAGGAACACGCCTGGACGACAAGCTGGGGCTCCAGCACCCGCCTCATCGGCACGCTGATCATGACCCATGCGGACGACGACGGCATGATCATCCCGCCCCGGATCGCCCCGTCGCAAATTGTCATCCTGCCGGTCACACCGAAGCCCGATACCCGCGAGGCGGTGATCGAAGCGGCGCGCAAGCTGGCGGCGGAACTGAAGACCGTGCGTTTCCAGGGCGAGCCGCTCCGGGTGGAAGTGGACGAGCGCGACCTCGGCGGCGGCACGAAGAACTGGGAATGGATCAAAAAAGGCGTGCCGGTGCGCGTCGAGCTCGGGCCGCGCGATCTGGAGAAAGGCTCCGTCGCCGTCAGCCGTCGCGACAAGGGACTCAAGGAAAAGCAATTCCTCGCCAATGCCGAGTTTGTCGGCGGGGTCGAGGCGCTGCTGCAGGAGATCCAGGATGCACTCTACCAGCGCGCTTTGGAGTTCCGCGACGCCAACCTGAAGGTCATCGACTCCAAGGAGGATTTCTACGCCTTCTTCACCGCGCAGAATGCCGACAAGCCGGAAATCCACGGTGGTTTTGCCTACGCCCACTGGAACGGCTCGAAGGAAGTCGAGGAACGGATCAAGACCGATCTCAAGGTGACGATCCGTTGCATTCCGTCCTACGAGGCCGGGCTTCCCGCCGAGGCGGGAGTCTGCCCTTTCTCCGGCGAGCCAAGCTCCCGCCGCGTGATCTGGGCAAAGAGCTACTAAGCCTTACGCTTGAAGGATTTACCCTTCGCCTCTCGAAGGAACGACCTGACGCGATTCTGGAAACCGGAATTTAGACAGGCTGAGCAGAATTTACAGGATGAATAAGTGTTTTTGGGGGATTCGGCATTTCCGCCGTCCTGTTCATCTTGTTCATCCTGTCTAAAAACTCTCTCTTCGAGCGCGCCGTTTTCCCCGACGTCCCACAGCGCCGAGCAGGATGAATCGCAGTTACTCGTCGGCCTAGTTGTTCACCACCGTCGGCGTCGAAATCGTCACGCCACCTGTCGCTGTCGGCCCTTTGAAATAGCCCGCTCCCTGGTCCATCTGCTGGATCACGCCTTTGAACGTCGTCGGCATCTTCGCATTCGGCATCAAAAACGACCCGGAGAAACTCCCGGTTGCCTGATTGATCACCAGTTTCAAATGGTCGTCGCCCGGATCAGTCACCGTCACTTTGCCGTTCGTCGCAAGGGTCACGCCATGAGTGATCGAGCTGGATAATCCGCCCCCACTGAGCACCACGGAATAACTCCCCGCCGCCAAAGCCGGAGCCGCCAAGGGTGCCGCGCCAAAGTTCACGCTCGTGCTGAAGCCGCCTAGATAAAGTCCCGTCTTCACCGCGGGCTTGGTCCAGGCCAGCGTGCTGGCAAGATCGGACGTCGAATGCTGGCGAAAAACAAGCTGTCCGCTGAGGCTGCCCTTTTTGGCGTAGAGCGGCAGATTCAGGCTGATCACGCCGTAAGCCTGCTTCGCCGTCGCATGCACTGCGGTGCCATCGCCGAGGTGACCATTGAGCGTGACCTTACCGGAGGCCTTCACCGTCAACACCAGTTCTCCGTAGCCCTGCGGCAGGTTGGAATCCGAGGGGACATCGATGATCGCCGTATAGCGCCCGGCAAAGGTGGGGAAGGCCACGGCCAGCCCGCGCAGGGTCGCGGTGGTATTCGTGAAGACGGTCGCGTTGATCGTAGTCTGCAGGATCGGATCATATTCCCCCACCGTGCCCGAGCCTTCGGAGATGATGAACAGGTGCCCGGCGGCATCCAGCACCAGGCTGGTCGGCTTATTCAGTCCGGGCACGATCGAGGAATAAACGAGGACGCCATTGAAGGAATCATACATCGTCACCGCGTTGGCATTTGGCCGGGAGACGTAAAGCCGCCCGCTGCCATCCGCCACCATGCCCCCGATGCCGTCGGAGTTGCCAACCGTCAGGTAATTGGCCGTGATCAAATCGCCGGTCGTGACGTTGTACTGGCTCACGATCGTATTGGCATTGGCCGACTTGCCGTCCGCGACCAGCAGGTTGCCGCCGCCATCCATCGAAATGACCAGCGTATCCCCGGCGCTGGCAGCGTTGACATTGATCGTCAGCAGCAGTGCCCCGGTGGTAGCGTTGTATTTGCGCACGGTCGCATCGCTCGGGCTGGCGACGTAGAGATTGTTGCCATCCAGCATCGCCGGGCCGGATTGGGTGAGTTGCGCCAGGGCGGAATTAATCGCCTTGCCGGTGCTCAAATGGTAAACGCCGATCTCGCCGCTGGCCGAATCGGAGGTAAACAACCGGGTGCTGCCCTGGAGGGCGAAGCCGATGGTGGCACTCGAGGTAGGACCCACGGAATCCTTGATCACGCTGCCGCTCAAGTAATCGTATTCCCCGATCGTGAAAGTGCCATCGCTATTGGCCGATTGCCCCACGTAGATCTGGGCTTTCGCGCCGGTGAGAGAGAGGAGGCAGGCGCAGGCAGCCAGCCCACCTCGAAAGAGACCGGAGAAAAATGTTTTGTTCATCATAGGATTCCTTGCGGGATTAAAAGACTCAGTTCCGCACCCGAGACCGATCCGTTCTGAAAGATTGCCCCAGGGAGAGCAAATCTGAAATGCCGGAAGCGAAAGCTTTCGCGCGAAAAAGAACTTATCGTGCAGTGAAATGGCCGTCCCCGGCGATTTTCTCCAGTTCCTTGATAAAAGCAGTCGGGCCGCCCTCGATATAACCGAAAATCTGCCCCAGCTTCTTCCCCTCGGAATCCGTCAATACCGCCACCGGCAGGTCCAGAACGCCGTATTGCGCCTGAAGCTTCGCATTTTGCTGCTTAACGGCCTCGGCCTGTGGTGAACGCAGGGGGAAGTCCACTTTCACAAGAATGAGATGTTTCGTGGCATATTCTTCAAAAGTGGTGGTGGAATAGACTTCTTTTTCCAATTGATTACAGGGAGCACACCAGTCCGAGCCCATGAAATTCAGCAGCAAGAGCTTTTTCTCATTTTTGGCAGTAATCACCGCGGCTGAGTAATCTTCAGTCCAGCCTGCCATGGCAGGAAGGACCAGAGAAAACACACTGAGTAGCAAAAAGATGAGCTTGGCACGCTTGAACATCGCCCAGAAACTAGCTGGGAGACGGTCGGTCGCAAGTTTGGAAGGCAAATCACCGCCCGGAAAATTTTAATTTTGAGAAAAACTATAATTTCCATAGAAGCTGGCAAGCAGGCTGCTTATAGGATTCTCATGACAACTGCTGAATACTTACCCGCCCAGGAATCCGCCCACCGCGCGGAGGAGAAGATGGAAACGGCCGATCATGCGCCCACCTGCTATTCGGTGACCATCTTTACCCAGCGCTGGAAGGAAGTGCGCGATTTCTACGTCGATATCGTCGGCGCCCGGGTGATCAGCGAACGCACCGAGCGCTACTGCGAAATGGAAGCCTCGGCGGCCTGCCGATCTGCCTGCGCAAGTCGGAGTTCGGCGAAACGGTCAGCTACTTCCATCTCTACGTGTCGCTCAAGAACCGCGCGCCGGTGCTCAACGAACTGCGCAAGCGCGGCATCATCGTCACCACCGTCGGCCCTTACACAAATTTCCGCGATCCCGAAGGCCGCGTGATCAAGCTCTCGGAAGCGAAGACGCTGGTGGCTTGAAATAGTTTTTCGAAAGCCCCCGACGGGGGCGATCCTCCCAGCCCGGGGCAACGCCCCGGGGGTTGATTACGGGCCTTCAGCCCTTCATTTTTGGAGCCGTAGAATCGTTCGATGCATCCGGTCAGCCTTCCATCTCCTTCGTGTGCTTCGTGTCTTCGTGGTAAAATTCCCCACTCCATTTGGGGACCTCTCGTTACTTCCCTACCGAAAGAACCCCGCTGGTAAGAATCCTCGCGCGGAGACCCCCACGCCCCTGAAGCAGCGCCTCGGCCCCCTCGGCAAAGGCGTGGTTCATCCACGAACAGGGCTTTGACTCGCCGGTGCCCATGAAACGCACCCCCTGCACTTCAAATTCCTGCCCGATCAGCGTATTCAAATCGACTCCGCGCACGATCACGTTGCGTCGGAAGGCTTCGGGCCCGCGATCACTCACCTGCAACCGTTCACAGAGCTCTTCATAAACCTCGCCGGAGAAAAAGGTGATCTGCCCCTTGTAATCGGGCTTGAAGTCGTAGAAACGGTCGCCCTTGATCCCGGACCCGGCCACGCACTCGATCTCGCGCTGCTCCAGCGCAGGATGCGTCCCGGCCTCCAGACCATGGCGCCCAAAAAAATTGTGGCCCGGGGAAATGTAGAGGTGCTCAATTTTCATCGCGAATGGTTCTTCAATTTATACGACAAAACCAGCCTGTCATCGATCAGCTGTCACCAGTCTGAAACAGGGTATTCATTGACGCATCCGCGCATCCTGTTGAGAGTGTCGGCATGATTCGTCCCTTTGTCTTCACCTTTCTGGCCCTGTTTCTCGGGATTGCGAGTATTTCTCATGCCGAGGACTTCAAAAAGACCACTTCTCCCGACGCACTGAAAAAATACCTGCCCATCGCGCCCGAGGGCTGGAAAGTGATCAATGTCTCTTCGCAGAATGACGTCATTTCCAAGGCGCCGGTCACGACGTCGCAGTGCCGCTATGTGCAATCCGACGCCAAGAACGCGGATCCGGATATCCGCGTGGACTTGCAGATCAACGACTGGGGCAATCGTCCCGAAGCGCTGCGCCGCATGATCCGCATCTGGGCCGTTACGAACGAGACGGACAAGGATACCGACAGCTATGTGCATGGCACGATCGTGGCGGGCTATCCGGCCCAGGAATCCTACGACAAGGCCAGCAACACTCATTCGCTGGTCATCATCGTGGGCGGTCGCTACTGCATCAATCTCGACGTTTACAACCGACCGAAAGACGCGCTGCTACTGTGGCTGGACCGGATTGACCTGAAATCTCTCGCCACCTTGCAATGAGTGAGCCCCCGCCGCCCTTGCTCGTGCTTTACGACGGGGAGTGCGGCCTCTGCCAGTGGGGGATTCGCCGACTGGTAAAATGGGATCGGAGGGGGCGGCTGCGTTTTGCGCCGCTCCAGGGGGAAACCGCAGCCCGGGTGCTGAGCCGGCAGGCTGGACTGGATGGAATCAAGAGCGTGCTGTTTGTGAAAACGGAAGCGGATGGGAGCCAGCAGGTGTGGAAAAAATCCGCGGCGGTGCTGCGCGCAATCGGATATTGCGGAGCGGTGGCCCGGCTGGCCGGTGTGCTTCTTTTGGTCCCCGCGTTTCTGCGGGATCTTGTTTACGATTTCATCGCCCGGCGACGCTATCGCTGGTGTGGGAAGGATGATTCCTGTCCAATTCCCGCGCCTGGGATGCGAGAGCGGTTTTTGCCGTAGCGGTTTCGCTGCAAAAAATAATGCGCCGATGCCGTTGGAGATCACACCGCGCTCCCAACGCAGAAAAATTTGTGCCTCCTCGACGTTGCTCGGGATGACTTTTCGGAAGGCCACGCTAGAAGCCTGCACCGGGAATCCAATTGGTCCCCGCCAGCGGCACTTTGGCCATCGCAGCCGCTTCGATGGTGAGCGCAGCGAGGTCTTCCGGTTCCAAATTGTGCACGTGCGATTTGCCGCAGGCGCGGGCAATGGTCTGGGCTTCCAGGGTGAGGACGCGCAGGTAGTTGGCAAGGCGGCGACCGCCTTCGACCGGGTTCAGGCGGGCGGCGAGCTTTTCGTCCTGCGTGGAGATGCCCGCCGGATCGAGACCGTCCTGATAATCGTCGAAGAAACCGGCCGCCGAACCGAGCTTGGCGTATTCCTTCTCAAATTTCGGGCTGTTGTCGCCGAGCGCGATCAGCGCGGCGGTGCCAATGGAGACCGCGTCCGCCCCCATCGCGAGGGCCTTCGCCACATCCGCGCCGCTGCGGATGCCACCGGAGACAATGAGCTGCACCTTGCGGTGCATGCCCAGCTCCTGCAAGGCCTCCACCGCCTGGCGCACAGCAGGCAGTGTGGGGATGCCGACGTGCTCGATAAAGACATCCTGGGTCGCACCGGTGCCGCCCTGCATCCCATCGACGACGATCACATCCGCGCCGGATTTCACCGCGAGCGCGGTGTCGTAGTAGGTGCGCGAGGCGCCGACCTTGATGTAGATCGGTTTCTCCCAGTCGGTGATCTCGCGCAGTTCCTCGATCTTGATCGCGAGATCGTCCGGGCCGGTCCAGTCGGGATGACGGCAGGCGCTGCGCTGGTCGATTCCCTTCGGCAGGTTGCGCATCGCCGCCACGCGGTCGCTGATCTTGCGACCGAGCAGCATGCCGCCGCCACCGGGCTTCGCGCCCTGGCCGAGCACGATCTCGATGGCATCCGCCTTGCGCAAATCGTCGGGATTCATCCCGTAACGCGAGGGCAGGTATTGATAGACGAGCGTCTTGGAACTGATGCGTTCCTCGGGGGTCATCCCGCCATCACCGGTAGTGGTGGAGGTGCCCATCTCGCTCGCACCGCGGCCGAGCGCCTCCTTGGCATTCGCGGAGAGCGCGCCGAAGCTCATGCCTGCGATGGTGACCGGAATTTTCAGATGAATCGGCTTCTTCGCAAAGCGGGTGCCGAGCACGACATCGGTGCTGCACTTTTCGCGATACCCCTCCAGCGGATAGCGCGACATGCTCGCGCCGAGGAACACGAGGTCGTCGAAATGCGGCAGCCGGCGCTTGGTCCCGAAGCCACGGATATCGTAGATGCCGGTCTCGGCGGCGCGCTGGATTTCGTGGATGACGTTGCGATCAAAAGTCGCGGATTCGCGCAGGCCTGGTTTCAATGAATCGCTCATGGTTTTAATAAGCTCCGGCGTGGTCGATGTGGAAGTTGTAGAGCTTCCGCGCGCTGCCGTAGCGGCGGAACTCCTCGGGACTGGCCGACACGCCGGCCTTTTTCAAGAGCGCCCCCAGCAGCTTTAAGTGCTCGGCTCGCATCGGCTTCTCCACGCAATCCGCGCCGAGGTCCGCCACCTTCCCGCGCACGAAGATCCGCGCTTCGTAAATGGAATCGCCGAGCGCCTCGCCGGCATCACCGCAGACCACAAGGTTGCCCGATTGCGCCATGAAGGCGCTGAGATGGCCGACCGAGCCCTTGACCACAATATCGACACCCTTCATTGAAATGCCGCACCGGGCCGAGGCATCACCGTCGATCACCAGGAGGCCACCATGCGCGGTCGCTCCGGCGGACTGGCTCGCACTGCCCTGCACATGCACGAAGCCGGACATCATGTTCTCCGCCACCCCGGTGCCCGCGTTGCCTTTCACGATCACGGTCGCCACCTGGTTCATCCCTGCACAGTAGTAGCCCACCGGGCCGTCGATCTCGACCGTCACCGGCAGTTGCAGGCCGCAGGCGATCGCATGCGCGCCGCGCGGGTTTTTCACTTTCCACACAGCGGGCTCGGGTACTTCAGCTCGTGCAAAGCCGCGTTGAGTGAGCGCACGGTGCTTTTGGCGAGATCCACGACGCAGGGCTTTTCCGCAGGCTTTGCTTTCGCCGTGGGCTTGAGCCGGGGTTTGGAGCCGCGTGCTTCCATGAGGTCGTTCGTTCCGTTTTTCATCAGTTCTTGGCGTTCCAGGTGTAAATTTTAGCGGGCTCGGGTTCCCAGATTTTCGCTTTCTCAATGCCCGGAAGCGAGGCCAGTGAACGGTATTCCGAGGCCATCGCCACGTAATCCGCTGTCTCGGCCATCACCGCCGGCTTGCAGGCAATCGGATCGCGCAACACCGCAAAGCCATCGCGGGTCCCAATCGTAAAGGTGTAAAAACCGTCGAGATCCTTGAGCGCCTTTTCCAGCGCCTGCTCCAGCGTATCGCCCTCGCGCAAGCGCCAGGTGAGGTAACCGGCCGCGACCTCGGAATCGTTCTCCGTCTGGAACTCGATGCCCTCGCGGCGAAGATTTCGCCGTAACCTATTATGATTACTCAGCGAGCCATTGTGCACCAGGCACAAGTCCTGCCCGGTGGAAAACGGATGCGAGCCCGCGGTGGTCACCGCACTCTCAGTCGCCATTCGCGTGTGGCCGATCGCATGGCTGCCGCGCATCTCGCGCACGCCAAACCGCTCCAGCACGGTGCAGGGCAGCCCGGTTTCCTTCATGATCTCGATCCGTCGCCCGACGCTCATGATATTCACCCCGGGAAACTGCGCGCGGATGAAACGCTGCAACACTGCCTCTTCGCCGCGCATGGTAAAGATGGCGTGATTCGACACGGTCTCGACCTGCGGCTTACTCTTGAATTGCTTTTGCAGCGCCGCAGAAAGTTGCTTCCAAGGAAACTCTGGACCCGGATGTTGCAGTGTCAGCTTCAGGTTTCCCGAGCGGACGGTGTTGCCATAGACGGCGAAGCCCGCACTGTCTGCGCCCCGGCTGCTCATGCAGTCGAGCATTTCACTGAAGAGCTTCCCTAGAAACGGTTCCAGTGATTTGTTTTTGAAGAAAAGGCCTGCAATTCCACACATAAATCGTCAGTATCTATAACAGGCGCACGGGAGCGCCCGGAATTTTCAAAACTTGAAAATGACAATTGACTGAAGTTGCATTTAATGCAACATAAATTGCGCAGGGAATCAAAAAAACTCAGCCACCGGCCTACTATCCATTCTCATCCTATGCCCACGCGCGAACAAATCAAAGACACGCTCAGCAGTGACAAAATCCAGTTCCTCCTCGCCCAGTTCGTGGACATCCACGGCGCGGCCAAGGTCAAGATGTCGCCGGTCGAGTGCCTCGACCTGTTGATCGACGATGGGGCGGGCTTTGCCGGCGGTGCGGTGTGGGGCATGGGGCAGGCGGCGCATTCGCACGACATGATGGGGCGGATCGACCTCGGTTCCTACACCCCGCTCCCCTGGCTGGCGAATACGGCGCGCTTTGCGAGCGACCTCTATGTCGATGGCAAGCCGCACCCCTATTGCCCGCGCGTGAACCTGAAGCGCGTGCTGAAGCTCGCGCACGACAAGGGCTACCTCTTCAATCTCGGCATCGAGCCCGAGCATTTCCTGGTCGTGAAAAATCCCGACGGCACCATCTCGCCCTGGGACCCGGCGGGCGTCGATAATCTCTCCAAGCCCTGCTACGACTACAAAGGCATCTCGCCCGCGCTCGGCTATTTGCAGGATCTCATCACCTATTGCAACCAGCTCGGCTGGGGCGTTTACCAGACCGATCACGAGGACGGCAACGGGCAGTATGAAGTGAACTTCATGTACAGCGACGCGCTCACCACCGCCGACCGCTACACCTTCTTCAAGATGATGACGAGTCAGGTCGCCCCGAAATACGGTGCAACCGCGACCCACATGGCGAAGCCGTTCAGCAACCGCACCGGCAGCGGCGCGCACATTCACTATCACCTCGCGAGCACGACGGACGGCGAAAACCTGTTCACCGACCTGGAGGACAAGCGCGGCTTCGGGCTCTCCAAGATCGCCTACCACTTCCTCGGCGGCATTTTGAAACACGCGGCCGGCCCTCTGCGCGATTAGCTCACCGACCGCGAATTGCTACAAACGCCTGCTCGTCGGCCCCGGGCTCTACAGCTCGCAATCCGGCTTCACCTGGACGCCCGCCTTCATCAGCTACGGCGACAACAACCGCACGCAGATGTTACGCATCTGCGGCCCCGGTCACATCGAGGACCGCACCGTCTCCGCGGGCTGCAATCCCTACCTCGTCTTCGCGGCCTACCTCGCGGCAGGGCTCGACGGCATCGAGACGGAGGCGAGCCCGGGCGAGCCGAATCTCGGCAACCTCTACGCACTCAGCCGCGAGGAGATTTATAAGCGCGGGCTGGTCACGCTGCCGCAGTCGCTCAAGGAAGCGCTCACCGCGCTGGAAAACGACAGCGTGGTCCTCAATGCGCTCGGGCCGATCCAGGGCGAGTTCCTCAAGCTCAAGTGGCAGGAATGGAACGAATACCACCGGCAGATTTCACGCTGGGAAGTAGGCCACTACCTCACGCTGTTTTAACCCATGCAATTCTACGATCTCGCCGTCATTGGCGTGGGAGGGATGGGAAGCGCGATTGCCATGCACGCCGCCACGCGCGGCCTGAAGGTATTGGGGATCGAACAGCATTCCATACCCAATACGCGGGGCAGCTCCCACGGCGCCACCCGCATCCTGCGCCTCGGCCTGCACGAGGGGCCGACCTACGTGCCGCTCGTCCTGCGTGCGGTCGAGCTCTGGCAGGAGCTCGGGGAAAAGTCGGCACCCCCATCTTTCATCGCATCGGCAGCCTCGATGTTTCGTTGCCCGGTTCGCACATCTTCCAGGGCTCGAAACGGGCCTGCGCCAAGTTCGACCTCCCTCACGAGGTGCTCGATGCCGCGGAGACGACGCGCCGCTTCCCCGCGCTCACGCCCACGCCGGAGATGATGAGCGTTTACCAGCCCGGCTCGGGCTTCGTGCTGCCGGAGCTGGCGGTGAGCTCGCACGTGAATCTCGCCCTCGCGCACGGCGCGGAAATCCACGGCCACGAGCGGCTGCTCTACTGGGAGCCGCGCGGGAGCAGCTATATTGTCCGCACCAATCGCAATACCTACGAGGCGAAGCAGATCGTCTTCTCCGCCGGAGCGTGGATCGGCAAACTGCTCGCGCAATTCGGCGTGCCCGTCGTCCCCGAGCGCACCGTCCTCGGCTGGTTTGCACCGAAGGCGCAGCTCGCGAATTTCCAGCCCGCGAAGCTGCCAGTGTGGATCGTCGATCTACCGGAAACCGGCCATTTCTACGGCTTCCCGGTCCACGGCATCCCCGGCTTCAAGCTCGGTCGCTTGCGTGAAATTCCCTCACCCGCGATTGATCCCGATCTCCCACGCCACGAGGCCAACGAGGAGGACGAAGCTGATATGCGCAGCTTCATCAGCCGCGCGTTTCCCGATGCCAATGGACCGGTGCTTTCCATGGAGACGTGCTTCTTCGAGAACACCCCGGATCGCGCGCCGATCATGGACCGGCTGCCCGGTGAGCAGGGCGCGTGGGTCGCCGGGGGCTTTAGTGGGCACGGGTTCAAATTTTGCAGCGCGGTCGGCGAGGCGATGACGGATCTTGTCACGAAAGGCAGTTCCGCCTTTGATTTGCGTCCATTCGCCCTCTCCCGCTTTAATCCATGATTGCCCTCGCCTCCAGCAACGAAGAAATCGCCGCTTGCTTCCCCGTCATGCACGAACTCCGGCCTCACTTGAAAGCCGAGGAGTTTGTAAAAACCGTCCACGCGCTCCAGTTCGACGGCTACGCGCTCGCCTACGTCGCCACCCCGCAGCAGGTGGTGGCGGTGGCCGGCTACCGCATCAAGCACAACCTCATGCGCGGCACCTTCCTATACGTGGATGACCTGGTCACGCTCTCGACCGAACGCCAGAAGGGCCACGCGGCCGAACTCTTCGCCTGGCTGGTCGCGAAGGCGCAGGAATTGCGCGCCAGCGAACTGGTACTCGACTCCGGCCACCAGCGCACCGCGGCGCACGCCTTCTACGAAAAGCACGGGATGAAATTCAGCGCCCGGCACTATACGATGCCATTGAAATAGCGACACGCGATATGAACCACCAAGACACCAAGACACCCAGGGGCGCAGGAAGACGGCAAAATCTGGCTCCTTGCTTTTCCTTGGTGTCTTGGTGCCTTGGTGGTTTTCCCTAAGCCATGCCCACGCCAACCCAGCTCGAAGATTTCTTCGCCTATTTGCGGATTCCCAGCATCTCCGCCGATCCCGGCTGCGTGGCCGCGATGCGGGAGTGCGCCGATTTTCTGGCGACGAAATTCACCGCGCTCGGCTTCGAAGCCCAAGTCCACGCCACCGCTGGCCCGCCCGTCGTCATTGCGCGTTCACCCGCTTCGCCGCAGAAGCGCACGGTGCTCATCTACGGCCACTACGACGTGCAACCCGTGGACCCCTTGGCGCTCTGGCGCCACCCGCCCTTCGCGCCGGTGGTGGAAGACGGCTTCGTCGTCGCCCGCGGTGCGACCGACAACAAAGGGCAGACCTTCACCCACCTCCTCGGCACCGAGGCCCTGCTCGCTGCGGGCGAGGAACTACCCGTCAACCTCATCTATCTGCTCGAAGGCGAGGAAGAAATCGGCAGCCCGCATCTCGGCGCGTTTCTCGAAGCCCATCGCGCGGAACTCGCCTGCGACATCATCGTCGTCTCCGATACCAGCATGGTCCGCCCGGGCTATCCCGCGATCACCACCGGGCTGCGCGGGATCAGTTGCCTCGAGGTAAAGGTCACCGGACCGAAGGCCGATCTGCATTCCGGCATGTTTGGCGGTACGGTGGCGAATCCGGCGCTGGAACTGAGCCGGATGCTCGCAAAACTACATCGCGAGGATGGCTCCATCGCCATCCCCGGTTTTTACGACGACGTGCTCCCGCTCTCCGAGGCCGAGCGCACCGTCTGGCATGAACTGCCCTACGGCGACGCCGAACTGCTTGAAGCCACCGGCAGCCCCAAAATCTGCGGCGAGCAGGGCTACTCCGCGCTCGAGCGAATCTGGGCCCGCCCCACTGCGGAAATCAACGGCCTCACCTCCGGTTACCAAGGGCATGGCAGCAAGACGATCGTGCCCGCGAGCGCGACAGCCAAGCTCAGCTTCCGTCTCGTCCCCTGGCAGGAGCCGGAAAAAATCGCCGCCCAGGTGTGCGCTTTTTTCGAGAGCATCTGCCCCGACACCGTACGAGTGGAGGTCAACTACGACCATGGCGGCGAGCCCTACTATCTCGCCCCAGATCTCCCCGATGCCATCGCGGCCAGTGCCGCGCTCACCGAAGTCTTCGGCCAGGCGCCCGCCCCCATTCGCGAGGGTTTGAGCATCCCGATCGTCATGCTCTTCCGCAAAATCCTCGAGCGCGAAACGCTGCTGATCGGCCTGGGGCTACCCGATTGCAATGCCCATTCGCCGAACGAAACCTTCCCGGTGGCGCATATCGATCTCGGCATCCAGTTCCACGCCGCCCTGCTGAAGCAGCTGGCAAAAGTTTAACCCGCGCGCTGGAAGAATTTTCGCAACCCCTTCAACACGGCGTCATCCCAAGCGAAATGGAGTCGAGAACCGAAGCGAAGCGGAGATAATCGCTCACTATTCATTTCAAATTAATAGCGATAAATCCCGTCCTAGTAGCGTGGAGCCACCGTCTGCAATCCACGCTCTCTTCTCCAAAAATGTCACCCCGAGCGAAGCCGAGGGGCCTCAAATTGTTCTGCGCTGGGGAAGCGACATGGCTTCTAAATGTACCATAGCACTCCTGGCCCCAGGTAAAGTAAGGGCTCCCTCGACTTCGCTGCGCTCCGCTCGGGATGACGCCGTGGTTATGTCTCTGCGTGAGCCTTATTTTTCCGGCTCGATCACGAGCAGCTCCACCCCTTGCCGCTCCAGATCCAGCTTCAGCGAGCCCGCTCCATCTTTGATCTGCATTTCTCCCGTCAAGCCGGCCAGGTAGCTGGGTTCGTTGGGTTTCATCCCTCCGCGCAAACCATACATGGCACCCGCCTTTTCCAAATATCCATACTCCATCGACGAAAGTGATTGCGGCGATCCCATCTTTTTCCACGCGGCATAGGAATTACTGTGCTCCGAATCGATAAGATAATGGGTCACCGAGGCCTTCCCACTGAAAGGCAGATGCTGCAACGCCAGCTCCACCGCCGCTTTCGGCCCGGCCACGTCATCATCGTGGTAGTGCCACACCAGCACCGCAAGCTTGCTTCCATCAAGGCTGGCCAGCGCCGAGACATCGGGATTTCCACGCACATTCGAGGTGAGAATCGTCTGCGCATTCTGCGCGGCGCTGCTCCCAGTCGCCACCTGCTGACCGGTCATCTTGGCGAACATGCGGAAGACATTCAGCACCGGCAGGTCGATCCCATTCGTCGCCAGCGCGCGGAAGCCGGCAAAATACGGCTGATCCTCGAACTCGAAGGCCCACGTGAGCGCGCCCTCCAGATTCACGCCGTGCTTTTGTGCCAGCTCAAGGGCACGCGGGAAGCTCGCCGCGGTGTAGCTCGAATACATCGTGCCGTTGCGATAGCCATTCTGCGGGGCCTGGCAGGCGGCACAGCCCTCGGGATCGCTCTCACCGATCACGATTGGGGTACTTTTATATTCGGGGAACGAGGCGATCACACCGAAGGCGTCGTCCATGTTCTTGAGCTGGTTCGACATCGCCATCCGCACATGGCCGTCCACGAATTTCGGCGAGCCCTTGGCGTGGAAGGAAATGAAGTCGAGCGGCGAACCGGTCTGGCCGGTCACGTAATTTTTCCCGTGCGCGCAGTGGTTGAGAAATTCGCCGAGGAATTTCCCGCCGGCACCGCCCGCGACTTCCGGGCCGCCGACGCGGGCCTTGGGCAGCGCCCGGCGCACCCCGGCCACCGCGTAGTCGTAGAGCTTGAAGTAATCCTCGTGCGTGCCTTTCCAGTAGCCGATGTTGGGCTCGTTCCAGACCTCCCAGTCCCAGCTCTCGGCCTTGTCCTTGCCATACTTCTCCGCGCAATGCTTCGCCCACTGGTAGGCGAGCTCGCCCCATTTCGCGTAGTCCTTCGGCGGATAAGCCTGGCCGGCCTCGACGGGCGCTTTTTCATTCACCGGCGGGTTATGCGGGTAATCCTGCGGATGAGTGGAAAGCGCCTCGGGCATGAACCCAAGCTGCACATACGGCTTCAACCCGCGCTGGAGATAAGTGTCGAAGATGCGGTCGTTGATCGTCCAGTCATAGACGGGCTGGCCGTTCGCATCCTCCTTGTAGGCGCTCGTCGAGCTCCACTTGAGCGCATACGAGCCGTCGCCGCTGGTGAGCAGGTGATGGCAGCGGATGAAAACCTGCGGGCCGCCGAGCTGGCCGAGTTCCGCGAGCAGTTTCTTCCCATCCTTCATGTAGGTGTAGTCGCCCTCGTCGTAGCCGAAGAAGCGCCAGATCGGCTTGAGCGGGCCGTCGGTCTTCGCGGCATCCACCGTGATCTGAACGGGGAAAGGCTGGCTGTCATCCGCCGTCGCCGATGCTACCAAAGTGGTGAGTGAGAACAACGCGCCAAGAAAAAGGGAGGAGCCAGTTTTTGCGTTCATAGAATGGAGGGATGGAGATTACTCACGCCAGCACAGGCCCTCCGTCAATGGAATAAGCCCGGCGATTCAGCGCATCGGCTTTTAGTAGCCGTGCTGGCGTTTGAAGAAAGTCGCGTCCGCGTAATACGGTTTCGTCAGCGCCTCGATTTGCGCCATTTCGGAAGGCTCGAAGGCTTTGAAGTTTTGCGCGATGCGCACGTTTTCCTCCAGCTCGGCCACCGTCTTGATCCCGATGATGATCGTGCTCACCGGATGCGAGAGCGTGTAGCGCATCGCCTGCTCCATCATCGTCAGCCCGCCGGGCTGGAAGATTTTCCCGAGCGCGGGCACTTTCATCCCGATGATGCCGAGCTTCTTTTCCACGGCGGTCGGCAGCAGATTTTCGATAAAGGAAGATTCATCCCCCGGGCCTGGCAGGTGGCGGTCCGCCGCATTAACCGCCATCAGGATGGTGTCGAAATCGAAGCGGCCCAAGCCATCTTTGAGCACGAAGGGATTGCGGTGCCCGGTGATGCCGATGAAACGGGTGATCTTTTCGTTGCGCGCCTTGGTGAAAGCCTTGAGCGCGCCATTCGGGGCGAAGATGCCTTCCACATCCTGCGGCGTGCGGACGTTGTGCATCTGCCAGCAGTCGAGGTGATCAGTCTGGAGCCGTTTCAGCGAAGTTTCCAGATCGCGCATCGCGCCATCGTAGGTGCGCTCGCCGCTCTTGGTGGCGAGATAGACCTCTTTGCGCCGCGTCTTCATCACCTCGCCGTAATAGGTCTCGCTGGAACCGTGTCCATACCAGTGCGCGGTGTCGCAGGTACGTCACGCCAAGATCGATCGCCCGGTTGATGATCGCCGTGGCTTCCGCCGTGTGATCCCCGGGCATCTCCAACAGTCCCTGCCCGCCAAGGCTGAAGAGCGGCACATTGAAACCTGTGCGCCCGAGCGGACGCGTGGGCATCGGGCCGGAGGAAACCGGCAGCTCCGCCAGCGATTGCAGCGGGCTCAGTACCGCGCCTGTTCCCACGGCCACGGCGCTGCCTGCGGCAAGGCGAATAAATTTCCGGCGCGTGAGAGGGTCTGGCTTTTTCATGGGCGTTGCAGGGTTGGGCTGAAATCGCGTCTATTGTCCCTTACGCCGGTTGGTTTGAAAATGAGAGTTGGCGCATTTGTGCTGAGATTTTGCGCAACCCTTATTTCCGGCCACGCCAACCGATTATCCCGCAGGATTATTCCGACGGCGAAATTCGCTGGCGGTCATTCCGCTCTCGCGCTTGAAGAGGACGCTGAGATATTCCGCATGCTCAAAACCAGTCCGCGAAGCGATCTCCTTGAGCGTCAATGCAGTCCCCGCGAGCAGCCGCTTCACGTGTCCCAGCCGCACCCGTAGAATCTCCTCCGCCGGGGAGCGGCCCAGCAGTTTTTGAAAGCGTATCTCGAGTGTACGGCGTGACATCGGGGCGTATCTCAATACATCGCTGACCCCGATGCCTTCCAGCGCGTGCTCGCGGATGTAGCCCAGCGCCCGCGCCACCTGGGGATCGTGCGTCGCCAGAATGTCGGTATCTGCCGGGTCGCCACCTCCAGCGGCGGAATCAGATGCTCCTCCGCATTGGTCTTTTCTCCGCGCATCATGGTTTCCAACAAAGCCGCCGCCTCGGAGCCGGCCCGGCGCGCATTCAGCACGATACTGGAAAGCGGTGGGGGCGAGAGCGAGCAGAGCACGTCGTCGTTATCCACTCCCAGCACTGCCACCTCCTCGGGCACGCGCAACCCGGCCCGGCGACAACCATCGAGCACCTGCTGCCCGCGCCCGTCGTAGCAGGCAAAGACCGCCACCGGCTTCGGCAGCGCCTGCAGCCACAGCGCGATCGCATCCGCCTCGGCATCGCCATTGGCCGGACGACGCGCGGGCTTGTAGCCGTGGCACTCGCGACCGTGCTGGCGCAAAATTTCCGCGAACTGCGCGTGCCGACTCCGCGACCAGCGGTAGCGCGCATCGCCACAGAAACCGAAGTGCTGGAAATCGCGCTCCAGAAAATGCTGTGCCGCCAGCGCGGCCACGGCGGCGTCATCGGCCTTCACCCACGGGGCCGCGGGCAGGAGCCGCGAGGGCGTCATGTCCACCACCGGCACCGCCAGTGACGCGACCCGCCGGGCGATGCGTCGATTTTCACTGCGGATGATGATGCCGTCCCCATCCCAATCGCTCAGCCAGCGGGGCGGCCCATCGTGCGCCCCATGCTCCGCAAAATGCACCCGCCACGGGCCGTGCTGGGCCATGTATTCGCCGATCCCCAGCAGGACTCCGCGCGAATAGGCATTCGGCGTCTCGAAGAGCAGTGCGACCTTCGGCGCCAGCCGGGATGACGCGCTTTTTCTTCGGGCTCGGTTTTGGGAGGCGGGTTTCGATTTTCGCACGGGGCAGGTGAATTCCTTATCATCCGATATTTCGAAAATTTGGCGAGCACGCTCATGGAATGCTTGGCAGCGCAGCGGGTGCCCGTTAGTTTCGGGCTTTCGGATTCCCAAAAATCCACTCATTCCACCCACCCCAGTTCATGAATATCCTTCGTGCTTCCGCGTTCGTGCTCACGGCGTCCATCCTTTCGTCAGGCTCCTTGCTGGCGGCCAGCTCCCTTACCGTGACCGTCGGCAACGATCTGGCCATCGCGCGCCCGGCGGAGACGATTGTCGTCCCATGGGCGCAGGTCGCGGCGCAATTTCCCGGCACGGAAATCGACCACGTGCGCGTGCTTGATGCGGCAGGAAAAATGATCCCCGCGCAGGTGACGAATTTTCATCCCGACGAGCACCACCACAATGCGGACGACCTGATTTTTCAGCACGATTTCGCCGCCGGGGAAAAGAGCGCGACCTTCACGATCGAGCCCACGAAGGATACAGTGCCACCGTTCCCGGACCAGACCTTTGGTCGCTACGTGCCGGAGCGGAATGACGATTTTGCGTGGGAGAACGACCGGATCGCCCACCGCATCTACGGCCCGAAGCTGGAGACCCGGCCGCGGGTAAGGACCAGATGATCAGCAGCGGCGTGGACGTGTGGTGCAAGCGCGTGCCCTACCTGATCGTGAACCGCTGGTACACGAAGAGCCTCTACCACGAGGAATCCGGCGAAGGGCTGGATATGTATGACACCGGCAAAACGCGTGGTTGCGGCGGCACCGGCATCTGGGACGGCAAGACGCTCGCCGTCTCACACAACTGGATCGCCTGGAAAGTGCTCGCCAACGGCCCGGTGCGCACCGTCTTCGAGGCTCACCTATGCGCCGTGGGACGCGGGCAATGGCCTGATGGTGAGCGAGACGAAGCGCTTCACCGTGGATGCCGGCCACAACCTCGACCAGATCGAGAGCACCTTCACTTATGACGGCGGGAAGGAAATCACCGTCGGCATCGGCCTGGGCAAGCACCCGAAGGCCAAAGCGGCGACACCCGCCAGCGGCGATCAGGCGGACTGGATCAGCCTCTGGGAGGACTACGCGGTCAATGGCGAACTCGGCACCGGCCTCGTGCTCGCGCCCGGCGAACTTTCCGGCACCGCCGAGACTCCGCTCGATCACTTGATTCTCGCTCACGCGACCTCCGGCAAGCCGCTCGTTTACTACGCCGGGGCCGGCTGGACGAAGAGCGGCCAGTTCACCACTGCGGCGGATTGGACCGCCTACCTTGCCGCCTGGGCGCAGCGCGTCGCTTCGCCACTCAAGATCACCGTCAGCGCCCAATGAAGCGCTTCCTGCCAGCCTTGCTCGGCGGAATGCTCCTCCCGCAATTCCTCGCCGCCGCTCCAGATACAGCACTCGCTCCACAGATCGCGCTCTGGAATGGAAAAGACCTCACCGGCTGGACCTTCGTCGCCAAGCCCGGCGTCGCCCCCAGCTACACGATCCACGACGGCGTGCTTGCCTCGAACAAGACCGTGGGCTACCTGCGCACCGTCGCGAAATACACCGACTACCATCTGCATGTGGAATGGCGCTGGCCGGTGAAGACCGGCAACAGCGGCGTGCTCGTCGATATCAGCGGCGAGGACGTGGTGTGGCCGAATTGCATCCAGTGCCAGGTGAAAGGCGACTCCACCGGCGATTTGCTCGGGATGAAGGGCTACGACTTCGGCAAGCCGCTGGTGAATGGCAATCAACTCGCCGCGAAGACCGGCGCGCCCGCCGAGAAGCCGGTTGGCGAATGGAACCGCTACGACATCACCTGTAAAAACGGCACGATTGACCTCGTGGTGAATGGCGTCCCCGAGAACCATCTCGAAAAACTTCCGACCCCGAGCGGATTTATCGCGCTACAAATGGAAGGCCCGGCGGTTGAATTTCGCAACGTCTGGTTGCAGCCGCTTTAATCTCTCCAAAAATCCCCAAGCCCCCAAGTTCATCCCCATGAAGTTCTCTCCCCAACTCGCCTGCACCCTCCTGTGCACGCTCGTCCCCACCTTTGCCGCCGCCACCGAGCCAGTGGATGGCGCAACGCCGCTCCAGTGGTCCCAGCGCATGGCCGCCTCCGAGATGAAGCGCAGCGCCGGCAAGATCGTCGCGAAGGCGGGCAAGAACAAATGGGACTACGCCGCCAGCCTCTTCTGCCATTCGCTGCTGGATCTGAGCGACACCACGAAGAACGCGCAATACGCCGATTTCACCCAGCACGTCTTTGCCACCTGGGTTGAGCCCAATGGGACGATGCTTGGCTACAAGGTTTCCGTTTACAGCCTCGACAGCATCGAGCCCGGCCGCACCGCGCTGGAGTTGCTCCGCCGCACGAAGGATGCGCGCTACCGCAAGGTCGCCGATGCGCTTTACACCCAGCTCCGCGACCAGCCGCGCACGCTGGAGAACGGCTTCTGGCACAAGCTCCGCTACCCGCATCAAATGTGGCTCGACGGCCTGTTCATGGGCGAGCCCTTCTACGCCCAATACGCGGCCACCTTCAAAAAAACCGACGGCTTCGACGACATCGCAAATCAGTTCACCCAGATCACCAAGCACACCCGCAGTTGGAATACCGGGTTGCTCTACCACGCCTGGGACGAAAGCAAATCCGCCATGTGGGCCAGCCCGGCGAATGGCCGCTCGGCGAACTACTGGAGCCGCTCCATCGGCTGGTATGCGATGGCGCTGGTGGACGTGCTCGACTGGCTGCCCGCCGATCATCCCGCGCGCAAACAACTCATCACCGAGCTCCGCCAGGTCTCCGCGGGCATCTTGAAATATCAGGATAAGGACACCGGCGTCTGGTGGCAGGTCACCGATCAAGGCGCGCGCCCGGGCAATTATCTAGAGGCCAGTGCCTCCAGCATGTTCGTCTATGCGATCGCCAAAGGCGTGAACCATGGCTACCTCCCGGCCAGCGACGCCCCCGCCCTGCGCAAAGGCTATGCGGGCCTCATTCACCAATTCATCCGTCCCGCCAAGAGCGGCGGCATCGACCTCACCCGCTGCTGCAAAGTCGCCAGCCTCGACGTCCGCCCGACTCCCAAGCAGCGCGACGGCTCATTTCGCTATTACACCAAAGGCGAGGCGATCGTGTCGAATGACTTGAAAGGCGTCGGCCCCTTCATCCTCGCCGGGATCGAAATGCAAAAGCTGCCGTAAGCAGCCCCTCACTCTTCACACCGCTTTACGGTGAAAGCCCCGCGCGCCACCCCACCCATGCAACCCTCGCGCCCCCTCCAAAAATGTCACCCCGAGCGTAGCCGAGGGGCCTCAAATTGTTCTACGCCGAGCGCGCCTCATGGCCTCTCGCCGCACCACCCCGCTCTCTCCCCCACCAAAGCCACGCGCCCCCACCTCCGTGCCCTCTGTGTCCTCTGTGGCACATTCCTCCTCACCGCTTCCCTCCACGCCGACGACAAAATCGACCGCCACGCCCTTGTCACCCGGCACAATCCCGTCGCGGAAAAATTCGACCCGCTCTCCCCGTTCACCGTCGGCAACGGCAGCTTCGCCTTCACCGCCGACGCCACCGGCCTCCAAACCTTCACCGCCGCCTACGACCAGGGTATCCCGCTCCATACCATGTCCGATTGGGCCTGGCACTCGATGCCCAATCCGCAGCACTACACCCCGGCCGATGCGACGCGCAATTACGCCGTCGCCGGTCGCGCCGTGCCCTACCTCTCCGGCGCGGGCGATCACCACGATTACGTCCCCGCCGCCGACTGGCTGCGCGCCAATCCGCAGCGGCTCGATCTCGCCCGCCTCGGCCTCGTCCTGCGCCATGCCGATGGGAAACCGGTCCAGGCCTCGGAAATCACTGCCATTCACCAAACGCTCGACCTTTGGTCCGGCACTCTCGACAGCCGGTTCACCGTCGATGGCCAGCCCGTCCACGTCCGCACCGTCTGCGATCCACAGCACGCCACCCTCGCGGTCGAGATCAGACTCCCCGCTGCTCACCACCTGCCTGCGCCCGGGCTCTCCCTCGCCTTCCCCGGCGCCAGCGACGATTGGAAAAAAGCCGCCGATTGGGACCACCCCGATCGCTACCAGACCACCGCCACCACGCAAAAAAATTCCTGCACCATCCAGTCCACCCTCGACGCCACCACCTACACCACCTGCCTCGATTGGTCCGGCCCCGTGGAGCTGAACAAGAACGACCGTGCTCATCGCTACCAGCTTTTGCCAGCGGACCACGCAGCCAGCGATCACCTCGCCGTCGTCTGCACCTTCTCCCCTCAACCGCTCACTTCCGCCTCGCCCACCACCAACGCCATTTTCACCGCCTCCGCCGCGCATTGGAAAAGCTTCTGGCTCACCGGCGGCGCGGTCGATCTCTCCGGCAGCACCGACCCGCGCGGGCGCGAGCTCGAGCGCCGCATCGTCCTCTCGCAATACCTCACCGCCATCAACTGCGCCGGCGACACCCCGCCACAGGAGACCGGCCTCACCACCAATTCCTGGTATGGCAAGTTCCACCTCGAGATGCACTGGTGGCACGCCGCCCAATTCGCCCTCTGGGGCCATCCCAGCTGCTCGAGAAAAGCCTCGCCTGGTATCAGACCGATCCTCCCCCAGGCCCGCGCCATCGCCAAAGCCCAGGGCTACCTCGGCGCTCGCTGGCCGAAGATGACCGATCCCTCCCGGCGCGAACAGCCCCAGCAAAGTCGCCGCCTTCCTCATCTGGCAGCAGCCCCACCCCATCTACTTCGCCGGAGCTCATCCGGCGCGCCTCCGCAAAAGAGGCCGAGCACGCCACCCTGGAAAAATACCGCGACCTCGTTTTCCAGACCGCCGACTTCATGGCCGACTACCCCACCTGGGACGCCGCCCACACCCGCTACGTCCTCGGCCCGCAAATGATCCCCTCCCAGGAATCGTGGGGCAAATACCGTGACCAGACCATCAATCCCACCTACGAGTTCGCCTACTGGCATTGGGCGCTGGAAACCGCCCAGCAATGGCGCACCCGCCTCGGCCTCAAGCGCGATTTGAAATGGGACGACGTCCTCACCCACCTCTCGCAGCCCACCGTCCGCGACGGCCACTACGCCGCCGTCGAAAAGCCCGTCCTCGATCTCACCGACGACCACCCCACCGTCCTCGCCGCCCTCGGCATGGTCCCCGCCACCCCGCTCATCGACCCCGCGCTCATGCGCGCCACCCTCCACACCGTGTTAAACCAATGGGACTGGCCCAGCACCTGGGGCTGGGACTACCCCATGATCGCCATGACCGCCACCCGCCTCGGCGAGCCCGACACCGCCCTGAGCGCCCTGCTCATGGACACCCCGAAAAACACCTACCTCCCCAACGGCCACAACTACCAGGAGCCTCGCCTCCCCCTCTACCTCCCCGGCAACGGCGCCCTCCTCACCGCCCTCGCCCTCATGACCGCCGGCTGGGACCACTCCGCCAAAACCCCCGGCTTCCCGAAGCACGGCCAGTGGAAGGTGCGCGTCGAAGGTGTGCTGCCATTGCCGTAATCGCTACGAACCTGTAGCGGCGGTCTATGACCGTCGCACGAAATGATCCGGAAAAAGAATGCGACGGTCATAGACCGCCGCTACAGCTTTGCGCCCTCCTATGGATCGTTTCTACGAAACAACAGAAAATCAAACCTCGACCGTCCGACAAAGCCGCTCGAGTTGATAAGCGATCCGCTGCCGATTGGATTCGGGAATCAACGGCTTGCGCGCATCCAAAACCGTCTGGCTGATCTCGCGCGGGTTGAGGACGAATACCCCGTTCTTACCGCGTCGTTCGATCATCCACCCGGGTAGCGTGAGAATGGGAGTAGCCGTCACCGGCTCGCCCGTCGCTTTAGTCAACTCTTGGGCGAGCCATTTAGCATTCCGGGCCGCCTGTTCAAGACCGTCCCGGGTGCTGTAGTGCGCAAACTGAAGTTCACTGCCGGTAAAAGTCACCTTGTGACCGTCTTTTACCTCGGGCTTGCGATACGTCTTGGTTTCAATCGCAAACACGCCCTGCGCCGAGACGACCACGTGGTCAATATTCCACGCCCCATCGCCGGGAACATCATGAAACACCGCGCACCCCTGTCGCATGAGCTGGTTGAGATGCTCGCCCACCACTTGCTCCCCCAACAAACCAACCCGATATCGCATCATTTTGCGCCCCAGTTTCACCGCCCGACAGATGGGATAGACCATAATGCTGGCCCCAAGAAGAATCGAAACGACGCTGATCAAATGAAAATGTCGCAACCCCCATCCAGTAAGAATGAGGAGACTGGCCGTGGCGGTAGCCACGATGAGCCAGATAAAGCGATTCAAAAGCTGGTTATCCATTTTTTCCAACTCCACGCGCAAGCTGTGGCCGGGCGGGCGAAGCATCTTCTCATTGAATGGCAGTTTGCCTTTTCCACGTCCTTTCTGGACGAAGAATACACTGAGAGCACACGATAAGGCGAAAATCAGCACAAACACCCCAACCGCCACGAGATTATCCATGGCCGATATTTCAGCAGATCGAGTGCCAGTGACACCCCTCGATCAAGAAGGGGTGGCCGAATATTGTGTGGGAGTCAAATTACACGTCCGCTTCAAGGCCCCGGATAAAATGAAAAAATGAGGCTGCTTCTTGAAATTGAACACTCTGTAAACCCTATATTGGGAATCAAACTCCTCAGATTTTCTCACTTCATTTCGTGAAGCAAAAAATGGCGTTAACGGTCCGAAATTTGTTGTTTTTACTTCGATAAAGCGTTCCCGACCACCTTTGTCGAAGGACAGAATATCAAATCCCGCATAATCGCCTCTCGTCACAGACACATGCTCTATGCGTTCCGCGAGGGCTTTATGGCCAGATGTCCATAATCGTTCGCGCTCGAATTTCAGCACCAGTTCCTCCCCTGCGAGACCCAGCGATTGGTTTCGAGCTTCAAGATCCAAGTAGTTTCTCTTGATGTACGGTCCGGACTGCGTGGAAGAACGAGCAACCTTTGCTTTATCTGGAACTGGAGGAGCAACTTGCATGGCCAGAATATCGGGCACCGGTGGAAGCAATTTTATCCGCTTCTCCACAGTTGTTTCCACGAGTCTGGTCAATGATTGAGCCGCCTGAAGACGCTCCGCAACCACCTCACGCACAAGCTTTTGGTAATTAGAATAAGGTTTATAGCCCTCAACATAGGGAAAGCCCAATTGCAACATTACCGCACTGATGTTTTGGTGTTTCCGTTCAATGGAGCTTCGGGAACGCTCAGTGATGATCATTCTCAAAAGCCGGTTGTGTTCTGCTTTATTAAATGGTTCTCCGCGCAGCTCCTTATTTAACATATCAAGGTAATCTGCCACTGCGGCCTCGACCTCTTCACGTGTCCAATCGTTTTCCGGCATAAAACACTGGCAGTGTGCAGGATTTGTCAGGAATGACAAGCTGACGAAGGAAAGCTTGTCAAAATCGTGAAACCTGGCCAGGTGATTATGTCCATCTATGGACACCTCATCATCGGACTCACCTGATTCAGCGGGAATTTTCGCAGCAGCATTGTCATTATGGCTGGAGTGCGAGCGGCTTCAGAAGGAAAAGAGCAAACCTTTCGAAAATGGATATGCAAATGGCAGAGATCAATTGATGCGCGACATGATGGCTGCAGCACAATTGTTTGAAAGCTGGGCCTGTAAACATGTATATTTCGATGAGCTAAACGAAGTTTGGCCTTACCTGTTGGAAGAACACTTCGGCCCGGTATGTCTGGCAGAGATGCCGTTGGAAACAATCGGTGAATTTAATCAGCAAAGCTGTATGGAAGTGGCTATAGCACTGAAAATTCCGCTACGACTAGATTCAGGATTGATCTTTCCGATAAATTTACAGGCGAACGTCGGCGACTCGCAAATGGCATTCCGTAAATTAAGGATTTGCACGGTACGCACATTTATCGAAGACGGCTCTGTCGAGTGCTTTTGCTGGCATGATGTAAATGATGGTGAATGGAGCACACCGTATTATGGTGTGTATGGAATAGATGGGGACGACAGCGTGGAGCATATCGCTGACCGGAACAGCTACCTCTCAGCAGTTTCGCTGGCCCAAAAGTTGTCTCCCAGCATTGATTTTCCGATGCATGTCATCGGAGGAATTTAGCTCGCAAATGTAACTCAACAATTATGCCCGACGTTTTCACCAAAGCGAAACGAAGTGTGGTCATGGCGGCGATTCGGTCGTGGGGGAACAAGGATACAGAGTTGCGGATGGTAGCGTTGTTTCGACTGAGCGGGATCAAGGGATGGCGGCGGCATCTGCGATTGCGGATTGCGGAGACTGGACCGCGGAAAAAGGAGACGACGGTGAGGCTGCGACCGGTGAGTGTGGATTTCGTATTTCCAAAACCACGGGTGGCGGTGTTTGTGGATGGGTGTTTCTGGCACGGATGCCCGAAGCATGCGACGAAACCGAAGCAGAATGCGACCTTCTGGCAGACGAAGCTGACGCGGAATCGTGAGCGGGATTTGGAGGTGACGAAGGCGCTGCGCAAAGCGGGCTGGCGCGTGGTGCGGGTGTGGGAATGCGATCTGGCGAAGGAGAAGACCTGGCCGCGAGTGACGAAGCGGATTCAATACGCCCTCACGCGGGCGCTCGCGTAGAAAGTCCGGAAGAAATTCAAATCCAACAATTCACGACAACCACCTTTTCCCAGTGACTTGGTGAGCCAGCACGCGGCTCTCAATTCTCATCCCTCAACTCTCAACTACGCGCCCCGCGCCCCTTGCAGCTCTCCTGCGCGGTGTGGGCGAGGGCTTCGAGGAAGACGTTCAGCGGTGGCGAGGGCTTGCCGCGCTGCCAGACGACGAGGAAATCCCAGGTGGCTTTGGCGTCCTTCAGCGGCACCATGGCGACCCCGGGGGCGGGCATGGAGTAGAGATAGGCCGGGGCGAGGGAGACCAGTCCTTTGCCGGCAATCAGGGAAAGGCCGTGCGAGAGGCTGTCCGCCACTTCGCCGAAGCGGACGCGGAACCCGGCTTTTTTGCAAAGCTGCGCGATCCAGCGGTCGCGACCGGGCATGTCGAACTCCGGCGAGCTGATAAATTGCTCGCCCCGCAGTTCGGCAAGATCGATCTCCATCCGCCCGGCGAGCGGGTGGTCGGCTGGGATCATCGCCAGCACGGGCAGCGTGACCAGCTTGCGCGTGTAAAAATCGCGGCGCGCGCCGCAGCCCTCCTGTCCGATCACGGCGACGTCGAGCTCGCCCTTGCCGAGGCACTCAAGCTGCTCGCCCGGTGAGAGGTCGAGCAGCTTCACCTCCATTTTCGGATGCGCCTGGCGCAGGGCGACCAGGGCCGGGTTCAGGTAAATTTGCGCGGCGGAGGCGATGTAGCCGATCCGCAGTTGTTCGCGCTCCCCACGGGCCATCCGCCGGGTCTCCGCCAGCGCGGTATCGTAGGCAGCGAGGACGCCCTGCATGCGCTTCGCCAGCGTGTGGCCGAGGTCGGTCGGCTTCACCCCCGCCGGGGTGCGCTCGAAAAGGCGGCCGCCCACTTCCTCCTCCAGCGCCTGCATCTGCCGGGTGAGCGCGGGCTGGGACAGGCGCAGGCGGGTGGCCGCCCGGTTGAGGCTGCCCTCTTCAATCACCACCAGAAACGCGCGCAAAGGTGCCAGCATCGGAGGGCGGCTGCGTCAAAAATTCGGAGTGAGCTGCAGGAGCGAACCCTTGATGTAAGTCGCCGTGCTGTTGTAGGTCCCGAAGGCAATGAACGAGGCCGGGGAATGGACTTTCCCATCTTGCGTGAAGGAGGAATACGTCACCGTGCCCACGAGGTAGCCATCCAGCATCATGCAGGTATCCGCCCCGGTATAGTTCCCGGAGGCCTTGCCGCTGGTATACCACGATACGTTGCCGCTGGAGCCCCAGGTAAAGATCGTCCCATAAATCGTATTGTGATCCGCGCTCGCGAGCACGTAGCTATTCGTCGTGAGGTCGGTAAGGATCTTCGTCTGGCTGGCCAGGCTGGCCTTTTGACCAAAGAGCTTGAGCAGATTCGGAATCGTCAACGCTTCGCTGACGGTGGTGTTGCTTCCGGAGTTCATCTTGATCGTTCCCGAGAACGTGACGGAACCCGCCTGGAACGTGTCTGCCGGGGCCGAAGCGGCCAGCAGGCTGAAAAACGCAGCGATGATGAGAGGGAGTCCTGGAGTTTTCATACGCCCCGCAGTCTGGCAGATCGACGGCCAAATGTCGCGCCTAAAAACATTATGTTATGCGATTTTTGCATAACGGCAATCAAAACCCGGCATTACCCGGCGCGGCGGGACGGCCTTACGATGGGTGCAACAACCAAACCAAACATCCAACTATGAAAGCACTCACCCTTCTCACCAAGACTCCCAACGATCTCGCCGCTCTCGTCGCCCGGCTCACCCTCGGCGTCGTCTTCTTCCCGCACGGCGCGCAAAAGGTGCTCGGCTGGTTCGGCGGCTACGGCTTCACCGGCACCATGGGCTTCTTCACCGGCACGATGCACATCCCGGCGGTCTTCGCCTTCCTCGCGATCGCGGCGGAATTTGCGGGCTCGCTCGGGCTGATCACCGGCCTCTTCACTCGCGTGGCCGCCTTCGGCCTCCTGTCCAACATGGTCGTCGCCATCGCCACCGTGCATGGAGCCAATGGCTTCTTCATGAACTGGTATGGCAACCAGAAGGGCGAAGGCTACGAATACCACCTGCTGGTGATCGGCCTCGCGGTTGCGCTCATCATCCGCGGCGGCGGCCTCTTCTCCGCCGATGCGGCGATCAGTAAAGCCACCGCCACGAAATAACTTCTGCAACGATCTTTTAATTCCTAACTTTTCATTTTTAACTTTATGGACACTCCTACTTTGCATGGACTGCATCACGTGTCCGCGTTCACTGCGGACGCCGCCTCGAATCTCGACTTCTACACCCGCGTGCTCGGCATGCGCCTGGTGAAGAAGACGGTGAACCAGGATGACACCTCCGTTTATCACTTGTTTTACGCCGATGCCGAGGGCAGCCCCGGCACCGAACTCACCTTCTTTGAGTGGAAGCACGTCCCCTCCGCCCGCGAGGGCGTGGGCACGATCAGCGAGACCGCCCTGCGGGTCGCTGGGGACGCCACCACGCTGGAGAAATGGGCCGACTGGTTCAAGCAACAGGACGTGACCCATGGCGACCTCGAAGCCGCCGTCGGCACGCATCTGCCCAGCCTCCCGTTTCAGGATCACGAAGGCCAGCGCCTGCGCCTCGTCGCGGAGCCCCGCGCAACCGCGGGCGAGCTTCGCCCCTGGCGTGGCAGCCCGCTCGGGCTGGAAAATGCGGTGGTCGGCCTGAGCGCGGTCACGCTCACCGTGGACCAACCCGCCGAAACGGCGGAGTGGCTCACCCGCGTGCTCGGCTTCAAAGCGAACCCGCAGGATTCCACCCTGCTGGAGCTCGGCGCGGGCGGCCCGAACCGTCAGCTCCGGCTCGCCGCCTCCAAAGTGCGCGGCACCGGCGGCGCGGGCGGCGTCCATCACGTCGCCTGGGCGGTGACGGATGTGAACGCGCAAGCCGCATGGCTCAAGCATCTCGCCGCGAACCAGGTGATGAACTCCGGCCTGATCGACCGGCATTACTTCCAGTCGGTCTATTTCCGGATCCCCGGCGGCATCCTGTTCGAGCTCGCGACCAACGGTCCCGGCTTCACCGCCGATGGCGAGCCCATGGAAACCCTCGGTGAAAAGCTCTCCCTGCCTCCATTCCTGGAGAAGCAGCGGGCCAGCATCGAGTCCCATCTCGCGCCGTTGGAATCCAGCGTAAACTAACGCATTCAATCCCATTAAAACGAGCCAGCTAAATACGCTAAATAAACGAAAAGAACAGATCGCCTAAGTGCGTCAAATTCCAATTCCTTTTCGTCCTTTTCGAGTATTTAGCTGGCCATCTCCTCTTCCGATGAACTCGACCCAAAATCTCAATTTCATTCACCGCTATACTCCCGGTGAGGCTGGCGCTCCGGTGCTGTTGCTCCTGCACGGCACCGGCGGCACGGAAAACGATCTGCTCCAGCTCGGGCACTCACTGCTCCCGCAGGCCGCGCTGCTCAGCCCGCGCGGCAAGACGCTGGAGAACGGCATGCCCCGCTTTTTCCGCCGCCTCGCGGAAGGCGTCTTCGATGAGGCCGACCTCATCACCCGCACCCACGAGCTCGCCGATTTCGTGGCCGCCGCCGCGAAGGAATACACCCTCGAAGGCCGCAAAGTAATCGCGCTCGGCTACTCCAACGGTGCCAACATCGCCGCCAGCACCCTCCTGCTCCGCCCCGGCACGCTCGACGGCGCCATCCTGCTCCGTTCCATGACCCCGCTCGTACCGAAAGAGCCGCCCACCCTCACCGACGTCCCCATCCTCATGGCCTCGGGCACCCACGATCCGATCGTGCCTGTGAAATCCGTCGAGAACCTCGCCGCCATGCTCCGCAAAGCGGGCGCGGATGTGGATCTGCACTGGGCCGAAGCCGGTCACAACCTCACTTCACCCGAACTCGCGCAGGCGCAGCAGTGGTTGCAACGATTGGTCTGATCCAGATCTCCGTCGCGCTCCGCCGATTGGGCAGCCCCGGCGGGGCGTCGGAGATAAGCCGGTGGTGAAAACCACCGGTATCCAACCGTTAACAAAAAGCATGCGTCCCGGAGGGCCGCTGGAAAATGGGAACGCGCGCTGCATGCGACCGTCACTTCCCGCGGCCCTCCGGGACGCAGAGATTTTTTGCGAGGACGCCTTTCCGGTGGTTCTCGCTCCGCTTCACCACCGGCTTATCTCCGGCGTCCCTCCGGGACTTTCAGAAACCTGGAGGCGGGTTCGCCCAATCCCACTGGTAACTTTGAAAAAGACCACTCAATCATCAAAACCGCATTCTTTTGGCGTATCATTCTCGAAATTTACTCTCCAAATGAGATCATCATTTCCATTGGCTAAAAGTTCCAACGCATAGCTTTCCGGTTGATCCTCCCACAGCATCTCGATGGCGAAAACTTCCAGCTTAACCGCACGGAGCTTCGGGCTCGTTAAGACGAATAAATTCGAACCCGTCTTGAATCACAACCTCCAGCCGGTCGCAAAGCGCTTTCAAACCGAGCAGTAAAGCCGCGTCAGGGGCGATTTCTGAGCCACCGAGGTAAACCCGGATGGGCCGCCCACCGTATTCCAATGAACCATTCCAAATCTGGCTTTCGAGCGTAAATTTGCCCAGTTCCTTATCTTGAAATTCGATTACCGGCTTTGCCGCAAACCACTTTTTCAACCATGCAAGCATCGCGAAAGGTTACCTCTTCCCTTATTATTGCTCAACCGAGCTTTCGTTCGCAATGCCCAAAGCCATCTCCTCCTTCAAAGCAGCGAGCCGTCGTTGCTTGAACCCATCCGACTCAATCCACCAGCGAAAGAGTTCGTAGCGCTCATCAGCACCAAGCTGCGTCGCTGCTTCCTTGATTTTTTCGACAGCCGTCATCGCGGAAAAGATACCAGTTTCTCTCGGAGACTCAACTCCAGCAATGGTCGGTTCCCCTCAATCTCTGCGTCTTCGCGTCTCTGCGCGAGACTTTTCCGGTAACGGTTACTTCTTCTTCGCCTTGCTCTTCACCGCTTTCGGCGCCTTCGCGGGCTTCGCATTGTGCACCTGCGAAGCCACCTTCAGACGCAACGCGTTCAGGCGGATGAAGCCGGTGGCGTCGTTCTGGTTGTAGGCCTGGGTCGGGTCGGCCTCCATGGTGGCGATGTGCGGGTTGTAGAGGCTCACCGGGGATTTGCGTCCGGCGTTGATCAGGTTGCCCTTGTAGAGCTTCACCCGCACGGTACCGGTGACGTTTTTCTGGCTCTCGGTGACGAGGGCCTGCAGGGCGAGGCGCTCGGGGGCGAACCAGAAGCCGTAGTAAACGAGCTCGGCATACTTCGGGATGAGCGAGTCGCGCAGGTGCATCACCTCGCGGTCCATGGTGAGCGATTCGATCTGGCGATGGGCGTAGTGAAGGATCGCGCCGCCGGGGGTCTCATAGACGCCGCGCGACTTCATGCCGACGAAGCGGTTTTCCACCAAGTCCACGCGGCCGATGCCGTGCTTGCCACCGAGTTTGTTGAGCGCCTTCATCACGCCGAGCGGGTTGAGCGCCTTGCCATTGACGGCGATGCAGTCGCCCTTGATGAAATCGAGCTTCCACATACTCCGCCTTGTCGGGCGCGTCCTCAGGGGCGACGGAAAGCTTATACATCGCCTTGTGCTCGGGCGCGGAGGCGTCGAGCCACGGGTCTTCGAGGATGCCGGCCTCGTAGCTGATGTGCAGGAGGTTGCGATCCATCGAGTAGGGCTTCTTCGCGCTCGCTTCGACCGGGATTTTTTTGTCGGCGCAATAGCCGATCATCTCGGCGCGGCCGGGAAATTGATTGCGGAACCGCTCATCCCGCCAGGGCGCGACCACATCGAGGGTCGGCGCGAGGGCGGCGGCGGTGAGCTCGAAGCGCACCTGGTCGTTGCCCTTGCCGGTGGCTCCGTGGGCGATCGCGTCGGCTTTTTCCAGCTTGGCGATTTCCACCATGCGCTTCGCAATCAACGGGCGGGCAATGCTGGTGCCGAGGAAATACTGGCCCTCGTAAATCGCTCCGGCCTGCATCATCGGGAAAATGAAGTCGCGCGCGAACTCCTCCTGCAGGTCGTCGATGTAGATCTTCGACGCGCCGGTCTTCATCGCCTTTTTGTCGAGGCCCTTCAGCTCCTCCTCCTGGCCGATATCGGCGCAGAAGGCGATCATCTCGGCGTTGTAGGTTTCCTTGATCCAGGAAAGGAGCACGGAAGTGTCGAGGCCACCGGAGTACGCGAGAACGATTTTCATAGGAAGTGTGAGATAAACGCCAAGCGGCGCGGACGCCAAGAAATTTTGGGTGAATTTTTGCGGAAGGTTCCCGAACCGGAAACAGATTGCCGCCCGGCGGACCATTCTCTAGAGATTTGCAGATGCACTCTCTCAAATTGCTCACCCTGATTCTTGGCGTGCTTGGCCTCTCCATTTTTACCGCTCACGCGCAGGGCACGCTCAATGCCTTCCCGGTCACGATCACTGGCACGATCAGCCAGCCGGAGAATCCCTCGGCGGACCCGAGCCCCACGAAAGTCATCGCCATCACCAAGGCCAGCCTGCTCAAGCTTTCCGGAAACGACTCGGTGGCCCCTTCCAACACCGATTTTTTCGTGACCAGTGACGGCTCCGTCGTGCTCGCCAGCAAAGATCAAAATACGACCTACCTGACCGTCCTCGCCTATGGAGACGCCTTGAGCTGGAACCCCAGCAAAAAGAAGACCATCGGCGGAGGCAGCGTCTCTCTGCTCGATTCCAACCTCGGCGGAACGGCCACCTACACCCAAATTTCCGCTGGAAAATACGAGACGGAGACGGACCAGATCGCCGCTTACGGCACTTATAACGGGGTCACGACGACGCTCCGGGCCACCTTCATCGTCAAATCTCCGCTTCAATAACGGGCATCCACGGAATCCCGGACGGAGGACTGGAGCCCTCGTCTTTCATTTTTGCATCCGCTGCGAGCCGGGAGGCGAACTGTAGATAGGCAAGGTTAACTCCATTGGTCCCGAGAGATTCGGAATTGGCTGCCTGAGAGCAAGAAACAATGGGAGCCGACCTTGCCGCTTTTTTTGTATTTGCCTCCGCAGTTGCGACGGGGATTCGCCCTTTTGCACCGGCTGCTTCGAAAAAGTCGGCTAAACGGAGACTGCCGTATTCACCAACGGCGCGGGCTTGCCGATGTGGAAGCCCTGCCCATAGTCCACGCCGATCGCGTTGAGCATCTCCCAGGAGTGGTCGGAATCCACATACTCGGCCACCGTCTTCTTGCCGAGGAGGTGGGCGATCTCGTTGATGGAGCGAAGGAGGGCGTAATCCACGTTATCCGTGGCGATGGACTGGATGAAGCTGCCGTCGATCTTCACGATGTTGACCGGCAGGTTCTTGAGGTAGTTCAGCGAGGAAAAGCCGGAGCCGAAATCGTCGAGCGCGAACTGGCAGCCGAGCTCCTGAAGGTGGCGCACCATGGCCTGCGCCTGGGTGAGATTCGCGATGAAAACCGTCTCGGTAATCTCGAAGACCACCCGCGTGGGGGGGACCCCGCTTTTCTCAAACGAGCTCATGATGAAATCCACCATGCCCGGCTCGGTGATGGAACTGCCGGAAAGATTGATCGAAGCCCGCAGCTCGGGGTGCAGCTTCAGGTCTTCCAAAACGCTGCGCACCACGTAGCGGTCCACCTTGGTCATCAGATGATAACGCTCCGCCCCGGGCATGAACTCCGAGGGATAATGCACCGTGCCGTCCTCGCTCCGGTAGCGTAGCAGCGCCTCGCGGCAGAGCTCGGTGCGATCGGCCAGATTCACCATCGGTTGATACCAGATTTCGAAACGGCGTTCTTTCAACCCCTCATCGATGCGGGTCACCCACTCCGCAGAGCTGCGAATGGTACGGATGTCGCGATTGCCGGAGTGGTAGAGGCGGCAGCGGTTCTTGCCGCGGGCTTTGGCGGCATGCAGGGCGGAATTGGCCCGGGTGAGCACTTCTTCGGCGCTCGTCTCCGCCTCCACCATGGCGATCCCGCCGGAGATGGTGATGCCGAGCTGGTTGCCCTCGATGCCAATCGGCGCCTTGCGGAAAGCCAGCACGATCCGGTCCCCCTCCGCCTGCGCTTCCGTGGCATTCACGTCGCGCAGGAGGATGCAGAATTCGTCGCCACCATGCCGGCAAATGAGGTGGCGCTCGTTCAAGGTCGCCTTCACCGCCCGGGTCACCGAGCAGAGGACCTGGTCGCCCACCAAGTGCCCCTTGGTGTCGTTGATCATCTTGAAGTTATCGAGGTCGAAATACATCACCGCCGTGCGGTTGGCCACCTCGGGATTGGTGATCGCTTCCGCCAGTTCCTGGGAAAACATCTGGCGATTTCCCAGCCCGGTGAGGGGGTCCTTCAACGCCAGTTGCTGGAGGTAGATCTCCGTCTCCTTGATCTTGGTAATGTCGCGCGAGACGAGCAGCAGGCGGGTCTCCCCCAGCTCGGTGGAAAAGAGACTCCCCCCCGTCTCCAGCCAGCGCCAGTCGTTCTCGGAGTCCAGGAACCGCAAATGGAGCTGAACCGCCGTGGCCCGGTGCAGGATGTTCTGCAACCCCTCGGCCACCGTCGGCCGGTCATCCGGATGCACGAAATCCAGCCAGGGCGTCCCCCGCAAGTTCTTCGGCTCGTGCTGGAGAATCGCCCGGTGGTTGGGGCTCAGGTAGGCGATGTTGAAATCGGCAGTGAGCTCGCAGACGAGATCGTAGGAATTTTGCACCAGCGCATTGAATCGCTGCTGGGCCGCCTTCAGGGAAAGCTGGGCCTGGCGCGCCGCCTCCGCCGAGCGTTCCCGGCGGGCATCCAGCTCACTCTTGTTGCGCAGGTGCACCCGCAGGCGGGCGATGGCGAGCTCCTTGTAGTCGAAGGGCTTGGTGATGTAGTCCACCGCCCCCGCCTCGAAAGCTTTCAGCTTCGAGGGGAGGGTCAGATCCCCGGTCAGAAAAACCACCGGGATATGCCGGAGATTTTCCTGCGCATGGATGATCTCGAACAGCGTCATGCCGTTCATATCCGGCAGCGTCATGTCGAGCAGGATCAACTCGACCGGCTGGCTGCGCAGCAGCGTCAGGGCACTCGCGGCATCCCTCGTGGTGAGGGGGTGATAACGTTCCCGTCTCAGGAGAATCGAGAGCACCTTACTGACGGAATCCTGATCTTCGATGATGAGGATTCGAGGTGCATGCTCAGATGGTTCTCCGGACATCGTAACTTAAAAAGTGGGGAAATCCTGCGCGAACAGGCCCTCACGAGGCTCAAAGAAGTATTGGAGCCCGAGACTGCCGTAGAACTCGCTGTAGTTTGCCGTTTTGTTGTAGGAGAGGTGCGTGGTCACTGCCCAGTGCTGGTTCAGCTCCAGCATCCCCTCGACATCCACGAGAGCGATGAAGGTGGTATCCTTCGACTTGGCAAAACTGCTGCTGTTGCTCCCCTGGAGTGGGAAGTAAGGGCTCGCTGCCTCGCTATAGGTCTGCACACCGGCGCTCAGGCTAGCACGCACGAGGTAGTTGCGCCCTTCAGCCGTCATCAACTGAGCGGAGACCACCCCCTGCACCAGCGAATCGGGGCTGAAGTAACCACCCTGCCCGTAGGTGTAGTGGTCGAGATTTTTGTCGAAATGCTCGTAGGTAACGGCTGGCCCGAGGGTGAAGTAAGAGAGCGCACTTCCCATCGTGCGGTCGCTAAATTCACTACCCCCCATGGAGCTCTTTCCATCCGCCACACTCTTGCCGTCGGACATATCCGAGGCGGAGTAATTCTGCGGCGCCGCCACGATCGGGGGCACGAAGTTCTTCGAAAGAGCGAGGGTCACCCGCTCATGCGTATTGTCGGCGACATTCTGGCCGGTCATCTGGCCTACGCTGCCAATCGCGAAGAGGGAGAAGTTGCTCGGCAGGTTGAGGAAGGCCGAGGCCTTGCCACCGGTTTCCACCACCCGGCCCCAGGTTTTTCCAGAGTAGGGATCGCGAATCCCCACAGCGCTGAGGATCGACTCGGTGACCGAGGTGCGGTAACCGTCGATTTCCACCTTGCCCCAGTCCTGATTCACGCGGAAGCCGATGTTACCCAGCACGGTAGGGCTGATGGTCGCCCCGGACGGCGTCATGCCGATATCGGCGATCGGCGAGTAGGTCCCCTCATTCTCGTAATGCACGTTCACATTTACGAGCGAGTTGTATTTGGTGGTTGGGGGGTGGGTATAAGCCACCGGCTCAGCCTGGGTGCCCAAAAGGGCTGCTGCCAACTGGCGGCGGGTAATTTCGTCGATCGGATACTGGCCGATCTGCGCCTGCTTGGGCAGGTTGTCGCTGCTCATCGTGCTCACCCCCGCACCGACATCGATGCGGTTGGTCCCCCCCACGTAGAAGGAGGTCGAGATATTGCCACCGTACTCGCGCAAGCGGGAGGTGCCGGCATCGCCGGATTTATAGCGGACAAAGCCATCCGCACGCACCACCGGGGTGTTGATATTCGTCAGCTCGGGGAATTTGTCGGGCGAGGCCACGTAGGCGCTCGTGTACATCCGGCGGTTGTAATACTTCGCCGCGACGTAATCGTCATACATGCTTTCCAGCGGACCCCCGTAGGTCTTGGAGAACTCGGCGATATGATTCCAGTCCTGGCTCTTGGCACAGGCGGCATAGACCCCCATCGCGGCATACTTGTCCTGCTTCTCGCGATAGAGCTGCTCGAAAGCGGTCTGGGCCTGGGCGAGATCACCGGCCTGGAAGTAATTCCAGGCTTGCATGAGACGCTCGTCGCGGGTGAGCTTGCGGAAGCTGCCCACTTCCTTCAGATACTCGGTGCTCTTGTCGTAATTTTTCGACTGATAGCTGGAAACCGCCTCGGCCGTCTGAATATCGCCGAGCAGATTCTTCATGTTCGGGTATTCGCTCATGCGCCAGCGGGCGATCTGCGCCGCTTTTTCATACTGGCCCATGCGGAAAAGGCTCAGGCCCATGCCATAGGCAGCCTCGTAATTCTTCTCATTCCATTGCACCGCCTTTTCAAACCACGGATAAGCGCGCTTGGCCTGATTGCTATTATAGAATGCCCACCCCAGCGCGGAAGCGAGCGCGCTGTCGTGCGACTGGATGACGAGCGGCTCCAACTCATTGTAGCGCTTTTCCTTCAGCAGCTTGCCCGGGTCGGGTCCGGTCGGCTCCTGTGGCTGATCGGACGGCTTCTGCTGGATGCCCTTCTGGTCCTGATCGTAAATGATCGCCGGGCCCTGGTTTTCCGGGGCCGGAGTAGGACTGGCGGCAACCGTGGTCGTCGCGCTGCCGGTCGCGGTGGAATTCATCGGCGCGGCCTGGGCTACCGAGCCCGTTCCCGCGTTCAAAATCGAAGCCGAGGCGGAGATCGAAGGCTGGCTGATCGGCTGGCTGGCCTGGCCCGGAGAAATGGCGGTCGGTTGCGGCACCGGCACCTCCACCTGCATATTCATGGTCTTCGGCGCACTGGTATCGCTGACCTCGGGCGCGGCGGTCGTATCCTCCTGGCTTTGCTGTGGCTCGGAGGCCGGGAGAAAGGAAGGGCGCTCGCCCGAGTCGGACTGGGCCGAGACCTTCAGGGTCAGAGTCACGCAGCAAATTGCCGCGCAAATCGTTAATCGGGAGACGTTTATGAGAGTGTGGTGGTCTGTAGTCTTATGCAGTTTCATGGCTTGGCATAGAGGCGACGCTCCGAGCTGGCCATATTGGCCAGAAGCCCAAGACTTGCGGAAAAGTAAGATTCGTCTGAAGCAAGCGTCGCGTAAGGATGCGCGAGAGTGTCAGCACTCTGATTATCTTGCAAGCTGATTAAATCGTAAATTGCACGCATTCCTTGCAGCGCCGGATCCTTCCCAAGCACGTTGGTTTGCAGATTGACGGTGGCTCGAATTCCCTCCGCCCCATTCGTTTCATTATAAAATCGCACAAAAGCAGGCCCACAATTTGTGCCACCCACATTCGCCCACGCAAGATATAGGGGCACTCGGGCCGCGTTATAGCCGAAGACCGGATCGAAGCCGGACGCCACGGAAACTTCCTTTCCCTGCACGCTCAGCCAGTCGGGCGGCAGTCCCCAGCGGCCAAACTGCGCAGCCGCCACGAGGCGTTGACCGGAAAGCTCCAGATTACGCCACACTGGAGACGGATCCACCTTGGCCAGATCACGGAATGCGGGAAAAACCCAGTAGGAAAGATTTACCACTAGCGAAGAGTCATGCTCAAAGCCCTTGATGCCGGGAAGGAGCACCGGGCCGAAGGCCGAGGGACGAATCAACTTGGCGCGGACATCCTGCGCAATCTGGCGGGCCGCCTGGCGGTAACTGTCATTCTGCCAGCGATCCGAGGCGCGGACGAGCGCCCAGGCGATCAGGATATCGCCGTCACTCGCATCGTTCATATCATCCACGGCTCCGCCGCCGTTGGCATCCGGCCGCCAGCGCCAGGCAAAAAGCGCGTCGCCCCGGAGTTGCATCCGGCCACGGACTTGAAGGTTGTTCCGGGTCCAGTTCCAGAGTGAATCAAAGGTTTGCTGGTCGCCGTAGCCCTCGGCCAGGAGCATCCCGTAGCCCTGGCCTTCCGAGTGGCTGATGTTGCCATTCGTGCCATCGACCACCCGCCCATTTTGAATGTACTGCGAGCGATAGCTTGACCAGAGTGCGTCATCCGCCTTGGCCCGAAACATCAGGGTGGCAGCCATCACGGCAAACATCAGGATTCCCTTCATCAGATATCCACCGGTCCTGTGGAGCCCACGGCGGAAAGTGTCCCTGGATGGTTCATAAGCGGCGCTGGCGAAGCGTGACCATCTGGTCGAGTTTTCCGAGCAGCTTGGTGGTGACGAGGGCGAAGATGGTGAGGACCACTCCGACGGCGATCAGCCAGACACGGAGGTTAATTCGCTCGCCCGTAGGCATTTCCACAAACTGGCGGGTCGTCAACTGCACATGCTTTTCCCCCGGCACGTGCGACTGCACGCTATCCGCCGTGCCCTGCCAGCGGGCCAGGTCGCCCTTGATGTTGTCCCACACCTGCGGCTGCACCAGATTATAAGTCTGCTGGCGGAGTTGTTGCGGTGAGAAAGCGGTGACCAGGAGGGCCCAGCCATGCTTGCCGTTTACCGGAGCCTTGGAAGTGATGTAACCGAAGGAATCGAAGACCTGCGAAATCTGCTTCATGATCGCCTCGTCATCCGCCTTATGGGAGGTGCCGAAGCCGGCTTTGACCGCCGCTTGCTCGATGAGCTTGCTTGAGGTTCACGCCGGAGACCGCCTTGTTGAGCTGCTCCAGGGGAACGTTGAGCTGGCCTGCCGCAAAGGCCGCCATCGGCACCGCATTTTGAAACTCGGCAGGCAGGCTCTTCACCTCACCCACCACCACGAGATGGCGGGCCGGATCCATCTGCGATTGCGAGAACCCGACTTGCGCGGCAAAGAGGAAGGTATTGCACTGCTGGGCGAGCTTGGCCAGCAGGGTAAAGGTGGCGTCGATCGTCTCCGGCTGGTGGTCGGCCAGCAGCACGGCGAGGTTCGAGCCATCGGGCTGGCCGATGAAGGGGTAAAACGTGCTGCACGATACGCGCAGATCCGGCAGCGAAGGCACATAGGTGGATTTCGGCACCGTCAGCGTGGAATCCGAGTAAACCTGCAGCCCCCCCCCATTCACGACCGGAGCGGCGGAATTACCCGTAAAGCTGCCACCAGTGCTGGGGGTGAGTTCGATCACATTGTGCCCGGCGTGGAAGGCGCTCATCGGCACATCCGTCCCCGAGCCGCTGCCTCCGAAAAAGGCGGTCTGCTCGCCGCTGCCGGTCACCTGGGCGACCACCTGGCCATTCACCTTGACCGCCACGGCGGCGCTGGCGCTCAGACCGCTGGTCTTCAGTTGATAGTGAAGTTGCAGGGACATATTCCCCTCCCCATTCACCGGGAAATCACCGGGCAGGAAGAGTTCCAGGGAAAGCCCCCCCCCCGCGGGCATGCTGAGGCTCACGCCATTATCGGCGAGCTGTTGGAAGGTATAGGTGGTATCGTAATGCAGCGGTTCCCGACGGAAGAACGGGGCCTGCGCCGGGAGCACCACATCGCGGATCGAAGCCGAGGGGGAGACCGGGTAGAGTTCGCGCACCAGGCCGAGGCTGATGATCGCATTCTCCATATCCTCGCGGGTCTTGCCGGAAACCACCAGCACCGGGCCGGGGCCTGCACCCTGGATATTCTTCAGAGCGACCCAGCCGGTGCGGATATTTTGCCGTTCCTGCGGAGTCAGGATCGGGGCGATCTGGTCCACCGTGCCGATAAGCACGTTGAACTTGCCCGGCTGCAACTGGGCGCTGTGGGAAACCAGCAGCGGCACGTAATCGGCCCGGAGGGCCAGCCCCTCCACAATCGCCGAGCCCTGCATGATCTGCGATTCATCGGGCGTATCGGTGCCCGCAAAGCACAGGTTTAAAGCAATGGACTGCTTCTGTGCGGAAAGGACTTTGATCAAATCCGAGAGATTCTCCAGGTGCATCTGCGGAGCGACCTGGGCCAGCACCGGAGCAGCCGGGGCCTGGGTTGGCGCAGCCGCCTGCTCGGGGGCACCCCCCATGGCAATGCCAAGGCGGGCTCGCTTTACCGGTGGGGGGGTGTTTGCCCCTGCTTGCACGGCAGCGGGTTGCGCCGGTTTCAACAGAAGCATTTGATCGCTCTGCCCCCAGGTGAGGACCGGGCTTTGCAGGGCCAGCATCGCCAGGGCGACCGTGGTCCAAATGGGTTGCTTGAATCGTTTCATAGGTGATGGATTCGAGGTTCGCAGCATTGGTTTAGTTTGCCTGGGGAGCTACTTTTCCGGTGACGGTTCCGCCGGCTTCGCCGAGCATGTGCAGGACGTGGCGGGTGGCATACTTGAGCCCCATGAAGATGAGCACGACAAGCGCACTGAAAACACCGAGCTTGGAGTCGCGGCTCGCCTGGAAGTCCTTCCAGCGGCGGCTGTCGCCGGCCACCAGTTGAACCCGGGCCATGCGCTCGGCCAGATCGCGGGGCTTGAACTCGGCCCCGACGAAGATGCCATCGGGCCCCTGGGTGTCGCGGATGTTGCGGAATTCGATATGGAACCGTTTCTCGCTCTGGTCCTTGCCGACCTTGGCGACCACGACACCATCGGAATACTGGTTGAAGTACTTCTCGTTCATCGACTTCACTGCCAGCTTGCAGCCGCCCATCGAGAGATCGGCGATCTTGCAGGGGATGGCCTTTTCCGTGCCGTCGCCAAACTGGAGCTCGGCGTCGATATTGGAAGCCATGCGCGGCTGCGTGCGCAACTGGCGGCGCTCAAACAGCGCCCCGATGGAGGCGAGCAGGAGCATCGTATTGAAGAGCGCCCAGAAGAGGGTGATCGCGATCGGGTAGATCATCGTGCTCTCGCTGGTGTTGCACAGGCGGTAGATGCCGAAGCCCACGATGCCGAGGTTGAAGAGCGTCAACAGATAGAAGGGCGTCGAGTAGGGCGAAATGAAGTCCTTGTCGAGCACCTCACCCTTGGAGGTCACTGCGAAGCTAGGAGCGCGCGGCTTCAAGAGCACCGCGATCAGCGCCGGGAAGTTCGAGACGGACTGGATCATCTCATACAGCTCGGAGACGAAGGCCCAGCGGACCTTGCCGTGCAGGTAGTGCGACACGGAGAGCACCGCGACCATGTAAGGAATCACGTAGGAACAGAAGGTCTGCCAGTTCGCCGCGTAGATGCGCAGGCCGAAGAAGAGGAACGCGCACGGCGCGACCAGATACATCATGCGCGAGAACGGGAAGAACCAGAAGAAGCAGCTGTTGAAGTAGCAGAGGCGCTGCGGGAAACTGAGACCCTTGAGCAGGAGCGGGCACTTGAGCAGGAAGATCTGCGCCATGCCCTGCGCCCAGCGCTGGCGTTGCTTCATGAAGCCGCCGATCGTTTCCGGCTGGAGACCGGAGATGAGCGGGGTTTCCACATAGAGGCTGTTGTAACCCTTGGCATGCAGGCCCAGCGCGGTTTCGGCGTCCTCGGTGATCGTCTCACCGGCGATGCCGCCCACCTGGTCGAGCAGCGAGCGGCGCAACACGGCCTGCTGAGCCGCAGAAGAAGGCCGCGTTCCAGTAATCCAGGCCGCGTTGCACGCCGCGGTAGAACATCTCGTTCTCACTGGGCATGTGGCCGAAGGTCTCGAGGTTCTTCTCGATCGGATCGGGGTTGATGAAGAAGTGCGGGGTCTGCACCAGGAAGAGCTTCGCATCCTGGCTGAAGTAGCCGACCGTCTTTTCCAGAAAGTCCTCCGTGGGCATGTGATCGGCGTCGAAAATGACCACCAGATCGCCATTCGTCTTCTGCATGCCCTCGTTCAGGTTACCGGCCTTGGCGTGCAGGTTTTTCGGACGGGTAAGGTAATGGGCGCCGAGCATTTCGCAGAGGGCCATCAGGTCCTTGCGGCGCTGCTTGGCGGAGGCCATGGACTCCTCGGTGCCTTTGTTGCACTTCTGGTCCGTGCCGCCGTCGTCGCAGATATAGACCTTCAGCTTGCCCTTCGGGTAGCGCATCTGGAGCGCGGCCGCGGCGGTCATTTCGAGCAGCTCGGGGCTCTCGTTATAAGAGGGGATGAAGACGTCCACCGTGGGCGCGTCCTCCTCGCTCATGATCGGAGCGGGCGGACGGCTGATCGGGCTGATGTTTACGAAGTTGCCGACCATGAAGATGGCCATCCCGTAGATTTCCCCAATAAAGAGGATGATCGCGCAGGTGAAGCTCACCCAGTCGGTAAACTCGATGGTATATAGCGTGCGCCAGAAGAAGTAGCGCAGGACGATGAAGGTGGCGACGCCGAGGAAGAAGACGCGGGGGATGCGTTTCTTCGAATCGAAGCGCTTGAAGAAAAAGAGCAGCGCGAGCAGGCCTCCCGAGAGATAGAGCTGCGGATAAAAATCCGCCTGCCCCGATGACAGATACGCCAGCCCTGCGGCGATCAACATCCAGAGGAAGAAGACCAGGCCGTAACCTGCTGGCTTCGCCACCGGCTTATTAAGTTCTCTTGCAATTCCCGTGTTGGACATAAGTGTTTTGGTGTTCGGGAACCCCGCCGCCTTCGTTTTCCCCATTCGGCCTGGTCTGGTGACCCGGCCATTCGACGAAAGGCAACGCGATTTCCCGGTCATCCTCTTTAGCAGCCAGCGGGCCACAGAGAAGAAAGCCGCCGAAAATGAGAGTGAAAACAGGTGTTTTACGGCTCGACCCCTTTCCCGAATCCCCTGATATGCCCCCTTAAATGCCTGAAAACCGGGCAGTTGAAAAAATTTTCAGAAATTTTTTCTCAAGTTTTAGAAAAACCGGCGCGAAGGAAAGAACGGGCGGCAGCTTTTTGCCCCAACTTTATCAGAATTGAGAAAATACAGGGATTGGCGGTAAAAAGCGCCGAGAGGTAGGACTGCAGCTTGGGACGGGGGGATTTTCACCACCAAGGCACCAAGACACGAAGGAAAGGCAGGAAATGGGAGCCTGGTTGTGCCTGCGAAAAGTTGAAGCTTATACGCTCACCCGGCGACGGAGCGTGAAGCCGAAGAGCAAGCCCAGAAAGGCGAGGCAAACAGTGCCAGGCTCGGGCGCGGCGACGGGAGTGGTGAAAGTGAGGTCGTCCAAGGCCATGGCGTGACTGGTGCTGAAGGAATAGGCGTTACCGGTCCACCGCAGTGCGAGGTCCTCGCCGGGCAGCCAGTTCAGACCAGATACCGTGGCGGTGATGAACTGGCGGTTGGCCGTCGCGTTGCCATCCAGGGGAGCGCTTACCCCATCGCCATCGTTGATACTGTGCATGTCGAGCGCGGAAAAATTGACGTACGGATCGGAGATCGCGCTGCCGGGGTTGAGCGCGTATTGAAAGGTCGTGACCTGGTCGCTCCCAGTGACGGCCCCTTTGACCCATTCCTCTTCATAATAGCTGAGGGTGAACGACGAAATCGTCACCCCGGTATTGTTCACGAAATCCGCAGTGATCGAAGCCGCCCCCGTAGTGCCAAGGACGAGGCCAATCGCTTTGTCGAGCGCGCCCGCGACCGAGGCGAAGACATAGGTGCCATAGTTGGCACTGTAGCCAGTCGAGCCATTGGTCCATACGTAAGAACCGTGACTAACCTGCCATCCGGTGGGCATGGTGGTGTAGTTGGTGTAGATCGCACTATCCTGCAGGCTGTTAAAATCCTGCGTATAATCACCACCGGCGTAAATGATTTGCGCGGAAGCATCCGACGACAACAGGGTAAGGAGCAGGAAGAAGAATGCGCCAAGGCCAGGGAACGAGAGAGCCGTTTTCATAAAAAGGGAGGGAACCAGAAATTTCATACCGCCAAAAAATACGTGCCGCTTCACCCACCGCTGTTACCGGCTGACCGCAGGTTGCCACGGCACTTCCAATACACAGATATATCCGGGATTTGTCCGCTTCTGGCAAGCCAGATTACGCGTGGAGGACGAGGCGGCAGGAAGAGGCGGGGATTTTCACCACGAAGAACCCGAAGGAAAGGCCGGAGAACGCGCGTTCAGTGGTGCTCGTTTCCAAAATTCTTGAGCGCTCAGACTCAAGCAAAGTTTAATCACGAACAATTATTAGGGTCACAGACATGCCGTTGCTTGCCGCCAACGCCATGGCGCACTGCTGTCGGTCAAGATACACCGCCGCATTTGAATGAATCGTTATCGGCTCCCCTGGTTTATTAGGAGGATCGAAGATTCGGATGCCGGTGCCGTCGGTGAAGAAGACATATTTGCACCCATCCAGATCGGTCAGGCACTTGGATATGGTCTTTCCGAGCGGCGCAGCGAAAACAAATCCGCTCGGATCGGGAGAATCATCTACCTGTTTCCACAAGTTTTCAGACTGTGTGCACCGATAGACAGTATGCCCCGCCTGAAGGAACACATAGCAATCAACCGCTTGGCGGTCGATTCGTCGCCACCAGACGTGGCCAGCAAGTTGGTTAATCATCGAAAAATAAATGGAACCGGTGGTTTATATTTATGACCACTCAATCAGTGGAAGCACTCGGCCCTCCCCTTTCACATGGAGAGGTCTGGTGCATACCGCACGTGGTTAGCAAGAAAGGTGGCGAAATCTTCCATGACTTCTGCAACGGTGCCGAAAACGCCATCTCGCGCACAAATATAGGCGCTCTCCAGACCGACTAACTCAAAGTAGATGCTTCCAGGAAACTCACTCCCAGCAAGACGATAGAGGCGAAGCAGCAACTCCTCTGGCGCAAAAGTCCGTTCTGCGATGAGCCGAGCAGCATAGCCTAATAACATCTGTACCGATAAATCCGCCGTCGCCTGCCCGGGAACATCACCGAGCAAAGTCCCGACTGCACTCGCGGGCTGAAAAGCACTCATACACAGCTCGATGAAAGCGATATGAGGCGAAGCGTCCGCCGCTACGATGCGGTCCGCCCACTGAACGACGGTCGCAGGAGTGCAAATACCGGCGTGCAAGGAGAGGCGAAAGAACTCCGCCATATCTTTTCGATTGGGCTGCATCACGGTCATTGGCAAAGTAGTTAAGATAGAGTTGACCAGTAGTTGGCGAAATGGAACTTGGATGTAAGCCTTAAATCACCTGTTTCCAAGTTCCATCGACCTGCGGGCTTCGCTTTTCGGGGAGGATCAAGGTTGGCAAAATCAGATCCAGATAAAGCTGGATGAATTGGTCCAAACGATGCTGCTCGGCAGTGCTCGGACTGCGAGATACGGCGTGAAGGATGTTGAGCTTCGGGGCGGCCAGAGCGGAAAGAATCGCGGCCAGCACCTCTCGTTTGCTGCCATGGTGGGAGTAGATAATGAGCCGACCCTCGTGGTGCATGAGGTAGGTTTTTGTTCCGGCTCCATTGGCGAGCCGCACCTCGACCACGCCTGTAATCCAATATGAGCCAGTAATAATCTCCCAAGGCTGGAGCGGCAAGCTTTTGCCCCGGGCGAGGGAGCGCGATTGGGAGGCGAGGAAGGGACGCCCGCAAAATAATCTCCGGTGATCATCCTCCCATCATCTTGGATGCCCGATGGTCGCTGCGTTTGGTCACCGAAGCAACGCACGCCTCGCCCAGGATGGCGCGCCCGGCGGTGACGAACGAACCCAATTACCATGAAATCCATCTCCTTCCGCAAAACCCTGTCATTACTCGCCACCAGTCTTCCCCTCGCCCTGCTCACGCTGGCTCCGCTCGACGCGGTGGCCAAGGATTCGCCGAAAAACCAAAAGATCCTCGCGGCGCTCGAACCGTTTGAGGATCTGACGGAGGTGGCGCTGGATGGCAGCGCCGCCAAGCTCGAATCGACTTTCAAACGGGTGGAAAATCACCAGGCGGGAAGTCGCGCGCTGCTTTCGGCGGCCGAGGCGGGTCATTACGATGAGTTGTTCGCCGGGCTGGAGACGGCGAAGGCGAAAGGCGATCACCTCGGGATGTCGCTCGGGGCGGCGGAGCTCTACAAGCAAATGGCCCTGGCGCTCGATACAACCGCGCTGACCACGCCGACGAGAGAGGTGAATCTGCTGGATTACATCAGTTTCCGGATCAGCGCGCTGCTGCATGCGCCGCAGCCAGACTGGGCGGCGATTACCGTCACGGTGAAGGAAGCCAATGGCTACTGGGCGGCGATGCGCGACCAGGTCGGCGACCACCGGCTCCAAAGCAAGATGGACCAGGCGCAAAGCGGCCTCGCCACCGGCGCGCTGAAGCAGGATGCCTCCATCACCGCTGCCAACGTCAAAAAAGACGGGGACCTGGTGGACGATCTGGAAAGCTATTTCGCGAAGCAGTAGGCGGAGAGATTTTGGACAGGATTTACAAGATGAACCGGATGGCGAAAATTCCAAATCCCCCATCACTGATTCATCCGGTAAATCCGGTTCATCCTGTCTAAAAATCCGATCCTCGTGAGCCGTCGGAGACGTTCACCCCGCCCCGTAGAAATCATCAACTGCGAATCGGGCGGTAACAAAACGGGAACAATCGGGTGCGTAATTGGGTGGTATGAAAACCCTCATTTCTCACAATCGGCGCGCTCCCCGCGCGTTTACCCTCATCGAACTGCTGGTGGTGATCTCGATCATCGCCTTGCTGGCTGGCATTGCGGTGCCGGTTTATAACACGGCGATGCTCACAGCGCAGGAGAATGCGGCGGCGCAAAATGCGCGGCACATCGGGCTGGCGCTGCATTTGTATGCCGGGGACAACAATGGGCAGTTCCCCAATGGCACGAACAGCTATGGGCAGACGATCAATACGGCGAACGATGCGTTTCGCACGCTGTTCCCCAACTACGTGGATAACGAGCAGATCTTCGTGGTGGCGCGCTCGATCGACGGGCCGAAGGCGGATAACAACATGAGCAGTGCGGTGGAAATCCTGAAGGCGGGGGAGAACCACTTCGCGTATGTGTCGGGGATCAATAGCTCGTCGAGCTCGTGGTGGCCGGTGATCGCGGACAGCACGGATGGCAGCGGGTTTTATACCTCCTCGGAGACGGAAGCGGGCGGGACGTGGAAGGGCGGTAAGGCGGTGGTGGTGCGGGTGGATAACAGCGCCGCGGTGCTGTCCCTCTCGGGGCCGGCCACCAAGCGCTTTGTGCCGCTGCCGGATGATACGAGCAAGAACCTGCTGGACGTGAGCTACATGGGCACGGGGGCGAAGCTGCTGGAACCGGCAAAGTAGGATCGCACACCCGGATATATAACCGCGGCGGACGCAGCGGGCGCGGCGATGAAGAGATAAACTACGGAGAACACGGGGGACACGGAGCGGGAAAATGGATGGCGGGTGGTGGAGGTCGCCGAAGGATGTGGCCTTCCGGGCGAAAGGTGGAAGGGCGGGATAATGCATGGCTTTCCTCCGGGTTCTCCGTGCTCTCCGTGGTTAATTATTTTCCCCCGCCGCGCTCGCCGCGTCCGCCGCGGTTTTTAAATTCGTGAACCCTTTTATTTCCATGGATGTGGAACCGGAATGGCCCGATGATCAGGGCATGGCGCAGCAAGAGATTTCGCGGGGACAAATCCGGAGCCTCCTCTTATTGCTGGTGCTGGTGCCGCTGCTGCCGTCGGCGATTTTTTTGCGGTATTTGATGGATTCGGTGCAGGCGGAGCGGGCGGAGTATCGGGATGAAATGGTCCAGATTTACCAGCAATCGCTCAGCCAGGCGGTGGCCTCGCTGGAGAGCCAGTGGAAGACGGCGCCCCCGCCCCCGGGCACGGCCCCGCAGCGGATGGAGGATTATTTTCACGGCGCCTTGGATTCGCATACGCACGTGGTGATCTACGATGAGCGCGGGCATTTGCTCTCGCATCCGCCCTCGCATGGCAGTCCGGTGGCGGTGGTGGGGCTGCACGGGAGCTTCGCCGGCTGGCGGGTGGAGCTTTACCTGAAGGATCGGAAGGTCCTGACCGATTCGGCGAACGATTCGACGGATCTGGTGGCATGGACCGTGGCGGCGGCGATGGGCGCAAATCTGCTCATCGCCGGGCTGGCGGCCTTTGCGGTGTTCCGCCAGATGCGGCTGCACGAGCTGCGCAATTCCGCGCTGGCGACGGTCTCACATGAATTCAAGACGCCGCTCGCCTCGATGCGGGTGCTGCTCGATACGCTGCGCGAGGGCCGTTATCGCGGGCCGGAACAACTGGCCGAGTATCTCGACCTGCTCACGCGGGAGAATACCCGGCTCAGCCGCACGATTGAAAACTTCCTCACCCACTCGCGGATCGAGCACGGCGTCTATGCCTTCCAGCGCACCCCAGCGGAGCCGAATGAGATCGCCCGCGTCGCGGTGGAGGCGCAACCGGTGGCGGTGGCGGAGCGCCTCGCGTCGAACCTGCCACCCATCCTCGTGGACCGCGAGTCGCTCCTGATCGCGCTCGACAACCTGCTCGACAACGCCCGCAAATACACCGGCGACGACAAGCAGATCGCCCTGGAAACGCGACTCGACGGGCGGCAGGTCGCCTTCACCGTCGAGGACAACGGGATCGGCATCGAGCCCGCCCAGCGGCAGCGAATTTTCTCCCGCTTCTATCAGGTGGACCAGAAGCTCTCCCGTCGCGTGGAGGGTTGTGGCCTTGGGCTGAGTATTGTAAAGCAGATCGCGGAAGCGCATGGCGGCCGGATTTCTGTGACGAGCGAACCCGGGCGCGGCAGCCGCTTCACCCTGTATCTCCCCCTGGCCTGAACCTCGAAATCCCCCGCATGGAAACGATTCTGATCATCGAAGACGACGCGACGATGTTGCGCGGGTTGAAGGACAATTTTGAGTTCGAGGGTTACCGGGTGAAAACCGCGACCGATGGCGAGGCCGGCCTCGATCTGCTCGCGAAACTAAAGCCCGATCTGGTGATCCTCGACCTGATGCTTCCGAAGATCAACGGCTACGAAATCTGCCAGATCGCCCGGCGGCAAAAGCTGGACATGCCAGTGATCATGCTCACCGCGAAGGGGCAGGAATCGGACATCGTGCTCGGGCTGAAGGTGGGCGCGGACGACTACGTGACCAAGCCCTTCAGCATCCGCGAGCTGCTCGCCCGGGCCGAGGCCTTCCTGCGCCGCCGTCGGCAACAGGAGCCGGAGACCTTCCGCTTCGGTGATTGCGTCCTCGACATCTCCGCCCACCGCTTCACCCGCGCCGGGAAGGAGCTGGAGCTTTCGCCCAAGGAGTTCGACCTGCTCCATTTCTTCCTCAAGAAACGCGCCAGCGCCCTCACCCGCGACGAGATCTTGAATGCCGTATGGGGCTACGACCGGCTGGTCACCCCGCGCAGCATCGACCGTTTCGTCAACTCCCTGCGCAACCTGATCGAGCCCGAGCCTCAACAACCGCGCTACCTGCACACCGTGCGGGAGGTGGGGTATAAATTTGAGGAGTAGGACGGGGAATCTTAGACAGGATATACGGGATGGACAGGATGAAAAATTCGCTACAGCATTGATTACCCCTATGAACAAAGCACTCTTAGTCTGCGTCGTTTTACTGACGATTTGTGATACCAAATTGCGAGCTTCGCCTAAAGCCGAACAGCTAGCTCACGACATCCATATCGATCGCGCAACCTTTGCAGCAGCGAGTGTCCAAGTAGCAGTAAATTACCTTGAACAAAAAGCGCAGGAGCAACTTCAGCCAGGCCAGAAGCTCCATCTCTACAGCTATCCGGGGGACGATACGCCTATCACTTACTCTTTTGTTGGGAAAACTCTATACGACTCGCTTTTGGAAATCTCCCGGCAAACGGGTTTGCCCCTGAAAGCAACAGAAGATGCCCTCTATCTGGGCGAACCGATCAAAGAAGTGCCAATCCCGCGAGGGAATCGTTTAGGGGAAGAGGATAATATCAAAGAAGCTGTTTTCCGTTACCTGTTCGGCGATAATGCCTCTGGTCAACAAAATACCGTCGCGGCGTATTTTATTAGCGTCAACGGGGACAAAGATCCTGACGATGCCTTCCTCGCTCGATTCGCAAAACATATTCCCCCGGTGAAAAAGGAATCAGCATCGAGCCGGGGTGAAGGAAGTGTCGTGCTTGATAAGGCAACCGGGCAGCACGGGCTTAGTTTTTATCTTGGCGGCATCCGTTGGGTCAGCGATTCCAAGGTCGAAGTAGATGGTGGCTACTATGAAGCTAATTTGAGTGCGTCGGGGAATGTTTATGAAGTGGTCCACACCGCCAAGCGGTGGGTGGTTACCAAGAACACCATGACTTGGATTTCATCAACCCAGCGCGCAGGAAGCAAAGCACTAGCTTTTCAAGCAAAACCATAACGGAACTTCACTTCAAAACACCACCGTCTTCCCCTCCGTCATCACGCACACTTTTTCTTCGATGCCGTGTTCGCGGGCGTTGGTGAGGAGGCGGACGGGCGGCTCATCGACCGGCTCGTAGCTGAGGCGGAAGGTGCCATAGTGCATGGGGACGAGGGTTTGCGCGCGGAGGTCGAAGAAGGCGCGGACAGCTTCCTCGGGATTCATGTGGACCTCGCGACCGCTGGGCGGGTCGTAGGCGCCAATCGGGAGGAGGGCGATATCGACCGGGAAGCGTTCGCCGATCTCGCGGAAGCCCTCGAAATAGGCGGTGTCGCCGCAATGGAAGAGAGTGCGCCCGCCTGCTTCGATGATGAAGCCGCCAAAGCCGCGGTGGGAATCGTGCAGCATGCGCGCGCCCCAGTGGTGGCAGGGCGTGAGCGTGATCTTCAATCCCTCGAATTCGAAGCTCTCCCAGTAGTGCAGCTCGTGCACGCTGCGGAAGCCGAGGTCGTGGACGAGGTTGCCGACCTCGAATGGGACGACGATCGGCTGATCGCGGGCGACTTCTTTCAGCGTGCGCCGGTCCAGATGGTCGAAATGGGCGTGGGTGACGAGCACGAGGTCGATCTGCGGCAGGTCGTGCAGTTCCAGCCCGGGCTGCTTGATGCGCTTGATGACCTTGAGCCACTTGGCCCAATTCGGGTCGATGAGCAGGTTGCGCCCGTTCATCTGGACGAGGAAGGAGGCGTGGCCGATCCAGGTAACGCCGATCTCGCCGTCCTTCAACGAAGGGAGCACGCCGTTACCGTCGCTCTTGCTGCGCTTGGTGAAGAGGGTGGGAATGAAGACCTGGGTGAGGAAATTGCGCTTGTGCCAGCCTTTCTTCGGGCGCAAACCCACTTTTTTCTCCGCTCCAGCCGCTGGTTTGGCAGAACTGCTCTTGCCATTCTGGTGCGCCTGACTGGGAATGATCTCGGCCTTCTTTTTACTTAGCTTCGTAATACGGGGCACAGAGGTACTTTTAACCGGAAGAACTCGCGGTGCAAAGGTTTTAGCGGTGCTCAAATGAAGCATGGACCGCAGCGCTTTTTTTGGACAGCCGCTCAGGAAATCGTAAACTGTGCCGATGCAGGAAGACATCGTGAAAGCAAAAGCAACATGGCGACAGGTGGCCCGCGCGAGTCTTTCGAGACTTACGCCCGAGGAGATGTCCGCCCGCTCGCACCGGGTGTGCGAGGCCGTGAAGCACGATGCGGCCTGGAACCGGGCGCAAGTAGTGGCGCTCTTTGCCGCGCTGCCCAGTGAGGTGGATCTCTCGGCACTCTGGCACGAGCGCGGGAATCGCCGTTTTTGTTTTCCCCGGGTGGAGGGCGAGGAAATGCAATTTTATCTCGTGGAAAAGCCCGAGGATTTGCAGCCGACCCGCTGGAAAGTGGCAGAGCCACAGGACCATGCACAGCCGGTGCCACCTTCGGAGATCGATATGATTTTACTACCGGGCCTGGCCTTTGGCCGGGATGGTTCGCGGCTGGGACGCGGCGGCGGTTACTACGACCGGCTGCTCTCCAAGCCGGAAATCACGGCGGAACGGGTGGGCATCTGCTACAGCCCGCAGCTATTCGATTCGCTCCCGCGCGAACCGCACGACCAGTGCGTGGATCGCGTGCTGTGCGACGTGGGGTAGGAATTTTCACCACGAAGAACACGAAGGTCACAAAGAGGGGAAACAAACTCAGCGGCTTTCCCTTTCCCATATCCGTACCCATCCGCGTAATCCGCGGTTAAAAATTCCTGCACTGCTTTTCTTCGTGCGCTTCGTGTTCTTCGTGGTTCAATTCTGGCCATGCAGCCACCAGTCGCTCTTACTATTGCCGGATCGGACAACAGCGCCGGGGCAGGGGTGCAGGCGGACTTGAAGACGTTCACGGCTTTCAAGGTGTATGGCCTGACGGCAATTACCTGTGTGGTGGCAGAGGTGCCGGGGAAGGTGGCGGCGATCCAGCCGGTGGAACCGACCATCGTGAAGCAGCAGATCGAGCTAAGCTTTGGGGCGTTTCCGATCGGGGCAGTGAAGACGGGGTTGCTGCATTCCAGTGCGATTGTCGAAGTCGTATGCGAAACCATGGCCAAATATCGGGTGCCGCTGGTGGTGGACCCGGTGATGATTGCGACCAGTGGGCATCGACTGCTGGATGAGAATGCGGTCGCACTTTATCAGCAGCGACTTTTCCCGATGGCGGCGCTGGTAACGCCTAATCTGGACGAGGCTGCGGCGCTGCTGGGGCATCCGATTCCCACGCTGGAAGCGATGAACCAGGCCGTGAAGGAGCTTTTTCATCGTTACGGCTGCCCGTTTCTCCTCAAGGGTGGCCATCTGCGGAGGGAGCAGGCGATTGACCTGCTTTTCGCCGGCTCGGAGGTCCTGGAATTTTCCGCGCCGTTCGTTCCCGGCGTTTCCACCCATGGCACGGGCTGCACCTACTCGGCAGCGATCACGGCGGGGCTGGCGGGCGGCCTTTTGCTCCCCGAGGCAGTGGGCGCGGCCAAGCAATACCTCACCCGGGCCGTGCAAAAGTTCTTCCGCTGGCCGCGCGGGGATGCGAGAACGGATGCTCTGAATCATTTCGCATGAAAATACTCGTCATTGGCAGTGGTGGGCGCGAACACGCGCTCGTATGGAAGCTCCGGCAGTCGCCGCGGGTCACGGAGATCTTTTGCGCCCCCGGCAATGCGGGCATCGCGGAGCTGGCAACGCTGCTGCCCTACGGCATCCACGACCACGAGGCGCTGGCAAATTTCGCCATCGAGCAGGGCATCGGTCTCACCGTGGTGGGCCCGGATGACGCGCTGGCGGCAGGGATCGTGGACTTTTTCCAAGCACGCGGGTTGCACATCTTCGGCCCGACGAAGCACGCGGCGCAATTCGAGTCGTCGAAGATTTTCGCCAAGGAATTCATGCAACGGCACGGGATTCCGACCGCACAGTCGGGTCACTTCACCGACAGTGCGGAGGCGCGCGCTTTTTGCACGGGCAAAAGCTACCCGCTGGTGATCAAGGCCGACGGACTGGCGCTCGGCAAGGGCGTGATCATTGCCCAGAGTGAGGCCGAGGCACTGGAAACGATCACGCGAATCATGGACGAACGCGAGTTCGGCGAGGCGGGGCGCGGGGTGGTGATTGAGGAATTCCTCACCGGTCAGGAGTGCTCGCTGCATGCGTTGATCGACGGGAAGGATTTCCTGCTCTTCCCACCAGCGCAAGATCACAAACAAATTTTTGACGGCGACCGCGGACCAAATACCGGCGGCATGGGCACCTTCAGCCCGGCGAAGCTCCTCACCCCCGCGTTGCGCGAACAGGCGATCCGCGAACTGATGGAGCCCTTCATGGCCGGACTGGCCAAAGAGGGCATTCCCTTCAACGGCCTGCTGTTCCCGGGCCTGATGGTGACGGCGGACGGCCCGAAGACTCTCGAGTTCAACTGCCGCTTCGGCGATCCCGAGACGCAGGTACTGCTCACCCGGCTGAAGAGCGATCTGCTCGACTTGCTGGAAGCCTCGGTCGAGGGACGACTCGGCCAGTGCGCGGTGGAATGGGACGAGCGCGCCGCGGTGTGCGTGGTGATGGCCTCGGCGGGCTACCCGGGCAGCTACGAAAAGGGCGTCGAAATCACGGGCTTGGAAGCGTTTGCGGATTCTCAGGAGGTGGTGGTCTTCCATGCGGGCACCAAGCGAGTCGATGGCAAGCTGGTGACCAATGGCGGCCGCGTGCTCGGCGTGACCGCGCTGAGCGCCGACCTGCGGGCGGCCCGCGACCTCGCCTACGCGGCAGTGCAGAAAATCCACTTTGCCGGGGCGCAATATCGAAGCGACATTGCGGTGAAAGGATTGGCGGATTAGTTTCGCGCGGCATGAAAATACTCGTGGCAACGCTGGCTCTGATGGGGGTGACACACTGGGTTGTGGCCCAGTCGTCTCCGACGCCGGGCGCGTCGCCCAGCCCCTCAGCCTCGCCGAATGCGACGCCGGACGCCACGACCACGAACGCGGTCAATGCCCTCTCGGATGGGGACGTGCAGGAGGCGCTTACCGCGCTGAAACAAAACTTTCTCGATCCGAACGCGCTTTCGCAAAATGCGATGGATCGCGCGGCCTTGCTGGGGCTGATTGAAAAGCTCAAGCCGGGCGTGCAATTCACCTCCGATCTCCCGGCGGAAAAAGCTGCACCCGCCATCCCGTTGCGTAGCGAGATCCTGCCCGGCAGCACCGGCTACCTGCGGGTGGATTGGCTCTACCACTCCGACCTCACGGCACTGGATGCCGCGCTGGCGGACTTTTCCAAGCAATCGATCGACTCGCTGATCCTCGACCTTCGCGCGGCGCCGGGCCAGGGCGATTACCAGCAGGCGGCGGATTTGCTCGGGCGCTTTTGCCCGAAGGGGCAAGAACTGTTTTCGCTCAAAGGAGGGAAGGCCGCGCCGCAGATTTTTACCTCCAGCCACGATCCGCTCTACCAGGGGATGATCGTGGTGCTGGTGGATGGCGACAACGGCGGAGCCGCCGAGGTGGTCGCCGCCGTGCTGCGCGAGCAGGTGCGGGCGCTGGTGGTCGGCATGCCGACGAGTGGACGCGCCGTGCAATACTCGAGCGTGGATTTCTCGGGCATGCCGGGCAAAAAGCTGCCGTGGTCGTCACTCCAGATCGCGACGGCCCAGGTGGAGCTGCCCCATGCACCCTCGATTTATCCCAAAGGCGTGCAGCCAGATATCGTGGTGAGCCTGCCCGCCGACGTGAAGAAAACGGTGCTGGAAGCCGAGCTGAAGCAGGGCGCGGCGGCCTACATCACGGATAGCCCGATTGCCCGCACCAGCGAGCATGCGCTGGTGAACGGCGAGACGCCCGAGCTCGATGCACTGGAAGCGCGGCAGATGGGCAAAGTCATCACGACACCTCCGCGCGATCTCGTGCTGCAGCGGGCAATGGACTTGATTACGTCGATCGGGATCATTGATCGGCGCGCGCATTAACTCTATTGTGGGTGCATCCCCGCTTTTTGTTTTGCCGCCCTAGGGCTTTCCCTCTTTAGTTTTCCTTCGTTGAACCATCAAGACCCGCAATCCATCCGGAAGCTCTTCAGTTCCATTGCGCGCCGCTACGATCTGGCCAACCGGCTTCTGAGCGGCGGGATGGATGTCTTCTGGCGGCGGCGCGTGGGAAAGATCGTCAAGGCTTGGAAGCCCGAGGTCATCCTCGACCTTGCCACCGGCAGCGGCGATCTCGCGTTGGAATTGCAGCGGGGCTGCCCACAGACCATGGTGGTCGGCGCGGATTTCTGCCTGCCGATGCTCAAAGAAGCCCAGCGCAAAAAGGTGCCGCTACTGGTAAATGCCGACGGGATGAAGCTGCCCTTTGCCGATGATTCCTTTTCCGTGGTGACAGTTGCCTTTGGCCTGCGCAACATGGCTTCCTACCCCGGCGCAATCCGCGAAATGCGTCGCGTGCTGCAGCCGGGTGGACATCTGCTCGTGCTCGATTTTTCCCTGCCCGAACCGCCATTGCGCGGCCCCTATCGCTGGTATCTCCACCATGTGCTGCCCCGCATCGCCGGATTGCTCACCGGCGAAAAAGCCGCCTACACCTACCTCGGCGACTCGATCGAACAATTCCCGCGCGGCCAGGGTATGCGCGCACTCTTTACCGAATGCGGCTTGCAGGACGCAACCGCGCGGCCCATGACTGGCGGCATCGTTTCCATCTATACGGGGAGCAAGTAGTTCCTCAAAGGCGGCGCTTTCAACCACCTATCAGGGAAAGGAGAAGGTTTCCTTTCCCCTTCAATCCCACGCGGGCAATCGCTCGCTGCAGCCCCATCCTGAGCCTTCAAGGCTCATGTCCGTTACCCATGTCAGCATTCACTGTATTATTCCCCGCCTTCTGCCACGGCTTGCGCGAGGCAGATCCCGAATTCCAGCGTGAAGTTCTCGCGCTGGAATCATTCGGCATCCCCTGGCGCGTCGTCAATATCGCTGCGCTGGAACGCGGCGACCCTACCACCGCTCTGCGGTTCTTTGGGGAAGCTCCATCGAGTCCCCTGATCTACCGGGGATGGATTCTCCGCCCGCGGGATTACTCCACGCTTCATGCCACGCTTTTGGAACGCGGGACCCGACTCATCACTTCGCCGACCGAGTATCGGCGGGGCCTGCTTTTTCCGGAATTCTTCCCTGCGATTGCCGAGCATTCCTTTCCAGCCATCTGGAGCAAAGGCAAAGCCATCCCACGGGCCTTGCAGGCAGCGCGTCAACTGGGGCCGGGACCGTACTTCATCAAGGACTATGTGAAATCCGCGAAAGAAATCTGGCCGGAAGGTTGCATTGCGGCTTCCGAGGAAGCCCTGCCCGCCACGATCAAATCGCTCATCCGTTATCGCGGCGCTCGCTTTGAAGGTGGCATGGTGATCCGGCCTTTCGTGCGTCTCCGCTATCTGGATGAGCATCCCTTTGGCGGAAAGATTTTCGAGGAATATCGGCTCTTCTTTTTCCGAGGCCGATTGATCTCGCAGAGCGCTTACGACCGGATCGGTGGAGATGCCCGCGCGCTGCCGGACTACCGTTTTCTCGGCGAGCGCATCGCATCTCCTTTTTCAGCGCGGATGTCGTCGTTACCGAATCGGGCCAATATCTACTGCTGGAAGCTGGCGATGGCGGTGCCTCTGCGCTCCCACCCACGGTGGACCCGACGGATTTTTACCGGGCGATCCTGGAAAGTAATTAAATCAAAGCGCTTCGATCTCGACCAGTACACCCGAGCGCGGGTTTTCCTCCTCGGTGCGCGTGCGGAAGCGGATGGGCAGGAACTTTTCGATGGTGCCGATATTGGTGCGCGTATGGCGGGAGAGGCGGATGGCACGGAAGGCTCCGGCCCCGGCGAGGGCCATCGGCGGCAGGAGCTGGTCCGCGAGGTGCTCTCCCACCGGGGCCTCGCTGCAAAGGTAATCGCGGATTTCCTGGACCAAGCCATTTGCCACCGCTTCCACCCGGATGCCGCGTTCGCCAAAGGCGGTGAAGGTCTCGACGATCTCGTCCGACTCCACTGCGGCCACGAGGGCGAGCCCCGGCCCGTGCTCGGGCAGATGCGCGCGGATGGAAAACGACTCCTCCGGCCAGCTCATGGATTGGGAGATATGCTCAAAGGCGCGGCGGGCGATGGATTCATGGACCCCGGCCAGATGGGCGACCACCCGGCGACCGCGATCACCGCCACGCCGGTGCAACTCCACCGCCACCAGTTGAGCTACCGGGTCGATCCGCACCTGCATCCGACCGCCACCGGCGGGATGAAAAGCCGGGACGCTCCAATTCCAGCGCGACCCGGGGGCCGAAACGCTGGAGCTGGGGCAGAAAAGTATGCGCAAGAAAGTCGAAAGGCGGCGCGGCAGGGTTGTGCGTCCCACCTTCCAATTGCAGGGTCGAGGATTCGCCCGCCAGCATGAGCGCGGGCAGGATCGTCTGCAGGACGAGGGTCACGCTGCCCGCAGTACCGACCGCAAAGCGAAACTGACCCGCACGCACTTTGCCAGGACGGAACACCAGCTCGGTGGAACCGATCTCCGCGCCATCGACCACGCCGTCGGCAATCTCCGTCGCGGCTTGCACCGCCGTGAGATGCTGGCGCAAAAGACCCGGCTTTTGCCGGCCGGCGCGAATTCGCTCGATGCGGAAGGGCTGGCCGGTGACCAGCGAGAGCGCGAGGGAGGTGCGGAGGATCTGTCCCCCGCCCTCGCCTTCGCTGCCATCAATCGTCAACATCGTGGGCTTCTTCATGCCGCTCCCTTCAAGCTTTCATCGCTGTCCTTGATCACGAAGCGCGCTTTCAACCGCGCGACCTCGGACGCCAGACCCGCCTTTTCCACGCTGCGCAATACTTCGTTGAAGTCCTTGTAAGCGGCCGGCGCTTCGTCCTTCGGGTAGTTGCGGCAGTTGGTCAAAATATCGTGGGCCTCGAACTCATCGTTCACCGTTTGCTGGTCCAGCTCGCGGATCGCGGCCTTGCGGCCCTTGGCACGGCCGGCGCCGTGGTTCACGGAGTAGCAACTGCGCGCCGCGCCGGGCTCGGCCACCATCACGCACGAACCGGCGGTGGGGTTTCCGGGCAACAGGATCGGGTGTCCCGTTTCGGCAAAGGGCGTTCCCGCCAGGGCGTGATGACCGGCCGGAAAAGCGCGGGTCGCTCCCTTGCGATGTACCCAGGCGGGGCGGTTCTCCACGATCTCACGCCGGGCAATGTTGTGGCTGATGAAGTAAACCAACTGCCCCTGCGCTCCGGGCAGCACTTCCTGAAAGGCTTCGAGGACCAGCGCGTTGATGAGCAGGTGATTCACGGTCGCAAAATTAGCACCCAGCGCCATGTCGTCGAGATAGGCGCTGGCCTCGGGCGTTCCCAGCGGCGCGTAAACGAGCTCGCGATCCCCACCGGGCAGCGGCAGTCCCCACGTTTCGAAGAACTGCTGCAAGGCCCGGAACTGGCCGGTAGCCAGGTTGTGGCCAAACCCGCGCGAACCGCAATGCGACAGGAACGCCAGCGCTCCATCACGCAGGCCAAAAACTTCCGCCGTGCGGCGGGCGCGGTCGTTATCCGCGAGCTCCACCACCTCGCATTCTCCGAAATGGTTTCCGCCTCCATAGCTTCCGAGCTGGGTCACCTTCTCGGCAAAACGGGGCAGCACCCCGGTCGTCAGCAGGCGCTCCAGGCGGGCTCCCAGCGCATCCGCCGTATCGTCGTGGCCGACGTGAAAAGAGTCCTCGCAACGCGAAGCCCACTCCACGGGGATTCCCAGCGCTTCACATACGGCGGCGGAGGCGCCCTCCACCGCGACGCGACGGCCCCACTCCGGCGAGACGAGGCGTGATTTCTTTACCGAGCGCTGACCGCGACCGGCCCCGGTGGGAATGCGCGCGCAGATCGCGTCGATCAAGGCCCGGCGGACCGTCTTCTCCACCACGGCCTCGGCGGGCACGTCGAGCGAAAGCAGGCTCATCGAGCACTTGATATCCACCCCGACCGGGCCGGGATAAACGTGCGTGGGCGAGACCAGCACGCAACCCACCGGCGCGCCGTAACCGGCGTGCGCATCGGGGTTCAGCACCAGCTCGGTCACCCCCGGCGCGCTGCGCGAGTTGAGCGCCTGCTCGAGGCAGGTGGCATCGAATCCGTCGCGGATGGCCTCGGTTCCAATCACGGTGATGGGTTTTCCACGGGAGTCGCGGGCGGGCAAAAAGGCCGTCGCTTCGCCATCGGCGATCATGCGGGGTTTCGATTCTACGTTAGTCATAGCGTTCATTGAGATTGATAGGGAGTTTTGGAAAAAGTTGCGACGACAAGAATTCGTGAGACACGCGCTCTACCACTGAGCTACCGCCCCACAAAATGGGGCAGGCGGGATTCGAACCCGCGACCACGTCGTTAGATCGATGTAGTCCCACTGGCATTCGTCGCAAAAGGGATTGGAGGCGGGAAGTCGTGACGACAAGATTTTGCGAAACGTTTCCAGTGCTCTACCCGATTGAGCTATTCCACCTTGCGGTGGAACCGGGATTCGAACCCGGAACAATTGGCGTAATGTAGTTCCGCAGGCATTCGTCACGAAGGCCGCTTCCTCGAATGGCGACAAACGGTGGTGAGACGTTTTCCAGGCGACCGGTAAACCGGACCGTCGGGCGGGATTCGAACCCGCGATTACCAGATGTAGTCCCACCGGGCATTCGCCATTCGCGAAAAAATTGTAAAAGAACCAGTCCGGGGCGATTCCTCCCCGGTGCCGCCCGCGCTGAGCCGCAGCGCGGGCGGACTTCTTCCATGTACCAATTACCAAGTGGTCTGCTCGATCAGCTCCACCCAGCGGCGGGAGTTCAATTCTCCCCCCGCAAACGTGGCGATGATCTCAAACCCAGAGTCGGTAAAGCCTCCGATGTTCAGGATGTCCGGGCGCTCCTGGGCCTGGGTCGAGCCGTTCGGCTGGAGATCGAGGCACACGAGCCGGGCCTGGGGGTTCCGCGTGCGGAAGGTCTCCCACTGGCGCATCGTCTCGGGGCTGCGGCCTCCGCCGCGCGAATCCATCCACGACATGTTGTCGGAGACGATCAGCACCAGGCCGGCCTCTTCCTGGCGGGCGTTCAAATCCCGCAGCGGAGCGCTGCAATTGGTTCCACCGCTCGGGAGTGACGAAAGCTTTTGGGCGTTGGTCATCACGCTGTCGCGGGAATTGAGCCGGCACTTCACAACGTCGTCGCTGAAAGGCAGCACTTCAGCCCCGGAGTTTTTGCGCAGGAGGCACGCCGCCACGAGGGCCGCGACATCGATGCACTGGGTCGCCGTGGTCGAGCCCGCGCGGTAACCGGTCACCGGCGAGCGCATGGAGCCCGAGATATCGGGACAGACCACCACGCGACCGCGCACTTCCGGCACATTCTGCGTCGCGATCTCCATCGCATCCTGCAAGGCGTCGCGCACCCGGTCGGGCACTTCCTTTCCAGCGGACTGGAAGGCGGTCAACAACTGATACGGAAAGCACCGGGCTTGCTTCACCGCCTCGGGGTTGCGCAGGCGATTCGCGATCTGATCAGTCAGCGCCGGATTTTTGAAGACCCCGTGGCGGGCAAAGGTATTCAGGTTCATGCGCGTCGTCTGCCACGAAGCGGTCGCAGCAATGGCGGCCCAGGCTTTTTCATCCAGTTCCAGCGCGGTGAGCATCTGGAACGGCACATCGGGCACGGTGCTGGTCTGCCCAGCCTTGAAGGCCTCGAAGTCCTGCACCAGCCGGGGCAGATGCTGCGCCTGGTGCGGGCGGCCAATCAGCCAGCCATACAGCGCCTCGCGGGCGGGCACCGCCGGGCGGGGATGCACCATCTTCACCACATCGGCCAGCGAAGGGCTCTGCCCCACGGAGGCGCGGAAGACCTGGGTCTCGTCCCGCCGCTCCAGCCACTGGCGGACCAGCCGCTTGGGCGCCGAGCCGAGCGATTTGCGCCCGGTCACCCCGCTGCGCACGATCTGCACGAAGTTGCGGAGCATCTTGCCGTCGTTGATCACGCGGTCAAAGATTTGCTCCAGGAGCGCCACGTTGCGGGAAGCCAGGATGGCGCAGAGCAGCGCGGGCATGTCCTTCATAAAGCCACGCTCGCGGCAGTAAACCGCCAGTTGCGCGAGGAAGCAATCATCCACCTGGACGGCCAGTTTCAGCACCGTCTCCAACTGGGTCCCGGCACTGGCGTAGAAGGTGGAGTTCAAGCAGCCGGTCACGGCATACTGGGCCAGGGCGTGGCGCGCATCGAAGGCGTAAGCCGTTCCGCCCGCTTCGTTCACCGTGTTGCCCGGCGGGAGCCACGCTCCACGCATGCTTTGGAAAATCGTCTGGTTGGCCATGGTTTTGTCCTCGGTTGGTTGATGGTTTGAAAAACTCGCACTGGAACTTTCCAGCGTTTCGGATGTGCCCTCTAAATGCTGGTCGCGTGCCAACCGTCCGCAACGACGCCATTAAAAAGTTATAAATACCTCATAACCAGCCATTAAAAATTATTTACGCGGCAACCTCACGCGATAGGGCATTCAGTTTTTAATAGTCATTTCATAGCTTATCCGCTAGTAATTTGCTTATCGGCTATGGCTGCACGCAAACTGGTCATCCTCGGATTGCTCGGAACGCAATTGGATCGCGGACTGGGCTCCCAGCGCTGGGAGTCCTGGCGTCCCACCGTGTCGCTGTGCCAGCACGAGGAGTTGCTGGTGGACCGGCTGGAGCTGTTGCATGCGAAAAAGTTCAGCCCCATCGCCGAAACGGTCGTCGAAGACATCCGCAGCATCTCGCCGGAGACGACGGTGAACCGGCACTTGCTCGAATTTACGGATGCCTGGGACTTCGAGGACGTCTATGGGCGGCTGGCGGATTTCGTGGGCAGCTATCCGTTCGATCTGGAGCAGGAGGATTATCTGGTGCACATCACCACCGGCACGCACGTGGCGCAGATCTGCCTCTTCCTGCTCACGGAATCCCGGCGACTGCCCGCGCGGCTGATCCAGACCTCGCCGCCTGGCGAGCGGGACCGCGGGGTCCCGGGTCGTTACTCGATCATCGATCTCGATCTCTCGCGCTACGACGCGATCGCCACCCGCTTTGCCAGCGAGCAGCAGGATGCGCGGAATTTTCTGAAAAGCGGCATCGCCACCCGCAACGCCGCCTTCAACCAGATGATCGACGAGATCGAGCAGGTGGCGATGGCGTCCCGCGAGCCGATCCTGCTCATGGGGCCGACCGGCTCGGGAAAATCGTCGCTGGCGAGGAAGGTCTTCGAGCTGAAGAAGCAACGGCACCAGTTCGCGGGAAGCTTTGTGGAGGTGAACTGTGCCACCCTGCGCGGCGACACGGCGGCGAGCACGCTCTTCGGCCATGTGCGCGGGGCCTTCACCGGCGCGCAGCGCGACCGGCCCGGCCTGTTGCGGGCGGCGGATGGCGGGCTGCTCTTTCTCGACGAAATCGGCGAGCTGGGCCTGGACGAGCAGGCGATGCTGCTGCGCGCGCTGGAGGAGAAGCGCTTCCTTCCCGTCGGCTCCGACCGGGAGATCGAAAGCGATTTCCAGCTCATCGCCGGCACCAATCGCGAACTCGGCGGCGAGGTGCGCGCCGGGCGTTTCCGCGAGGATTTGCTCGCGCGGATCAACCTGTGGACCTTCAAGCTGCCCGGCCTCGCGCAGCGGGTGGAGGATATCGAGCCGAATCTGGATTTTGAGCTGCAAGCCTCGAGCAAGCGGCTCGGGCAGCGGATCAGCATGGCGAAAGAGGCGCGGGCGCGGTTCCTCCATTTTGCGACCTCGGGCCGGGCGCGGTGGACGGCGAACTTCCGCGACCTGAATGCCGCCGTCACCCGCATGGCCACCCTCGCCCCCGCCGGGCGGATCACCCGGGCGGTGCTGGAAGGCGAGGTCGAGCGGCTGCAAAACGCGTGGCAGGACGCCCCGACCACCGATGCCAGCGACGCGATCCTGCGCCAGGTCCTGAGTGCGGCGGAACTGGAGGCGCTGGACCTGTTCGACCGGGCGCAACTGGCGTGCGTGATCCGGATTTGCCGGGAAAGCCAGACGCTGAGCGAGGCGGGGCGACAACTCTTCGACGTTTCCCGCGGCAAGCGCAAAGTCTCCAACGACGCCGACCGGCTGCGCAAGTATCTCGCCCGATTCGGCCTCGACTGGAAACGCCTGCGGGCGGAGAAATAGGCCAGCGAGGAAGCAGGGAACGCAAATCTCCTCCCCCGCAAAAAAACTAAACTCGCGCTCCCCGGGCTGAATCCCTATTCGTTCTGCTCATGAAATTCCTCCCCTGGTTCCTCCCCGGAACGCTGTTTGGCGCTGCCTTATTCCCCTTGTCCCCCTCGTCCCTGCACGCGGCACCCGTGCTGCCGCATATCTTTGGCGATCACATGGTGTTGCAGAGCGGCATGGCCGATCCGGTATGGGGCACGGCGGCGGCCGGGGAAAAGGTGGAGGTGAAATTTGCCGGGCAGGACAAGACGGCGACGGCGGATGCGGCGGGGCATTGGGAGGTGAAGCTCGATCCGCTCACCGCAACCGCGACGGCAGCCGCCATGACGGTGACCGCACCGAGCGGGACGGTGACTTTCAACGATGTGCTGGTCGGTGAGACGTGGCTCTGCTCGGGGCAGTCCAACATGGAAAAGCCGCTGGGATTCCAGCCCGGACAAATGCCGACGCTCAATGCCGACCAGGAAATCAAGGCGGCGAATTTTCCGACCATCCGGCTTTTCAAGGTGATGCGGGCACGCGCCGCTGCCCCCGCGACGGATGTGCAGGGCGAGTGGCAGGTATGCACTCCACCGTCCGTGGACGGTTCGCACTTTTGGCCGCGGGTTATTTCTTTGGCCGCCAGCTCAACCAACAACTCGGCGTGCCAGTGGGGCTCATTGATTCCACCTGGGGCGGCACGCGCATCGAACTGTGGACTCCCGCCGAGGCGTTTGCGAAAGAGGCCTCGCTGAGCGATCTCGCCGACGCCGCGAAGAAACCGGGCACCACAGCCGAGGGCATCGTGCCCTGCGTCCTTTATAATGGCCAGATCGCCCCACTCGCGCCTTTCGCGATCAAGGGTGCGATCTGGTACCAGGGCGAATCGAACCTGCTGGATGTGAACGACAGCACCACCTATCCCGATAAAATGGCGGCGCTCCTGCACGGCTGGCGCGCGGTGTGGGGCGAGGATTTTCCGTTCTACTACGTGTTGATCGCGCCGCACCTCTACCATGTGGTGCGCGAGTCCCAAATCTCCTCACCCGAGGCGGAACCGATCTTCTGGGAAGCGCAGGCCTCCTTCCTCCAGCACGAGCCCAAGGCCGGGATGATCCTGACCACCGATCTGGTGGACAACCTGCTCGACATCCATCCCCGCGACAAAAAGACGGTGGGCGAACGTCTCGCCAACTGGGCGCTGAACAAGGACTACGGGCGCACCGACCTGCCGCTCTACGGCCCGATTTTCAAAGGAATGAAAGTCGAGGGCGCAAAGGCCATCATTACCTTCGACCACGCCGAGGGCCTGATGACGAAAGACCAGAAAGCCCCGAACTGGTTCACCCTCGCGGGCGCGGACGGGCGCATTTACCCCGGGCAGGCCACGATCAGCGGCGAGACGGTGGAAGTCACCAGCCCGCACGTGAGCCAGCCGGTGGTCGTCCGCTTTGCGTGGGACGAGGGCGCGCAGCCGAATCTTTTCAACAAGGATGGATTGCCAGCGATGCCCTTCCGCAGCAATACTCCCAGCCGCCCCACCCCACCCCAATAGTTCAAACCCGATAACCCGAATCAATTACCCCGAATGCCTCCTTCTGCAAATCCGCTTCTTGGCGTACTCTTTCACTGGCTGGGTGGCCTGGCCTCCGGCAGCTTCTATGTGCCCTACAAGGGCGTCCGCAAATGGTCCTGGGAGACCTTCTGGCTCGCAGGCGGCATCTTTAGCTGGCTGATCTGCCCATGGGTGGGGGCGTTCCTGCTCTCCAAGGATCTGCTCGCCGTCTTGCACGAAACGCCAGCCTATACCTTTTGGATGACCTACTCGATGGGCGCGCTGTGGGGCCTCGGCGGGCTCACCTTCGGCCTGACCATGCGCTATCTGGGCATGTCGCTCGGGATGGCGATCGCGCTGGGCTATTGCGCGGCTTTCGGCACGCTCGTTCCACCAATTGTGCAGGGGAAATTTGGCGAGCAACTGCTCAATCACGCCGGGAACGCCGTGGGCGGTCCAATCGTGCTGCTGGGCGTGGTCGTTTGCCTGCTCGGCATCTTCATTGGCGGGATCGCGGGCGTGCGCAAGGAACGTGAGATGGGCGAGAAGGCTTCGACCATTCAGGAGTTCCACCTCTGGAAAGGGCTCGGGATTGCCACCTTCTCCGGGATCATGAGTTCCTGCTTTTCGTTCGGGTTCCAGTTCGGCGATCCGATTACCAAAATCACGGCCAAACATGGCACCGGCCCGCTGTGGGTGGGGCTGCCGGTGATCGTGGTGATCCTGCTCGGCGGGCTCACGACGAACTTCATCTGGTGCGTGATCCTGCACCTTAAGAATGGCTCCGCGCATCAATACCTGAGCCCGACGGTGAAGCCGGTCGCAGGCCATACCCAGGGTGGCACGGGGCATGGGGAGCAAATCTCCGGCGAAGTCTTCGAACTCGGCAGCCGTGTGCCGCTGCTCCCGAACTACCTCTTCTGCATCGCCGCGGGCACGCTGTGGTATCTGCAATTTTTCTTCTACCAGATGGGCGAGAGCCAGATGGGGGCCTTCAAGTTCTCGAGCTGGACGCTCCACATGGCGAGCATCATCATCTTCAGCACGCTCTGGGGCATCTTCTTCAAGGAATGGCGCGGGGCGGCGGCGCGGACCAAGCAGCTCGTCATCCTGATGCTCCTGCTGCTCATCGGCTCGACGGTGGTCATCGGCTTTGGCAACAAGCTGTCTGCCGACCAGGCCGATCGGGCCGCGAAGGCAGCGACCACGGCTCAAGCCGCGAAGTAGAGCCTCTCTCGAAAGAAATTCCGAATAGGAATTGGCAACAAAGACCAGTCGAGAAGGAGCCCCGACAGGGTTCAGGAGCGGGTGGGTGGGTTCCCAGGGTAGGCGCTCCTGATGTCGCGCCAACCCTGGGCTGATGGAGGGAATGCCGTGGGCGTTCTTCCACGGTCGGAGCGGAAATTTCTTTGGGGAGATGCTGTAGAACAGTTCTCGGAAATAGTTTCCGTAAGCCCCAACGGGGCGGCACAGCCCAAGCCCGGGGCAACGCCCCGGGTCTCGTTGTCTTCTTCATTTCCCAGCCCTGGAGGGGCGGTCTAGGCCGTGTTCACGAATTTCCAAACAGGTCCTTCCGGTCATGAAAGCGCTCCATTCTCTGATATCGCTGTAGCCACGGCCCTGTGGGCCGTTGGGGAAGACCGGGCCATGAAAAAACAGGGCTCTGCCAAAATCGCGGGATAATGATCACTCCCTTTGGAACTGGATTTTTGCCAGAGTATCGTCTTCCCCAACGGCCCACAGGGCCGTGGCTACCGCGCGACTGGGAAGCTCCGTGCTGAAAGGGGTGGGTTTCGCCTTCTGTTTTGCAATTCGTGAACACGACCTAAACCCTGGCGCGGTTCTCACGCCCCTCCAGGGCTAAAAATTGAGGGGAACCCTGAGTTCCCGGGGCGTTGCCCCGGGCTGGAATGATGACGGGCCTTCAGCCCTCAAGCCAATGGCAACGAACCCTGCTCTTTCGGAAATTTATTTTGCGCGATGCGGTAAGCGCAGCCAACGTCGGCCATTGTTTTCCAGGCGGGTACTGCGATGGTAGCGCCCAGGCCCCGAGCGGGCTCGCATGGAAAGAACATTGATCGATCGCCCCGCGGAACGTGGGCATACGCGTCGGCAGGCGCTGGTCTTTGCGGTGAAGGCCTGGGGCCTGCGCTGGCAACGCATGGCGCGCGAGGCGGCAGAGGGAAAGCCGCGCCGGCTCCAGCACAAGCCGGTCGATGAAGCGCGACCGGTGGCGGTGGAATCCCGCAGCCCGCTTTATCCCAGCCGGGTGCCCGCCGAATTTGCCCTGCAAGCGGGGAAGGTGCAGAATCTGCGCCTGGTGGCCGCCCGGCTCGATGGGCTGAACCTTCCGGCGGGCGAGGTCTTTAGCTTCTGGCGCCAGGTGGGGCGGCCCACGGCGCGACGCGGGTTTGTGCCGGGGCGGGAATTGCGGGAAGGGTGCATCATTCCCAGCATCGGCGGCGGGCTGTGCCAGCTCTCCAATGCGCTCTACGACGCGGCGCTCGGGGCGGGATGCGAGATCGTGGAGCGGCATGCGCACTCGCGGATCATCCCGGGCTCGATGGCGGAGGCGGGACGCGATGCGACCATTTTCTGGAACTATGTGGACCTGCGGTTTCGTCCGACAGTGGATTGTCAGCTCGAAGTGAAACTCACGGACGAGGAACTGGTCGTGCGCTTGCGCGCTGAAAATCTGGTTCCGCGGAAAATCGGTCGAATCGGGGCGGAAGCGCGAGGCGGAGCAGCCTCTAATCTCGGAAGCTGCGAGACGTGCGGGGTGATGAGCTTGCTTTTCGACATCTCGAACCCGGGAGCGGCCCCTGTGCGGGCCTCACCGCCTGGCTGGTGGATGCGTGGTGGCCGGAATACGACGATTACCTGCAAACGCAGCGAAAACCGGGCGACTGGCTGTTCACGCCGCTCGAAAGCAAGCGGCTGAAGCTCGGCCCGTATCGCTGGGCCTCCGAGGGTTTTGCCCAAGTGCGGCAGGCCCCGCTCACGGTGCTCTGGCGTTCGCTGCGGTCGCGAAGATTGGCGGCGCAGGGAGCGGAGCGACAGCGGGCCTTGCTGCAATTCGACGAAATGCTCGCGCAACGCTATGCCCGAAGCTGCCGCCGGAGGCAATGCACCTGGTGATCAGCCAGAACCTGCTGCCGTATCTCTGGCGAGATGGCGTGCTGGGTGGGCGCACGTTCGATGTCTTGATGACGCGCCGGCCGTTGCACGAGCTGGAGGCGACGCTGGATCGTGCCCGGCAATTCCATCCCGAAAGCCGGACGCTCGCCGATTTTCGCGCGGCACCGGAGCTGGTCGCGATGGAGAAAGCGGCGCTGGCGGCGGCGCGCCATTGGATCACGCCGCACCATGCGATTGCGACGCGGGCTGGTGAACGGGCGTTGCGGCTGGATTGGAAAATTCCGCCGGGAGCACCGCGCGCTGCTCGTGGAAGCACGATTGCCTTCCCGGCCTCCACGCTCGGACGGAAGGGCGCGTATGCAGCTCCGAGCCGCGGCCCGGGAACTGGGATTGCGCATCCAGTTGGGCGGGCCAGTGATCGAAGACCCGGCCTTTTGGCAAGGCGTGGACATCGTGCCTACGGGTGCAGACTGGCTGGCAGATGTCGCCGCGGTGGTGCTGCCCGCGTGGGTCGAGCATCAACCGCGCCGGCTGCTCGCCGCGGTGGCGGCGGGTATGCCGGTGATCGCGTCGGAGGCGTGTGGGCTCGCAGGGGTGCCCGGGGTCATCACGATTCCGAATGGCGATCTTGATGCACTCACAAGGACGCTGCGAGAGATTCTCGTCAAGGGACTGCGGCTCCGCGGAATCGCGCTTAGATGAATTGGTACATATTTTACAAAGATTCGCATCATGTTGTCCCTGCGGATAAGAGCTTGCCAGCCACCCTTTCCCATATGAAGCTCCTAAAAAGTTGAGTTTAGCGATCTCGCATTACCCAGGAAAATGCCTCCTTTTATTCGCAAAGTAACCATTCGTAATTACAAAAGCATCGCGGCTTGCGAGTTACAGTTGGGGCCTTTGATGTTTTTAATCGGTCCGAATGGATCAGGTAAAAGCAATTTCCTGGATTGTTTTCGGTTTATCTCTGATTCCTTAAAGACTTCGCTCGACCATGCGTTGAGAGATCGCGGAACCATTAAGGAAGTTCGCCGTCGCTCTGGAGGACATCCCAATCATTTTTCACTCCGATTGGATTTTGACCTGCCCGGGGGCGGAGATGGACATTTAAGTTTTAAGATTGGTGCAAGAAAGGATGGTGGTTTTGAAGTACAAAACGAGGAATGCCGTGTGTCACCTACAGTCATGGAGAACCACTACTACCACGTCCAGTCAGGACGGGTGGTGAAAAGTTCAGCCAACTTTCTTCCGGCAGCATTACCGGATCGATTATTTCTCGTCGCCGCATCTGGCCTGCTTGAATTTCGCCCTGCATTCGATGCCCTTTCGAGCATGGAGATTTACAATCTCAATCCGAAAGAGATCCAGACCATGCAAAAGCCCGACCCAGGCGATCTCCTGCGCCGCGATGGAAGCAACATAGCGAGCGTATTGCAAAATCTCGATAAAAACCACCGTTTGCGCGTGGATGAATACCTTTCCCGCATTGTGAAAGGGCTGTCCTCTGTTCAAACCAAAATTCTTGGCTCGCAAGAGACCGTTGAGTTTCGTCAGGCGGTGAAGGGGCAAAAATATCCTTGGACCTTTTTAGCCTCGTCCATGTCGGATGGCACTCTACGAGCATTGGGGGTGCTCGTCGCGATTTTTCAAAATCTTCGCGATGAAGCAGCGCCGAATTTAATTGGTTTGGAAGAACCAGAAATGGCCCTCCATCCAGCAGCATCCTCAATTTTACTAGGAGCTCTGCGCGAGGCTTCGGCGAATACCCAGATTTTAGTTACCAGCCATAGCCCCGATTTGTTGGACAATGAAGATATTTCTCCGGAGTCGTTGCTTGCCGTCGACAACTCCGATGGAATTACGCGCATTGGTCCAATTGATCCGGCAGGCAGGCAAATGCTCCGCGACCGACTTTTCACGCCTGGTGAATTACTTCGCCAAAACCAAATAGCGACCGATCCTGCCGTATTTGAGGAAATCACGGAAAAAACCCTTGGGCTTTTCGATTTCGACTCCAAATGAGTTCCCCTTTTATCGTGCCAATCGTAGAAGGCCAGGGGGAAGTCGAAGCCTTACCGTTACTCATTAGGAGAATTTATAGGGAATTTCTTCCGGGAGTTGATCCAAAAATCAACCCGCCGAGCAGAATCAAAGCGGGATCATTCCTACGGAACGTTGACTACTTCCGGAAATATGTGGCTTTGGCCGCCGCGAAAGCCGCTCAAAGTAGCGGCTTGGTGTTAATCTTACTGGATTGTGAAGATGAGTGTCCCGCCATCCTTGGCCCGAAACTTTCCCAGGAGGCCAATTCAGTTCGTCATGGCACCCAGGTTGTTGTCACCCTTGCGCATCGCGAATATGAAACTTGGTTTCTCGCGGCGGCTGAATCGTTAAGGGGCTTCATTGGCTTACCATCGCATCTTGTTCCTCCTCCCTCTCCCGAAAACATTCGGGGTGCCAAAGAGTGGCTGGGAAGGCATATGCCCATCACTTACGATCCTATCGTGCATCAAGTTCGGCTGACCAGCCGTTTCGATCTCCATAGCGCGATGACCGTTCCTTCCTTCAAGAGGCTGGTCGAAAAATTAACTGCTTTTGGCAGCACACCATAACGCACTTTCATAGCCGCGCTTGAAACTGCGCACGCTGTCCATAAATCGCCAGTGATGTCCGCGGATTGCGCCGTGAGCAAAAAGCGACGGAAGAAGAAAGTTACTCTGGCGCTCGTGAGAAAAACTCGCGCCAAGCTTTCCGCGGCACATGGCGTGCTAAAGGGAGCGCCCGTGAGAGAATGCCGTCAGCACAAAACGATCTCTGCCAGTGCGCATCACGCACTGTTTCTACGGCTCACCCTCATTGATATCTGCTGCGGGCCGCCTGCGCATTTTGGATTTTAGATTGCGGATTTTGGATTGAATCCGCAATCGGGCACCCGCGCCGTGGGTGAGGGCTTCCATCAATCCAAAATCGGAACTCCAAAATCTAAAATTTCTATGGGCTTCGGCCATTCACATTCGCATAAACGCAAGAAGAACATGGTGCGTCGTGTTCGCTCGGCCTCGAAGGCCGCGCAGCATGAACTCGCGCACCAGGAAGGGGAAGATCACCACGATGCTCCGGGCCACGCCTGGCTCGAAGGGGAAACATCATCACGCCGAGCATGGGCAGCCGTATCCGGACCTGCCGAGCTCGCATCATCCACACCCGCGGCATGCCGAGGGCTATCCGTGGGATACCGTCAAGCACGCCGATTACGGCAAGGTCGGCGACGTGCCGCCGGGACATCCGCACCCGGAGGTTTTCGATCCCGCCGTCAATCAAGGGGCCTGGGCAAAGCATCGCGAACGCGAGCTGGGCTCGAAAGGCTGGAAGGAGGAAACCGAGCGCTGTCTCGAATACGGACTGGAGGCGGCACCTTCGATCAAGGACCGCACCATCTCCACCTTCGCGCGCGGGGAGTTGCCGCACTTCGCGGGTATCAATACCTTCGCCAAGATGCCGTACCTGGAGGATGTGAAAAAGGTCTCCGAATACGACGCGGCGATCGTGGGGGTGCCCTTTGATATCGGCACCACCTACCGCAGCGGGACGCGCTTCGGGCCGCAGGGCATCCGGCGCATTTCCGCGCTCTACGGCACCTACAACTACGAGATGGGCGTGGATTTGCGCGAGTCGGCAAAGATCTGCGACGTGGGCGACATCTTCACGATTGCCAATATCGAAAAGGGCTTCGACCAAATCTCGAAGGGCATCGCGCACATCCGCTCGAACGGCGTGCTCCCGATCATCCTCGGCGGCGACCACTCGATCGGCTATCCCGACATGCGCGGCATCGCGCCGTACATTGATGGGCCGGTGGGCATCATTCACATCGACCGCCATGTGGACACGCAAGAGACGGACATGGACGAGCGGATGCACACCACGCCGTGGTTCCATGCGACGAACATCCCGAACGCGCCACCCGTGAACCTGGTGCAGCTCGGCATCGGCGGCTGGCAGGCCCCGCGCCCGGGCGTAAAGGTCGCGGCTCCCGCGGCACCACCGTGCTCACCATCGACGACATCGAAAACATGGGCGTCGAGAAGGCGGCGGAAATCGCGCTCGATATCGCCTGGAAGGGCGCGAAGGCCGTCTATCTGAGCTTCGACGTGGATTCGCTCGATTCCGGCTTCGTCCCCGGCACCGGCTGGCCGGAGCCCGGCGGCTTCCTGCCCCGCGAGGTGCTCAAGCTGTTGAAGCTGGTCGCCCGCGAAGGCATCTGCGGCATGGAAGTCGTGGAAGTCGCGCCGGCCTACGATCCAAGCGACATGACCGCCCTCGTCGGCGTGCGCGCCGTCATGGATGTCCTCGGCACCCTCGTGAACGAGGGCAAGCTCGGCAAAAAGCCGCCGACCAAACTTCCGCCTCCGCCCTACTGGCCGGAGCGCCCAGCCAAGAAAAAGAAGAAAACCAAAAAATAAACCAACAACCACCGTAGTGAAATAGCTCACACATGCCCGGGGTCGCCGATCAGGACGGCCCCGGCGGCCAGGCGGGGCCAGCATTTCGAGTCATTTTTCGAAAACCTTCGGGGAGATGAAAATCCGTCTCCCCGAAGCGCTTCTGCCGGGCCGAACCACCATGCAGCCGCTTCACCACCTGAGAGGGATCTATGACCGAAGGAGCACCAGTGCAATGGGATAAGTTGACGTGGGAGGAAATCTCCACGTTGAACAAGGATGGAATGACAATGGCGATGCTGCCGGTCGGCGCGACGGAGCAACACGGTCCGCACCTCGCCACCGGCGTGGATTGCGTGACCGCGACCCAGCTCGCGAGCGCGGTCTCCGCGCAAACGGGCGTGCCGGTGCTGCCGACGCTGCCCTTTGGCTGCTCGCTCGGCCATTCCAAGCGCTGGCCGGGCACGGTCTCGCTCTCACCGCACACGCTCATCGACTGCATCGTGGAGATCGGCGAATGGCTCTGGGCCACCGGGTTCAAGAAGCTGCTCATCATCAACGGGCACGTGACCAATTTCGCCCCGCTCCGCTGCGCGCTGGAAATTCTGCGCAGCAAGTTCGACGACATGATGATCTCGATCCGCAATGTGGCCGATGTGAGCGGACGCGTGCACCACGAGTTCTATGCCGATGCGAAGGACTGGCATGCCAATGCCGCCGAAACGGCGCTGATGCTAGAGCTCGCCCCGGAACAGGTGCGCCCCGACCGGATCAAGGAAGGGCACGATCCCGACCGCACACACGGCCTCCTTTTCTCGCATCCCGTGAATCGCACCAGCCGCAATGGCGCGACGGGACATCCCTGCACCGCCACGCGCGAGCACGGCGAACAGTTGTTCCGCTGGATGGTGGACGATCTGGTTGCCCAGGTGCGCGGCGGGTTGAACGAAACGCCGCCGCTCGACCAGAGCTACTTCGCCACCGTATGAACCCGCGTCCCAATCTCCACACCGCCCGCCTGCTGGCCGGGGTTTTTTCATCGCTGAAGGAGATTGGGGTGAGTGATCGCAAAATTTTCGACAACATTCTCCGCTCCACGCTGGAGCAGAACCCCGCTTTCCTCGGCGTGTGGACGGTGTGGGAACCGAATGCGCTCGACGGGCGCGACGCGGAGTTTGCCAACGCGCCGGGGCACGACGCCACCGGGCGCTACATCCCGCTCTGGAACCGCGGGCGCGGGCGCATCGTGCTGGAGCCGAACTGCTACTACAACGTCCCGGGGCTCGGCGACTGGTATCTGGTGCCCAAGGCGCGCGGAGTGGAGACGGTGATGGATCCCTACGAGTTCCCGTTTTGCGGGCGGCGCATTTTCATCACCAGCCAGGTCGCACCGATCTTCCACGACGGCCAGTGCGTGGGCGCGGCGGGCATCGACATCTCGGTGGATACTTTTTCGCATGCGGATTCCACCCGCTACGAGGAGCTGCTCAACCGCGGCTACATCTTCCTCGACGAGCGGGGCGAGGTGGCGCACTGGAGCGAGAAGACGCGGGCGCTGCTCACCAAGTACTTCGGCGCGAGCGACCGGCTCCCGCCGCAGGTGCAGTTGCAGATCCGCAAATCGCGGGTCGAGGGCTTTGCGATGCCGCCGCAACTTGTGCACAAGGGCAACGAGTGCCTGATGCTCCGCTACGTGCAGCATCCGCAGGAGGAGCGTTTCCTGATCATCGTCGAGGAAACGAGCGCCCCGCCCGCCGCCTGTCTCTCGGAGCGCGAGCGCGAGGTGCTGCAATGGATCGCGCGCGGCAAGGCGAATGGCGAGATCGCAATCATCCTCGGGATCAGCCTCCACACCGTGAAACGGCATGTGGAAAAAGTGCTCTCCAAGCTCGGGGTGGAAAGCCGTCACGCGGCGGCGCTGAGTGTTTTACAAACGGTGCCGGAACCGAACCCTCAAACGGTGGTAGGTCTGCCGACCTATTTCGCGGGTGAGCCGCCCATGTTATCGGCTTCCGCATGAAATCCGACCAGGAACTCGCCGCTTTGAAACAGGACTTGATCAATCTCGGCGTGAAATACTGCATGGGCGCCTACGTCGATATCCACGGCGTCCCCAAGGGCAAGTGCGTGCCCATCGCCCACTTTGAAGATTTTGCGCGCGGCTCCGAGCTTTACACCGGCTATGCGCTCGACGGTCTCGGCCAGGCGCCGAACGACGACGAAATTTGCTCGATGCCCGACTTGAGTGCGATCACCCCGCTGCCCTGGCAGCCGGAAGTCGCGTGGATGCCGGCGGACAACTGGTTCAAGGGCGCGCCCTACGAGGTGAATACCCGCGTCGCGCTCAAGAAGGTGATGGCGCAGGCGGCGGAGATGGGCTTTGCCTTCAATCTCGGCATCGAATGCGAGGTCTATGTGGTCGGGCAGGATGATCGCGGCGCGCTGACCGTGCCGAACGACGACGACAATCTGGAGAAGAGCTGCTACGACGTGAAGCGCTTCTTCGACCGCTACGACTGGCTCGACCGGATGGTGAGCACGATGAATGAGCTGGGCTGGGACGTCTATTCCTTCGACCACGAGGACGGCAATTCGCAGTTCGAGTTCGACTTCAAATACGCCGACGGCCTCACGATGGCGGACCGCTACATCTTCTTCCGCATGATGGCGAAGAAGTACCGCGGCGGAGGAAGGGCTGATTGCGACCTTCATGCCGAAGCCGTTCGCGGACAAGACGGGCAACGGCGCACACTTCAACATGTCGCTCGCCGACAAGAGCACCGGCGTGAATCTCTTCAAAATCCCGATCGCCGAGGACCCGCGCGGGCTGGGCATCAGCAAGCTGGGTTACTCCTTCATCGCGGGGATCATCAAGCACGGGCGGGCGCTCTGCGCGACCTTTGCGCCGACGGTGAACAGCTACAAGCGGCTGATTCGCAAGGGCGCGATGAGCTACTACTCGTGGGCCCCAATCTTCAATTCCTTCGGCACCAACAACCGCACCAACTCGATCCGCGTGCCGATGGGCGGCGGGCGCTGCGAATCGCGCAATGCGGATTCGAGCTGCAACCCGTATCTCGCGGCGGCCCTGGTGCTGGCGGCGGGGCTGGAGGGCATCCGCGAGGGACTCGATCCCGGCGAGCCGCACAACGAAAACCTGTACGACTTTACTGACGCGGAGCTGAAGGCACGCGGGATCGACCCGCTGCCGAAGACACTCGGCGAGGCGGTCGATGCCTTTGAGGCCGATCCGTTCGTCGAGCAGGTGCTCGGCTCCGCGCTCCGCAACGAATTCATCACCTACAAGCGTGCGGAATGGGAGGAATACCACCAGTCCGTGAGCCAGTGGGAAATCAACCGCTACGCGCGGCTGTATTAGCACGTTATGAAATGAAACACGTCCTGCACATCCAGAATGGACCGCACGACAAGCCCGGGCTTTTCGAGCAGGCACTGGTGTCGGCAGGCGTGGCGATCACCACCATGCACCCGTGGCGCGGCGAACCGGTGCCGAGCACGTTGCAGGGCTTCGACGGGCTCTCGCTCGGCGGCGGCGGGATGAGCGCCTACGAGACGGAGCAGTATCCCTTTTTGAAAGACGAGATGCGCCTCGTGCGCGAAGCGGCGCAGGACGACAAGCCGGTCTATGGGATGTGTCTCGGGGCGCAAATCATGGCCGCCGCCCTGGGAGCCAGGGTGTATGCGAATCGGGAAAAGGAAATCGGCTTCTACGCGATCGACCTGCTGCCCGAGGCGCAGGAAGACGCGTTGTGGAGGGATTGCGACCCGCGGTTCGCACCGATGAGCTGGCACGGCGACACCTTCGATCTTCCCGCCGGCGCGGTGCGGCTCGCCAGCTCGGCCCTCACGCCCAACCAGCTATTCCGCGCCGGACGCGCACTCTACGGGTTTCAATTCCACCTCGAAGTCGATGGGCCGCTGCTCACCGAGATGATCGAGACCAGCCGCGAGGGACTCACCGCCCAGGGCGTCGATGCCGATGCCTTTCTCCAAAGCGCGGAGGAAAGACTGCCGCAGGTGCTCGACACCGCCACCACCGTTTATGCCCGCTGGGCGGAGTTGCTCGCATGAAGGCCATCATTTTCACCACGAAGACACGAAGGCACGAAGTGGGGAGGCAGGCCCCCTTGCTTACGCGTTGTCTTGCTCCGGCGCTTGATCTCACCAAGCCGGAAACGCGCCGCCCGATTTTTTCACCAACCACTCCACATCGCACACCAACCAAACACACATGAAAACCAACCACACCATCAAGGGCATGCTTCGGCTTGCCGCACTCAGCCTGCTTGGCGCCGCGTTGCTCGGCGCGAAGGCCCAGGCGGTCACTTACAAACTGGCCTACTCCGACTGGCCGGGCTACACCGTCATTGAAATCGCCAAGCAAAAGGGCTGGTTCAAAGACGCCGGGCTCGACGTGGAGCTCGACTGGTTCGACTACGGTCCGTCGCTCGACGCCTACTCGGCCAACAAGGTGGACGGCGTGTTGTGCGTGCCCACCGATGCGCTGGTGATCGGCGCGAACGGCGCGAAGAGCAAGACGATCGCGATCACCGACTACAGCGAAGGCAACGACCGCGTGATCGGCGCGCCGGGCGTGGATTCGATCAAAGATCTCAAGGGCAAGAAGGTCGCGGTGGAAGTCGGCCTCGTGGATCACCTGCTCCTGCTCCAGGCGCTCAAGTCCAATGGCCTGACCCAGGACGACATCACGCTCGTCAACACGCCGACGAACAACATCCCGCAGGTGCTCGCCTCGGGCAAAGTGGCCGCCGGTTGCGCCTGGTATCCGATCTCCGGCCAGGCCCTCGCGCAGGTCGCCGGCTCCAAGCCGCTCTACACCAGCAAGGAAGCCCCGGGTCTCATCTACGACGTGATGATCGTGAACCCGGCCAGCCTCGCCGAGCACAAGGACGACTGGGCCAAGATCGCGGGCATCTTCTACAAGTGCGTGGATTACTTGATGGACCCGAAGACGCATGACGACGCGGTGAAGATCATGGCCGCGAAAGTCGGCGCGAAACCCGAGGACTATGCGACCAACCTGCCTGGCACCCACTTCATGACCCTGGCCGAAGCCAAGACCCACCTGAAGAAGGGCGACGGGCTCGACTCGCTCTACGGCTCGATGGTCGTGGGCGACAAGTTCAACGTGGACAACAAGGTCTATAAAGAAAGCCAGAAGGTGCCCGGCTACATCGCGCCCAGCATCACCATGGATTTGAAGTAACGACTCACTAAACCAACACACCAAGGGGACCAGGGCGCTATGAGCACAAATACTGACTGGCTGGGATTAAAAAAAGAACTGCCGCAACAGCGGAGGTTTCAACTAACCATTCTCTCGTTTGTCCTCCCCCTGGTTCTTTGGTGTGTGGTGAGTTACGTCCCGTGGATCTGGCATCCGCTGATCCACATCACCGATCCCGGCGACGTTGAATTCTTCAGCGCCGGGATGGACATGCCCAAGGCCGACTTCAATCTGCAAAACCAGAAGGCGGTGGCCGATGGATTGACGCCGGGCAAGGGCTATCCGGTGAATCCGGTCTATCTCCCCGCGCCGGGGGCGGTGGTGAAGGCCTTCTACACCGCCTTCATCACGCCGCCACTACTGCCCGGCGATCCCTGGCTGCACGAATCCCTGCTCCACAGTATCCGCACGATCTGCTGGGGCTTTTTCCTTTCCTCGATCATCGGCGTCCCGCTCGGCGTGATCTGCGGCACCTACCGTTTCTTTGCGCGGATGATCGAGCCGTTCATTGAATTTTTCCGCTACCTGCCCGCGCCCGCTTTCGGCGCACTCTGCGTGGCCATCCTCGGCATCGACGACGGGCCGAAGATCGCGATCATCGTGATCGGCACCTTCTTCCAGCAGGTGCTGGTGATTTCCAACACCGTGCGCAAGGTGGACCCCTCGCTCATCGAAGCCGCGCAAACGCTGGGCGCGAAAGGCTGGGCGCTGGTCTGGCGCGTGGTCATCCCGGCGACGATCAGCGATATCTACACCGACATGCGCATCCTGCTCGGCTGGGCGTGGACCTATCTCATTGTGGCCGAGGTCGTCGGCACGATGAGCGGCATCACCTATTTCATCTACCAGCAGGGCCGCCACTTCATGTTCGAGAACGTGTATGCGGCGATCATGATGATCGGCATCATCGGCTTTAGCTCCGATCTCGTGCTCGCGGCGTTGGGCGCGGTGCTCTTCCCGTGGAAGAACCGCAGCCGCTCGGGCAAGAAGGCGTCCTTCTGGGCGCGTTTCAATTTCAAACCTGCCTCGGCGGCGGTGCCGGAGCCGAACTGATGCGCATCATCGCTTTTATTTTTCACCACCAAGGCACCAAGACACCAAGCAAGACGAAGAAAGGGATTCTGTTATGACGACTGCGACCATGCAATTGCCGGATTATCGGGAACAGGCGCCGGAGGTGAAGGCGCGCTTTGACAAGATCAAGCAACGGCCCGTGATCATGAAGGTGCGGGACTTGAAGAAATCCTTCGGCCCCGCGGAGTCGGAGCATGTGGTTTTCGACAAGGTGAACTTCGATATCTATCGCCGCGAATTCATCACGGTGATCGGGCCGTCGGGCTGCGGAAAATCCACTTTCATCCGGATTGCGGCAGGGCTGGATGAATCGAGCGGCGGGCAGATTTTGCTCGAAGACAAACCGGTCGGCGGGCCGGGGCCGGATCGCGGGATGGTCTTCCAGGGCTACACGCTCTTCCCGTGGCGCACGGTGAAGAAGAACGTGATGTTCGGCCTCGAAATGCAGGGCAAGTCGAAGCACATCGCCGAGCAGGAAGCGCGGCAATGGCTGGAGATGGTGGGTCTCTCGAAATTTGAGAACTCCTATCCGCACGAGCTCTCCGGCGGCATGAAGCAGCGCGTGGCGATTGCCCGCGCGCTCGCGAATGATCCGCGCATCCTCATCATGGACGAGCCCTTCGGCGCGCTCGATGCGCAGACCCGCTGCAAGATGCAAAGCTATCTGCTCCAGATCTGGAAGAAGGTGGACGTGACGATCCTCTTCATCACCCACGATCTCGATGAGGCGATCTATCTCTCCGACCGCATCCTCGTGCTCGGCGTGAATCCCGGCGGCGTGCGCGAGATCATTGAAAACCCGGTCCCGCGTCCACGCACGGTCGAGCAGTTTTTGTCCCCGGAATTCATCGCGACCAAGCGGCGGCTCGACGAGCTGATCCACGGCCCGGCGGTCGAGCAGGATGGCGAGGACGACAAGCTGCCGATGATCCGGATGACGAATGCGGGGGACGATGTGGAATAGGGAATTAAAAATTAAGAATTAGAAATTAAAAGATGGGATGGAGTGCGCAGGTAAAAGGGCGCAGCGGAGGGGCTGACGGGGCGACATTTTGAGGTGAGCCAAAACGAAACCAAACCAGAAGATCACAGCCATGAAACTGAACCTCTCGGGTGCTCCGAATGTGAGCAACGACTACGCGCTCTTCCGTTCGCGGCGGCAGCAACGGCCGCTGGAAGACATTCTCGAAGACATCCAGCAAACCGCGGCCCTGCCGCTGCCCATGAGCCGTACACTCCCGGCCGAGGCTTATACCAATGATGCCTTTTACGAGTGGGAAATGGAGAACATCCTGCGCAAGGACTGGGTGTGCGTGGCGCACCTTTCCCAACTCCCGCAGGCGGGCGATTTTCTGAACCTCGATCTGCTCGACGAGCCGGTGATCGTAGTCCACGGCAAGGACGGCGTGGTGCGGACGCTTTCCCGCGTGTGCCCGCATCGCGCGATGGACATCATGCCGCCCGGCTTTGAGCTCCCCGGCCACAGCACCGCCGAGGCCCGCGGCGGCAGCCCCTGCGCGGGACATACCCGCATCTTCATGTGCCCGTACCATGCCTGGACCTTCGAGCCTCGACGGCAAGCTGAAGGGCTGCCCGGAAATGCACGAGGCCGCGTGCTTCGACCGCGCCGCGACCGCGCTGAAGACGTTCAAGACGGAGGTCTGGAACGGCTTCGTCTTCGTGAACTTTGATGGCGAAGCCCCCGCGCTCGCCTCGCTCTACGGCGAGGAAATGAAGGCCGATCTCGGCCAGTGGGGACCGGAGGAAATGCAGGTGATCTACGAACAAGCCTGGGACTGCGAGTTCAACTGGAAGGTGCTGGTCGAAAACTTCAGCGAATGCTACCACCACATCGGCACCCACTCGAAGACGCTGCAACCGCTCATGCCCGCCAAGGAATGCTGGACCGAGCAGGAGCGCACCGGCTACATCCGCGAGCACCTGCCGCTCAAGACTTCCGCCGTCGCCGAGCTGCAAAAGGCGATTGAGGGCGGGGTGGAATTTCCCGTCATCGAATCGCTCGATGCGCACAAGCAGACCGAGTGGGGGCTGTTCATCGGCTTCCCGAGCTTCCTCTTTTCCCCGGGCCGAACCAACTCGTGTGGTACCGCATCGATCCCCTCACCCCCGATCGTTCGCGGCTGCTCACCACGGTGCTCGTGCCCAAGTCGCGCCTCGCGCTGCCGCAGTATGAGGCCTGCCAACAAACCGCGAGCAGCGCGATGGTCGAATTTCACAAGGAGGACATGGACACCTGCGTCGCGGTGCAGCGCGGGTTCTACGCCAGCGGTTATCAGCGCGGGCGGATGAGCCATCTGGAGATGCCGATCTGGCTCTTCCAGCGCTATCTCGCCGCGCGCTCCAAAGGCAGGTGGCCCACCCAGGAACTCCCCGCTGCACCGAGCCAGAACGGACGCGTCGGCCCCATCCCCGTATGAAAAATCCGGAGGTCGTCACCATGAGCCATCTCGAAGAGACCACCACCGGCGCGAGCCGCGTGTGGCGCCCGGCCCTTCACCTGCCCGAGCTGGTGGATCTCGCGCCGGGGCGCTTCCACATGGGCGAGCAGCCGCACGACAAATTCGCCACCAACACCGAGCGTCCGTCGCATCCGGTGGAAATCCGGCACGCTTTCGCGCTCGGCGGGTTCCCGGTGACGGTCGCGGAGTTCGCCCGCTTCGATGGCCGTGCCTATGCGGATGCCGAGGCCAATCTGCCGGTGGCCGGGGTAAGTTGGATCGAGGCGCAGGCCTATTGCGAATGGGCCGGCGCGGAATGCGGCTGGCACCTGCGCCTGCCCAGCGAGGCCGAGTGGGAATACGCCTGCCGCGCGGGCACCGAGGAGCCGTTTCCCTCCGGCTGGGTGCTCACCTCCACCGACGCCAATTTCTGGTACAACGAAAGCGGCGGCAAGGTCGGCCCCGGTCGCCGCACGCCCGTCGGCGCGTATCCGGCCAATCGCTTCGGCCTCTACGACATGAACGGCAACGTGTGCGAGTGGGTGCAGGACGAGTGGCACAACTCGCTCGAAAACGCGCCGATCGACGGTCGCGCCTGGCAGACCAGCACGGAGCCCGCCGCCCGCGTGCTCCGTGGCGGCGCGTGGGATTACCTGCCCCGGCTCCTGCGCAACTGCTGGCGCGACTTCCTCGAGCCCGTGGTCCGGCGCGACAACGTGGGCTTCCGCGTCGCGATCACGCTGCCGCACTCGTGAGCCGCTACCTGCCAGCGCCGCGCTTCACGTGGCCCGGGGAAAACCGGTGCGCCGCGATGCTGTGCTTCGATGTGGATGGTGAGACGACCGCGCTGAGCGAAGACCTCGCGCTCGCGCAGCGGCGCACGCTCATGTCGCAGTGCGAGTACGGCCCGCGCATCGGCGTGCCGCGCCTGCTCGGGCTGCTCCGGCACTTGGAAGTGCCCGCGACGTTCTTCATCCCCGCTTACATCGCGGAGCAGCACCCGAAGATGGTCGAGGCCATCGTCGCGGGCGGCCACGAGATCGGCCTCCACAGCTACCTGCACGAGAAGCTGGCGGGAATGACCGAGGCGCAGGAGGAGGCCCTGCTGCTACGCACGATTGAAATTCTCACCCGGCTCACCGGGAAGCGCCCGGTCGGTTTTCGCGCCCCGTGGTTCGAGACCAATCCCTGGACCGCCGCCGTGCTCCAGCGCCACGGGCTGCTCTACGACGCGAGCGAGATGGGCGACGACGTGCCCTACACACATCCCAACGGGCTGATCGAAATCCCCGGCCAGTGGCTGCTGGAGGATTGGGAACAATTCGCCTTCAACGCGGACCCGGCGTGGGGCTTCATCCCCGAGAATTGCGGGAAGGTTTACGATCTGTGGTGGCGCGAGTTTTCCGCCATGCACGACTACGGCTGCTGCTTCGTGCTCACGCTTCACCCGTGGCTGAGCGGTCGCCCGTCGCGGGTGCAGTTGCTGGAGGATCTGGTAAAAGCCATGCGCGAGAAGGGCGGCGTGTGGTTCGCCCGCGGGGCGGAGATTGCGGAGTATGTGCGAGCGAACCCGCAGGCACGTCGGGAAATTGATTTCGATGCGAAAGGCCCCTGCTGATGAATGCCTTTTCCCTGGCAGGCAAGGTGGCGATTGTCACCGGCGGGGCGGCGGGCCTGGGGGCCGCGATCGTGCAGCGCTTTCGCGACGCGGGAGCGCGGGTGCTGGTCGCGGACCGGCGCTTGCGGCCTGAGACCGTGGACGGTTGCGTGGTCGATGTCTCGCACGAGGCGGATCTCGCCCGCATGTTTGCCGTGGCGCGCGAGCGATTCGGGAAGGTGGATATTTTGGTGAACAACGCAGGCATCCAGCCGCTGGGCGTGGGCTTCGATGAGCTGCACGGAGGAACTGATGGCGCGCACCTACGCGGTGAACGTGCAGGGCACCGCGCTGGCGATCAAACACGCGGGGCATCAGCTCACCGAGGGCGGGCGGGTGATCAATATCGCGTCCTTCACCGGCACCATCGGGGTGCCGCGCGCCGCCGTCTATGCGAGCTCAAAGGCGGCGGTGATTCATCTCACCAAACTGGCCGCGATGGAACTGGCCCTGCGCCGGATCACCGTGAATGTGATCAGCCCCGGCACATTGCGGACTCCAGCCGTGACGGACATTCCCGACAATCCGGAGATCGCCTTCATCGAAGAGCGCACGCCGCTCGGACGGCTTGGCGAGCCGGAGGAGGTCGCAGCGCTGGCGCAATATCTCGCCTCGGATGAAGCGGCCTTTTTAACCGGGCAGAATATCGTGATGGATGGCGGGCTGACGGCAGGGTGGATGGAGCACGAGGTCATCCCGCCCGCGAACATTCGCGAAGGAAAATGGGTGGAGGATGGAGAAATTTTTCACCACGAAGAGACGAAGGCACGAAGGGAATAAGGATCATCATTTATGGAACTGCTGCTTTTTCGATCGTTATGGACGAATGGGTTTCGCCTCGAAGCGGCGCTCAAGGATTGTGAGTCGGGCATCTTCGATGGGGTGGAGGGGCCGACGCCGGATGAGCCATCGGAGCGCAAAGTGTTTTGCGAAACGCTGAAGGCGGCAGGCGTGCCGTATGCGGCGGAGGTCTGCACCGCCACCACGCTCGGCATCTATGTGCCGGAGCGGGCGGCGACGGTGGAGCAGCATCTCGAATCGTTTGCCCGCCGGGTGGATCACTCGCTGGAAGGCGCGCCACTTTTCATCACCTCGATGGCGGGCTGCGATGCATGGTCGCTGGCGATGAATGTGGATTTCTTCGGGCGGGCGATGGAGATCGCGCAGCAGTTCGGGGTGGAGGTGAATTTCGAGATTCACCGGGCGCGCTCGATGTTCAACCCGTGGGTGGCGCGCGATATTTTGCAGCAGCTTCCGGAAATGCGGCTGACCTGCGATTACTCGCACTGGTGCTGCGTATGCGAGCGGCTCATCGATTCCGAGCCGGAGGTGCTGGCCCTGTGCGCCCCGCGGGCGCGGCACATCCATGCGCGCGTGGGCTACGATCAGGGGCCGCAAGTCCCCCACCCCGCCGCGCCGGAATACGACGACGCCCTCCAGGCCCACGAAAAATGGTGGCGCCAGATCTGGAACGAACGCCGTGCCCAGGGGGTCAACCGGATCACGATGACGCCGGAGTTCGGCCCCGACGGCTACCTGCACACCCTGCCCTTCACCGCGACCCCGGTTGCCTCGCTCGACGCGATCAACCGCTGGATGGCCAAGCGCCAGCGCGCCCGGTTTCAGAAATGGATGCTGGATCTGACCATGGGATAAATCTTTCGAAGAACAAATTTTGGACAGGATGAACAAGATGAACAGGATGGCGAAAATTCCAAATGCTCCCTCACTTATTCATCCTGTAAATCCGGTTCATCCTGTCCAAAAAATCCGATCCCCAGAATCGAGCGCGATTATTCCATGGCGACTCCTTCCCCAACGGCCCACAGGACCGTGGCTACAGCGATTTCCCGCCAGTCGGAGCTAAAGAAGTGATTTCACCAACTTTGCGATTGAGCACGGGCGGCGAATAAAGTTAGAAACGCTGCAGGGCTACCAAACACCGCGGCAATTGGCCGCGAGAACATTTTCAACGAATCTTTACGCCATGCATCTTGCACCTCGTGAAACGGAAAAATTGCTCGTCGTCGTCGCCGCCGATCTGGCGCGCCGCCGGCAGGCCCGGGGCTTGAAACTCAACTACCCGGAGTCGATCGCGATCATCACCTACGAAATCCTCGAAGGCGCGCGCGATGGCAAGACGGTCGCCGAGCTAATGAGCTACGGGACGACGATCTTGAAGAAAACCGACGTGATGGAAGGCGTCGCGGAAATGATCCACGAAGTGCAGGTGGAAGGCACTTTCCCCGACGGCACGAAACTGGTGACGGTCCATCACCCCATCCGCTAAACGCTTATGATCCCTGGAGAAATCATCACCGCGCCGGAGGCGGCGGAAATCGAGACGAACGCCGGGCTGGCCGTCATTGAACTCACCGTCTCCAACACCGGCGACCGCCCGATCCAGATCGGCAGCCATTTCCATTTCTACGAGGTGAACGAGGCGCTGCGCTTCGACCGGGAAAAGGCGCGCGGCTTCCGCCTCAACATCCCAGCCGGCACCGCCGTCCGCTTCGAACCCGGCGACACGAAAGCAGTGGAACTGGTCGCCCTCGGCGGGACCCGGGAAGTCTATGGCCTGAACGGCAAGGTGAACGGAAAGCTTTAATGAACCACCAAGACACCAAGACACCAAGTTTGGAAGAGGTGGATGGCGTCGCCAAGCAAATCGTGGATGCGGCTTTCAAAGTCCACTCCTCCTTGGGGCCCGGGCTATTGGAAAGTGTTTACGAGGTCTGCCTCGCTCATGAATTGCATCGCCGGGGATTGTCCTTCGATCGCCAGGTCAGCTTGCCAGTGGAATATGAAGGGCTTCGGTTGGAATCCGGGTTGCGGCTGGATCTGTTGGTAGCCGATTGCGTAATCGTGGAGATCAAGGCCGTGGAAGCCCTGCTTCCGGTTCACAAAGCACAGTTGCTCACGTATTTGAAACTTTCCGGCCATCACATCGGCCTGCTCATTAACTTCAATACGCCATTGATCAAAGATGGCATCAAACGCCTCGCCTTATGAATCTTGGTGCCTTGGTGTCTTGGTGGTGAATCCCATATAGCCTATGAAAATGACTCGCAAACAATACGCCGAGATGTTCGGCCCGACGGTTGGAGACAAGGTGCGGCTGGCGGACACGGAACTGTTCATCGAGGTGGAAAAAGACCTGATTGCTGAGAACGGTGCCCGCGGCGATGAGGTGAAATTTGGCGGTGGCAAAGTCATTCGCGATGGCATGGGCCAGTCCTCCACGGCGCTGGATGCCGAGTCGCTCGACCTGGTGATTACCAATGCCCTCATCCTCGACGCCGTCCAGGGCGTGATCAAAGCCGATATCGGCGTCAAATACGGTCGGATTGTGGGGATTGGTCACGCGGGCAACCCGGGCATTCAACAAGGGATCACCCCGGGCATGGTGATCGGCGCGGCCACCGAGGTGATCGCGGGCGAAGGTTGCATCGTCACCGCCGGCGGCATCGATACCCACATCCATTTCATCTGCCCGCAGCAGATCGAGCACGCGCTGGCGAGCGGCGTGACTACGATGATCGGCGGCGGCACCGGCCCCGCCCACGGCACTTACGCGACGACCTGCACCCCGGGCATCTGGAACATTCACCGGATGCTCGAGGCGGCGGATGAATATCCGATGAATCTCGGCTTTCTCGGCAAGGGCAACTGCTCGACGCCGGAGCCACTCCGCGAGCAGATTCTCGCCGGCGTGGTGGGCCTGAAGCTGCACGAGGACTGGGGCACCACCCCGGCTGCCATCGACACCTGCCTGGGCGTCGCGGACGAGCTGGACGTGCAGGTGGCGATCCATACCGACACGCTCAACGAGGCGGGCTTTGTGGACGACACGATCAAGGCCTTCAAGGGCCGCACCATCCACACCTTCCATAGCGAGGGCGCGGGCGGCGGGCATGCGCCGGATATCATCCGCGTCTGCGGCGAGGCGAATGTGCTCCCCTCGAGCACGAACCCGACCCGGCCCTTCACCGTGAATACGATCGATGAGCATCTCGACATGCTCATGGTCTGCCATCACCTCGACTCGAAGATCCCCGAGGACGTCGCCTTTGCCGAATCGCGCATCCGCCCCGAGACGATCGCCGCCGAGGATTTGCTGCACGATTTGGGCGCGTTTTCCATGATGTCGAGCGACTCCCAGGCGATGGGCCGCGTGGGCGAAGTGATTACCCGCACCTGGCAGACGGCGCACAAGATGAAGGTGCAATTCGGCGCACTCGACGCTCCCTCCGCCCACGCGGCGGCGGATAATTTTCGCGCCCTGCGCTACATCGCGAAATACACGATCAACCCCGCGATTTCACACGGCATCGCGCACGAAGTGGGCAGCATCGAAGTCGGCAAACTGGCCGATCTCGTGGTGTGGAAGCCCGCTTTCTTTGGCGTGAAGCCCGAGGTCATTCTCAAGGGTGGCCTGATCGCGATGGCGAACATGGGCGACCCGAATGCGAGTATCCCGACGCCGCAGCCGATGTTTTACCGCCCGCAATTCGCCTCGCATGGCCGGGCCAAATACGGGACGTCGCTCACCTTCGTCAGCGACGCCGGGCTGCGCTCGGGCAAGCTGCCCGCGGTGAGCAAGAAGCTCGTCGCGGTGAAGAACACCCGCCAGATCAGCAAGCGCGACCTGCTCTGGAACGACCTGATGCCGAAGATCGAGGTGGACCCCGAAACCTACACGGTGAAGGCCGACGGTCGCGTGCTCACCTGCGAACCGGCCAAAGTGCTGCCGCTCGCCCAGCGGTATTTCCTCTTCTAGAAAAACGTCACCTGAAATTTGCGCACCCGGCATGGAAAAAGCTGGTTTTACACCTGTGCCCATCGAAATCATCCGCCAACCGTTGCCCAAGCACCAGATCGCTGCGCGTCGCGTCGAACTGCGCGTCGAGCGTGGGACCCTGGAAAAGCGTCGCTGGCGTGGGGTCGCCGCGGATGAGCGCGAATTTGGCTTCGACCTGGATAAGGCCATGCACGATGGCGCGGCCTTCTTCGAATCGCCGGAGGCGGTCTATGTGCTCGTGCAACTCCCCGAGCCGGTGATCGAGATCAACATCGCCGAGGCCGATGCGCCCCGGGCCGCCCAGCTTGGCTGGCTCATGGGCAACCTGCACTTCCCAATCCAGGTCACGCCCACCGTCATCCGCATTGCCGACGACCCGGCCGTGCACCAGGCGCTGAAGCGGGAGCACCTCCGCTACCGCGAGGCGATTGAGGTGTTTCATCCCCTGCGCGGCGGCCATCACCACTAGTTTCCCAAAAAGCTGGGAATAAGCGACGAGTCCGGTGCTCCTATAGAGTAGTATGAAGACCTTTTCGTTTCCGATTTTTCTCACCACCGCCGTGCTGGCGACCGGCCTCTGGCTCACGGCCAGCCTGCGCGCGGATGACAAGGCCAAGCCCGACGCCAGCCCGACCGCCACGGTGAAGGCCGACGCCAAAGCCGATCTCAAAAGCCGCCTCACGCCCGAGCAATACCACGTCGCCATCCAGTGCGGGACCGAGCCGCCTTTCCACAATGCCTATTGGGACAACCACACCCCGGGCATCTACGTGGATATCATCAGCGGCAAGCCCCTCTTCACTTCGCTGGACAAGTTCGATTCCGGCACCGGCTGGCCCAGCTTCAGCAAGCCGATCAACAATGGCGAGATCATGGAGAAAAAGGACGATTCCCTCGGCATGGAACGCACCGAAGTCCGCTCCAAGAGCGGCGACGACCACCTCGGCCACGTCTTCGACGACGGCCCCACCCCCACCGGTCTGCGCTACTGCATCAACTCCGCCGCCCTCCGCTTCATCCCGGTGGAGAAGCTGAAGGAAGAAGGTTACGGCGAATTTCTGCCCCTGTTTCAGAAGAAGCAGTAGGTGGAAAAATGATCGTTGGGCGATGATGGTTGATAGGATCGGACTTGGAAAGTGCGCGCAACCCTGTCTTGATGACGCGCGAAACATGGCCGAGGGCGACTCCATTTCCAAACCAGCCGCAGGCACCAGCGGTGATTCCTTCGACTGGCTGCCGCTGGTGCTCCAGACAGTGGACCCGCTTTTCCCCACGGGAGCCTATGCGCATTCGCTGGGCCTGGAGGAAATGGCGCGGATCGGCGTAGTGCACAATGAGGCCACGCTCCGGGATTTCCTGCACCAGCAAATCATCCCCGCGCTCACCCACCACGAATTGCCCTTCCTGCGCTTTGCCTGGGAAGCTGCGACGCGCAATGATCTGCCTGGTCTGATCGCTCTCGACACCGAAATCTCCGCCTGGAAACTCAGCCGCGAACTCCGCGAGGCCAGCACCCAGCTCGGCACCCGCCGGTTGCGAATGCTCCGGCAGCTCAGCGACCGCGAGTTACTCGCCAGCTTCGAGCAAGCGATCACTCGCAATGAAGCAGCCGGCCATCACCTCATCGTCGGTGCCCTGCAATATGCGACCACTCCGCTCCAGGCCGCCCTCGCCGCGTATTTCTACCAATCGCTCGCCGGCTTCGGCAGTGCTGCATTGAAGCTGATCCGGATCGGCCAGGAAGGCTGCCAGCGCGTGCTGGCCGAAGGCCTGCGCAGTTGCCCGATCGCGATCGCCGACTCGCTCACGGTTCCGCGCGAAGACGCCGGCTGGTTCAACCCCCTGCTGGAAATCGCCAGCATGCGCCACGAGCGCGCCTTCGAGCGGCTGTTTATTTCCTAAAAATCAAAACGAGGCCGATGGATGCATCTGCACCGCCCTTTGAGGATTAAGGTTATTGAGCAGCGTTTGCACTAACTCGGGGTAGGATAATTCCACCGAAGGAGCTGCTCCAAATTCGTAAGTGTGCCCTTCTCCATTTTCCACAAGGGCCACGGGAAGACGTGTCTTCAAATCAATGTAAGCGGCCAAGTGTTCAACCTGCTGCCCCGCATCCAGCACCGATTTTGCAGCAGGGGAAGGAGCGGCAACGGCTGCGGCATCTTCAACCGGCTTCTTGAACTCAATGCACGGCTTCCCACCAATGTTCTTAATTCCAGTATAGTAATCTTTGGTTATCCACTGAAACCCCGGAAAGTCGGTGGTCGAATAATCGGTATACATCACGGGGATATTATTCGGATCTACGTGGGCGATGTATTTTTGGATGTAGTAATTCTTTCCATCCGGCCAAATTGTAATCTGATAACCTTGTCCACACCAAGTCGTCCATACCTGATTGTTCTCATCCAGCGTTTGCTTTTTGATAGTGTTCCCTGTTTTGGTAACTACCACTTTTGCCGCCCATATACGTTTTGCAGCTTTATCGTCCACTTTATTTTCACTGGCAGAGGTTGCCTGCTTGCTTGCTCCCACCAAAGTAATTACCCACTGGGCCATATTCGGAGCTCGTTTTAAAAATAAGGGCCCGGACGGAAGGGGCGGCGGCGCCTGAGGAGTTGGAGGCTGTTGAGCCGCCAAATCGAGCGTCAGCACGAGAGAAACGAGAAGGAACTTTACAAGCGTTTTCATTCTTTTACGACTTCTATTTGTTTATCAATAACCTGACCGGTATAACGATCAATTGCCACGTGCACCCAATAACGCTGCTCTCCCTGGACCATGAACGCAGCGAGGGGATTGGAGGCAGAGGAAGCAACCGGAGGGTAGTAGCCCGTTTGTGCGACTATATCGATCATCAAGTTCCAGACCCGGGTCTGCCCCGTCGCGGCCAAAGCCCGAACGGTTGCATTCCGGAGGCGTTGAGAGACTTGATTATTATAACCGGTTGTAGATGTATCCTGGCTTAGTAGATAGCTCAGGTTGGGAGGATTTTTAGTGGGCGCCACCATCGTGGTTTCTTTTCCACTAAATCCCACATAAGACAAGGAGCCATCCACCCCTCCATTGGAGGCACTGACTGAGCTATTCCATCGACCGCATAAATCACTGACGTTACTTAGCGGGCCACTACCCGATCCCAAAGTGGCCGTTAAATCGGAAGTCCTACTGACCAACGCCTGCGAAATGTCAGTTGCCGAGGCCACTCCAGTGGAAGCCAAAAAGCTGGAAGAAGCGGCGAACTCATTCTACTAAGCCCCCCGAAAGGATTGCCTGAAGAACCGGGGCTTGCCGGTGTTTAAGTCCACCTTTCCGGCGATCACCGAATCGGAAGTTTGTGAATCATTAATACAAAACACATCCAGCAAGCCGCTGTATCCACACTCAGGGGTGGTGAAGTCCAGGTTTCTCCACGGCATACCGCTGGAGGCATATCCCAGCTCTGCGACCGAACGGAATGGACGGTTAAGAATCATGGGACGACTTGGTGTTTGCGCACTGATCGGTGTGCCAACTCCCAAGGTGGAATACGTGGTCGCAACCGCCTGGGGATCGCCTGTAGCTGCGCCAGAGGGTGGAACGACACCTGCATCCGTAGAAGAGGGCTGCAAATATGCCGCCATGCCCCTTCGAACCACGCCATCTGCGTCCGTATAATAGCATTGGGTTCCTGAGCTTCCCTGGCCGACGCCACCATTTGTCGCCCATCCACCTGTCTTCACATTGGCATTGTTTTGCGACAGGAGGCCGGGTCTGAAATGGGTGGAATTATTAGTAGTTCCCATGCCTGGTTGATAAAAACCGAAGGTCGATGAGAGCGGAGCACCCACAAATCCATTGTAGTTATCAGGTCGTATGCTCCAGATGGCATTTTGTGCCGCAGCGTTGGTATTGTAGGTGGTAAACACCGCCGGATCCGGTGGCGCACCTGCTCCCGCTTTTTGTTGGGCATTCGGTACGGGCTGCTATAAGAGGAGTAAGATGGCGGCCATTCGAATACTTGCCGCGATTGATTGTAGGCCCAGGCACAATCGATGGTGCCAAAGCGACCAGTCCGCGGATCAATGAAGATCCGTCCATTATCATTTCCAATCAGATAGGAGGGGTCAATGTAATTGGGCCGGGCGCCGGACGTATCCGGTCGATTGGCTCCACCATCCATGATCGAATCCATGCACTTTTCATCATAGGTGATCCACCGGTTTGAGCCGGGGTATCTCGTATTGAACACGGATGGTGATATGATTGCCCGAGCCGCTTCCTGCCAGAAAGGCATTGCAAATTCGATTAGTCGGAGCCAACCCGCTCACCGTCGCATTCCACGCCAAGGGAAACGCCCCCATGTAGAACCCGATATAGGTCCCGTTGTCACCCGTCCCATTACTTGTATAGAACGGGCAGGAGATTCCAGACACCCCATTCACACCGATTACACCACGGGCATTATGGTAGGGCGACAAAATCGATTCGCTGAGCACCAGGTTGGTGGAAGCCACGGCCAGATTACTTCCCGCAGGAACCGAAGGTTTGATTAAAAGTGTGGGTTCCCGGAACAGGTCGATCCGATTAGCTGGGATGGTAAACGTCATGGCCGTATTACTCTGGTTCCATGAAAGGTTCTTGAAAGGGCTCACCCCTCCGGTCGTGGCGGTAGGCGGGCAGGATTGCCAGTCCGTGGGCAAGCTGTATCGATTTTTGGGATACACCACGAAAGCATTGGGATCCGGAGTGGGAGGCGTGGTGATGTTGGGTAGTCCTCCCATCGCAGTAATCCGGAAGCTGGTAGGCCGAAGGTTGCTGGTCGCCGCACTTGGATTCCAAGTATGTGGATTCCAGATTTCTGGTTGTTGAAAAGCGGCCCCCAGCCCTTCGTTTCCTGTGACAAGCGTCCCAGACGCCGGGTCATTATTTCTACTGGTGAAAGACGGATTCGATTCCTTCAATTTCATCATGCTTCCACGCAACCGGTAAAAATAAGGCAGGTCTTCCACCCCACGGCATTCGCGAATTTGAGACAACTCGGGATCGTAAAAATCAATGCGCGTTGGGTAACTATCCAAATCAAACTGGTCGATGATATTGGCCCCAATCTGGATAACGGCCCCATTGGTCGAAGCATCGAGCGTTGCCTGATAGCCACCCGGAGTACTAAGGGAAGGAGCTGCGGAAGACTTGGTAATCGCTCCCGTATTGACGGCGGCTCGCAATAATTCAAAAAAATCGGGGTCTCGGTTCTGAACTGGATTACTTGTTCCCACGAGTGTTTTGATCGGGATTGCACTCGGGTTCATGGTTACCAATGGGGTGGTCCCATCGTGGCTGTAAACCCATACTTTCAAGCTGCTGTTATTCGGATCCGCCACCCAGCTAAGGCCGAAATAGTTAAAGACATTTTGCGGAGTTCCCTGCAGAAGAAAAGCATCCGTAAAACCGTATGAATCCTTGAGCGCCGTAACGTAGCTCGGATCCAATTGTGAATTATAGCTGGTACCATTGAGAGTGATTGGTCCCGCATAGGTAAGCCATGCCAGCCGATTCAGAGCGAAACGTCGTTTGACCAATGGATCTCCGATTTGGGCGGAAGTCCCATTGTTTCTGGTGAAACTCGTAGTCGCCCGCGCGGTCAGAAATGAGGGATTGATCACATCGTCCCCATTCACCGAATCATTCCCTCCGGTGGCGATCGTGGTCACCTTGGGACGACTAGAGCTCGGCACAAACGATGGTTGTTCCAAACCCCGACTAAAAGTAGTCAGGTATTGAGGAGCGTTTAACTGCGTCGTATCGGTCGAGGAAAGATTTGTGAGGAAGGAGAGCAGTTGCTGGCGACTGCTAAACCGATGGTCGGATTGACCGGTGCTACTCAACGACAAATTCGCCGCCCGCTTTGCTCCAGATGTATCCTGGAGGACATAATTGTAATAAGTGTAGGCGGATGCTCCGTTAGCATCGAAGCTAAAATTGGGGTAAGTGCTCGAGATGGTTCCCGCGGTAGAGGCCGCACCTTTGTAAGTGACATCCTGGATGCTGGAATAGTTTCTCCAAGCCACGAGTTGGGCGGCATATTTGTTGGCATTGGTCCCGCTCCCGCCAGCGGTAAATACCTGCGAGAGATCGGCAAAGGCTTCAGATAATTTATATTCAGGATACGGGGTGGCACTTTGGACGGGGGTGGGACTCGGATATCCCGCCACATTGGCATCCAAAAGGCCTCCCTCATTATAAATGTTATAAGCATAACGTCCGACTACAACGCTGCCATCCGCCGTGGCCGTGCCGGTATATCTGCCTCGCATGATTGCAGTAGTCGGCAGCGTCGTAGCAGTAACGTTGGTTCCGTTTCTGGTCACCAATACCCAATCTGGAACCTGCAAGCCGTTATGCACCGACTTATCCGGAGTAAAATCACTGGAGGATGTAGGTTTGAAAAAGAGTGGCTTATTCCAGCGCGCCGCGGAAATGGAGCGCCCATTCAAGGAGGCGGTGGTGGTTGGAATATTCGCCGCCCGGTTACTGGGAGGATAAGCGCTCGCGGCCCCCGGGTAGCTTGAATTCGAGGCTGGAAAAAACGTGCTTCCGTAGGCGCTTTGCTTTACCAAATTCGGCACCGCCGAAGGAGCTGGTGTCGCCAAGGGAGCTGTAACAGTCCCAGCAAAGGTAAGATACGGCACTACCGATGCCGTTGATCCATTCGTAGAGTTGACCACCGGAACAAGAATATTGGAAGTGTTGGGAGCCGTCCCCACGCTGGTCACCGTGGATCCGGCCAGCCATTTCCTGCCGGAGGTCGTCGATGATGGAATTGGTGGCGCCTTGGGCGAAAAGCTGGACTTTCGTCTGCGTGGCGCTGCTGGTGGAAATCTGGCGATCGGACATGGCGCGGGAGAAGTAGGCCACGACCAGACCGGTGAGCAGGACGACGAAGGCGAGAACGATGATCAAGGCCACGCCTCGGGTGCCCCGATGGGCACTGGGATGAAAGGCAGGGGTGGAATGGCTCATAAAATGGACTCCTTTTTTGAAGAAAGCGCTTACTGGAAGGGGTGTTTAAACGCCGCTTGGGGGACAGCGAGGAGGGGCAGGCATTGCCGCCACCGTCCGCCGCCGAAATGCACCCGCTGGGGAACGGTCTGCACCAAGGCCGATGAAGGCCTGGCCGGAAGCAACGATGGATGGAATGAGTTCACAGGGTTTGCGGGGAACGAACGATTGAGGGTTAATTTGTAATTATATTGTATTGCTCTGCTCGTCATGGTCACAATGGGTTACATTGTTAACTCGGCAGCCGGATTGTTGGTTAAACGGTTTATTAATCGGCGGTTTACAGGGAGGGTTTAGCGATGGACGGGGGTGGATGGGTCGGGATCAAAGGTGTTCCGTCATGGAAAGAACCGATTTCATGGCTTCATCGCCCAGCCGGGAAGTGCAGGGGGCAAGGGCCGTTGCAGCGTTTGAGCGTCTGCCAAATCGCACCCGGTGGGGGAATTTGGGGGAATCGGCTCAAGCGTGGGGGGCAAAGCCAAAGGGGAAATGGGGGACTGGGAAAACATCCGCCACCCCGAAGCCCTTCGCAAGCCGGGAATCTTCAAGCCCTGCAGAAGGCCGGCCTTCACCGGATGGCAAGTTTTCCTTGCGGCAATTTTGGCTGCCGGGATAGCGTGCAGCGATGAAAATTCTCGTTACAGGCGGTGCGGGCTTCATTGGCTCCAACTTTGCCGCGCAGTGTCTTTCCCTCGGCCATGAAATCGCGGTGATGGATGAGTTCAACGATTTCTACGATCCGGCGATCAAGCGGGCCAATGTGGCCGCGCTGGGGAAGGACGTCGCCGTGCACGAGATGGACATCCGTGATGCCGAGGGCGTGCTGCGTGTGGTGAAGGAGGGTGGCTTCGATGCGATCGTGCACCTGGCCGCGCGCGCCGGGGTGCGGCCGTCGATCCTGCAGCCGCGCCTGTATATCGAGACGAATATCCTGGGCACCTACAACCTGCTCGAAGCAGCGAAACAGGCGGGGATCAACCGCTTCATTTGCGCGAGCAGTTCCAGCGTCTATGGCGTGCTGGAGACGGCGCCCTTCAGCGAAGACATGGCGCTTACCTCGACCATCTCGCCCTACGCTGCCACCAAGCTGGCCGGCGAACAGTTTTGCTCGAACTACGCGCACCTCTACGGGATGCGCACGATCAACCTGCGCTTCTTCACGGTCTATGGTCCGGGCCAGCGTCCCGACCTCGCGATCCACAAGTTTGCGCGCCTGATTGCGGATGGGAAGCCGATCCCGGTCTTTGGCGACGGCTCGACGCGCCGCGATTACACCTACATCGACGATATCGTGCAGGGGATGCTGGCGTGCCTCACCTACGAGGGCCAGCTTTGCGACGTCTTCAACCTCGGCGAGAGCCAGACGACCACCCTCGCGGAGCTGATCGAGCACCTCGAAAACGCGCTCGGCAAAAAGGCGATCATCGACCGCCAGGCGAACCAGCCCGGCGACGTCCCGCTCACCTATGCCGATATCACGAAGGCGAAGAAGCTCCTCGGCTACGCGCCGACGACCAAGATCGCGGAGGGCATTCCGAAGTTCGTGGAGTGGTTCCGCGAATACTACAAGAAGTAGCCACCGAGCACACAGAGGGCACGGAGGTGAGAAAACTGATTTTATTCTGTGCGGGTGCATTTAGCCTCTGTGGAGCATGCTTGCTTTTTGCGAGCTTTCTTACCATTGGGATCAATGATGGCGAGTGGCGCAATCTTTCCGAGAAAGGAACTTTCTCACAGCCAGAAGCAGTCATTTGGGAACGGTGGAGATTGAATGAAGATTCAATCCAGCCGTTCCCTGGAACCGAGGCTGCGAACCGCCACCAATCCTTCCTTGTGGTGCGCGATGGAGTGGCGAAAGGCTGGTTATTCAGTTTTACTATTTGGGAAGGACGAGTCGAAGGCGATGAACGTCCTCAGGCTGCCATCGGTTACGGATGGGGTGCCCACTATTCAATCCAGCCAGCCGTCTATTCGCTTGTCATCGCCTTTTTATTCCTGGTTTGGGGATTCCACCTGCGAAAGGCGGAGTAGGGTGGAAATATTGTTGTCATGAATTCCATCGAAGCGGGATTGAAAAAAGCAGGCGTGCAGGAGGCCAAGCGCCATTTGTTCATCTGCATCGGGCCGGAGTGCTGTGATTCGGCTGCAGGAGAGCGGGTATGGGATTATGTAAAACGGCGGGTGCGGGAAACGGGGCTGAAGGCGATGCGGACGAAGGCCGGCTGCTTCCGCGTCTGCGCGGGTGGGCCGTGGCTCGTGGTTTACCCGGAAGGCGTATGGTACGGAGCGGTGGATGAGGAGCGCTTCGAGCGCATCCTGCAGGAGCATCTGCTCGGCGGCACACCGGTTGCCGAATGGATGGTGGCGAAAAACGACCTCTGCGGCGGCGGGCAGGAAAATGACCAATGTCGAATGACGAATGACCAATGATGCGGAGGTCACTCCGCTCCCCTTTAGCGGCTTGGCAGCTTGGCGGTTAAATCCTCTCCCCGCCGCGCTCGCCGCGTCCACTGCGGTTCAAATTCCGCCTACACTTTGGCGTTGCTGATGATGCTCAGGAACTCCACGGGCGGCTCGTAGATACGCACGGGCCCGTGCTCGATGTTGCCGTCGAAGAACAGGCTGTCGCCGGGCTCCAAATGGAAGACTTGATCGGCATGACGGTAATCCATCGCACCCTTGAGCATGTAGAGCAGCTCGTGGCCAGGATGGCGGAAGACGTTCTTGGCCGGGTCCACATTTCCCTCCTCGATCTTCATCAGGTAGGGCTCGAAATCCTTTTCAAAAGGCAGCCCCTGCGCGAGCGATTCGTAGCTGTGGCCGATTTTTGACCCGCGACCGACGATTACCTTGCGGTCGCTTGCCTTCACCAGCGAGGCGCGCGGCTGCAGGCCGGAGGTCTGGAAAAAGAACCCGGGCTCCACGGAAAGCGCAAAGGCGATGCGGGTAAGCGTGGAGACGGGCGAGGAGACCTTGCCGTTCTCGATCTTGGAGAGCTGGCCCTTGGTAAGCTTCACCTCCCCGGCAAGCTGGTCGAGCGTGACGTCACGCTGGACGCGGAGGGCGCGGATCTTTTGCCCGATCTGGGCCTCAATACTTTCGTCGGGCTTTTCCATGAAAATTGCGGAGTTCCAGCAAATCAACCAACTGGCCGGGGAGCAAGACTAAAAGCAGCCATCTGATCCCGGTGGCTCAAAAATTGCTTCTAAGGAAACTGTTGTTTCAAACAAAGAAACATGAACCTGCCTAATAAACCAATAAAGTCACAAACGAGGGAAGTTTATGAACACACCTAACACCAAGGGATACGGGCTGAAAGCGACCTGCCTGTCTTTCCCGGAAACCCTGTCGCAATCGGTGGCGAACATTTCGCCCACCCTTACCCCGATGGTCATCGTGCCATTGGTCTTTGCCTCGGCCGGAAACGGAACGTGGCTGTCATACCTCTTCGCCACCGTGGGCCTGATCCTGGTGGGAATGAATATCAACCAGTTCGCCAAGCGGTCGGCGAGCCCCGGGTCTCTGTATTCCTTTGTCTCCAAGGGACTTGGGCTGGATGTGGGTTTCATTGCCGGCTGGTGTCTCATCGTCGCCTACCTCTTCACGGCCATGGCGGTACTGGCGGGCTCGGTGAACTATACGATCATCCTGCTCCAAATGCTCCATTTAAATATCCCGCCGGTCATTCTTTTCGGCATCGGCGCGCTGGCGGCCTGGCTGGTAGCCTATAAGGACATCAAGCTCTCCACCCGCCTGATGCTGGCGCTGGAGGTGCTCTCGATGGTGCTCATCCTCGTCCTGGGAGCCTTCATTATGTTCCACAAGGGAGCCTTTATAGACACCGATCAATTCTCGCTCAAGGGCATGGATTTCGCGGGTTTCAAGGGAGGCCTGATTCTGGCGATTTTTAGCTACGTTGGCTACGAAAGCGCAACCACGCTGGGTGAAGAGGCCAAGAACCCGCTGAAAAATATTCCGCGCTCGGTGATTCTCAGCGCCCTGATCGCGGGCATCTTCTTCATGGTCACCTCGTACATTGCGGTGCTTGGGTTCAAGGGCATGAAGACGGGCCTCGGGGCCAGCTCGGCGCCGTTCAATGATCTGGCGGATGCGACCGGCATCGGCTTCCTCGGCGTGCTGATTTCCATCGGCGCGGTGATCAGCATGTTTGCCTGCACGCTCGCGAGTATTAACGCGGGTTCACGCATCATCTTCATGCTCGGGCGGCACGGCATTCTGCATCCGCATCTCGGCAAGGCCCATGGCAGCAATGAAACGCCGCACTGGGCGGTGACCATTTCCTCGGTGATCACCTTCATCCTGCCCGCGATCATGCTCCTCAAAGGGCTGGGCGTGCTCGATGTCTTCAATGATTTGAGCACGATCGCCACCTACGGCTTCCTCATCGGTGTATGCGCTGGTCTCGATCTCCGCGCCGGTTTACCTGAAGCAGATTGGCAAGCTTACGGTGGGTAGCGTGATTCTCGCTGCTGGGCATCGGCTTCATGATCCCGCCGATCCTTTCCACCGTCTCGCCCATGCCCGCGCCACCGATGGATAAATTCCCGTATTACTTCCTTGCCTACCTCGGGGTCGGCATCGCGTGGTTCGTCTTCCTGCGCTTCAAGGCCTCGGGCAGGGTGCTCACGGAAATCAAGGCCGATCTGGAGGCCGTTCATTCGCAATATAGTGCGGAATCCATGTAATCCAGTGGTTGGTTGAAACTGGTGCCGGTGCCCGGAACTTAGCCGCCGGGCACCGGCTTCCAGTCAACTTGGGGCTTTACGAAAAGTCGCGGGAAAAACAGGATGGCGCCCCACCCCATGTTCCCCCAATTTCCTCCCCCACCGCCTCCGGCCTGGCCGGATTTTTTCTTTTTTAACCCTGCTGCTGGCGGGCACCGCGCTGGCACAACAACCGGCCAGCGAACCCGAAGGCCGACGACGTGGTCGTCGGCCGATGGGAGCGGACAATACAAGACGGTGCAGGAAGCCATCAATGCCTCGCCGCAAACCTCGACCGCGGAAAAGCCGTGGACGATTTTCATCAAGCCCGGGATTTATCAGGCTGATCTACATCCAGCGTGAAAAGCGGTTCCTGCATCTCGTGGGCAGCGATGCTGAAAAGACCGTGCTCACCTTCAAGCTGTATGCCAGCCAGCCCGGCCCCGATGGCAAGCCCGATGGGAACGTTTCGCACCCCCTCAGTCACGATGATCCGATCGATTTTTCCGCCGAGGGTGTGACCTTTGAAAACTCCGCCGGGCCGGTGGGCCAGGCCCTCGCGGTCCGGATCGACGGCGACCGCGCGGTCTTCCGGCATTGCCGGTTTACGGATACCAGGACACGATCCTCACCAACGCGGGCCATCACTATTATCAACAATGTGAAATCGCCGGGGCCGTCATTCCATTTGGCGCGGGGTCGATCAGTCTCGATGGCTGCTGGATCCGATTGCGTCGGCAATGGTTACATCACCGCCGCCTCGACCCCGCAGGAGCAGCCCTACGGCTACGTGTTCTCGCACTGCACGATCACGGCGGAGGCCAAAGTGAAGCGCATGTTCCTGGGCCGCCCGTGGCGGCGCCCGTACGCCAGCGTCGCGTACCTGAATACCGCGATGCCCGACTGCATCTCACCCGAGAGGCTGGAACAACTGGGGCAAGCCCGCCAACGGGAAGCCACCATACGCAACGCGGGATACGTCCAGCACCGGCCCCGGCGCCCATCCCGAGAGCCGCGCGAAATGGGTGCACCAAGCTCACCGCCAGCGATGCGGCGGCGATGACGCCGGAGAAGGTGCTCGGGGATTGGGTAAGGGGCGTGAATAGAAATCACACCGTCATGTCGAGCGGAGCGCAACGCAGTGAGACATGCTGTAATCGTGGCCGGTTAGTTGGACCCGGTCCATTCTCCCTCCAAACGAGCGAAGTGCAGGTCCTGTGCAGTAACGAAGCGTTCTTGCTCCAGAAAAATTTCGCCAGGTCCTTCGACTCCATTCCGCTGCGCTCCATTGTGCTCAGGATGACATCGTTTTTGAAGGAGAACGTAGATTCAGATCAAGCCGACCATCGCTATAAAGAAGTCCCTCGCCCCCTCTCCTGCCAACATATCGGTTGACGAAATCAACCTCTGCCACGATTTCTTTCCGACAGGGAATCATATGCAATCTGTCTCTTCTCCTGCATCCAGTCGTCCTGCACCCGTCACCTCTGCCCACGGGACTGCACGTTCACCGAATCGGAATGGCTCGCGCTCGGCGCCGCATTGGTATTCGGTCGCCTTTCCCGACAAGGTAAAAGGCCCGCCCTTTGCGGCCCGGTTGCTGGATGAACGGCTCGCCATCTATCGCACGACCGAGGGCACTCCAGTCGTAGTGCGCGATCTGCGTACCGCGGCGCACCGCTAAGCATGGGCTCGGTGGTCGGCACCGGGCTGGTGCAAATACCACGGCTTTCGCTACGACTCCGAGGGGCACTGCGTGTGCCGTCCCCGCCAATCCCGGCGGCGCAAAATGCGCCGAAGCTGCGCCTGCAAACCTATCCGGTGCGCGAGCAATGCGCTCATCTGGACCCGCCTGTTCGACCATGGCGAAGTCCCCTTCCACAATGAAGATCGAGACGGTCCAGACTACCTGCAAGTGCTGCCCGACAGCCTGGAGCTCAAGGCCGCGGCGGGTCGGGAGATCGAGGGCTTCCTCGATGTAGAGCCACTTCGCCTTCGTCCACGCCGAAACCTTCGGCGAGCGAGAATCCAGAGGTGCCCACCTATCCGGTGCGCGCTACGACTCCGGGCGGTTTCCAAGCCGATTATGTGAGCACGGTAAGCAACTATCCGACCCATCTGAAGCACCTCAATCCGCCGGGCTTTAAGTGGCGTAGGTTGTTTGAGGTATTGGTGCCCTTCACGGCGAAGCTCACCGTCTTCTTCCCGAACGATGGCCTGCTGCACATTCTCAAGTGCGGCGTGCCCGTTCTCCGCGCGCAAGACTCGCGTCTTCGAGTCCGATTTGCCGGAACTTCGACAAGGATGCACCCCTGCAGGACACACTCGATTTCAATCACAGGGTATTTCCGGAGGACAAGGAGATTGTGGAGCAGCAATACCCCGAGGATCTGCCCATCGATCTGTATGAGGAGGTACATATCCGGGCAGACCGGAGTTCGATCATCTATCGACAGTGCCTCGGAAAATTGGATCTGGGGCGGCGATTCCTTCGCGTAAAAAACGCATTCCGATCGAATCCGCCGCCAATTTTAGACCAGTGTGTCCGACATTGGGGATTTTCAAAGGCGTCCGATTCATCC
>JASGKO010000043.1:0-336834 GCA_049840595.1 Chthoniobacteraceae bacterium
CCATGGAGGCTTGAGGCACGTTCATGCCCCAGTCTTTCGCTTTCAGCAGAGCATAGCCACCGTAGGCTGTCGCCCAGAACTCAGGCGTATCGCTTCCCGGCCAGTAGGAGAGGCCACCTGCTTCCGTCTGCATGCCGAGCAGGCGATCCGTACCGCGTGCGACTGGCTTTGGTCACCTTGTCCTTTTTGAGGAGATCAGGGAAGAGCGGCTCATACTTGTGAGAGCGAGCCATGCAGCATGCTGCTGGTGGTCTGCTGCACACAACCGTAGTGCACAGGTACTCCAGGGCATCTCGCGCGTCTCACTCATGGGATTGGCCGAGATTCAGCTGAAACTTTCCGTCTGTCTCCAGGAGCTGAGGATTCACCTTCTTCAGCAGGTCATCCTGGGTGTTTGGACTGGGTCAGCTCAAAGTAGTGCACCTCTCTCAAGGAAGGAGCGGGATGCGTCACTTCAAACTTCGACTCCACCGCATCTGCCAGTGGCTTGTCCAACCACTTGGTGGTGCGGGCGCTCCACTTCCAGGTGCTGGTGCCGTTTTTCACGAAGCGCACGGGAAGGCCAAGGAGGTGGTCTCACGGGCCTTCAATTTACGGTACGGCGCTCGCTCTTGCGATCCATTGGTCATGGTGCGGCTCTTCAGTGACATCAGCGCAGGGGCGCGGCCCGCTGATCTGGCGGTGTCATCGAGTTGAAGCTCGACTTCCACCTGACCACTCTGCGTGGTGGTGTTGTGCACCACGGCTTTCACCAGGATCGTCACCCGTGTGGGCAAAGCGAGGCACCACTGGCTCCACCATCAGCGGCTTGTTGATCACAAAGGCCTGGCTCACGCCGTCTAAGCCATCTGCATCCTTCGTCGCGATGGCCATGATGCGGTAGCGGGTCAGGCTGTTCTGGAGCCTTGAAGGTCGAGCCGACCTTGCGTCCTTATCGGTGATCAGTGCACTCTGCCACACTGCGGTCGCCACGGAGTTCTTGCGCAGCGCCGAGTCGGCATTGCCTTCATCACCGCCACCACCGACAAGAATCCCCTTGTTGCCACGGTAGCGCTGGTCCAGCGCCTCCTTCAGCAGGCTGTCCAACGTGGTGTAGCTGGAGACGGCCAGAGAAGCAGCCTCATGAAGAACTCAAACGGTGTCGGCGTAAAGAGGTTATTCAGGCTGAGCACGCCTTCGTCCACGGCATACAGCGTGACTTCCGCGCCTTCCACCGGCTTCTTGGCCGCGTCTTTGACACTAGCGGTCAGCGTGATTTTCCTGCCCTGGCAGAACGGTCGGAGGAGCTGCATCCACAAAGAGGCGGCGGCTATCATTTGACGGTGATATCACAGTAGCCGACCTTGTACTCAGCATCGGCGAGGGGCGAGACCCGCCAATGACGACAGTGAGACGAAGGCGTTTGCTCTTCCTCGTCGATCTTCACTTTAATGACTGGGTTCTCAGGCGCAATCGAGGTCAGGAACTGGCGATGGATGCGGTTGCGCTCTACCGTGACAAGGGCCTTGCCCGCGATCGGGGATTTCACCACGATGCTGACTTCCTCACCGGGCTTCACGGGTGCTCCGTCTGGCCGCAAGGGGTCCTGCGCGCCGCTTCCCAGGACCAGGGAACTACCTGACCAAGTGTGTAGAAAGCCACGCGGGTAAGCAGAGGCTTGCCACGTCCGGTTGCCGTCATGAGCTGCCTGCCTTCGGCGGCGAGGTGTCCCGAGCTGGCCTGGCCATTGGCGCTGGCGAGCTGCACCGTGGGGACCAGCTCCTCGATGGCTCTGGTTCTTGGTGGTGACACCACCGCCGGCAGCTTCCACGCGAACGGTATTCCACTCCTGGCGCTCGATCTTCACCTGCAACTGGAGCCGCTGAGGCGAAAAGGCTTGCCGTCTGGAGTGATAGCCACGAAAAATCCTGATCTCGCCGAACTCTTTGCCAGCATTGGTAGACCAGCTCGACTTGCGCGCACCGACGATGAAGTCAGCGCCGGGAAGGCGGAACTCCGTGGTGGTGGAGATGGTTTGTTGGTTCACATCTGTTACGTCCGCATAGATGCTGACCGTCTGTGGCAGGGACACCTTGTGCGGAGGTGGTGTGGGCAGATCCAGCTCCACCTTGCCATCGTCGCCCAGCACTAGCTCGCCATTGGCGCCCCAGTTCTCGGCTGAGTCTTCATCGCTCGCGGTCTCGTCATCACGATCTTCACCATAGTGCCAGAAGCTCGGCAGCGCCAAGTCATACTCGGCATAGGCTTCTGGTGGCGTGTACTGTTATCTCCCAGGTTTGGCTCCAGGTGACCTTGGCAGAGGACAGAGCCTTGCACTTTCCGGGCTCGGTTTTGAACTTTGCGCCAGCCAGATTCACCTCGAAGGTGTGCGCTTGTACCAGTTGACGCGCAACTCGAGCACGCCCAGATTCTCAGCCTCTGGCTCGTCATCACCCGGCTCGGCGTCAGCAGCAGGGGCTGGCTTGGGCAGGTTGAGATTCACCGTGTACCAGCCGGTATTGCCGTCAGGCAGGATATCGCCACTCCAGTTGCCGTTCGCGGTGAAGTCACCGACTTGGCAATGATCTCGCGGCCACGGGAATCCGTCACCGTCAGATCCGCTACCGTCACGCCGGTATCGCTATTGCGCACACGGGCGATGGCCTTCACATGCGCGGTGTCTCCTGGCTTGTAGACAGGGCGATCCGCGAAGAGTAGGGCCTGGTAGCGATCCTTCCAGGGAGACTCCCAGGACAGATTGAGACCCGGCCCCGACGGCGGATGCGGCTGTCCAAAGTTCACCGCCGCTGTAGGTCGCCGGACTTTGCCAGCGCCCATACCGCTTCCTTGCTCTCGGCAGGGCTACAAGGCCCTGAGCGTCTGTCTTGGCCGTACCGACTGAGGTACGCTCCTTATTAGAGCGTGATATCCACACCAGCTCACCGTCTTCAGGGAGAAGGCATAGACCAGCGCTTCCTGAACCGCGCTCTTCAGTAGCAGACCGATATCGGTGAACTCCACAATCGCGCGGTTCACCACCGTGCCCGGGAGCGTCCGCCGGGCAGTGGCGACCAGTTCCACGAAGGGGGGAGGGGTGGGCGTCTCGCGCCAGTTCAGCTAGCAGCGTGGACTTCTGTAGCGGCTTCACTCACAAAGGTGTGCTCATAGACCTGAGTGCCGTGGAGCTTCATACGGCGTATCGGTGACTTCTTCACCTTATCCTTGTCATCACCGAAGAAGCTGCCATAGGTTGCCTCATAGAGTTCGCGGCTTGTGCGTATTCGGCTCAGCTGCTTCACGGACTTTCAGATCCTTTCGCGCCGTAGATATCGAAGACTCCGTTGCCAGTCGTGCACTGATCGCCTCACCGTGGCGGTGGTGGAAACGAAGGCATTACTAGGGTTGAAAGTGACCACTTCCTTAGCGGCGGCGGACTCAGACCATCCGCACCGGGCAGGCCAGCCTTGATCATCACGTGGTAATCCGTGTTCAGCGCGAAGTCCCCGAGGATGCGGATACTCATTGGCGCTGACCTCCAGCTTAAGGTTCTCCACGGGAGGCTCGACCTTCACGAAAGGCTGCAGGGCCGCTCATGCTCTTGGTGAAGATGATCTCGATCTCATTCTGACTATCGAAGTGGGTCTGAGCACCGATGCTCTTCTCACGAGGGTCCAAAATCGAGCCCCAGACCAGGGCATCAGAGACGGTGTAAGCCGCCGTGCCGCTCTGGTTCTTGGGCAAAGAAGGATCGATGTCCAAGCGCCAGCCTTTGCCGACTGGAGTGGCGTTGCCGCCTCCACTACCAGGGCGTGGCTCCTCGCCTTTCAGCTCAGGCTTGGTGCCTGCTGCTCATCAGCCCAGGTGGGCGTGATAGTGGGTGAGTGTGCCCGTCTTCTCAAAATCCTTAGGCACCGCCAGACCGCACCTTTACTGGGATGCGCTGCTTATTGGTGTCATCGTTAAAGTAAACGCCTCTCGGCTGGCTTCACTGCGTCATTGAACTGCACGACTAAGGCGCCCACTCGCTGCGCGGAATCCTCTGAGGAGTACGGGTAATCGCTCCAGTGCTCCGTCACTTTGAAGTGATTTTCCGTGGCGGCCTCTCCCAGGCCCTGCTTCGGCAGCGCTTTTCCCTCAGCATCCTTCAGCCCCGTGGCCAAGGAGAACTCATCAGGGTCGTAGCCGAGCTCGGCGGCTGGGTGCAAGTGGCCGCTGCGAGTGCTGGTCCATTTGCAACTCGCCCGTCACCGCTGGTTTCACGGTCAGTGGAGAGGCTGGGGTCCACGGTGCCCACTCGTCCTCTGCCGACCAGTCCATGGTCGGCAAGGAGCGAGTGGGCACCGTGGAGCCCACCTCTCCACTGACCGTGAAACCAGCGGTGACGGGCGAGTTCAAATGGACCAGCACTCGCAGCGGCCAGTTCCGCTTCACCCGCTGCCGAGTTTGGCTACGACCTTATCAGTTCTCCTTGGCCACGGGGCTGAAGGATGCTGAGGAAAAGCGCTGCCGAAGCAGGCCCTGGGAGAGGCCGCCACGGACGACTTCAAAGTGACGGAGCACTGGAGCGATTACCCGTACTCCTCAGAGGATTCCGCGCAGCGAGTGGCGCGCTTCGTCGTGCAGTTCAATGACGCAGTGAATCCAGCCGAGGCAGGCAAGGCGCTTTACTTTAACGATGACACCAATAAGCAGCGCATCCCAGTAAAGGTGCGTCTGGCGGTGCCTAAGGATTTTAAGAAGCAGTACTCACCCACTATCACGCCCACCTGGGCTGAGCTGGCGGCAGGCACCAAGCCTGAGCTGAAAGGCGAGGAGCCACGCGTCAATGCCCTGGTAGTGGAGGCGGCAACGCCACTGCCAGTCGGCAAAGGCTGGCGCTTGGACATCGATCCTTCTTTCAAGAACCAGAGCGGCACGGCGGCTTACACCGTCTCTGATGCCCTGGTCTGGGGCTCGATTTTGGACCTCGGGGTGAAGAGCATCGGTGCTCAGACCCACTTCGATAGTCAGAATGAGATCGAGATCATCTTCACCAAGAGCATGGGTGACGGCACCCTGAAGCCAGAAGAGCGTGCCGCCGCGGTGCAGCCTTTCGTGAAGGTCGAGCCTCCCGTGGAGAACCTTAAGCTGGAGGTCAGCGCCAATGCTGTCCGCATCCTCGGGGACTTCGCGCTGAACACGGATTACCACGTGATGATCAAGGCTGGCCTGCCCGGTGCGGATGGTCTGGGCCTGCCCGCCGCCGCTAAGGAAGTGGTCACTTTCAACCCTAGTAATGCCTTCGTTTCCACCACCGCCACGGTGAGCAATCAGCTCGCGACTGGCAACGGAGTCTTCGATATCTACGGCGCGAATTTCAAGGATCTGAAAGTGCGCGTGAAGCAGCTGACCGATGCGCAACTGCTGGAAGCTCGCGAACTCTATGAGGCGACCTATGACCGCTTCGGTGATGACAAGGATAAGGTGAAGAAGATCACCGATACGCCGTATGAGAAATTCCCCCGGCACTCAGGTCTATGAGCACACCTTTGTGAATGAGAAGCCGCTACAGAAGTCCACGCTGCTGCAGCTGAACTGGCGCGAGATTCTGGGCAAGACGCCCGCCGCTCCGCTCTTCGTGGAACTGGTCGCCACTGCCCAGGCAGACGCTCCAGACGGCACGGTGGTGAACCGCGCGATTGTGGAGTTCACCGATATCGGTCTGCTACTGAAGAGCACCGGTCAGGAAGCGCTGGTCTATGCCTTCTCCCTGAAGACGGGTGAGCCACTTCCTGGTGTGGATATCACGCTCTCTAATAAGGAGCGTACCTCAGTCGGTACGGCCAAGACAGACGCTCAGGGCCTTGTGACCCTGCCGAGCAAGGAAGCGGTATGGGCGCTGGCAAAGTCCGGCGACGACTGCACGGCGGTGAACTTTGAAAGCACCGACACCCGCATTGGCCTGTGGGGCCAGGGTCTCAATCTGTCCTGGGAGTCTCCCTGGAAGGATCGCTACCAGGCCCTACTCTTCGCGGATCGCCCTGTCTACAAGCCAGGAGACACCGCGCATGTGAAGGCCATCGCCCGTGTGCGCAATGGCGACACGATGCGCGTGACGGATCAGCCGCTGGTAGCGGATCTGACGGTGACGGATTCCCGTGGCCGCGTGATCATTGCCAAGTCGGTGACTTTCACCGCGAACGGCAACTGGAGTGGCGATATCCCTCTGCCTGACGGCAATACCGGCTGGTACACGGTGAATCTCAACCTGCCCAAGCCAGCCCCTGCTGCTGACGCCAAGCCGGGTGATGACGAGCCAGAGGCTGAGAATCTGGGCATGCTCGAGTTGCGCGTGGACGACTACAAGCCGAACACCTTCGAGGTGAATCTGGCTGGCGCGAAGTTCAAAACCGAGCCCGGCCACGTGAAGGTGCCACTCAGCGCGAACTACTACATGGGCAAGGCTCTGTCCTCTGCCAAGGTCACCTGGAGCGCAAACCTGGGAGATGACTACACGCCACCAGAAGCCTATGCCGAGTATGACTTTGGCGATGTGCCAAGCTTCTGGCACTATGGTGAAGATCGTGATGACGAGACCGCGAGCGATGAAGACTCAGCCGAGAACTGGGGCGCCAATGGCGAGCTAGTGCTGGGCGACGATGGCAAGGTGGAGCTGGATCTGCCCACACCACCTCCGCACAAGGTGTCCCTGCCACAGACGGTCAGCATCTATGCGGACGTGACGGATGTGAACCAACAAACCATCTCCACCACCACGGAGTTCCGCCTTCCCGGCGCTGACTTCATCGTCGGTGCGCGCAAGTCGAGCTGGTATGCCAATGCTGGCAAAGAGTTCGGCATAGATTTCGTGGCTATCACTCCAGACGGCAAGCCTTTCGCCTCAGCGGTTCCGTTGCAGGTGAAGATCGAGCGCCAGGAGTGGAATACCGTTCGCGTGGAAGCTGCCGGCGGTGGTGTCACCACCAAGAACCAGAGCACGCTGATCGAGGAGCTGAAGTCCACGGTGCAGCTCGCCAGCGCCAATGGCCAGGCCAGCTCGGGACACCTCGCCTTCACCCCGAAGGCAGGCGGCACTTACTTCATGACGGCAACCGGAGTGGATGCCAGTGGCAAGCCTCTGCTTACCCGCGTGGCTTTCTACACACTTGGTCAGGGTGGATTCCCCTGGTCCTGGGAAGACGGCGCGCAGATGACCCTGCAGCCAGACAAGACCTCCGTGAAGCCCGGTGAGGAAGTCAGCATCGTGGTGAAATCCCCGATCGCGGGCAAGGCCCTTGTCACGGTAGAGCGCAACCGCATCCATCGCCAGTTCCTGACCTCGATCTCGCCTGAGAACCCAGTCATTAAAGTGAAGATGGACGAGGAAGACGCGCCAAACGCCTTCATCTCAGTTGTCGTCATTCGTGGTTCCGTGGCCAGCCCGCAGCCCTCGCCGATGCCTGAGTACAAGGTCGGCTACTGTGATATCACCGTCGAATCGGATAGCCGCCGCCTCTTTGTGGATGCAGCTCCCTCGGCCCCGACCATTCTGCCAGGGCAGGAAATCACGCTGACCGCTAGTGTCAAAGACGCGGCCAAGAAGCCGGTGGAAGGCGCGGAAGTCACGCTGTATGCCGTGGACGAAGGCGTGCTCAGCCTGATGACCTACCTTACGCCGACACCGTTTGAGTTCTTCCATGAGGCTGCTTCTCTGGCCGTCTCCAGCTACACCACGTTGGACAGCCTGCTGAAGGAGGCGCTGGACCAGCGCTACCGTGGCAACAAGGGGATTCTTGTCGGTGGTGGCGGTGATGAAGGCAATGCCGACTCGGCGCTGCGCAAGAACTTCGTGGCGACCGCAGTGTGGCAGAGTGCGCTGATCACCGATAAGGACGGCAAGGTCACTACGACCTTCAAGGCTCCAGACAGCCTGACCCGCTACCGCATCATGGCCATCGCGACGAAGGATGCAGATCGCTTCGGCGCCGGTGAGTCAGCCTTTGTGATCAACAAGCCGCTGATGGTGGAGCCAGTGGTGCCCCGCTTTGCCCACACGGGTGACGAGATCCTGGTGAAAGCCGTGGTGCACAACACCACCACGCAGAGTGGTCAGGTGGAAGTCGAGCTTCAACTCGATGACACCGCCAGTCTGATCAGCGAGCAGCGCCCCTTTGCGCTGATGTCGCTGAAGAGCCGCACCATGACCAATGATGGCAAGAGCGAGCGCCGTACCATTGAACTGAAGGCCGGTGAGACCACCTCCTTGGCCTTCCCCGTGCGCTTCGTGAAAAACGGCACCAGCACCTGGAAGTGGAGCGCCCGCACCACCAAGTGGTCGGACAAGCCACTGGCAGATGCGGTGGAGTCGAAGTTTGAAGTGACGCATCCCGCTCCTTCCTTGAGAGAGGTGCACTACTTTGAGCTGACCCATGCCAACGCCCAGGATGACCTGCTGAAGAAGGTGAATCCTCAGCTCCTGGAGACAGACGGAAAGTTTCAGCTGAATCTCGGCCAATCCCGCATGAGTGAGACGCGCGATGCCCTGGAGTACCTGCTGCACTATCCCTACGGTTGTGTGGAGCAGACCACCAGCAGCATGCTGCCATGGCTCGCTCTCAGCAAGTATGAGCCGCTCTTCCCTGATCTCCTGCAAAAGGACAAGGTGACCAAAGCCATCGCACGCGGTACGGATCGCCTGCTCGGCATGCAGACGGAAGCAGGTGGCCTCTCCTACTGGCCGGGAAGCGATACGCCTGAGTTCTGGGCGACAGCCTACGGTGGCTATGCTCTGCTGAAAGCGAAAGACTGGGGCATGAACGTGCCTCAAGCCTCCATGGATAAACTTACTGGCTGGCTCTCCGCACAGCTGCGTGACCTGGACCTGGCCAAGACCAATGAAAGTTCGAAGCTGTGTGATGCGGCCTTGGCTCTCTACACGCTGGCAAAGGCTGGCGCTCCTGAGCCTGCCTACCAGACCACGCTCTTCAGCCGCCGTGATAAACTGCCCGATACAGCTCGCGCTTTCCTCGCTCTGTCCATGTGCATTACTAAGGCACCCGAGAAGCAGATCACCGAGCTGATCAAGCCAGTGGTCACCAAGGGCAAGCAGCCACGCTGGGAGCCCTATTGGCTGGGCAACCAGACTGCGGATGGGGTTCGCCTGATTGTCTGCGCGGAGCTGGGCCTGACGGCGGAAGGCGACGCAATCGCTACCCGTCTGTTGCAGACCCGCAATGGTCAGGGGCACTGGGGCACGACCTTCAGCGATGCCTGGGTCCTGCTCGGTCTGTCCACCAACGAGCGTGTGCCTAAGAATCCTGTGCCTTTGGCGCTGCAGCTCACCTTTAATGGCGAGACCAAAGATGCCAATCTGGCGACTCCGCTCACCAGCACCTCCGCTGCCTTTGAGTACTCCAAGAAAGAAGGGGCCAAGCCCATGCAGGTAAGCGTGCCGGAAGGCCAGACCGTGCGTGGCCGCCTGGAGCTGAAAGCCTGGCCAGATCTGAAGACCTTCCAGCCCGTGCAGAAGGGCTTTGGCCTGAAGCGCCGCTATGAGCGTCTCAATCCCGTCGGCATCCTGGAGCCTGCCAAGGATTTGCGTGTGGGCGATCTGATCGTCGTCACCCTGGAGATCAATGTGCTGCGCCCAAACCGCTACCTCGCGCTGGAAGATCCTCTTCCAAGTGTGTTCGAGCCAGTGAACCCAGAGTTCACCACGCAGAATACCCGCCAGGACGCCAAGGCCATCGACAACGCGTGGGCCTGCGACTACCGCGAGCTGCGCAACGATAAGGCACTGTTCTTCACCAACGAGTGGGATCAGAAGGGTGTCTTCGAGCTGAAATACCTCGCCCGTGTCATCGCTGAGGGAGACGTCATCGCTCCTCCAGCCCGCATCGAAGCCATGTATGAGCCAGACCATTACGGTCTGAGCGAGATCCAGCAGGTGCAGACCCTGCCTATGGGTGACGGCAGCGATGTCGCGAAGAAGTAAGTAGTCGAGGTCATGTGCTGGGTCACCGCAGGGTGGCCCGGCCTGCTAAAGGATAAAAAGATAGAAGATAGAAACTCCCCAGTGTGCCATGTCACAACAGGTTAATGTAGTTAACCAGTACGGAGGGAGACGTTGGCTGCGACGCGCCTTGCGGGGGAGCCTCATCCTTGCAGTGCTGGCAGCTATCGGCTGGTGGGCGCTGCCATTTACGGTGTCACTGCCAAACAAGCTGCTACAGCCTCAGCCGGTCTCGCCCACCTTTCTCGCGGCGGATGGCACCCCTCTGCGGCAGCTGCTCAGTGCAGAGGGCCAGCGCGCTGCGGCCCCGGTCGCTTATGCGGAGATCCCCGAGATGCTCGTCCACGCGCTGCTGGCAGCAGAGGATAAGCGATTCTTTTCTCATGGTGGCGTCGATATGATGGCGATCAGTCGTGCTGCCTGGGATAATTTAATGTCACGGAGAGTCGTCTCCGGCGCGTCCACGTTGACGCAGCAGTTGATCAAAATTTCAGCGGATGAGAGAGCGCCGCGCCTCTTTTGGACCAAGCTAACCGAGGCACTGCAGGCCCGGCGGCTGGAGATGAGCTGGGATAAGGAGCAAATCCTGGCTGCGTATTTGAATCGGGTGAATTTTGGCAATCTGCTCACCGGCTGCTCCAGTGCCGCGCAGGGTTATTTCCAGAAGCCCCTGCGGGATATCAGCCCGGCGGAGTGCGCCCTGCTGGCAGCGCTGCCGCAGTCTCCCTCGCGGCTGAACCCACATCGCGAGCTTGCCGCCGTGCGCAAACGCCAGAAGCGCATCCTGAGCCGCATGCACGAGCTGGGTTGGCTTGATGAAGAGAGCACTCAGCTGGCTCTAGCGGAGAAGCCGAAGCTGCATCGTTTCACGGGTGGATTCGCCGCTCCTCATGCCATCGCTTTGATGGGGGGCAGTCAGATGAAGTCTGCGGCTGCTGGCAGGGATGCTGATGCCCCGATCCAGACCACGATCATGCCCGCTCTGCAAAGCCGGGTGGAAGGGATCATTGACCGCAGGTTGTCCCTGCTGGCGGCGAAGCATGTGACCCAGGCGGCAGCCGTGGTGATTGAGAATCGCACGGGGCGAGTGCTGGCCTTGGCGGGCTCACGTGACTTCTTTGCAGGCCAGGGAGGGCAGATCAATGGGGCCTGGACGCCGCATTCCCCAGGGTCTGCCCTGAAGCCCTTCACCTACATCCTTGCGCTACAGCAGGGCTACACTGCCGCCAGCATCATTCCTGATTTGCCCATTGAGTACGCGACGGCGACGGGGCTGTATCGGCCAGAGAACTATGATCGCCGTACTCACGGCCCGGTGACCTTGCGCACCGCTCTCGCTAGCTCGCTGAACATTCCAGCTGTGCGGGTGCTGCAAAGCATCGGTAGGGAGAAGGTGCTGCTGCAGAGCTTGTGTGACCTCGGGCTGACCACGCTGGATCAGCCGCCTGAGCACTACGGTCTTGGCCTGACCATTGGCAATGCACCCGTGCGCCTGCTGGAGCTGGCCAATGCCTATGCCTGCCTTGCCAGACTGGGCGAAGCGCGTCCCTGGACACTGCTAAGAGAGGCAGAAGCGACTCAGGGAGTGCCTCGCTTTCCAGTGATGCAGAGCTATGTGATGGCGGACATCCTGAGTGACAATCAGGCGCGGCTACTCACCTTTGGTCCGCATTCAGTCATCCGCCTGCCTTTCAAGTGTGCAGTGAAGACTGGCACCAGCACGAACTATCGGGATAACTGGACGCTCGGCTTCACCCCGGAGTACACCGTTGCAGTCTGGGCGGGGAACTTCGACAACACACCCATGAACCAAGTCAGCGGCGTAACTGGCGCGGGGCCAATCTTTCGCGACATCTTCAAGCACCTGCACGAGACCTATGGCACCTCCTGGTATGTGGAACCCAAAGGCCTCGCCCATGCGGTGATCGATCCGCGCAATGGCAAATCCATCGCTGCCGGTGATCCGCTTCCTCGCGTGACGCGGCAGGAACTTTTCTTGCCGGGCTCTGTGCCGCCGCGCGCCATCCCTGCCGATTATGAAACCGATACCGGTCGTGCCTTCCTGCCCGCGGAGTACACCGCGTGGGTGGAGCAGGGGAAGCATTGGCTGACAGGGCTTGTCACCATTCGCCCGTTTGTGGCGGATCAAGCGCGCCCACGCATTGTCACGCCGACCAGCGGCAGCGTGTTTGTGCTGGATCCGGACCTGCGCGCCAATGGCCAGCGCCTCTTGCTGCGGGCCTCCGTCGCAGGCACTTTCAGGTGGACCTCGCCGACTTTGGAGATCAGCGAAGAGAATGGCCAGAGCTACGCCCATCTTATCCCAGGCCAGCATCAGCTGACGCTGTCAAATCCTGCGACGGAAGAAGCGGTCACGGTGTCCTTTGAGGTTCGCAATCCGCCGACTTTGGCAGAGCAACTGCAAAGAGCCGCAAAAGGCCGCCGCTAGCTGACGTTGGATTCATAACACCCTTGTCTACGAATCCTTCATGTCTGCCAGTGACCCTTCCATCAGCACCCCTTACGACCACATCGCTGAGGATTTCGGAGCGTTGCGCACCGCCCTGCTGCCGAATGAGGTGAGGTACCTCGGCCTGCTTCTGGAGCCCTTGGAGCCGGGTAGCCAGATCGTCGATCTTGGTTGCGGCACCGGCACACCCGTGGCGACTTTCATCGCGGCCAAAGGGCATCACCTCACCGGGGTGGATGGTTCCGCCGAGATGCTGGCTATGGCGCAGCAGACCTTGCCGGAGCATCGCTGGATTCATGGCTACATCGATCAGGTGGAGTTCGACGCGGGCGAGGTGTTTGATGCTGCCCTGTGTTGGGACTCCTTGTTTCATCTGCCACGCGCTGTGCATTACACGGTGCTTGCCAAGGTGCATCAATGGCTACGACCAGGCGGACGCCTGATGGTCAGCAGTGGTGGATCCGTCGACCCCGGGCCAGAGGGCTTCACGGACACGATGTTTGGCCATGAGTTCTACTATGACAGTGTCTCTCCCACCGAGATGACGGCCATGCTGGAAGAGATCGGCTTTAGGATCGTGCTAGGAGAAATGTGTAATCAGCCTGATGGTGACCGCGATAAAGGCAAATGGGCGACAGTGGCTGAGAAGCAGGGATAGGTGGGTTCGGGTGAACCACGAAGGCCCAAAGATGCATGGCTGAGAAACTTTGAAGCCGTCCTGCATTGCTGACTGGGGAAAGACTGACGGGGAGAGAGCTTGATGCAGCGATATTCTGCCGCAAAATCTGTACGACATAAGGCATTTCAGACAGATCAACGGCACAGTTTTGATTACGGGCCAATTATAATTTCAAGCTTTTGCGGGATCGTTAGGTTTGCTAAGGTGGAGTCTATGTCGCAGCGCTGTGCGCGCCGACTGTGAAGATGGCATTCAAGGTGAGGTTGGCTATCCTGTTCCGTTTAGAGTAACGCAGAAACAGGATGACTGATTTACAAATACAGAGGCATGTCTGTTGGCAGTAAATGATGGGGCATTTCGTTACTCCCTTCTTGTCTCCGATCACTTAGAATGGGGCACGCCCAAGCGTGGTTCTTTTCCTCGGCGGCCTCTTTGTCATCTTCCTGGTCTTCAGTGAGTTCCGCAGCCTGGCGGAAATATTTCACGGCCTTATCCTTACCGCGATCTTCCAGCCACTTCCGCCCGAGCTCGACGTAGGCCTCGGCCAGGTGCCGCTCCCGCTCCATAATGCTTTTGGCCATACGGCGGTTCTCCAGGCCAAGGATGGCCAGACAGGACAGCATGAGCACTAGGGACGCGGCATACACCAGCGCCATGCGCGGGTGGCGCTGGATCCAGCGCGTCAGCTGACCGGCTCGTGAGGGACGGCGCGCCTGGATGGGTTCGCCTGCGAGACAACGCTCGAGATCGGCCGCCAGATCCTGCGCACTGAGATAGCGCCGGGACTGGTCTTTCTCCAGGCACTTCATGCAGATCGTCTCGATATCCCGCGGTAGCTCCGGCTGGGTGGCCCGGAGCGGCGTTGGCTTCTGCTCACGGATCCTAAGCAGCGTCTCCTGTAGGGTATCCGCCTGGAAAGGCTGACGTCCGCTGAGGCATTCATAGAGGATGACCCCGATGGCGTGGATATCGCAGGCGGCACTGACATCATCCATCTGCCCGCCGGCCTGCTCCGGCGAAAGGTAATTCGGCGAGCCGAGGATGTGGTTGGTCAGGGTGAGGTGAGAGCGTACCTCCATCTTCCCCGCCAGGCCGAAGTCTGCCACCTGTGGCTGATCATGCAGGTCAATCAGCACGTTTGATGGCTTCAGATCCCGATGCAACACCCAGCGGCTGTGCGCGTAATCGATGGCGGAAGCGATGATGCGGCAATAGCGGGCGGCCTGCCGCCAGGGCAACGACCCTTCCCGTATCACCTCCGCGAGATTCCGCCCCTCAATGAAATCCATGGAGAAGAACAGCTGGCCGTCCACGGCGCCGACCTCATGAACGGAGACGATATTCGGGTGCCTCAGACTCGCCGCAGCCTTCGCCTCACGGCGGAAGCGCTCGACGAATTGCGGCATGGCATTCAGCTCGGGCAGCAGGAATTTCAGGGCCACAAAGCGGTCCAGGCTCGGCTGCCAGGCCAGGTAGACCATGCCCATGCCGCCATTGCTGATCTTTTGGATGATCTCGTAGTCACCCCATTTACCGGATGCCATGAGCGGCGTCTCAGGCTCAGGGAGTCCGCCTCGCCGCTCTGCCAGAGGGCTGTGCCCTGCATGGGCGCTCGTCAGGCCCACATGCAGCAGATGGCGCACATGGCTGGCGCTGCCGGTCGGCGCCGCACTGGTGCTGGCTGGCTTCTCACTCATGGTAGCGCTACCTCCTGGGGCGTAGCAAGCCATTGGCGATCTTTCAGCAGAGGTGGCACATAGGTGCGCAGATCCCCGGCGAACCAGTCCACGCCATCCTGCTGAAACAGATGATACGCAGCGAGATAGCGCTGGTAGAAAGCCGCGATGCGGTCATTCTCCAGGCTATCAGCGGGCCGGTCTGCCAGCGCATCCACCCTGCCTTGAATGGTATGAATGCCAGCGCCGCTCCGCTTCACGAGCGAGATGAAGCGCACAATATCCGCGAAAGGGCTGCGCAGTCCGGAACGCTCCCCATTGCGCACAAAGAGGACAATGATCAGTGTCTGGGGCTCATTTTCCGGCACGCGGTAGACAAAGTCTGAATGGCCGACTGACAAGGTCCAGCCGATAGGCGGTGCCCCCAGATAGCCCGCAGGCTGGTAAACCCCGGGAACGGTGCCCCGGAATCTCAGCCAGTCAGTAAACGGATCGCTGCGGAGCATGACAAGGAATTGCGCTAATATAATGACTGATTCTGACGAGCGCCAGTGATTCGAATCGCGATTGATTCCGTGGCCTGAGGTAAATTATTTTTTTTCGATAAGTAGAAGAGTCTCAATCTCATGGTCATGAAAAGCCACCAGCTCATGAACATTCATTTTTGTCTAACATCTAACTGAACACCAACCGTTATGTCATCCACCGCACCCATCCTCATTGATGTTCTCTCTTCGGATTCATTTGCCGCGGAGCATTTGCCCGGGGCGGTGAATTTTTGCGTGTATGAGACAGCATTCATCGAGAAAATGAAGGCTGCTTACACAGACCGCCAAACGCCCATCACGGTTTATGGTCTCAGCGAACTGACCAAAGAGGCCGAGACGGCGCTGGTCAGGCTGCAAGAGGCGGGTTATGCCCAAGTCAATACCCTCCCAGGTGGACTCGACGGATGGAAGGCAAGGGGTGGCACGGTGGAGGGCAACGGCGAAGCGGCTAGCCAAAGCTCTGCCAGCCATGAGATCGATGTGGCGGCTAGCTCGATCAGCTGGACCGGCAGTAATCTTTTCAATTTTCACACAGGTAGTTTACAGCTTGCCAGCGGTCGGGTGCACTTCAGCCATGGCGTGTTGCAGGCGGGCTCCTTTGTAGTCGATATGACCTCGCTGCGCTGTGCGGATCTCACGGACAAAGGGCTGAATGCGATGCTGATCGCGCATCTGCGCAGCGATGACTTCTTCTCCGTGGATGCTTTTCCTACGGCGGAGTTTGTGATCGTGTCCGTGGAGAAGCTGGATGTAACACCCGGCCTGCCGAACTATCGCATCACCGGGGACTTCACCCTGCGTGGAACCACCAATCCGCTGGAGATTGTTGCCACGGTGTCAGAGCGACCAGATGGAGGCTATGTGGCTCAGTCCTTCTTTGATCTGGACCGCACGCTATGGGGCTCTCTCTATGGTTCAGGGAAGTTCTTCAGCCGCCTAGGCCAGCATGTGGTTAATGATCAGATTCACTTTCATCTGAAGCTGGTGACGAAGGGATAGTCTACGCGAAACTTTGTAAACGAAGTATAAGGCTTACTTCAGAAGCCGCTCTTTTCGATCTCATTCTTCTTCTCCGCTGCCTCAATAAGTGCTGGGTCTCTGATAGAGAATTGTTCAGGGTGTCCCGGCTCCTTATAGGCAAAGAGCTTCGGACGGCCGCCACGTTCCCAACGATTTTCCCGCCGGTCGTAACGCCAGCTCGTCGCCTCAATCGTGTTTACTTTGAGAAGGTCTTTGATGTCGTCATCAGAGAGTAGCTTACCCTTGCGGCTGAAAATCTCCCAAGCCGAGACACCGTTGATGAAAACGACTTCAATATTGAAATCGCCCTTATCATATTTCCAAGTCTCAGCACCCGTAGCAATGAGCCGATCTTCTACTTTCTTACCTTGACCGTAGCGGGTCAGGATCTGCTCTGCTGTCTCCCCAATACGCGCAGAAGCCGAGGAGGTGAACATCCCCAAAGCGATGGCGAAGAGACTGCGAATTTTCATTGATAAAGGCGACAATTTTAGGAACCAAATCACCGAAAATACTGGCGTCAAGCAGCATGCCTTGGCAAGGCATCGGGTATCCTTGCCAAACAAAAAATGGCAAGGGCTCCTCTGAGCTCCTTGCCATCATTGAAGGGAGATTGTTAACTATTCACTCCAAGAAATGAAGCCTTACTTCAGTTCCTTGAACTTGATATTGCGCCAGCGAACGGAGTAAGGGCCGGTGCCTTTCTTGATGCCGTGCACCTGGAAGCCGATCACGCCTTCAGGGTCGCCAGGCTGCTTGAAGTCGGCAGTCTGGACGCCATTGACCCAGCTCTGGTAGTGGTCGCCCTTCACCACGATGCGGTACTTGTTCCACTCACCTTTTTTGAAGGCGGCGGACACTTCAGGCGTGCGCTTGTATTCAGGCGTTGGGTTGAGGATTTGTGGCCACCACTTGCCCTGACGTCCTTCGTCATAGAAGTCACCGGCGGAGCCGTTGATGGCGATTTCGCACTGGGGACCATAGAGGCGGCCTATGGGAGGCTGCTTGGTCGCGCCGGCTGGGAGGGTATCGCCTTCTTTGAAGACCTTGCTGCGCACCTGGATGCCGCTGTTCAGTTCGTTGTCCACGTTGACTTCCAGCTCCAGTTCGAAGTCTTTAACCGGGCGGCTGATGAGGAATGAGTTCGGGCTGCCTTCCGTGGTGGTGCCGACGAGCACGCCGTCTTCGAGCTTGTAAGTGGCGGTGCCGGAGACGACTTCGAATCCATCAAGCTTGCCGTCGGCGAACCATTGTTCCCACCCCTCGGTGGCGCTGGCGGCTTTCTTGTCATCGGCGTGAGTCAGGCTGGGCAGCGTGCCCAAGGCCAGCAGGGAGGCTAGAATAGCGTAGTGGAATTGCATGAGGTGAAAAGGAACGCTCATGGGCCTGGCTTCTATCAAGAGTGCTTGATGAACGACAGCAATTAGAGAAGGCTCTGCTCGCCTGCCGGGCTAGCTCTATCTCATCCGGCTTGTCATGACCGTCCCGCTATGCTCAGGTGGCGTGACTTGCCGCTATCCAAGATGAAGTTCAATTTCAAAGCCCCTGCTTCGGTACTTAGCGCGATCCTTGTGATCGTGGGGGTGTTCATGCTGGCGGGCAAGGCGGATCCTCCGCTCGCTGCCTTGCTGTTTTTGCCCTCTGCTCTCGGCCCCCTGGTGTTCAATCTGTTGGTTGCTGCCATCTGTTCACCACGCTCATGCCAGACGGTGCTCACCTTTGCCGCGCTGCTCTACACCGGGTGGTTCACCTGGGTCTATATGGACATATTCTACTGGCATCCTGATCCGCAGAGCGCGGTGGGGCTGATCTTCGCCGGGATGTATGCCATCCCTGTGATTCTTCCCCTTTGGCTGCTCACGCTCTGGCTGAAGAACCGGGCTGAGAAAAGGCTAAGGGCTAAGCGATGACCGAACGGGCCGGTTGTCAGCTATCACTTGCGTGGAATAATTCTCTTTCCGCTCTTATCCTCCGCAAGATCGTCATGGTCGTTTACGATTCAGTGACACTGCATGGATAAGCAGTTCATCATCATGAAGCCACGTGTGACCACTCCTCTCCATGCCTTGAAGGCTCATCTGGTATCAGCCAGCACACGTGTGATGATGGTGGCAGGACTGAGCGGCGTGTGGATGGCTTTTACCAGTCATGATGCGACCGCTGCGGAACCCTCCCCGGCGGCACCAGTCGTCGAGCCAGCGGCTGTTCTGCGCAATCTCCAGACCAGCGAGTTCCCCTTTGATCGCGCTGCGGCTGGCACCACCGCGGCAGACTGGGAAAAGCGACGCGTGCAAATCCGCGAGCGCATCTTGCTCGCCTGCGGGCTGCTACCTATGCCCACACGCACTCCGCTGAACCCTGTGATCTATGGCCGCATCGAGCGAGAGGACTACACCATCGACCGCGTGTTCTTTGAGAGCTTCCCCGGTCACTTTGTCACTGGTAATCTCTATCTGCCAAAGACAGCTCCTGCCTCCGGGAAGATGCCGGGCATCCTCTGCCCGCATGGTCACTGGCCGAATGGACGCTTCATGGATCTGGGCGCTGACACGGCTGAGACGAATCAGCAACTGGCCATCGGCGCAGAGCGTTGGGAGAGTGGCGCGCGTTCTCCACTCCAGGCGCGTTGTGTGCAGCTCGCGCGGATGGGCTGCGCCGTGTTCTTCTATGATATGCTCGGCTATGCGGACAGCCTCCAGATCGCTGACCATCGCAGTGGGCGGCGGCCAGGGTCGGAGCTGAATGGCAGCGAGCCCGGCAGCTACGGTCTCTACAGCGTGGCGGCGGATCTGCGACTGCAATCCAACTTTGGCCTGCAGATCTGGAATGGCCTGCGCGCGTTGGATTTCCTCATCGGCCTGCCAGGTATCGATCCCACGCGGATCGCCTGCACGGGGGCGAGCGGCGGTGGTACCCAGACCATGATGCTCGCCGCGATCGATGCTCGCCTGGCCGCCGCCTTTCCCTGCGTGATGGTCGGCACTGCCATGCAGGGAGGCTGCACCTGTGAGAACGCCTGTTACCTGCGCATCGGTCAGGGAAATGTGGACATCGCAGCCGCCTTCGCCCCGAAGCCGATGGGCATGACCGCCGCTAACGATTGGACCAAGGAGCTGGAGACGAAGGGCTTCCCGGATCTGAAAGCCCTGTGGAAGCGGTTGGGGAAGCCAGACAACGTGATGGCGACCTTCAACATCCACTGGCAGCACAACTATAACCATGTGTCCCGCACCACGATGTACGGCTTCATGAGCAAGCAGCTCGGTTTGGGATTCAAGGAGCCAGTGCTGGAGCGCTCCTTTACTGTCAGCTCCAAGGATGAACTCACGGTCTGGACCAATACGCACCCAGCTCCGTCCGGTGAACACACCGGGCCTGCCCATGAGAAGGCCTTGCTGAAGCACTGGAGCGAGGACAATGACGCTCAACTCAAAGCCCACCCGGAGGCCCTGCGCACCGCGTGGAGTCTCATCTTGAACCGCAAACTGCCTGCCTCCGCCGAGCTGGAAATAAAGCAACAAACCGCCTCAGCGGATGGCGCTTATGTGAAGGCGCTCGGTATCGCGACGGATACCTCTTCAGGCAAGGGTGAAGCTATTCCTAACGATCCAGCCCATCAGGTCTCCGCCACTCTTTTCTCGCCGCCTGAGACAAAATCAGGCAACAATACCAGACAGCTAAATCCACGGATCGTGGTGTGGCTTAGCGCCACGCCACCGGAGAGCCCGGATGAGGCCATGCGCAAGCTCCTGGCTCAGGGGTACACCGTCGTCATTCCGCACCTCTGCCTAACGGAAGCCAAGCAGAATCCCTGGAACTCCGTGAATACGAAAACGCCAGATCCAGACCACCTGGGCTGGCAGTGGTCCGCCTGCTACACTTACGGATACAATGACCCGCTCTTGGTGAAACGAGCCCAGCAGGTCTTAACCGTTATCTCCGCGCTTAGCCACTCACCTCAGCTCGTCTCAGACAGGTCGATCATTCTGGCAGCGGGTAATAGTACAGGCCCTATTGGCGCTCTTGCGGCGACCGAGGCGCAGCCCTTGCTGCATCATTGCGTGATCGATACCGAGGGCTTCCGCTTCGCCACACTTACAGACGTTCAGGATGTCCGCTTCATCCCAGGTGCCGTGAAGTACGGTGACCTCCCCGGCCTGCTCAGCCTCATGCCTCCCCAAAAACTCACTATACTGGATGAGCAGGGAAAAGAAGGTGGTGCCTTGCGCATGGCAGAGAGTGTTAAGTTTTGAAGGTGGCATTCCGTTGCCTGGCGGGAGATGTCAGCAGAGCGGCAGACCCCGGAGCGGACATCAATGCGCCTGGGCATATCGGAAAAAGAATTGCCAAGCGCGTGGCGTGGTGTTGTCTTGAGGTGTTTGTTTGCTTTCATGCACCGCATTTCCTCATACGCTGCTGCCTACGTGTTGCTCTGTCTCTTCGCCCAACCTGCGGCTGCCCGAGATGAAGACGACTCGCTGGGGAACATGTTTCGCATCTTCCGACCTTCCCAGGTCATCCAGGAGGTGCCTCCCATCCAGGTGCCTGCTGATGACAGCAGGTCACAGGCCGGATGGACCCAGCGTCACAACCTGTGGCTGGAGAGGCTGCTGCTGGCCGACTTCACCAAGCGGCACGCAGGCAGCCCTTGGCTGCAGGATGCGACAGAGGTCCTGCGGGATGCGGTGCCATTCATGACGGGGAGAGTCAGCCCTGAGCGGAAAGTTGGAGCGAGTGCGTCAGGCAGGGTGATACCCCACCCGGACACCATGCAGAAGATCAAGGCGGCAGAGAAGGCAGGCTGCTCGGACCCTCTCTTTATCTTCGTCTCCAGCTATCTCGACCTCTACTTCAAAAACCCTACGAAGGAACTGGCTGACAAAATTGAGCAGCTACTGCCGGAATTCCTCCGGGGGAATGACAGTGCACACCTGAAGCTCTTCGTTGGTGCCTGGGTCTATGGTGAGCAAAACAAGTACCCCGCTGCCAGTACCAAGGAGAAGAACGCAGAGCGGGAGAAAATGGTGGTGCTGTTGTTGTCAGCCGCTTTGGATGCCTCCGTTACCCCGGATGACAGTCTGGGGTTCTTCTGCCTGAGCCGGCGCACAGCGGCCTTTGGCTATCTGGAGTGGAAGCGGCAGCAGAGCATCCCCCTGATCGAGAAATCCTCCGCCGCTCTCTGGCTGAAGGGCACGATCCTGGGGAACTGGGAGATCGATGCGGCATGGAAGGATCGCGGATCCGGTTGGGCGGATACCGTCAGCGAAAAGGGTTGGGAGGGTTTCGCAACGCATCTGAAGCTGGCGAGAAAGCACCTCGTGGATGCTTATCACGACAATCCCGATGTGCCTTTTGCCGCTGCGGACATGATCACGGTGACCATGGCAGGCTACGGTGTGGAGGGCATGAATGAGCGCGTCTGGTTTGACCGCGCCATCGCGGCATGCTTCGACTACGAGCCAGCCTACACGAAGCTGAGCTGGGCCTACCGCCCCAGATGGGGTGGTTCCCATGAGCTGATGATGGCCTTCGGCAGGGCCTGTGCCCGGACGGCACGCTTCGACACTAAAGTCCCGTTTCACTTCTATGAGGTCGCTGAAGACATCGCTGCGGAGGCTGAGCAGCCCATCGCCACTTTCTACAATGCCAAGAACCGTGCCCTCGTGGCGGAGCTGGAGGCAGGCCGACTCCAGAAGTCCAAAACGGATGCTGAGAAGCTGGACGCCCGCGCGCTCTCGCTGCCCTATCTCTATGCTGCCCAGGAGTATGAAGAGGCAGCGAAATTGTATGAGATACTAAAGCCGCTGCCGGCTAGGACAGAGCGCGTGATGAGCATACTGGGTTTTCTCTCGGTCGAGTGGCAGGGGAATTTGACCATTCGCAAGAACACGGAGGCAACTCAGCTGTTCGAGTTGGCGGAAGCAGCCTTTCGGAAAGGCAATCTGCCGCTGGCGAAAGAAAGCTATCAGGCACTCGCCGCTCTCCCCATGGTGCAGCAGACGACCGAGTCCATCGCCCTCGTGCGGCACCGTCTGCTTGCCATCGGCGTGGAGGAGCGCTTTGCCTCAGGCTCGTGGATCCAGCTCACGCCGGAGGAGCATCAGTCCCTCTGGGTCGCGGACCGCCTCCCAGAGTGGAAGGCGGAGGAGGGTGGGGTGTTGACCGTGAAATGCGAGGCCGCAGATCTCTACCCAAGAGTTATCCTGAATGCGCGCCTCGGTCTGGAATTCGAGTTGAAGGCGAGCCTTGCGAACACCGGGCAGGCTCGGCCCCAATTCGGCTGCGTCATTGGTTTCCGTCCCGGCTACTCTGGATTTGCCACCGTCACCTGCGGCCAGACGACGGACAACAAGCAGGTCACTCAGGCATCCCTGGCCAAATTCTCCAAGGACACCGGGAAGAAATACGTCTCCTACCCGGCCAGCCTAAAGCCGGATTCCCGCATCCATATCCGCTGTCAGCAGGGCAAGGTGACCCTGTGGGTGGATGACAAGGAGGTCTACACAGAGGACCTGAACAGCCGGTTCGACAAGCGTCAGCCCACTCCAGCCTCAGATGCATGGCAGCATCTCATTGGCTTTGGGGCCAATCACTTCATCAAGGGCGAATCCCGCCTGCGGGACATCCAGTTCCGCAAGCTGTGAACAGAAGTCAGTGAAGACTTACACCTCGTAGCTCGGCAGCGCGCCAGCCTCGAACTTCTCTACGCCGCATTCCTCAGCGATCTCGTTGAGCGCTTCGATCTCGGCGTCAGTGAAAAGAAGGCCACCGGCCTTGGTGGTGTGGGCGGCGTTCTGGGCTTCCGGCTGACCTGGGAGCATGCTGTTCTCGTTGCCGTGGCCGAGGATGTCTGCCAGCACGGCCTTGACGTTTTCAGCCTGGTTGCGGCCTTTGGCGAACATGCCTGAGCTGACTGCATCCGGATGGATCACCTGGAAGTAGAAGCTGCTGGTGCGCTTCTCACCTTCCGGCAGAGGCTTGCCCGCGAAGTCAGGGTGACCACCGCCGCCACGTAGCGTGGGGAGGGAGCCGCCGATGAGTGCCCCCATGACTTCGATCAGCAAGCTGAGGCCGTAGCCTTTGTGGGCACCGAATGGCAGCAGCCACTGGGCGGCGTGAGGGTCGGTGGTGGGGTTGCCGTCCTTATCCACGGCAGCATCGGGAGGCAAGGGCTTGCCTTCACGGCGCAGCTGCTGCACGCGGCCCATGGCGACAGTGGAAGTCGCCCAGTCGATCACGATGGGGTAACCGACCGCATCTGTCGTGGGCAGGCCCCAGGAGTGTGGGTTGGTGCCGAGCACAGGGAATTTACCACCGAAGGGCACCACTTCGCCGAGGGTGCTGGTGCAGTTCGTGTAGGCGATGTAGCCGCGCTTGGCAGCGTCCATCACATAGCCGCCGCCCCACAGGTAGTGGAAGGCATTGTCCACACTGACCTGGCCGATCCCGTACTGGTCGGCGAGCTTGATGCAGGTATCCATGGCCTCAAAGGCGACGGACTGGCCAAGCTTCAGCTGGGCATCCCAGACCTGACTGGCGGCGAATTTCTTCTCGACCACCTTGATCTCGGCACCGGGTTTGCAACCGCCGACGGCAGAGCCAAAGAGGTGATCCAGATGCAGGGCTTTGATGGCATTGTGAGTGCGGATGCCATGGGTGGCGGCCAGCTCACAGAAGCGAGCGGCGTCTTCTGCTTCCTGGGCGGTGTAGCCGCGGTGCAGGTAGGCTTTACGGACAAGGTCGTTATGCGTGTCAGTAGGGAGGATACGATAGGAGGCCATGATGGAAAAGAAGTCAGTGCGCGATGCGTGAAGACGGCGGGAGTTCTAGAGACCAAAAATCTGGAGCGAAGTCAACTTAGACCGCGCTCCACAAAGGCTTACATTGCTTACCAGAGGGGAATCTCCACCCCGGGCTCAGGGGCGATGACCTCGGAGTCCGGCAGTTCCCGCGCAAGGGTCTGCATGAACCAGTCCTGAGCAGGACCATCACCGTGGACGAGCAATACCTTGGGCGCATTCACGCGCTTGATGTAGCTGAGGATGCCCTCACGCGTGGCGTGGGCGCTGAAGTCGAAACTCTCCACACGCGCCTTCAGATTCACTGGCGGCAGGTGGGAGTCGAGCTTGATGCTCTGGCCTTCCTTCGCATTGCGGATGCGGTAGCCTGGCGTCTCGGGATCCGTATAGCCGACGAAGGCCACACAGTTGCGTGAGTCCGTAAGGAAGCGCTGGGCGAACTGGTTCGAGGTCGTGCCCTCGCTCATCATCCCGCTGGAGAGCGCATAGATAGTCTGAGGGTTGTGCTGGATTTCCTTGCGGCGTTTGCGTGGCGCCACAAGGGTATCCATGTCTTCCAGAATGCGGAAGCCCTCGTAGCTACGGCGCGTGCGGCTGGCGTACTGATCATACAGCACGGTCATCTTGGTGCTGAGACCGCCAATGATGACGGGCGCGGGTGGGATGAGATCCAACTCGCTCAGCTCGTGCGACATCATGAGCAGCTCCTGGGTCTTGCCAAGGGCAAAAACCGGGATCATGACCGCGCCGCCGCGCTCGAAGGTCTCACGGATCACCACCGCCAGGCGCTCCTTCTCAGCGCGTCGGCTGAAGTCCTCTGGGCGCGCGTAGTCGCCACGAGTGGTCTCGATGATCAGGGTATCGATGCCTTCCGTAGGGAAGTCAGCCTCGCGGGTGATGGTCTGCGGCTCAAAGTTCACGTCTCCGGTATAGAAGACGCTTTTGCCGTCCTTCCTGAGCAATGCGCCTGCCGAGCCCATGATGTGGCCAGCATCGTAGAAGGTACAGTCAATGCCAGTCCTGCCGAGCTGGAAGGTCTTGCGCAGGTCGCGGTACATCCACTGGCTCTTGACCTCATCGATATCGCGATGGGTGAAGAGCGGATATTCATGGATACCTTGCTCCTCGCGCTGGCGGGTCATCACGTTGACGGAGTTATGCAGCATAGCGGCCCCAACTTCGCCTGTGGGCTCCGTCATGTAGGTGGGCGTACGCGGCTGGCGGCGCTGCAGCACGGGGAGAGCGCCGATGTGATCGTGGTGAGCGTGGGTAACGATGATGGCGTCCGCCGTGTCATGCGGCACCGCATTGAAATTCGGCAAAGAATCGAGGCCCTTTTGTTTAGGATGAGCCCCTGCATCCAGAATGATCCGCTGCTTCCCGCTGGAAATGAGGTAAGAATTTGCGCCAATCTCCCTGCGGCGCGTCAGGCTACGAAATGTCATGTTGATGATAAGGAACAGGGAAACGGCTGAGCCGGAGGCGCAAGGATTTCAATGTAGAGTAGATTAAAGCGACAATTTGACCTCTGGCAACGGCAATTACAGGCAGCGCGGAGCGCTGAATTCAAAATGACAAATGACAAATGGTGAGGAAGGGCCGCCGGGGAAGTGTCGATATGACAAATGTAGACAAGCTACAGATGACGGGTGGATATCGCCACAGGCAAGGGGCGTAAAGCCTCAAATCACGGGTGATGCAACTGACTGACAATGAATCAGTCTTGTCACCATTTCTCCGCCATTTGTCATTTGTCATTTTTAATTCCTTTAGGTTTGGTCACCCCTGTGCTTTGGGTAACCCATGTCTGCTCCGGAATTCTCCTCCACGATCGACTCACCACCCGTGTTGCAAAGGACCATCGGCCGCTGGCAGGTGCTGTTTTATGGGCTGGGCTCCATGCTGGGCGCTGGGATTTATTCGCTGGTGGGCCGAGCGGCAGGGAGCCTGGGGAATGCGGTTTGGCTGGCGTTCGCGGCAGCGATGGTCGCGGCCCTGCTGACAGGCTTGTCTTATGCCTGTGTGGGCAGCCGCTATGCAAAGGCTGGAGGCGCTGCCTATGTGACGCATCGGGCCTCCCGCAAGCCGTGGCTGAGCTACATGGTCGGCCTGGCTGTGATGATGAGTGGCCTTACCAGTATGGCGACAGGGGCCCAGGCCATCGCAGAGAATCTAGAAAAGGTCTTCGGCATGGAACTTCCCATCAAACTCGTGGCCATCGGCATTGTCCTGCTGGTCGGCTGCGTGATTTATCGCGGCATCCGCGAGAGCATGTGGCTGAATATCCTCTGCACCGTGGTGGAGGCATCTGGCTTGATCTTCATCATCGCCGTAGGCATGCGCTTCTGGGGCGGCGTCAACTACCTGGAAACAGCTGGCGACACGCTGGACGGTGGACCGGGCTCAGGCATCACCCTGGCACTCGTCATGCAGGGCGCGGTGCTGATGTTCTTCTCCTTCATCGGCTTTGAGGACATTCTGAACGTCAGCGAGGAAGTGAAGAATCCACGCAAGGACATCCCCTTTGGCCTCATCGGAGCGATGATCGCTGCCACGATCATTTACATGGCAGTCGCCATCACCGCAGTGTCCGTCATTCCGTGGCAAGAGCTGTCAAAAAGCACCACGCCGCTGATGGAGGTGGCGCACCGGGCTGCCCCGTGGTTCAAGGGGATCGATAGCGTGTATTTGGCCATCACCATCTTTGCCATCGGTAACACCGCCCTGCTGAACTACCTGATGGGCTCCCGCCTCATCTACGGCATGAGCCGCCAGGGCTTGCTGCCCGCCATGCTGGGCCGCATTCACCCAAAGCGTCACACCCCCTACGTGGCCATTTTGCTCTTGTTCGGCATCGTCACCGCGCTGATCAGCATCGGTGGCGTCAAGGCTTTGGCGGAGTCCACCGTGATGCTCCTGCTGACCGTCTTCACCATCGTGAATGTCTCCCTTGTCGTGCTGAAGCGCCGTGCGGGTGAGGCCAAGGGCGGCTTCGAGGTGCCAATCCTTGTGCCCATTCTCGGTGCCCTGGTGTGTGCCTCTCTCATCTGCGTGCGCGTGTATGCTGCGATTGTCTCCGTAGATGAAGAGCAGCGGATCGCACCGACGATTGCCGTCATCGTCATGGCGGTCAGCCTCATCCTGTATGCGATCCTAAGACCGACCGCGATTGAGGCGGAAGAGGTGGCGTAAAGGGACCGTCAGTAAAGGCTGCCTAAAACTGAGGCCATGACAATCCGTCAAGATGGCGATTGGATCAGGGTGTTTAGAATTACAGGGCCCACGCATAACATGCTGGGCCTACGATTCGGCGAGTCATCTCCCGATGCGTCAACTCATCGAGGACTTGGATTCTACGCGCCTCGGCAGATTAGAAGAGAATGAGGTGCTCAGCGCAGTGTTGAGTGGAGTAGCCAGAGCGAATCGAGTGTTGCAGGCCGACTTTACAGTAAGCCAAATCCAACATGTAAGCACCGATTCTCCACCTGCTTCTGTTTACGAAAGTATGGCCTACGAATTGACGCTGCATAAGCATCATGCCAAGCCCGATTGAAAGCAGGCCTATCTCACGAACCGTTTGAGTCTGGATGCTTCGCCAAGTTCAGCGGCGAGCAGCTCAGTCGATGATATCGCTGGGATCGAAACGCGCATTCAAGTCGACAGAATTGGCATAGCACCACATGATTAGCTGAGGACGTTAGGATCTCAGTGATTAGCCGTGCACTCCAAGACACAGGCACAAAAAAACCGCTTTGATATGATCAAAGCGGTTTCTAAAAACTAAACCTTATCGACTGACTCTTCTCTTAGGGGCTGGTAGCGGCAGGAGTCGTAGGCGTCACTGGCGTATCAGTCGTTGGAGTCGTCGTGGTTGGGGTAGTCGTCGTAGTCGTGGTCGTGGTGCCGGTTGTTGGTCTGACCGTCACGGTCACGCCGCCGATGCCATCACCGTCATCGTCTGCGGTGGTTTCAACGGGTCACGCTGCCAACACCGCCGCTGCTACGGCCATCGAAACCATACTGGCTGAAGATGCTGGAGCCGAGCAGAGCACCCAGGGCGCTGACGGCGCTCTGAGCTGTCAGTTCGTCGGTTGGAGTGCCGGAGATGGTCGTGGTGGTGGTGCCATCAGGATTGGTGACCACGGTGGAGTCAGGGAAGAGCGAGGTCAGCGTGTTGATCAGAGACTGGAGGGAAACGGATGCTGGCAGGCTAACGCTGAAGGTGGTGAAACCGCCATCGTCTGCTGCGATCATCTGAGCGCCAGAGAAGCCGAAGTTATCTGCCACATACTCAGACCAGGAGGCTGAGTTAGCGGCGGTGCCACGCAGATAGTTAGGTTCGAAGCGCATGGCGAGGTACTTCGCTTTCACGGGCTTGGAAGGAACAATCTTGATGGTGCCGGTGCCTCTAGCATCTTCACCCACGGCGATTGGGCTCGTCTGATCGAACACAATTGGGTCAAGAGTCACCTTGCCGCGCCAGTCTTTCTTCTCAGGAAGCTCGCTGAAGGCGAACACTTCGATACGGGTTGGGCGGGCCGTGTAGGAAGTGGAGAAAGCCTTGATCTCGCGAGGAAGACCCAGGTCATAAATGATGGTGCGATACTTGTCGCCCGAGTTAGGGAATTTGAAGACGTTCAGCTCTGCGTCAGGTTCGCCAATGTTGGTTGGGGTAGGATAAGCATAGATAGCCTTGCCACCTGTGACGCCGGAGGAGCTGTTCACCGTGACGGTCTTGTCATCGCTGCCGGAGCCGCTCTGGCCGGGATTGGCGACTGGGGTGACTGGGCCCTTGGCAGCGGCTGCGATGGTGAGGCTGCTGATCTTGCCGCCCTGAGCGGTCGCAAAGGCAAGCTGCAGATACTTGATCTGAGCGCCAGCGAATTGAAGCTGGATGTAGCGATCCGTGGAGACAAAGGAAGCTTGGCCGAGGTTAATCCAGTCTTTGTGATCGGAGCTGCCGGAGATGGTCACGGTTCCTTCAGCGCCGCCATTGAGGAAGCTGGTGGATTCGATCAGGCGCTGGCTAGGGAGCTGCAGGGTCACGCGTCCTGCGCCCGTGGCGAGGGCTGCCATCTTAGAAGGATCATCAGCGAGCAGGGACTCAGCTTCACTGATGCCACTACTGGCAATCACCTTAGTGCCTGGGTAGGCGCTTGCTGCGACGTTGATCACGCGGGCTTCGGCATAGGGAAGCCGCAACCACGCTGCGGAGGCAGTGCCTACGGAACCGAAGGCAGCGATGAGCGGGAGTAAATAGGCCGTTTTCATAAATCGTTGAGTGCGGGGAAGTAGGGTGGGGGATGCCTGAGCAGTTTCAGTACCTAGCGAGCCAAGGCATTAAATCGTTTCTGTCCTACAATGTAAATCTATTTCGCGGTGAAAATGTCTGTTTCTTAGATCGCATGGAATGGAAAGTTTTTACAGAAAATTTGATATTTCCGAAGTATTATATTAAATTCCTTTCGTATGGCCTGCCCCCACTGTGCCTCTGTGCTCCCAAGTGACGCCTCCGCTTGCTCTGCCTGCGGCTTTTCGCTCGCAGCTCTGGTGGCCGTCCTGGGGCACGATCTGGTTCATCTGGACCGCCTAACGGACAATGCGCACTGCCTCCGTCTGAAAGAAGCTCAGCGCATCGAAAGTGCTCTGGAGGAGTTTGAGCGTCGCTTTCCTCAGGTTTTTGTGTCGGTCTACCTTGGCGTGTTGCCTCAGACCCTGACGCTTAATGAGCTGACGTTTTGGCTGCTCAATCATGCCGCCTTCAACACGCGCGACATGAAGAAGCTGAATGAATACGCCGTGGCGCTGGTGATCGACCCAGCCGCCAAGGGAGTGGCGCTGAATGTTGGCTACGCTCTGGAGGCTGCGCTTCCGGAGAAACGACTGATATCCATTCTCGGTCGCCTGCGCACTCCGCTCTGGCATGGCGAGTATGTGAATGCCATCCTGCTGGCGCTGGACGGTATCGAAAAATACCTGCGCAAATCCGCCCGGCGGATGACTCAGCGTGAGGATATTGTGCCTCCGGGCAGCGCGGAGGAGTTTCTGCACGGCTCGGGTCTGCGCCCATCGCGCCAGCGCGCGGCGTCCTCCGTGGCAGAAGTCATGGAAGAGGCGGAGGATCTTCCCGCCTCAGGTGAAGGCAGATAACCCTAGCATTTTAGCCTCATGTTTTACGACTTCCATTCGCGAGTTCAGTTGAGTGGCAGGCAGCTGGGCTGTCTGTTGGCATTGACCCTGCTCTTGCCGATCTTTGCATCCGCTCAGGAGTTGGAGGAGTTGCCGCTGCCAAAGTGGACGGATGAAGCCGGGGATACCGTGCCGCCGGAGCGTCAGCTAGGCGGGCTGCTGTGGCCAGAGGGCTATAAGCCTGACGGCGCTGCTGGAGAGTCTGCCAACGAAGGCCCCATGATCCCGAAGGATGACCGCGGTGTGCTGCTATTCATCCCCAAGCCGAATATCGGCACTGGACCGGTGCTGGCCCCCAATACGCTTCCCAAAGACCTGATCGAGGTGGATTCAACTTACCTGCAGCGCTGTGAGACGCTGGAGGAGGGCGAGCATGTCCTGGATCCAGAAGGTCTGCTGCACGAGACGCAGGGAGAAGACCTACGCCGTCTGCTGAACTACCACGTGGGGCAGTCCACCATCTCTGCCTATGTGCTGCTGCTGGACGCTCATCAGAAGCTGCCCGCCTCAGTCCCTCTGACCCGGGTCGCGGGCGGGCGCCTGACCAAGGAGCGCAGTTGCCTGGTAGTCTATCCGCTGGGGAGTACACGGCGCGCGCGCCTTTTCATGAGCAAGGAGATCACCCAGACGGTCACGCCAGCGTATCTGAGGACGCTGGTACAGGGCTGCATGATCGATGCCATGCAGGCCAGCGACCCGATCGATCAGCTGCAGCGCTTTGCCATCCAGCTTTCCGTTCGCCTGATCTGGCTGGAGCGCGCTCACACCTTGCCGGAGTTCGTTCGGCCCATTCCCTCCGCGCCGAAGGTCGCTGCTGCGGAGGCTGATCCCGAGAGTGCTCCTGCCACTTCTGAGCCTGGGGCTGAGCTTCTACCAGAGATCGCCGCCAAAGATGAGCCGGTGCAGAAGCCCTGGCTGAAGCTTCCTCCCGCCATGCAGGCCATGGGGAAGAAGGCCGGTCCCATCGGCGCGGGTGCTCTGGCGCTACTGGTGCTAGGCCTGTGGATCAGGCGGGCACAGCGGCGGCGGAACAGACGCGCCGTGTGGCTGCTGCCTGAGGTAGAGTACAAAAAGCGTCTGGGTGGTCAGCACTGCGGCGGCGGTGGGGCCTCCATCCGCTACGGATCGTAGGCTTGGCTCCTGTCCCGCCTCTCGCATTTTTACGGGCCTACAGGGAGGGGTAAGCTCAGGCTGTGGCGATTCTCCACAATCGCTTCCCAGGGGAACTGATTGGCAATGACGATCCTCACACGGCCTTTGGCGAAGACTTCGCGCCAGGCATCTCCAGGCAGCCGGTAGCCTTCGTCATAGTCCTGGATCTGCACGTACACGTCTGGCGTCTCTTTATACAGGCGAGGATCTAGACAGGGGCGGCCAGAGAACATGTGCAGGTAGTTGGCGTAGAAGCCCTGGGTGCCGACGATGGTGGTGTCCGGCAGCTTGGACAGCAATTTCCCAGCTTCAAGCAACTCCCGGTAAAAAGGACCGTAAAACTGCTCCTGAGTGGTCGAGCGCAGGACACAGAGAGGACCGTGTAATTTGCCCGGATGTCCGAGGAAAATCAATGCGGCATCGGCCAGCAGCGCAACAGTGCACCACAGCGCGGCCACCGTGGGCGTGAGCCGCTGCGGCGCAAGCAGGGAGAGAGACAAACGCTTGGGGATGAGGCGTTGGCTCAGGAAGGTAAATCCATCCAGGAAATAAAGGATGAGCCATGGGCCCAGGGGAATGAGGAAGCGGGGAAGCTTCCACTCGTACAGGGAGATCACCGTGAGGTAAGCCAGCACATAGTAATCCGTGGCGCGGAAGACGCCCTCCTTGTTGCGTATGCTGCGCACCCAGCCGGTGACGACAATGCCACCGAGCAGGAGATAAATGATGGTCTCGGCAAGGCTGTCTGCGAGCCCGGCTTTCTCCATGATATTCGGCAACTGGCCAAAGTAGTCGCCGACCGCAGAGAAGAGTTCCGCCAGGTGAAACTGGTTCATCAGGCTGCCGCCCAGTGCATCATAGAGGCCGGGAGCCACGGTGTCCGGTGGTGCCATCTTCAGATAAACAGTCCAGCTCAGCCACAGGCTAGCACCAAGAAAAGCCACGATTGCTTCCGGCCACACGCCTATAAAAACGCCCGGCAAGAATGCCTTTTTCGCGCGGAAAGCCAGCCAGATGAGGCGCAGGGCATGGGCGGTCACGGCGGCTCCTAGCAGAACACCGACGTGCCGGGTGAGGGCTGCCGCTCCCAGTGTCAAGCCAGTCAGGATTGCGAGCCAGACTGTGCGTTGGCTTTCCATGCGCTTCAGCAGGAGCAGAAAAGCGAAGCTGAAGGCGATAAAAGTCCAGTCGGAGGACGAGCGCACCGCGCAGAGAAAGCCGGTCGGCAGCGCCGCGTACACGGCCAAAGTGGACCACAGGGCTGCACGTTTCTCGCTCTTCATCAGACGCGCGGCGAGCAGCAGAGCGAGGACGGCGGAAAGGGCGCTGATGATCTTGCCCAGCATCATCGATTCGCCGAAAAGGCGGAAGCCGCCCGCCAGGATCAGCGGATACATCGGCGGCCAAGTCGCTGATGATCTTGCCGTTGAAGGTATAAGTACCGTGCTCGGCCAGACTTGGCGCCCTCGTAGTAGATGATGTCATCCGTAGACTCCGGCATCACATACGGATTGATCCCGAGAGCAAAGGGAGAGGACCCGGCGGCGAGCGCGATGAACAACGGCAGTCGGGAAGAGCTCAGGTTCATGGGTTGGAGCGGGAAGGTCAGGACGGCGCAGGCATCATCAGCGGCTTGGAGGGGATCGCGCTGGTTGGTGAGGAGCGCTGCAAATGTAGCAGATTTCTGGCATATGCCCCCAGTGGGAAGCACTTTAAAGTGCTGTTTCAGGTGCTTCACAACGCCCATAGCACTGAGCGGCGCTTCTCCACTCCAGGTACTTTCATGCAAACTGCGACCGGTGATCTCATCCGAGCCGAGGAAGTCCAGGGGGTGCAGCAGGAAGGAGGGCTCGACACCGCGCAGCTTGCAGGCCGACACCGCGCAGCGGAAATAGGTCTTCGCGAGGAAGAGGGGGAGTACTGCGCCAGGTAGCCAAGGTAGCTGCCATGAAAGGGCATGCGGAAGCGGGAGGGCGTGACTGGCAACTCTAGCAGACCACCGTGTGGCGTCTCCCATGAGTAGGGCTTCAGCGAGCGCAGGCCATCTCCCAGCGTGCCGTAGAGCATCAGCTGAGCGCGCTGCTCTTTGTCAGGCTTGGCGGTGGCCAGGTAGAAGAGGCGTGCCACCGGACCCAGAAAGGTCGGAAAAGTGGAGGCATCATAGAGATAGCCCGCTCACGCAGGCAGGAGAGGATCGCCGGGGAGCAGCAGAAGCCAGGGCCGCGCGGCCTTCTGGCTTTGCACCCGTCGCCTGAATGATGGCTTCTTCCGCCTCCGTGATTTCCTGCTGGATTGCTTCAGGAGATTTCTGCTGCATCCAGGGCTCATGCTGAAAGGAGTGATTCCCGGTTTCATGCCCGGCTTCACCATGGAGCGCAGCCGTGCGTGATGCTCTGGCTTGACGGCATCCCGCCCGACGATGAAGACCGTGGAGCTGACGCCTGCCTCGGCGCAGACCTCGAGGTAATGCGGGATGAAGGTGTCGAAGTAGCTCGGGCAGGTCTCCCATCCGGCCATTCCACCGAGCCTTTAGATAGGCCCAGCGGTCATCCAAATCCAGCGATAGCGTGGCGTGCGGCATGGCTCGGAAATCAGAGTCTTGGCTCGGGATGAATCAAATGCTAGAGCATCGCGGCCAGGGCAGGGCCGGAGGAGCTGGAGTACGAGGCTGGCGCGGCTTGGATGGCGTACCGCTAAGCGCGTCGACTCGGTTCTTGAAGTGAATTGCCGCCTCATTGGCCAGACCCACGGCTGAGTTCCAGGCCGTGATGCCAGGGTACACCTGAGCGCTAGAGACTGTGAGAAGGCGCGTGCCGGGAATGTCGAAGCTAGGCTTCATCTTGGCATACCCGAGCGGATACAGCGGCTCGACGTAGGGAGCCTTAAAGACTTGCACATCCGCGATGTCTTCGCGCTTGAGATTGATGTCCTTATAGAGCGGCAGCAGCTGGGAAATCCAGCGTTCCGCGATCACGGCCGGTCCTGGGCAAAGAGCTCCGAGTCCTGCGAGGTGTAGCGCATCGTGTTTCTGTGTAGACCATGTGATGGCCTGCATAGTGGGCGGGATCGATCAGTTCGGTCATCTCCACCAAGCCGTCGAAGTCCGTGCCAGAGCGCATCACAGGAGCCCAATACAGGTTATCCAGAGGACGCTTCAGGAAGAACAGTGCATTCACCACGCCCTGGTAGGCACATCCAGGCATTGGGAAAAACGCGGGGCATTTCCCAAAGTGCGGCGCAGCAGCGGGATCGGTAGGGTGGAAATGGCCCAATCAGCCTGGATCTCCGTGCCGTTAGCGCAAGTGATCTTCACCCCGCTATCGTGTGGGGTAGGTGCTGGCTTGCCCGGGTATCCAGGTGCACCTTCACCCCATTGCCACGCAGTCGGTCGCCGAAGCGGTCCAGAAAGGCCTTCAATCCTCCACGTTCATCACCGCGCAGGGACTTGTTGCTCTCACGGCCCATGCGGGACCAGATATACAGCGCAGGCAGATTCGCCGCCGCATCGCCGAATTTGGCGCGGAACAGCGGCTCCAGCAGCTTCTTCCACAACGTCTTGCCGTACAGGCCGCTAAGCCATTTGCCCACCAGGAATGTGTCGAGGTCCTTGCCTTTGCCAGCGGCGCGGATCAGGCTTACCGCTTCGAAGCGGATGCGCTCCCACAGGCTCAGCGCCTTGAAGCGCAGCAGATCCAGCGCGCCATTGAAGGGGTAGCGTTTGCCATCGACGATGAACCCCATGCGGGTGTTCTTCCAGGTCATGTCACCGGTCAGACCGAGTTCCTCGATCAGACCGAGCAGTGCCTCGTCGCTTGGCATCTGGCAGTGGTAGAAGCGGTCGATTGCCTGTCCGCGCCACTGAAACCAGGTGCCCAGCCCTCCCAGCTGACCATCTGCCTCCAGCAGTTCCACTTGGTAACCGCTGTCTGAAAGGCGCTTGGCCAGCGTCAGCCCGATAATGCCGCCACCGAGGATGGCGACCTTTGGACTAGCGGGTTGCGTGGGCGGACCTACAGTGGAGCTGGGGAGAGGGCGTCGCGCAGGGCGAGTTTGAAGTACTGCTTGGCGTCCAGGCTGAAGCTGAGTTTACTGGTGCTGAGTTTGCGGTCGTAGTGCAGGACCATCGGCACTTCAGCGATATTCGGACCCCAGTGACGCAGTTTGAGAAGAAACTCCACCATGCAGGCAAAGCCCTGCTCTTCGATAAGGCGCTCACCCCAATGCTTCAGCGCATCCTGTAGCAGGCTGGCGCGGTAGGCGCGGTAGCCGCTGGTGAAGTCGTTGATGTTGTCCAGAGGCAGGGCCAGGCGGAAAACCACGGAAGCGCCACGGGAGAGCATGCGGCGGAAGGAAGGCGCACTACTGTCATCGCCACCTTTCACAAAGCGGGAGGCGATGGCGATGTACGAGCCGCTACTGCGGCGGCGCAGCATTTCAGGAACCAAGGCGATGTCATGGGTGTCATCTGCGTCCATGACGACGATGACGTCATTCGGCGCGGCAAAAGCGGGAAGCGGCGGCAAGGCCGGTCTGGAAGGCCTGGCCAAGGCCCTGATTGCGCTCGTGCTGGATCAGGCGGATGTCGAGCCCTTCAGCGCCTTTGCGGGCGATCTCAGCAGTGCGGTCAGAGGAGCCATCGTCCACGACGAAAGCGACCAGACCTGTGGCTGGGTAGACATTGGCGACCTGAAGCCGTGCGAAAAGGTTTGGCAGCGTCTCCTCTTCATTGAAGGCAGGCAGCACGAGCAGCGCACGGCCAGCCGTGAAGGCTGGCGAACTCGAGCCCATGGCAGACCAAGCGGTGGAGTGGGCGTGTGTAGGGAGAGTTGAGGTCATGGCGGTCATGGCTTTCCGGGATTGAGTTTTGTATCCTGTGCTGCTGGCAATTGAATGATGCGGTAATTATGGTATTTAATGAGACCATTGCAACGCATTTCTTATAATATTCGCAGTTTTGTTATAAAAATCATCAATGAGAGACTGAATTATTATAAGGGTAAGGGCGGTTTCGTCGAGTCAAAAGCTCGAATTCAGAGCTTGGTTTGATGAATAAAGTAACAGCAGGATGCTGTCCTCCCTTGCACGGAAAGATATGGAATCCGCACAGAATCACCCCATTGCCGTGGCACAGCAAGATTTTTGGCAACAACAGGGCGCACTACCCGATGCAACAAGCTGCTAACCTTGAGTCTTACGCGGCATTTCTCAGTTTTGATTCTTTAGCAGGAGCGGAGCGATGACCACTCCAGATATGAAGAATGAGAATGAGGGGCAAAGCGAACCCGGTAATAAGATGTGCCCAGCTCACGATCTCCCGAAACGAGTCACCTCCAATATAGTAAAGCCCGTACGCAGTGACGATCATGAAGGCGAGAGCATAGACCAGGATCAAGCCAAAGAGGCGATTGCGCTGACTACGGAGGCCTGCTGGCACATGGCTAGCAAGCAGGTAACCAAAGAACACCATCATCAGCATGGCCGCCCCGCCGTGAATCTGCCTGAGCGTGTGCTCCCAGGGGCTGGGCTCATCTCCGAAATCACCCTGAATGCGCACCCAGCGATGCAGGTAGAACCACAAGGACCCGGTTACCCAGCTCAGTGTGAAGGCCAGGTACAGGAGTGCCTTCCACAGCCGGGGAAAATGCAGGGCAATGCGTTTCATTCTTTTGCCCCTCATGCGTGGGAATGCCCCGCTCGTCCAGAAATTCCGCAGCGGCATGATGACATTCTTATTGAAAGAATCTTTCGGTCTGCTTCGGGGTTATCTCGGTGAGCAGGCTTCGAGGGTGAATGCATTGGTATCTATGTCCCAGAATAGGCTGAACCAAGGTTAGATGAAATAACAGTAACACCCGCTATTTTCCATTCCCTCCCTGACTGAACTCGCTATCCTGCGCCCGCGATGCCCCGACCGAAGCCTGCTGTTATCTTCATCTTTGTTACCCTGTTCCTCGACGTCTTTGGCATCGGTCTGATCGTCCCCGTGTTGCCCGATTTGGTGACTGGCATGCAGGGAGGAGACAAGGCGTTGGCGTCGCATTCGGTTGGCCTTTTAGGCTCTCTGTACGCCCTCATGCAGTTCATCTTTTCCCCTGTGCTGGGAAGCTTGTCTGACCGGTTTGGCCGGCGACCCGTGATCTTGGCCTCGCTATTCGGTTCAGGATTGGACTACCTTCTCCTGGCCTGGGCTCCCACGCTGTGGTGGCTTTATGTAGGGCGAGTCGTCGCAGGGGTGACCGCCGCGAATTTTACCGCTGCTAGCGCCTATATCGTCGACGTGACACCGCCCGAGAAGCGCGCGGCAGGCTTTGGGATGATTGGTGCGGCATTTGGTCTGGGCTTCATTGCGGGTCCGATGGTCGGCGGCTTACTGGGAAACATGGGACTCCGAGTGCCTTTCCTGGTCGCCGCGATTGTGACACTGCTGAACTGGCTCTATGGCTACTTCGTTCTACCTGAATCGCTAGCGCCAGAGAACCGCAGAGCCTTTAAATGGGAGAGTGCCCACCCGATCAAGGCCCTGATGGCGCTGAACCGCTGGCCGCTGGTGATGCGCCTGGCCTGGACACATTTCCTGCTGAATCTGGCCTTCACCCTGTATCCTAGCCTATGGGTGCTCTACACCGGGGTGCGGTACAACTGGACCCACGTGGACGTGGGTATGTCGCTAGCCTTCGTCGGCGTGACCACCGCCATCGTGCAGGCTGGGCTGGCTGGGAAGATTATCGTGGCGCTCGGGGATCGCCGAGGTCTGCTGGTCGGCCTGATCGCCACGGCGTGCGCTATGGCTGGCTATGGTTTAGCGCCACAGGGCTGGGTCATTTACGTAATGATCGCTGTCGGCGCCTTTGGTGGTCTGGCAACGCCTTCCGCGCAGTCTGCCATTACCAAGGCCGTCAGTCCGGATGAACAAGGCGCAGTGCAGGGGGCTCTGAATAGCCTCACTAGCGTAGCAGGTATCCTAGGGCCGGTGCTTTGGACCTCTATCTTCAGCTGGAGCATCGCCGATAAACGCGCACTGGCGATGCCAGGTCTGGCTTTCCTGGTGGCCGCTGCGGTCACCCTAATTTCTCTGGTGCTGGCGCGCTGGGCGCTGGCGGGGCAGAAGGGCGGACCGGCTGCGGTCGCACCGCCGCAGGAGCCGCCTTCTCCACCGCCGATGGCGGCAGCCTAAGCTAGCAGGGTAGGCGAGTCGCTGGCGATCCAATCAAAGAACCCCAGCTCTGCTAGATCGCGGTGCAGTTGCTCAGCCTGGGCTTCCGTCAGGCTGAGGTTAGGGAGCCGTGGCGGGCCGACATCGACTCCCAGCAGTTTCATCGTCGTCTTCGCCGCTGCCATGAATCCATGGCGCACCAGCACTTGGATCAGTCGCACGGAGCGGAACTGTTCCTCACGTGCCGCTACGAAGTCGCCGCGCTCAAAGGCGGCGATCAGGCGCAGGTAGATGGGCGCAGCGAAGTTATAGGTGCTGCCGACGGCACCCTTCGCACCGAAGGCCAGCGCCCCCAGTAGCATCTCGTCAAATCCGAATGGCACGTCAAAAGCACCCTCGTGCACGTTGGTGCAGAGTTGATACTCCATGAAATTGCTGCTGGTGAATTTCAGGCCTGCCAGATTCGGAATGGCCTCTCCGGCAAGACGCAGAAAATCGGACGGCGAAACCGTGATGCCCGTCATCGTCGGGATCTCATAGTAGTAAAAAGGGAGATCCGGCGCGGCTCCGGCGATCTGCGCCATGCTGGCGATTAGTGCTGCAGGACTCGCGGGCTTGAAGTAGCTCGGCGCGACAGCGCTCACAGCGTAGGCTCCTAGTTCCTGAGCCTGAGCGGCCAGCACGCGTGAGTCTTCCAGGCAGTTCGATCCAGCGTGGACGATCACCTTGAGCGGCGTGCCGCGGCTCACTTCCATCCAAGTGCTGGCGAGCTCCTGCCGCTCTGCCAGAGTCAGCGCGGAGCTTTCCCCCGTGGTGCCATCGATGAAGGCAGTCTTCACGCCATTGGCCAGCAGATGCGAGCACTGGCGTTCTACTCCGGCGGGATTGAGCGATCCGTCCTGATGAAAAGGCGTGTGGGTGGCGGCCACCAGGCCAGTAATGGGGCTAACGGTCATAGCAGAGAGTCAGAAGCTTTTTTGGAATGATATGTTTGTTGGAATTGGATGCGCACTCACTTGCCCGCCCATACTTCCGTAGAGCGGATGCCGGGGCGGGCCTCGCCACCGGGAACGACGATGCTGCCGTTCCATTCCACGGCTGAGGTGGTGACCAGGGAGAATGGGACTTCGCCAAGCATCTCCCAGCTGTCCGTGGCGATATCATAGGCCTGGATGCTGCGCGGGAATCCCTTGTGCTGAGTCGGCATGACTTTCACCTGTGCGCCATCATCCCCACCGAGGACCAGCAGCTTGGTGCCGCCCCATGGTGGAGCAGGAGAGGGGGCAGCAACTGCCACCTTGGGTAGTTCCTTGAGCGTCTGCCAGCCTTTGCCGGGCGTGTAGCGGTAGGCATCCTTCAGCCATTTGCGTTCCGGCTTGCCATCCGCTCCTGTGGTGAGCGAGGCACCGCTGAAGAGGTAAAACGAGCCTTCCGCCCAGGCTGTCGTCGCGAGCATGCGTTCCGGTCCTGGCCATGGCTCCAGCCCCTGCCAGCCAGCCTTGGGATTAGCGAGATCCAGCGACCAGAAGGTCTTCATCGCCACGCTGTCATCGGCTTTTTCGAGCCCTCCGGCGATATAGAGGATGGAGCCAGCCAAGGCACCACAGGCGTTGGCGCAAGGTTTGGGCAGGGGAGGGAGAGAGGTGGTGCTGGCAATGCCGTCCTTAAGGGTGAGAAGAAAGACCTCACGGTGATGCCTCTCCGCATCGCTGCCCCCAGCGCAAACCACCCCTGCCGGAGTGCTTAGTGAGACACCGTAACCAAGGGGAGTAGGAAGCTTGCCGGCGGCCTGCCACTTGCCCTCTGGCGTCTTCAGGACGTACACCGTATCGTACCAGGCTTTGGTGCCGCCCTCCCAGGGCCTCTTCTCAGGGAAATTAGCCCCTCCCGCGACGATCAATGCCCCCTCATGCACCCCGGCGAAGGGGGCGGCGAAGCCTTCGAGATCCGGCAGCGGAGGCAGTGAATGCCAAGTGGGCGGAGGAGGGGCGGCCATCGTTGTTAGCGAGAAGGTCAGTGTCACAAAAGTCAGCGCCCAGTAAGAGAAAGAGCCATTCCTCAAAGCGGCGTAACAGGGTAGGAATGGCATGGCGTGCGGAGCGGGTTAAAGGACGATCTCAGCGAGAATGAGGCAGGGTGACAAGTGTCACCCACTGGTGAGTCTAGCAGACCAGTGAGGCCAGGGCTACCCACCTGTGGTTGACAGTCTGACGCCAATCCGACACAATGGGAAGGGTGCCTCCTATGGCATCAGCATTTTTTCATGATTCCAAATCGCAATAAGTCTGCCTCACAGACATCTCTTTCAAATTGGAAGCGGGGAGTGTGCATCCTGGCTCTTCTTGGTGGCGTGGGTCTGAGTTCTTTTGCTCAGACTGAGCCTGCGGCAGTGACCTTGACGGGAGCTCCTGAGGGGAAGCGCAAAGATAGCCTAGGCATGGAGTACCATGCCATTCCAGGGTTGCCGGTGTTATTCGCGATCTATGAGACCCGCGTCTCGGATTTCCAAGCCTTTGTTCAAGAGTCTGGCTATGAGTGGAACGAACGCCCACACTTCCCTCAGACGGGAGACCATCCCGTGGTGAACGTGAATCTGCAGGATGCGATTGCTTACTGTAAATGGCTCACGCTGAGAGAGCAAAAGGCAGGCCTCATCACAGAGCTGCAGTCCTATCGTCTGCCGATGAATGGCGAATGGGACGCTGCGGTGGGTTTGATTTCCGCGCGTCAGCGAATGGTCGGGGTGACTCAGGAAGTGGAAGAGACCCGTACCTTCCCTTGGGGGCAGGAATGGCCGCCGCCAAAGCGCGCAGGCAATTTCAACTCGCAGGAGATCAGCGGCGTGGACGACGGCTATGTGTACACCGCGCCTGTGGGTTTCTTCACCCCTTCTGAGGAAGGCCTCTTTGATCTGGCAGGAAATGTCTGGGAGTGGGCCTGGGATCAGGAAGCGCGCGTGGAGACATTCGGCACCTTGCGAGGCGGCTCATGGATGTATTTTCGCAAGGAATGCCTGTTGTCGAACTATCGCTATCAGGTGGCAGCCGATCTGCGGTCACCCAGCGTGGGATTCCGCTGTGTTTTTGAAGACAAGCACTTCACCGCCATCTTCCTGGCAGACGCTGCCAAGGCAGCCAAGGACCAGGATCAGGAGCGCCGCAATAAGATGGCGACGAATCCTGCTGTGACCGCTGAGGAGGTGGAGAAGATGAGGGAGTCCATGGAGCGCAAGCCGCGCACCGTGGCAGAAGTAAAGCTGCCAGACCCGACCAAGCTCACTCCTGCCAAGCCAGGGCAGCCCTTCCAGAATACGCTGGGGCTGAATTTCCGACCGCTGGGGGATGCTCCTCTGCTGATCGGGGAGACGGAAGTGCGTGTGCAGGATTATCTTGCCTATGCCACTGCCGCTGCCAAGCCGTGGGATAAGAAGCCTTCTTTTGAAATGAAAGACTCTCATCCCATTGTGAATGTCACCTGGCAGGAAGCGAAAGCCTTCTGCGAGTGGCTGACTGCCAAGGACCGGGCTGCCAACCTGATCAGTGCGCAGGCGCGTTACCGTCTGCCGACGGATGCGGAGTGGAGCGAGGCCGCTGGATTGAAGGATGAAACGGGAGCCACGCCGGCAGAGAAAGACGGGGCAAACAAGGTCGACTTTCCCTGGGGGCGCGATCCTGTGCCACCGCTGCTGAGCGCGAATCTGGATACCGCCCGGATGCAAGGCTACCAGGATAACTACTCCTATACCTCGCCGGTCGGCTCCTTCTCACCGAATGGTGCCCACCTCTACGACATCGCGGGGAATGTTTCTGAATGGTGCGAGGACGCTTGGCCAGGGGCAGCCGGTGAGCGCGTCGTGCGCGGTAGCTCTTGGTTAAGCTCCGCGCCGAATACTCTGCTTTCCTCCGCCCGCCAGCACCTTGCTGAGACAGCAACCCTCTCCAGTGTGGGCTTCCGTCTGATGCTGGAGTTGAATGTCCAACCTTGAGCCGCACCCTCGCCTGATGTCTGAACCCGTTGTCAGTGAGTCTTCTCCCTTCCGCCCCTCAGAGCCAAAACGTGGGCTGCGCTTTGCTCTGGTAGGAATAGGCGTAGTGGCGGTGATTCTGGTGGTGATGCTCTTTGTGGCAAAGCCGGCGTACAAGGGCTGGCGTGTGGCTTCGGCCTCCAGTCTGGTGAAGGAGGCCAAGGAGCTGATGGCCGCCGAGCGTTGGGAGGAAGCTTCGCAAAAGATCCTCGCGGGTATGGTGCGCTCGCCGGATGACCCCTCCGTACTACGCGTGATGGCAGACTTCCTGACGCTACAGAACTCGCCTCCTGACCGCATCATTCCTATCTTGAAGAAGCTGGTGCAATCCGGGACCAGCACGCTCGATGACCGCTCAAAGCTGGGCGTTGCTTTGCTGCGTGACAACCAAGTCAGCGAAGCTCAGAAGATCCTCAATGCGATGACCGAGCAGGAGCGCGAGAGCACTCGTGCGGGAGTGGAACTGCAAGCGCACCTGATGCGTGTGAACGGCAATATCATCCAGGCGGAAGGCATGCTGCGCCGCGCCTTGGAGCTGGATCGTGATAACTCGGAGTCCATGCTGCGGCTGGCCGCCATGGATTTGATGAACCCCTTCAAGGAGGTTCAGGCCCAGGCTGTGGCGAATTTCTGGAAGGTGGCGCGCTCTGGCGACGAAAATTCCCTGAGAGCGATCGACGTGCTCGCAACGGACAAGAACCTCACAGCGACAGGCTGCACCGAGCTTTTGGAGTTGTTGGCCAAGCGCCCGTCCGTGCCGGAGCGGCATCGCCTGCTGGTGTTAGCCAGTTACATCCGGCTCAGCCCCGAGCAGCGGGACGCCGTGGTGGAGTCTGAGGTGCAGAAGTACAAAGACCAACCGGTGATGCAGTGCCTGGGGCATCTGCGCTGGCTGCATACTCTAGGTGAAGATGAGCGCGTGCTGAAAATCATCACCCGTGTGCAGGCCATCAAGGCGCGTGAACTGCTGATACTGTACACGGAGGCGTTAGCCGCCACAGGCAAGTGGAAGGAACTGCAAGCCGTTATCAAGGAAACGCCTTCTCTTCCGCTTAGCTCGGCTGAGAAATCCGTGATGCTGGCACGTGCTGCCAAAGGTCTTGGTGAATCGGATAGAACCGTGAGAAGCCATCTTCAGGAAGCCAGCAAGCAGGCGGTGAATGACCGTGATATGAACGGCGTGCAGCAGATCGGCGGGGTGGCGCAGAGCATGGGGGAGACGGACATCGCATTGGAGAACTTCCGCAATGCGGCGGCTGTGCCGAAGCAGCGCTTTGCCATGTTGGATAAGCTTCTCACCATGCGGGCTAGCGAGCACAACGCAGAGGGGATGCTGGCCACGCTGCAGGAGATCCTGGCGACCAATTCAGGCCAGAAGGTGCACCGGGAAATGCAGCTTCATCTGAAGCTGCTGCTCGGGGTGGAGATGGAAACGGCTCTGGGGCAGGCAGAGGAGCTCTCCGAGAAAGGCGGTATCTCTCCGGAGACCCTGGATTTCATCAGAGCTTTCGTTGCCTACCGCAAGGCAGATCGCGCCGCATTGGTGGAGGCCCTGGCAAAGGTCAAGCCTGAGACCCTGCCTCTGGGGCAGCGCGCCGTTCTTGCAGGACTGCTCAATGCAAGCGGAGATCCCGCCAAGGGCTTTGCCATTGCCGAGCGCATCCAGCAATCCCTGTTGCTGGATGAAGAGATGAAATTCCTGCAAATGGCGTTGTAGAGAGCGATGGCTTCTGTTCCTAGGAGCCGTATTTATCTCTCTGTGTTGCTTTTCTGGCCAGCGAAGCGCGTTGCATACTCTGGGTCCAAGGTGCCAAAGAGGCGGTCCCAGATCAGCGTGTAGAAGCCGTAGTTATAGCCCTGATGTTCGTGATGCTCTGCGTGGAAGGTGGAGGTGCCCACCCAGTTGAGCCAGGCCGAGCGCTGCATCCAGCGTGGGAATGGCTCCACACCGGAGTGCCCCAAAGTGCCGAAAAGCACATTCAGCGTAAGGTAGGCGACCAATCCCTGCACGGTAATGGGATACAGCAGCAGGAACACGATCATCAGGCTGCCGAAACCGATCACCTCCACCGGATGCAGCACGAATAAGCTGATCGGATTGGTCGTCTCATGCCGATGATGAAAGCGATGCACGAGCTGGTAGATCCAATGCCAGTGAGCCAGGCGGTGGAACACATACATGGCAAGGTCCATGAAGAGCACCATCACCAGCGTGTCCAGTACCCAGGAGATGGGGCCGCCTTCACGCAAACGGATGGCACCCAGTGTCCACAACCACCAGCCCACCAGCGACACGGCTGCATTCAGCGCCATACAGGCGATGGCGGCCAGCACCTCCATCCGCCGCAATGGCTCCCAGCGATCAAAGAGACGATGCGCGCCGAACAAACGTCCCAGCCACCAGCATAGCCATACGGATGCAGCAAAGATGACCACATTGGCTAGCAGGAAGAAGCCACCCGCCGCGAGGGGAGAGGCAGAGTGGAGTTGCTCAATCATACCCGCCAACGGCGCTAGGCGCGGGATTCAGACTACTTCAGCCCATCTACCGCAGTCTGGATCTTGTAGAAGCCAGTCTGGGCGGTAATGTAGAGAGTCTTGCTTCCCTTGGCTCCGAACGCGCAGTTACAAGGTACTTCCGGCACGATGATGGTGCCGAGGTGCTTGCCCTCGGTATTGAAGACTTTGACGCCTTCCTTCGTGGTGACGTAGAGATTGCCATTTTTATCCACCGTCATCCCGTCATTCACCGGCGCTTCCGCGGTCAGCACGCGGCCGTTGCTCACCGTGCCATCCGCTGGGTTGATATCAAAGGCATGCACGCTGCCTAGGGCATTGTCTGCCACGTAGAGGACACGCTGATCCTTGGAAATCGCCAGGCCATTTGGCTTCTTCAGGGAATCCACCACACGCAGCAGCTTGCCGCCGCCAGGGGGCAGGTAGTACACGCCTTCGCAGGGCTGCTCCAGGTCGTCGGTCTTGCCATAGCGTGGATCGGTGAAGTAGATGCCGCCTTTGGCATCCAGATCCAGATCGTTGGGGCTGTTGAGTTTCTTACCCTCATACTCGCGGGCGATGGTTTCCAGATCGGCTGCGGCAGGCTGACGGGTGACCATGCGATTCGCCCCCTCGCAGGAAAGCAGCGCCCCGGTCGCGTCGAATTTCAGGCCGTTGGCTGCGCCGGTATCCTCGCGGTGCACCGTGATCTCGCCGGTGGCGGGATTGTAGACATGAGTGCGGTTGTTGGGGATATCGTTGAAGAAGATCCGCCCATCTGGCGCCAGCGCGGCTCCCTCGGTGAATTTGAACCCGCTCTGCAGCAGCTCCACCTTGGCATCCTTCGGCAGGATGGTGGCAGGCAGCGCTGGCGAGATCGGGGGCTCAGCCGCCACCGAGGTGGCCAGCAATAGCAAGGGGAGGAAACGGGAGATCATGACGGGTACAAAAAAGTTCCGGCGGAGTCTGCAAGAAAGCAGCGCTCCGCCGCAAGCACAAAACGGCTATGAAAGCACCCGCCTGTCAGGAAACCACATTGCGTGGCTGGCCCGCGATCCAGGCTGCCAGATTGGCTGTGGCGGCATCGATCAGGCGGCTGCGCGCTTCCTTGCTCGCCCAGGCAATATGCGGCGTGATGATGCAGTTTGGTGCGGAGAGGAGGGGATTGTCCGCAGCTGGAGGCTCGGCAGAGAGCACATCCAGACCTGCGCCTGCCAGGGTGCCTGCGGCCAGTGCATCCGCCAGATCCTGCTCATTCACAAGAGGGCCACGGGCGGTATTGATCAGAAAGGCCGAGCGCTTCATCTGCGCGATGCGGCTGGCATTGATGAGATGCTTGGTGTCATCCGTTAGCGGGCAGTGCAGGCTGACCACATCTGACTGGGCAAAGCACTCATCCATCGTGGCTTTCTGGACGCCAGCGATGGGCTCTGAGCGCCAGGTGCGCCGATTCGCCAGCACCTTCATGTCCATCGCCAGCGCGATGCGCGCCACGCCTTCGCCGATGCTGCCGTAGCCAACGATGCCGAGGGTTTTGCCGCTGAGCTCCATTAGCGGGTAGTCCCAAAAGCAGAAATCCTGGCTGCTGCTCCAGCGGCGCTCACGCACGGCCTGGCTATGGTGACCGGCATGGTGAGTCAGTTCCAGCAGCAGGGCCAGTACCGTCTGCGCCACGGAGGGCGTGCTGTACCCAGGGATATTGGTGACGGTGATACCGAGCTTCCGCGCTTCCTCGATATCCACCACATTGTAGCCAGTAGCTAGCACCCCGATGTAGCGCAGCTTAGGCAGGGCTTGCAACATCTCGGCATTCAGCACAGTCTTGTTAGTCAGCACCGCCTCGCAGTCTTGCGCACGCTCCACCACTTCACTGGCCGCCGTGCGGGTGTGGAAAGTGCAGCTGGCCAGTTTTTCCAGTCCGTCCCAGGAGAGGTCGCCAGGATTGGCGGTGAAAGCATCGAGAATTGTCAGGTTCATTCACCGCATGGGAGCGTGCCCTGGCGCGATGGGCAAGCAATTCCTGCTGTGTGGGCATTTCTGAGGGGTGAACCACGAAGACGCCAAGGCGCGAAGACTGAAGGTTGAAGAGAAGAGGTAGAGGTTTTGAAAAACTAAGACCACGCGGTGGGATATCGCTGTCAGTAACCCAACAATCCCTCAGTCTTCGTGCCTTCCTGTCTTCGTGGTTAACAATTTGGGTTTATATGCCTGGCTTGCGCTGGCTTTGCCCCGCCTTGCCTAAGAGCCCCATCCGCGTTGCGGAGGTTGGCGTGCGGGTTAGTCTGGCCGCCTTATGAAATTTGTGTCCTTCTCTTCCTCGTGGTTTTCCCGCCTGGCGCTGCTTGCCATCGTGGGCCTTTCGCTGCCGCTGATGGCGGATCCTGCCAACAAGAAATGTCCCATGATGACGGACGACGATGCTGAGGTGGATACCGTGGTCGACGTTGGTGGCGTGCCAGTCGGCCTCTGCTGCGGCAAGTGCGAGAAGCTTTGGAAGAAGAACGAGAAGTATTACCTTAAAGCCGGGATCGAGCTCGGTCTGCTGCCGCAGTTCAAGGGTAAGGAAGCCGAACTGGGTCTGGATAAAGTGGAACTCATGCCTCAGCGCTTTTGCCCACTGAACCCCACCCATGTGGTCGCTCCCGATAGTCCCTCCGTGGAGTACAAGGGCCAAAAGGTCTATTTCTTCAGCCAGTCCGCCCTCGGTAAATGGAACGCCAATCCCGACGCGGAAGCTGAAAAGGCCATCAAAGCTGGCCTGCTGCCTCAGCTGGCGAAGAAGTAAGGGGAAGCATTTGAGAATTTGTTAGTCTGGTTGCTGGAAAGGGCGGTAGCGGTGATTCCGCTGCCGCCTTTTGCTTTCAATTCTTGGCAACTGAAAAGCTGACACGCTACAGATCCTCCAAATGCACTTCTGCCAGATCAGCGATATCCGGATCGATCTGGCCATCTTCATTTTCCGCGACGGACCTGAGTAAATTGATGAGAGCTTCCCGATGCTCGCCTTCCGGGGTTCCATTGATGATTCTTCTCAGCATGGTCAGCGTGGAGGCAGTAGGGGTGCGCTGGATCGATTCGACGAGCGCACGGGTGTAGTATCCCAACTCGAATTGCTCGACGTAATGAACCAATGCGCCAGGTGCACCGTAGTCCAGGTCAGGATAGCGCTCCATGAAGTCGAGGATCACCTGCACGTTGCCTTGGTGAGCATCATCACTCGGAAGGTCTTCGATAAGGTCATGTTGTACATAGAGAAAATCGTCGGCGTCTTTGCTGACATCTCTCAGGCGCTGGATCAAAAGCGAATCCTGCATGGGGAAGAATGGAATGGGAGCCACCGTGAAGCGGATCTTCACGGTGCGTTGGGTAAGAATGAACGCTTACTACTTACTGCGCCACCCGACGGTAGTCCTCGCGCCAGAGGATGGCGGTGAGTTGGGTAGCCTTCTTCTCGATGGTGCTCTCGGGGAGGTCCGGGAAGAGGTGGTGAAGGCTCTCGTGGATGAGGGTGTCCAGGGCGAGTTTGGGCTTCATGCGAGGGTCCAGCTCGATGAGCTCATTCGTCCAGTGATAGAGCCCCCATGCGCGATGGCGGCCGAGTTTGCGGTATTTCACCCGCGGTTGCTTCTTGCTGTTTCTGACCATGGCGTTGGATGGGAAACGATGAAAATGCCGCTGTTTTAGTCGAGTTTTTGACAAGCTGGTCAGGCGGCGCTGACTTGATCGGGAGAATGGCAGATGTGCTGTCTTTTGCCAGCTTCCTTGAGTGAAAAATGATTCATTGGAACGCCGCTGAGGAAGGCGCATGACAGCGGCGGGATTATCGCTAGGCTGGGCGACATCATGTGGACATCGGTCAAAGACTTTACAGACATCAAGCTCGAGAAGAGCAGCGACGGCATTGCCAAGGTGACGATCAATCGCCCGGAGGTGCGCAATGCCTTCCGCCCCCTCACGGTGAAGGAGTTGCTGGAAGCGTTTGACATTGCTCATGAAGATCCCGAGGTGGGCGTCATCATCCTCACAGGCGAGGGTCCGGATGCCTTCTGCTCCGGTGGTGACCAGAAAGTGCGCGGTCACGCGGGCTATATCGGCGGGGATGGCGTGCCACGCCTGAACGTGCTTGATTTGCAGAAGAAGATTCGCGGCATACCCAAGCCAGTCATTGCCATGGTAGCGGGCTATGCTATCGGCGGCGGTCACGTGCTGCACGTGGTGTGCGACCTGACCATCGCGGCGGACAATGCGCGCTTCGGCCAGACCGGCCCGAAGGTGGGCTCCTTTGACGGTGGCCTCGGCAGCAGCTACCTCGCCCGCATTGTGGGGCAGAAGAAAGCGCGCGAGATCTGGTACCTGTGCCGCCAGTATGACGCTCAGCAGGCTCTGGACATGGGCCTCGTCAATAAAGTGGTGCCACTGGCTGAGCTGGAGACGGAGACGGTGCAGTGGTGCCGGGAAATCCTGCGCCACAGCCCCTTGGCTCTGCGCTGCCTGAAGTCCGCCCTGAACGCCGACTGCGATGGGCAGATGGGTCTGCTGGATCTGGCGGGTAATGCGACCCTGCTCTACTACATGAGTGAGGAAGCCAAGGAAGGGAAGAATGCCTTCGTGGAGAAGCGCCAGCCTGATTTCTCCAAGTTCCCTCGCGTCCCCTGATCCCGATGTCTCTCAAACCCTGGATCCTCGCCGCACGCCCGAAGACGCTGGGCGCTGCTATCGCCCCGGTGATGGTAGGCTCCGCGCTGGGCTGGCGGCTAAGCGGTGACTTCTGTGTCTGGCTCATGCTGGCCACGCTGGGCTCCTGTGTGTGCCTGCAAATCGCGGTGAATTTCTTCAATGACGCTGTGGATGGCTTGAAAGGCAGCGATACGAAGGAGCGCCTCGGTCCTGTGAGAATCACCGCCAGTGGCATGATGCCTCCGGCCACGGTGCTGAAGGTGGGGGCTGGCGTGTTGGTGCTGGCGACTTTGTTGGCTGTTCCGTTGGTCTGGATGCGCGGCTGGCCGATCATTGCCATTGGTATTCCTTCGCTCTACTTCTGCTACGGCTACACGGGCGGTCCGTGGCCGCTGGCGTATCGTGGATTGGGTGAGTTGTTTGTTGTCTTATTCTTTGGGCTTATTGCCGTCACGGGTTCTGCTTTTGTACAAAGCGGGCAGTGGCATGTGGAGGCGTTGGTAGCGGGGCTACAGATCGGCATGCTCTCCACGGTGCTGATCGCCATCAATAATCTGCGGGACGTGGATGAAGACCGCAAGACGGGCAAAAAGACGCTGGCGGTGAGATTTGGCGTGACCTTCGCCCGCCTGGAGATCGCCGGGCTGCTGATCGGTTCCTTCCTCATGGGCGTGTACTGGCTCCCCCGCATGCCGCTCGGCATGTTCGTAGCGCTACAGATTATTGTGCTTTTCACCCTGCTCATTCTGAACGATCTGCGCAAGCCGCCATCGTCCGCTTACAATCAGACCTTAGCCAAGGCAGGCGCTTGCCTGCTGCTCTACAGCATAGCCTTCACGATCTCGCTGGTGCTGGTAAAAGGCGGTGCGTGGGCACAGGGGTATGGGCATTGAATACTATCTCTACACCCTGCGCTCGGGTGGCTCGTTGAATGCCGTCTCGCGTCGGCGTGAGTTCCATGGGGCATTGATCAGGCTAGACGGGGGAATCGGCTGCCTGCATCCCTGGCCGGAGTTCGGGGATGCCCCTGTCGCGGATCAGATTGAAACTCTGCGTCAAGGCGGCACCAGCAAGGTGATCGAACGCGCCCTGCGCATGGCCGCCGTGGATGGCGCAGCGCGGCGGCAGGGCGTGAGCTTGTTTGATGGCCTGAGTCTTCCCCTCTGCCACTACTCGTGGAATCAACACGCCGACTTTGATGCCCAGGTGGAAAGAGTCGTCCGGGAAGGCTGGCGGGCCATCAAGACCAAAGGCTGGGAAGACATCAGTGCGGTGCGGGCATGGCTGCAGCGCTTTGTTGACGTGACGGCTGGGGTGGAGGTAAAGATCCGTATCGATTTCAATTCCTGCCTCAGCGAAGCGAGCTTTGTCGAGCTCCTGACCAGACTGCCGGAGTCGGTTCGCGAGCGGCTGGATTTTGTGGAAGACCCCTTTCCCTATGAGGCGTGGTCGTCCTCTCAGACCAGCTACCCGTCATCGCCTTGGTGAGCCGTTACCTCACCAACTAGCTGATAGGCCGCGGGCTCATCAGGAAACGTTAGGTTGCCCCAACTTTAGTAGCGCGAAGATGTCTTCGCTAACCACATGCGGTATTAATTCGCCTTTCGGCGAGCTATTCCCCCATTTCCCGGCAGATTGCCCACGTGTTACGCACCCTTGCGCCACTGGATTTATTTCGTATTGCTACAAAACAAATCCCGTTCGACTTGCATGTCTTATCCACGCCGCCAGCGTTCGGTCTGAGCCAGAATCAAACTCTCCGTGAAAAGTTTGCTCGAGTTTGCTGCTAAAGCACTCGAAAAATCTGACCGTTTCAATTACCTGCTTCCCAGAGCCTCTTAAAGAGGTGTCCGAAGATGCAGGGTTTGTCCGATCTTAAATATATGATTAATCAAAGATTTGACGTATAACGCACAATTCAATTTTTGCTGTCATTTAACCGTTCTGAGCTTCTCCATTAGAAACTCCAGAATCACACTCTCAAAGATCAATTTCGCTCTTCCAAACTCCAGGGCGACGCGCAGACACTAAAAAACTCAACGCCATCACCAGCTTTTCGAACACCCCTGTCGGCCTCTTGCATCCGCTTTCGCTTCGCAATCACCGCTGGTTGGCGCTCAAGGCCGGGACAATGTTGAGTTCGTTTCGAACTACTTGAAGTCCCAAAGTTTGAAGAACATTCACTCACCCCGGTTTCACCGTTTGGCGAGCGCCGCATTTGCTGCGGGACGAAGACTTTAGCAGCCTTCATTTAGCCGTCAACCGGAAATTTGAATTTAATTTCAACTTTCTTTCGGCGGCCACCCAGTTTCTCAACCGGACCCCGCTCCGTTCCAGACTCGCCTTGCAGCAGCCTTTCCCGTGGCGGGACGTGGAAACTAGCAAGTTCACCCCGCCCGTCAAAATAAAAGTTCACCCACTTTTCAAAAAAGGCCGGGAAGGCCCATGAATACTGCGTTCCACAACCACAAAAAAATTCAACTTTCTCCAACCCCCTCCTCAATAGCTCACCACCAAAACGCTAAAAGGGGAAGTTTGCGCGGAAGAAAACCATCAAAAAAGGGCGATTCCAGCGCTTCCATGCGCTCGCCCCAGCCAACTGCAACCGCGCCGACAAGGACAGGCCACCACGAAGTTGCAGACCCGAAAGCAATCATGGCGGGCCGGAATCGGCCCGCGCAACGCGGCGAGACTTGTCTCGCCAGGAGAAAGCGGCGACCCGTCGCCGCACTCCAAGGGCGTAGGAACTCCAACAGGGCACGCGAATGGAAAGGGAAATCGAGCAAAGAGATTCGCTTCTCCTTCCTTTGCTTGGTTTCGTATGGCCGATTCCACTTTGGATGCGCTAGCATTTAGCGCATGTGGAAATTTTTGCGCCGGGCTTTGGTGGGGCTGCTGCGGATCGGGGTCGCAGTGTATTTGTTGCTGGCGGTGCTCTTGTTCTTCTTCCAGGAGAAGCTGATCTATTTCCCACGGCAATATGCGCAGAATATCGAGCGGGACTTACCGCCGGGGTGGCAGGCGCTGCATTTCATGACGAGCCAGGGGAAGCAGACGGTATTTTGCAAATTGCCGGCGCAGACGCCAGTCCAAGCCCCAAGACGGGTGTGGGTGTTTTTCGGTGGGAATGGATCGGTAGCCTGGAGTTGGATCGAGATGCTGGGATCGTTTCCGCGCGAAGATGCGGCGCTCTTGATCGAATACCCGGGCTATGGATTGTGCGAAGGGAACCCGACGCCGGCGACGATTCTGGACAACACGGAAACGGCGGCAGATCTGGCAGCGAAGGCGATGGGGCTGTCGCGAGAGGAGTTTAACAAAAAGTTAAATATTGTTGGTCATTCGCTCGGCTGCGCAGCGGGACTGCAATTTGCGGCGCGGCATCCAGTGGGGCAAGTGGTGCTTTTTGCGCCGTTTACCTCAATGCTGGAGATGGCGCGCCTGCGGGTGGGCTGGCCGCTGTGCGAACTGTGCCGTCATCGCTTCAATAACGAGGCGCGGCTGCAGGAGCTCGCGCAACGGACGCCCCCGCCGCAAGTGACGGTCTTTCACGGCAGTAATGACGGGACGATCCCGGTGCGGATGGGGAGAAAACTGGCGGCGGAGTTTCCAGAAATGATCGCGTTTCACGAGGTACCGGGAGCTGATCACAACTCGGTGCTACTGGACAATCTGGTGCCGCTGCTGGAGATCATTCACGGGATTTTTCCGAAAGCGACAGCTCCAACTGCCATGGTGCAAAAATTTTGATGAAAGCGAAAACTCGCCACGTCGGATAAAATAGAGTGAAATTTTAATCGGCGATGCGTCTGCGAAATCAGGCTGCGCCGAAATAGAGAAAAACAGAACCTTATCAACCCACCATGAAAACCATTCCTTTGTTGCTGGCGCTGGCCGGCGCAGTCGTTCTTTCCGGTTGCGATGCCGTCGTCGTCGCCCCGGTCCCCCAGCCTGCCTATTATAGCGGCACCGTCTGGGTCGGCCCCGGCTACTACAGCGGCGTTTACTACCGCAGCTCCGATTCCTACTACTACGACCACCCGAGCTATCGTTATCACAAGCACGACAAATACGTGAAAAACGAGACGCGCAACACCACGGTGGTGAACAACACGGTGAACCAGGTGAACGTCAATCGCAGCGTAGTGAACAAGACCGTTTACAACAACGGCACGCAGAACAACGTGGTCGTGCAGCAGGGCAAGAAAAAGAAGAAGAAAAAGGACCAGCACTGATCACCCCTGAATTCACGCTCCTTTTCATTGAACGCCGCATCTTCACAGGTGCGGCGTTTTGCTTTGACGGCGAAAGCTGGGGGATTTCACCATGAAGAACACGATGGGCGCGCCGCAAAGAGGAAAGCATCGAGGCCCTCGCTCTGAAAATCGATTTGCGGAGCACACAGACGGTCGCCATTTTTAATGGCAAATGAAGATTGGAGTGATTTCCGATACGCATGGGTTGTTGAGAGCGGAGGCGATGGAGTTTCTTCGGAGTTGCGATCACATTATCCATGCGGGTGATGTGGGAAGTGCGGCGATCCTGGAGACGCTCGCGGCGCTGAAGCCACTGACCGTGGTGCGCGGGAATGTGGATCATGGGGAATGGGCGGAGGCGCTTCCAGAAACGGCGCTGGTGAAGCTGGGCGGGCGGCGCATTCTGGTGCTGCACGATGTTGCGGCGCTCGGCTCTTCACCGTCGGCAGCGGGGATCGCGGTGGTGGTTTTCGGGCATAGTCATCAACCGACGATTCGGGAGGAGGATGGGGTCGTTTATCTGAATCCGGGGAGTGCGGGACCGCGCCGCTTCAAGCTGCCGATCTGCGTGGCGGAAATGGTAATCACAAAAGGGGTGTTGGAAGCGCGGATCGTGGAGCTGGGGCGCTCTTGATTCTCACGCAGCGGCGCGCAGGCAAGCGCGTTCCGCAATGGGGTTGCGGAACGAGAGGAACGCCACCTCCAGCGCCCTTCGAGACTTTCAGGATTTACAAATGCGGCTCGATCGATCCGTTCGCGCACTCACGGCGCGGGCTCGAAGCATTTCATCAGCTCTTCGTAGTAAAGTTCGTGGCCTTGGTCGTCGGGATGGTTGACGGTATTGGCGAGCAGGGTGAGGTAAGGAATGCCCTCGCTGCTGAGGTGCTGCCACCGGGCGGCGGCATCGGCAAGCGCAACGCCGTGGCGCTTGGCGAAGCGGCGCAGGGCGAGGACGTAGGGACGCTGGTCCGTATCACGCATGCTGGTGAAGCCCATGAGCGACCACATCGTGAAATTCGGGGTAAGCAGGATGATCTGGGCGTGCGTGGGGGCAAGGCGAGTGAGGAGGGCGCGGTAGTTTTGATTGGTCTGCTGGGTGGTGAAGCCCGCGTCGTTGACAAACTCGATGGTGACGAGATCCGGCCTCGCGTCGAGCACGCGCTTGAGGTTGGCGAGGCTCTTCGCGCCGCTTACGCCTTTGTAGGGATATTTCCCCGGGTAGAGCCATTGATTGCTATTCGAGCCGCCTTCGCCGACGTCGATGACCGTGATTTTGGTCTTGGGATATTTGGCCTGGAGCCCCGCGGTAAAGAGGCTCACGTAATCGGTGGCGGTCGAAGAGGCGCTGCTGCCCGCCGTGACGGAATCACCGAGACAGACAATTCGCACCGGCTGGCGCGCCTTGAGCTTGGCGATGACACGGGACAAGGCTCCGGCGTGGGTGGTGGCGGTCGGCGCTTCGGCAGCGGTGGAATCAATCAGGTAAATCGAATCGGCGGTCACGCTGGTATCGCGATAGTTCACGAAGACATGCGCGAGAGCGATGCTGCCGGCATCGGGAGCGGGTGGCTGCGGGGTGGCGATGGACTGGGGACCAGCCTTGAGCGAAACCACGCCGGAAGGCGAAATCTGGATGGTATCGAGCCGCAGCTTGGAGACGGAATAGCTGGCGGTGAGCGCGGTGGAAGTCGTCACACGACTGCTCAGGCCGAGGCCGAGATGACCCCAGGTGGAATCGAGCAGATAATCGCTGCCCTGCGTGAGTAGCAGATTGTCCGACGCACGGCGCAGGACGAGCGAACCGGGCACGAAGGCGTGCTGCGCGCTGATGCCGTGAGCGTCGCACCCAGCCAGCGGCGTGCCGACGCCGTAGCCCGAGGGCGCGGCGGCCCCGAGTTCCACCGTTTCGCCGGAGATATCGGTGGTCGGAGAAGGGGCCACACTAAGCACCGTCTTGCTGACATTCACGGTGGTGCCGTTAAAGTCGTAGGTGCCCGGCTGCACGACGATGGTGCTACCCTGCGGCGTGAGGTCCAGCGCCCATGCCATAGAAGAACTCAATATGGGTGCAGCCAGCATGCCCAGCAGCACTTTCATGACCCTGCCTGTCCCTTGTGATTCCATAGAATGATTCCCGAAAACGGCTGCCAGAAACCATAATTCCCCACGACTGGCAACTTACTTAAATGTTAGCCACTGCCGCATGATCTAATACAACGCCCTTGCCAAAGCTCAAACTGCGAACGCAGCGAAAATCTTCTAAGAAGGATATGTCACCACGAAGACACGAAGTTCAGCTTGGGAGTCAGCTAATAAAACACAGCGCACTGAAAGATCTTTTCCTTCGTGTCTTGGTGTCTTCGTGGTGGAAACAATTCCGATGTAGCCCGCTTACACCTGCAGATGGGTCTTCACCACTTCGTCGGTGAGGTCGGCGACTCCGCCGCTGGCGACGACACTGCCGCGGTCCATGATCGCGAAGTAGTCGGCGAGCTCTTTGCAGAAGTCGAGGGTCCTGCTCGACGAGAAGGATGCTCATCTCGCCTTTGAGGCTCTTAATCGCATCGCCGATCTGGTCGATGATGTTGGGCTGGATGCCCTCAGTGGGCTCGTCGAGGATGAGCACTTTGGGGTTGGTGAGCAGGGCGCGCCCAATGGCGAGCTGCTGTTGCTGACCACCGGAGAGAACGCCGCCTTTGCGCCCGAGCATTTCCTTGAGCACAGGGAAGAGCGTGTAAACCTTTTCGAGCTGGCCGTTCATCTTGGTGCCTTGGGCGATGGCGCCGATGCGGAGATTCTCGGCGACGGTGAGGGTGGGGAAAATCTCACGGCCCTGCGGGACGTAGCCGATGCCGAGGCGGGCCCGGGAATCGGGGCCGAGCGCGGTGATATCCTGCCCGTCGAGAGTGATCGCGCCGGTGACGGGTTTGCGCAAGCCGACGATGGTGCGCAGGGTGGTCGTCTTGCCGACGCCGTTGCGGCCCATGAGACAGAAGACCTGATTAGTCGGCAGCTCGAAGTTCATTTCGCGCAGGATGCGGGAGCCACCGATGTTGACGTTGATATTTTCGATCTTGAGCATGGCGGGGCTTATTTTTCGCGGGCCTTGCGACCCAGATAGACTTCGATAACTTTTTCGTTGTTCTGCACTTCGTCCACGGCACCCTCGCAGAGGATGTGACCCTGGTGCAGCACGCTGACTTTGCGGCCTTCGGCGATCTGGCGGACGAAGACCATGTCGTGCTCGATGACGATGATGGTGTGCTTGCCCGCGAGGCTCTTGAGGAGCTCGCCGGTCTTGTGAGTTTCCTCGTCGGTCATGCCGGCGGCAGGTTCGTCCACGAGCAGCAGCTTGGCGTTTTGCGCGAGGAGCATGCCGATCTCCAGCCACTGCTTCTGGCCATGGGCGAGCGCGCCCGCCTTGTCGTGCGCCTTGGCGGTGAGGCCGACGGTGTGAAGCACCTCATCGATACGTTCGTGCTGCGCCTTCGTAGTGCGGTGAAAGAGCGAATCGAAAACACCGCGGCTACCCTCAAGACCGAGGAGCACATTCTCCCAAACGGTGTGGTCAAGATACACGCTCGGGGTCTGGAATTTGCGACCGATGCCGAGGCGGTAGATCTGGTATTCGTTCAACCCGGTGAGCTTGGTGTGCCCACCGAAGGTGATGGTGCCGGTATCCGGCTTGGTGCGACCGGTGATGAGATCGAGGAAGGTGCTTTTCCCCGCGCCATTCGGCCCGATGATGGTGCGAAGCTCACCATCATCCAGGTAGAAGTTGAGATCGTTGATGGCCTTGAAGCCATCGAAGCTCTTGTTAACGCCCTCGGCGGCGAGAAGGAAATCGCGGTTCATGATGGGTTGGCTGGAGTTGCGGCGGGATCGACCGGTTTGGCGGGCGCGGCGGGCGTTTCGGAAGCGGCCTTCCGTTTGGCGAGCACTGCGCTACCGATTTGAGTGAAGAGACCGACGATGCCCTTGGGCAGGAAGAGCACGACGAGGATGAACGAACCACCGAGGATGATGAGCCAGAGATCCGGAAAGGCGACGGTGGCCCAGCTCTTCATCGCATTGACGAAAATGGCGCCGACAATCGGCCCGATGAGCGTGCCGCGACCGCCGACGGCGACCCACACGACCGCCTCGAGCGATTTGTCGGTGGCCATTTCACCGGGATTGATGATGCCGACCTGCGGGACATAGAGCGCACCCGCGAGCCCGGCGATGATGCCAGCGAGGACGAAGACGAAGAGCTTGAAGTTCGCAGTGGCGTAACCGGAGAAGAGAACGCGGTTTTCCGAATCGCGAATGGCACGCTGAACCTTGCCAAATTTCGTGGTGGTCAGCCACTTGCAGACGACGTAGGTGCCCAGCACCAGGAGCACGGTGGCGATGTAAAGCCCGCGCTGCGTGCCAGGATCGTTAACCACGAAGCCGGTGAAGGATTTCGGCCCGATGAAGGTGGGATACGCGGCTTCCAGGAGCTGACGATTGGAGCGCAGCATATCGGTATCACGCGGGCTGGATGCAGCGAGCTTCTCGACCGCCGGATCAAGCTTGATGTCCTTGAAACGGGTCGGATCGTAGATCGACTCCGTGGCCATTTCGTTGTTCAAGTTGGTCGCGAGGGCGGTGACGGCATCGGGCGCGCTGCTGGCGATCTTCTGCTTGGTGTCGTCGCTCATTTTCGACCAGAGGAAGCTGGAAACGGGATCGGCCCCCGCCTTCAACTTGCTTTCAAAATCGGCCGGGACCTTGATCTCCGAGCTGGCGAGCTCCGGTGTGCCGAGCAGGTATTTGAAATCGGTGAAACCGTTGTTGCCGCCGAAGGTCATGTCGTTGCGCAGGAACATGATGTAGGCGGCGTAGGTGAGCGCCTGGGTAAGGATGGAGAAATAGACGCCACGGATGCGGGAGCGGAAGGCCAGGTAGCCGAAGGCATAAGCCAGTAATCCCGGCACCAGCAGCACCATCGCGGCGGCAAACCAGAAGTGCGCAAACGGCGCCCAATGCGCCGGCAACACCGGGTAGCCGAGGAACACCATGAAGTCGGGCAGCGTGCTGTGATACTGCCCGAGCTGTGCGATGTGGAGCATGAGATACATGCCGAAGGCATAACCGCCGAGCGCGAAGAACAGGCACTGGCCGAGGCAGAGCAGCCCGGTGTAACCCCAGAGCAGATCGACGCTCATCGCGACGACCGCGTAGCAGAGATACTTGCCGTAGAGGCTGATCGTGAAATTGCTGACCACGCCATATGCATTGAGCGTGGGGAGGACAAAGAGGGCCACGATCGCCGCGAGGGCGACCAGCCAGAGTTCGATTTTGGAAATGGCGCTTCGCATGATGTTTTATCCTTCCAGACTGCGGCTGCGGGTGGGGAAAAGGCCGCCGGGTTTCCATTGGAGAAAGAAGATGATGCAAATGAGCACGGTGATCTTGCCAATGACCGGCGAGCCAAACACCTGCTGGAGCACTTGGTCGGCGGTGCCGATGCCGAGGGCGGAGTAGATGCAGCCCACGATGTTACCCACGCCGCCCACGACGACGGTCATGAAGCTATCGACGATATATGTCTGGCCGAGGCTCGGGCCGACGTTGCCGATCTGCGAAAGGAACGCGCCGGCGAGACCGGCGAGACCGGAACCGAGCGCGAAGGTCATCATATTCACCCGGCTGGTGCGCACACCCATGCAGGAGGCCATGGCGCGGTTTTGCATCACCGCGCGGATGAGCAGGCCGAGCGGGGTCTTGGTGAGGAGGAGCCAGACACCGATGACGATCATCACCGCGAAGGCAATGACGAACACGCGGTTGTAGCCCATGCCTACGTCGTCGAGGTAGAAGCTGCCGGAGAGCCAGCTTGGGGAGTTCACCTGCACGTTGTTCGCCCCGAAGACGATGCGGAAGCACTGCTGCATGAAGAGCGAGACGCCCCAGGTCGCGAGGAGCGACTCCAGCGGGCGGCTGTAGAGAAACTGGATGATGCAGCGCTCCAAAATCACGCCCGCAATGGCGGCGGCAATGAATGCCATCGGAATCGCAACGATGAAGTAGCATTCGTAGCCCCAACCGGTGGAATGGAGGCCCGGAAGGTGGATCGGGATATTAATCCCGAAGGGCAGCGCGATATTGGTGACGAAGCCCTCGCCGAAAACGTTTTGCACGACGTAGCAGGTGTAAGCCCCGATCGCAATCATCTCGCCGTGGGCCATGTTGATGACACCCATGAGGCCGAAGGTGATGGCGAGGCCGAGCGCGACGACGAGGAGAATCGAGCCGCTGCTCAGGCCGCGGAAGATGGTGCCGTAGAAGTTCACCCAGCCGATGTGATCATTAATCCGCACCTTGGCGGTCTTGATCGCGTCCTGCACATCGGCATCGCCCGGGGCGGCTTTGGCGGTGTGGTCGAGGTCGTCGAGGCTGCCGGTAGCATTCAGATCGGAAATCTGCTTGATGGCCGCGAGCTTGGTCGCGTGATCGGCGCTGTTGAGCTGAATGGTGGCGATGGCCACTTTGAGCCCCCGCTGCACTTCGCCCTCGGTTTCCTTGGCGAGGCGTTTCTGGAGGACCGGGAGGTATTCGGCCTTCTGGGATTTACCGAGCTTCTGGATCGCGCTCTTGCGCTCATCGGCGCTCGGGTTGGAAAGGGAGAGGACGTCGAGCGATTGCTTGATCGTGCTGCGGAGCTTCATATCGCTCTCGGCGGTGGTAAGGTCGTCGGAGTTGAAGTGCAGGTCGGCGCCCTTGGCATCTTTGACGACCTGGCCGTTATCAATGCGGAAGCCGCGCTGCTTGCCATCGGCGTCCTGCTGTTCCTCCAGAATCATCGGCACCTTGCTACCATCGGGCGCAGCATAGACGTAAATTTCGTCGCGGGTCCATGCGGTAAGCACGTCTCCGGCGGTCTTCGAGCCGGTCTCGGACAGTTCGTCGAGTAATTTGGCCTGCTGTTCCCCGCTACTGAGAATGGTTTGAACGAGTTTTTGCCGTACGGCGGCATCATCGGTTGGGGCATCCGCCGCGAAGGCGGGCAGGAAAGTAAAAAGGAGCAGTCCCAGCGAGGCCACTGCACGAGGTAAGAGTCCAGTCATAAGCCTGAGCAAAGGGAACCCATGCTTTATGCGCAGAGTTCCCATCGGTTGAGGTGATCGCCCCCGTGGGCGGTGTTTAGAGAAAAAAGGGGGAAAAGCCAAAAATGCCGGGAACCGACCGGGATTACTCCCGGTCGGAACCATGGCAGTCACATCAAATTACTTCTTGGCGAGCTGGTCGTCCAAGCTCTTCAGCATGTAGGGCTGGCCGGCGACGTCGTCGAACTTCTTGATGATCTTGAACTGACCGTTGGCCTTGGTTTCGCCAATGTAAACGGTCTTGGTTACGTAGTGATCCTTCTGGACCGTGACCTTGCCACCGGGACCGCCGAAGCTAATGTCGCCGGACTCAAGGGCTTCACGCACCTTGTCCACGTCGAAGGAACCGGCCTTTTCAACCGCTTTCTTCCAGAGATACACACCGTCGTAGGTCAGCACCATCGGGCTGTCCACCACGCGGTTTTCTTTCTTCACGCCGACGGTATTACCGTCAACCCAGGTCTTCCAGCTCTTGAGGAAGGCGGCGTTTTCCGGCGACTTGATGGACATGAAGTAGGTCCAGCAGCCGAGTTCGCCCACGAGATCCTTGGTCGGCAGCGCGCGGAGTTCGTCTTCAGCCAAGCTGAAGGAAACAACCGGGCAGTCAGCCGGGCTCAGGCCGGCGGAAGCGATTTCCTTGAAGAACGGGACGTTGGAGTCACCATTGATCGTGTTGATCACGCAAGCATCGCCAGAAGCGGCGAACTGCTTGATGTCGGCCACGATCTGCTGGAAGTCGGTATGACCGAAGGGCACATACTTACCAGCGGAGATGACTTTATCACCTTCCTTTTTCAGGCCGCCGCCGATGTTTTCCACCGGGATGCCCTTGGTCTGCAGGTACTTGAAGAGGATAAGGTTAGTGGTCTGCGGATAAACGTAGTCCGTGCCGACGAGGTAGAATTTCTTCTTCCCCTGGGCAAGGAGGTAATCCACGGCCGGAGTGGCCTGCTGGTTGACCGCTTCCGCAGTATAGAAAATGTTTTTGGAGAGTTCTTCACCCTCGAACTGCACCGGGTAGAAGAGGAGACCATTGTCCTTCTCGAAGACGGGGAGGACCGACTTGCGGCTCACCGAGGTCCAGCAGCCAAACGTCGCGGCCACCTTGTCCTGCTCGAAGGAGTTGCTTTGCCTTTTCAGCGAAGAGCGGCCAGTTGGAAGCGCCGTCAACGATGACTGGTTCGATTTTTTTGCCAAGAACGCCGCCGCTCTTGTTGATTTCGTCAAAAGCGTAGAGCAGAACGTCCTTCAGAGACGTTTCGCTGATCGCCATGGTGCCACTCAGGGAGTGAAGGACACCAACTTTTACTGTGTCTTCAGCGTGGACTACTGCCGAAGAGAGGGTGATTCCCGCCGCAGCGAGACAACCGATTGCGTGACTGAATTTGTACATAGTGCTTGTGTGTTCATGTTCAAATCAGCGAATCGGGGAAAAAAAGGAGAGAGGAGGAGGATGCCGTAGTTCCCTAACTTCCCCCGGGCGGGGAGCCCGGAGGAAGCAAATAGAAAACGTTCTAAGAATTAGAACGTGAGACCGAAACCACCGGAGAAGACGAAATCGTTATGGCGACCAACGTCAACCGTAGCGAGATTGTCATGCAGGTAGTAGTAGGTAGCGCTGCCGTTGAGCGACCAGCTGCCGAGGCAGGAGGGGATGAACGACAGGGCATAGGAAGCGTTCGCGCCAGCCGAGAAGTAGCCGAAAGCGTCGCCAGCGTAGAAGCCATGCGAGCCGAAGCCAACCGTCAGCGGGAAGGAAACCGTTACACCAGCGAAGGTAGGCAGCGCCGGAGCAACACCCACTTCATAGTAAACGCCCTTGGTGGAACCCAGACCAGCCTTGTTCGAGAGTTCGAACAGGGTCGTGAAGTGCGGGTGCAGCGCGAAGGCGCCCAGCCACTGCGAATCGTCAACCGCGAGGTTCAGGTTGATACCCTGGAAGGTAGCAAACGCGTCGTTCGGGCTGAGGTAAGCGTAGTAGCTCGGGGTGAAGGTGAAGATCTTCGCGAAGGTGAGCGAGATGCCACTGGTGACATCGGACTCATACCAAGCCGAAGTGGACGAACCAGTGCCGATGGCACCGGTGTGCTCTTCGTGCGCGCTATCCCAGACACCCAGGTTCAGCGTCGCCGAGTTCAGGAAGCCGTCACCTTCATAAAGCTTGAAGTAGAGATCGGCGTAGGGCTCGATGATGAAGCTCTGGTTTTCTTGAAGGATACCGCGGGAGAAGTAAGCACTCACCACGTTGACGCCGAGGTCGCCAGTGATGCAGGACTTCGTAATCTCTGTTGTAAGAGGCTTTACTTCCTTCTTCGCGTCAGTTGTATCGGTGCCTGCGAAGCTCTTGCTGGTCGAGAAGCTGACCATCGCGAGCGTTGCACAAAGCATAGCAACTTTCAGGATGTGTGTTTTTACCATGTGTGTTGTTGTCTTGGTTTTGTTTAGGGCCGAAAAATTCGGCAGCGGCACTTTAGCAATCCTCCTGCCAGTGCGAAGCACATTTTTCCTTAAATTTTGTAAAGCATTGCATTTGAGCTACTTAAAATTTCCAAAAGCACGGCTTTTTTCTTTGTAAAGTCCTCGGCCTGTGACTTCTGGGCGAATTTTGTCCAGCTTTGGCCAAAAAGCACCACCCGCCCCGCTGGCAGACCTTTGGAAAAACCCGGTGTTTTCATTCGTACGACAAGACGACAAACAGGTGTCAAACCACTCCAAGGAGCCTCCCACCCGGGCGAGAGGCGCGCAAAAGCATAATCACCGATTGCTCTTTGCCTTGGCTTCCCCCCCCAAAGAGCAAGGAATCAGCCTCTGCCCCCCTGTTAGCAAAGCATTTAGGCCAACCCTCATCAGCCATCCTCCCACTATGCATGCGGAGGCATCGCCTCCATCGTCCCACTCGCCAGCTTCGCCTGATAATCACTCCAGGTGAGCTTTGGCTCTCCAGTCTCGATGGTGGTCATCGTAATGCACTCCTGCACCGGGCAGACGAGCGAGCACAGATTGCAACCTACGCAGTCTTCCTCCCGCACTTTTGGCACGGGCTTGTGCGGGACGCGGCCCGGGCCGAGACCGACGCCGAGTTCGGCGGGCGACTTGAGATCGATACACTGGTGCGCGCCGTCTTCACAAGCGATGAAACACAGGTTGCAGCCGATGCATTTGTCGTAATCGATGCGCGCCACCCGCTTGTAGCGCAGGTCGAGGTGCTCCCAGCGGGTGACATTGGCCACCGCGCGTCCGCAAAGATCGTCGAGCCCGGTAAAGCCCTTGGAATCAAGATAATCGGAAAGTCCTTCGATCATGTCCTCCACGATGCGGAAACCGTAATGCATCGCTGCGGTACAAACCTGCACATTGGACGCGCCCAGCGCGATGAACTCCGCCGCATCCCGCCAGGTGGTGATGCCACCGATTCCCGAAATGGGCAGCCCCACCTCGGAATCAGCCGCACAGCTCTGCACCATGTTTAGTGCAATTGGCTTCACCGCCGGGCCGCAATAGCCACCGTGGGAACTGAGCCCGCCAACGAACGGTTCGGGCACGAAATTGTCGAGATTCACCTGGGTGATACTGTTGATCGTGTTGATCAACGAAATGGCATTCGCCCCCGCGCGGCGGGCGGCACGGGCGGCGGCGGTGATGTCGGTGATATTTGGTGTAAGCTTCACGATCACCGGGATTTGCGCAACCTCCATTACCCAACTCGTGATCTTCTCAGCCACGGCGGGTTGCTGGCCCACGGCGGAGCCCATGCCACGCTCGCACATGCCGTGCGGGCAGCCGTAGTTGAGCTCGATCCCGTCCGCCCCGGCGTCCTCGCTACGCTTCACGAAGTCGTGCCAGTTCTCCCGCGTATCCACCATGAGCGAGGCGATGACCGTGCGGTCGGGCCAGCGTTTTTTCACCTCGGCGATCTCGCGGAAGTTCGTCTCCGGCGCGCGGTCGCTGATGAGTTCGATATTATTCAGGCCGACCATCCGGGTGCCGTTCAGATCCAGCGCCGAGTAGCGGGAACTGACGTTCACAATCGGCTCACCGATCGTTTTCCAGACAAACCCGCCCCACCCGGCCTCAAACGCGCGATGCGCCTGGTAGGCGGTGCTGGTGGGCGGCCCGGAAGCGAGCCAGAAGGGGTTGGGAGAAACGATGCCGGCGAGGTTACTGGTAAGATCGGCCATGGGACGGAATATCAATAAAAGCGAGGCGTGGGACGGTCGGAGCCATCGCGCCAGGTGAGAGTAACGGGTGAAGCACCGGTCGCGCCTTTGCGGACCTGGAACTTGGCCCAGATCCAGGCGAGGGACTTGCGGTCCAGATCACGATTGCCGGTCTTTTTTTTAATGATGACCTTCGTGATGACCCCTTCCTTATATTGAATGAGGAAATCCCCTTCCCCGGCGACGCTGCTGGGAGCGGGAGCGGCCGCAGGGGCTGATTTAGTGGACGGGGTGGCTTTGGGAGCGGCGGCTTTCGGAGTCGCTTTCGGCTTGGGCTTCTTGCCGGGAGCGGTAGCCGACCCACCCTCGTCGGGCATGAAGGGGGTCAGCTTAATGACGGATTTGGGCGTGGGCTCGGCGGTGGAGGCAGGCTGAGGCACGTGAACTGGAGTTGCCGCAGGCTTCGGGGCAACGGCCTTGGTTTTGACCACCGGCTTGGGAGCTGGTTTAGGCGCCACCTTCGGCATCGGTTTGGGCGTCGGCTTCGGAGCGGGCTTGGGCGCGACTTTGACGACCGGTTTCGGCGTCGGCTTGGGCGACGGGGCAGTCTTGGGGGCTTTTGGCTTGGGCGGGTAGAGGTAATGCGTCTGCGTATCGTATTTAGTGACGCAAGCACTCAACGAAGTGAGCGCAATCGCCGTAAAAGCAATGCGGGCGAGGGTTTTGATCGAGGGTTTTGGGGAATGGCCGGTGGTGGGCTGGTTCATGGTGGGACGTGGTTGTGGTGATTGGAAAAGACTCAGGAAAGCAATTCGTGGACCCGAATCGGCGCTTCGATGCCACTGCCGAGGGGCTGCTTCTCTTTCAACCCGTGGCGGGAGGGCTGGATCGGCAGGCTGGCCTCCACCCCGGTGAGCAGGCGGTGAATGCCATGCGCGGCCTTCTTGCCCTCCCCGACTGCATTTACGACCTCGCGACCGCCATTGGCGCAATCGCCGCCAGTGAAGACCTTCGGGAGGCTGGTCGCCCCGGTGGCGGGATCGCTTTCGATCGAGCCATCCTGGCGCAGGCGGAGCCCGGGAAATTGCTGCTGGAGCCAGCCCGACTGCTTGCCCTGCCCCACCGCCTTGAGCACCATGTCGCAGGGAATCACACTCTCGCTGCCGGGAATCACCTGCACTCCACCCGTGGGCGTAGGCTCGGTGCGGACGATCCGCAATCCGGCCACCGCTCCCGCCTCCCCGGCGAGGATTTCCACCGGCAAAGCGTGAAAGAGAAATTGCCCGCCATCCTGTTTGGCCAGCTCGTACTCGAAACCGTAGGCGGACATATCGCTCTCGCCGCGACGATAGACGGCGGTCACTTCCTTTGCGCCGAGACGGCGAGCCTGGGTGATAGCGTCGATCGCCGTGTTGCCCGCGCCAATCACCACCACGCGCTCGCCGACCGAGACCGCATGCAGCGGCAGCGAATGCAGGTGCTCGATAAACGTGAGCGCATCCAGCACGCCGGGCAGGTCCTCGCCCTCGATCCCCAGCTTGCGCCCCGCCGCCAGGCCCACGCCGAGGAAGACGGCATCGAACTCGGTGAGCAATTGTTCCGCCGTGATCTCACGCCCGATCTCCACGCCGCATCGGATTTCCACCCCGAGGCTTTTCACCAGCTCGACCTCTTCGAGACTCACCTCGGGCTTCATCTTGTAAACCGCGATACCATAAGTATTAAGGCCGCCCGGGAGTGGCTTGCGCTCGAAAATGACGACCTCGTGCCCGAGTTGCGCCAGCTCAGCAGCACAGCCGAGCCCCGCCGGGCCGGCACCGATCACCGCTACCCGCTTGCCCGTCTTAAGGCTCGCCGGCTTCAGCACCTGGAGGTTTCGCTCAGTCACATAATCGGTCGCATGCCGTTGCAGGCGTCCGATTTTGACCGGGTCGCCCTCGCGATCAAGCATTACGCACGCGCCTTCGCAGAGCACCTCGGTCGGGCACACCCGGGCGCAACTCGCGCCCAACACATTGGCGGTGAGGATGGTGCGCGCGGAGCCGGTCAGGTTGCCGGTGGTGATCTTCTTGATGAAAGTAGGAATATCGATACCGGTGGGACAGGCCATGATACACGGGGCATCGAAGCAGAAGAGACAGCGCGAAGCTTCGGTAAAAGCTTCCTGTGGGGTGTAGGCTGGCGCCAGTTCCGCCATGGCGGAGGCCAGTTCATCGGGAGATTTTTTTGGAGACCCTGTCATTAAAATTCCGAGTAAAACCTTGCAGCTTAATTACCTGCTCATTACGTGTAAACAACCAAAAGCACGCGAACGAAGATTTAATTTCCATTGCATGAGCTGGACCCTCGAAAAAGTAAACGCCCTCCCGACTGCAGAATTCAACCGCATCTTCAGCCCGATCTATGAGCGGTCGCCGTGGATCGCGGAGCGCGCGGAAAAGCAGCGTCCTTTCGCCAGCGTGGAGCAAATGCAAACGACGCTGCAGGAAATCGTGGCCGCCGCTTCCGATGATTTGAAAATGCAGCTCATCCGCGCCCATCCCGATCTGGTGGGCCGTGCGGTCCTCACCGCCGAGTCGCAGGGCGAGCAGGCCGCCGCCGGGCTGATGAATCTCTCGAAGGAAGAGGTCGCGCAGTTCGACCAGTCCAATCGCGCCTATAAGGAACGCTTCGGCTTTCCCTTCATCATCTGCGCGCGAATGAACCGCAAGGAAGCGATCCTGCAAGCCTTCCCCGCGCGTCTGCAGAACGAACTCGCTGTCGAGATCAAAACCGCCCTGGAGGAAATCGACAAGATCGCCTGGCTGCGACTCACCGATTTAGTCAGCGAATGAGCGCTAAACTGAGCACGCATGTTCTCGATCTGGTGACCGGCAAGCCTGCTGCCGGGATGCAAATCGAGTTGTGGCAGCGCGCGCCGGAAACCGGTGAACGCACGTTGCGCAAAACCGTGCGCACCAATGCCGATGGCCGCACGGATGGGCTGCTTCTCACGACCGAAGAGATGGCAGTGGGCGATTATGAGTTGATCTTTTTTGTCGGTGATTATTTTGGGGATCGCACGTTTCTGGATCGCGTGCCGGTGTGTTTCCGGGTTAGCGATGCAGCGGCGGGCTACCACGTTCCATTGCTATGCACACCCTGGGCTTACAGCACTTATCGCGGGAGTTGATGGATCGCTGCGACGCACTCGCAGCGATCACGGATGAACCCGGCGTCATCACCCTGTACCTTTCATTCCCCCGCCATGCAGCGGGCGAACGCACTCGTCGGCGAATGGATGCGCGACGCGAAGCTGGAAGTGCGCGAGGACGCCGCCTTCAACCTGATCGGCCGCTGGAGCAGCATCGCGCCGAAGGCAAAGACGCTCGTGCTTGGCTCGCACCTCGACACCGTGCGCAACGCCGGAAAATACGACGGCCCGCTCGGCGTACTCACCGCCCTGGCGGCAGTGGGGTTGCTCCGCGCGCGTAATGTCGCGATGCCATTCCACATTGAGGTCGTCGGTTTTTCCGACGAGGAGGGCGTGCGTTACCAGACCACCTACCTCGGCAGCCGCGCGATGGCCGGCACGCTCACCGACAAGGACCTCGCGATCGTGGAGGAAAAAGGAATCGACCGGGCGAAGCGGGACGCTGGTGAATTTCTGGCCTATGCCGAGGTGCATATCGAGCAAGGCCCCGTGCTGGAGACAAAGAAAAAGGCGCTGGGTATCGTGACCTCCATCGCCGGGCAAAGCCGTCTGAGCGTGGAATTTGAAGGCATGGCCGGCCACGCCGGCACCACCCCCATGCGCCTCCGCCGTGATGCGCTCGCCGGGGCCGCCGAGTTCATCGGTGCCGTGGAAAAAAGCAAGATCACCGCCACGGTGGGCCAGCTTCAAGTCGCTCCGGGGGCCAGCAACGTCATCCCCGGTCACGTCAAACTCAGCCTCGACGTCCGCGACCAGAACAACACGAAACGCCGCGTCGAAGTAAAGCGCCTCCACAAAAAAGCCCAGGCCATCGCAAAGAGGCGCAAGCTCAAGCTCTACTGGAAGCCGGTGCAGGAAACCGCCACCGTCCCCTGCGACCCCGCCTTCACCAAGCTCCTGCGCGCCGCCGCCGCCCGGCACGAGAGCAACCCGCCCCTCCTCGCCAGCGGTGCCGGCCACGACGCTGCCGCCATGTCCGTCCTCTGCCCCGTCACCATGCTCTTCGTCCGCTGCAGAGCCGGTCTGAGCCACCACCCCGATGAATCGATCAAACTCACCGACGCCAGCAAAGCCATCGGCGCCGTGATTGATTTCATTTTGAAGTGCAAGGATTTGTATGTGTGAAGATTTGAGGGCGCTCAACCCGGCGTCATCCCGAGCGGAAGGCCGTGAAGTCGAGGGTGCCCGTAATCGTGACGAGTGACAGCATCTGCAACCCAAGCCCGTCCAAAAACGATGTCATCCTGAGCGCAATGGAGCGGAGCGGAATGGAGTCGAATGGATCTCTGACTGTTCTGGGGCTCGGCGCGCTTCGTTCCCACCAAGAACCACCTTGCTTTCCCAGCGCAGAACAATTTGAGGCCCCTCGACTTCGCTCGGGGTGACATTTTTGGAAGGGGCGCGCGGATTGCAGATGGCCCCAAAAAGCCGCGCTGCATTTTGCGGCGAATTGGGGTATCGTCGGCAAATACCCAGGGTCTTCAACTTTCTTCCTTTATGCCTGAATACGATTTGCTGGTGCGCGGCGCGGAGCCGTTTGGATTCGTCGCGGTAGTCGATGAAAAATTCGCAGCCGTCGCTGCCGAAGGAGAAGGCTCGGCGGCACTGGAGATCGACGGGCGCGGGCTGGAGATTTTGCCGGGGGTGATCGATGCGCATGTGCATTTTAACGAACCGGGGCGCACGGATTGGGAGGGGCTGGAGACCGGCTCGCAGGCCTGCGCGGCGGGGGGAACGACGACCTTTTTCGACATGCCGTTGAATGCGCATCCGCCGACGGTGAACGCCGAGGCGTTCGATGAGAAGCGCGCGCTGGCCGAGGCGAAGTCGGTGGTCGATTTTGCGCTCTGGGGCGGGCTGGTGCCGGGAAATGCGGACGATCTGGAACCGCTACGGGACCGGGGCGTGATCGGGTTTAAGGCCTTCATGTCGAACAGCGGAATCGAGGATTTTTCCAACGTCGATTTAAAGACACTCTGGGCCGGGATGAAGAAATCAGCCGCTCTCGGATTGCCGGTGGCCGTGCATGCGGAGATCGACCATCCCGAATTCAGGCACGGGAGCACGATTCGCGATTACCTGGCCTCGCGACCCATCTCGATGGAGCTGGAGGCGATCGGCGCGGCGCTGGATATTGCCGGCGAGACGGGCTGCGCACTCCACATCGTGCACGTGAGCAGCGCGGCGGGAATCGCGCTCATCGCGCAGGCGAAGACACGCGGGCTGGATGTGACCTGCGAGACCTGTCCGCACTATTTCACCCTCACCGACGAGGACGTGGAACGGATCGGCCCGCTGGCCAAGTGCGCCCCGCCGATTCGCAACGCCGCCGAGCGCGCCGCCCTGCTCGCCCAGGTACGCGCGGGCGCGGTGGATACGATTGGCTCCGACCATTCCCCATCCCCAATGTCCATGAAGCAGGACGCGGATTTCTACCAGGTATGGGGCGGTATCGCTGGCTGCCAGCACCTGCTCGCACTGGCCCTGAACGCCGGCCTGTCAAACGCTGAGTGCGCTGCCATGCTCTCGACCAACGTCGCGAAACGCTTCGGCCTCGCCGGGCAAAAAGGCCAGATCGCCGTCGGTCTGGACGCGGATTTCGTGCTGGTGAATCGAAACGCCAGCACGCGCGTCGAGACCAGCCAGCTCCGCTACCGCCATCAAGTAACCCCCTATGCCGGGATGAATCTGCAAGGTCGCGTGGAAAAAGTGGTCCTGCGCGGCCTGGTTGGCGCAGGCCAGGGCCGACTGATTCGCAGAGACGCCTAGAACCGTCCGCCCAAAGTCATCCGAAGAGAAAATTTTAACCGCGGATAACACGGATATCGCAGATCGGCTGGCCTTTTATCCGCGCTCATCCGCGGTTAAAAATGGATGCCAATTTGCAGCATTTTAGAAGCGTGAAGACCACCGTCGATATTCCAGAAAAGGAACTCCGGGATGCGATGCGCTTTACCAAGGCCAAGACGAAAAAGGAGGCGATCGTGAAGGCGCTGGAGGATTTCAACCAGCGCCGCCGCATGTCAGAGCTCACCAAACATTTCGGCACCTTTGATTCATTGCTGACCAACGATGAGATTGAAGAAATGGAAACCAGCGATTCCAAAAGCTGGACCAAGGGCTCCAGGAGTTATCCGCCCAAGTCGCGATGAAACTGGTGGATACTTCCGTGTGGGTCAATGCGCTGCGGCACGGAGGAGATGAACTCACACGCGAGCGGTTGCGCGGCTTGATTATTGGCGGGCAGGCTTGCTGGTGCTCGATGGTGCGGCTGGAATTATGGGCCGGAGTCGGGCGCGATCCGGAGCGAAGAGTATTGCGTGAGTATGAGCAGGTGATTCCAGAGTTGCCGATTAATGACGAGGTGTGGCAACTGGCCTGTGAACTGGCCTGCCGCTGCCGTCAGGCCGGGAAACGAGCGCCGACCAGCGATCTGTTGATCGCCGCCTGCGCCCGCTATCACAAAGTGGAAGTCGAGGCGGCAGACAGTCATTTTGAATTTCTGATGGTACTTTAAGCAATTATTTTCCAATTCCGCTCGTTCCCAAGTTGCACTTCGCGCTTCCGCCCTCTGCGCACCCCAAGGCGAAGATTTTTCCCCGAATCTTCGTTCGCGAGTTGATTTCCACCCGCAGACGGGCAAAGAGTGGCGGCTTAGCCATTTACGTTTATGAAAACTTCCCTGGGTCTCACGCGAACGGTGGTAAGGTCGAACTACGCGCTCATCGCGCCGGATGGCTACGTGCCGAGCGCCGTCCCCGGCTGGGAAAAGTGCGTCATCAACGTCATCCTCTCCGCCGCCATCGGCGCGAAGCTCGGCCAGTGGCTGGTCACGCTGGAAAAGAACGGCCGCGGCCAGGGCGAACTCTTCGGCTACGAACTCTTCGTCTTCGTCATCGAGGGCAAGGTCGTGTTGAACAAAACCACGCTTACCGGTGGGGGGTATGCCTATCTGCCGCCGGGCACGAAATTCGATCTCGCCTCGAAGAAGGCGGGCTCGAAGCTGCTCCTCTTCCGCAAACGCTACGAGCCGCTCGCCGGAGCGGAAGCACCCGCCTTTTTCACCGGCCACGAGAGCGACGTGAGCGAGACACCGTTTCTCGGCGACCCGCGCGCGCGCCTCAAGACGCTCATCCCCGACACGCCGGGCGCGGACATGGCCGTGAACATTTTCACCTACGATCCGGGCGCGACCCTGCCCTTCGTCGAGACGCACGTGATGGAGCACGGGATGCTCTTCCTCAATGGCTCCGGCGTCTATCGCCTCGGCGACGACTGGCATCCGGTCGATGCCGGGGATAGCCTCTGGATCGCGCCCTATTGCCCGCAGTGGTTCATCGCCGCCGGGCCCGGCCCCGCCCGCTACATTTACTACAAAGACATTAACCGCATTCCTTTATGAGCAATCCACTGACGCCGGACGAACTGGGCCCCATCCTCACCGAACTGGGAGCCGCCAATCGCGAATTGCTCGCGCGCTACCCCGGCGAATCGAACCGCCGCCAGGCCGTGCATGTGGTCTATGGCGGCGCCCATTTGTTCAAGGCGGACTCCGCGCAAAAGCTCGGCGTCGTCGCGCTACGGTCGCTCGACGAATACGCGCCCAATTTTGAAAAGCTGCGCGAGGCGCTCGGCACGAACTGGAGCGATGAATTTGCAACCACGCTCTATGACCGCGTGGTGGAGAAGCTCCAGCGCGAGCCCACCGAGGATTTTCGCCTCGATTTCGAGGATGGCTATGGCAACCGGCCCGACGACGAGGAGGATGGCCACGCCGTCACCGCCGCCGAGGAAGTCGCCGCCGGGCTCGCCGCCGGGACGCTGCCGCCATTTCTCGGCATCCGCATCAAGCCAATGAATGAGGACCTGCACTCCCGCAGTATCCGCACCTTCGAGCGGTTTATTGCTGCGCTGGTCGCGAATACCGGGGGCGCGCTCCCGCCCAATTTCGTGATTACCGTGCCGAAGATCCAGAGCGTCGCCCAGGTCACCGCCGCCGTGAAAGTCGCCGCCCTGCTCGAGCAAAAGCTCGGCCTCGCCGACGGCGCGCTCCGCCTCGAGCTGATGATCGAGACCCCGCAATCCATTCTCGATCACGAGGGCCGCTCTCCGCTGTTGAAATACATCGAGGCCTCGCAAGGCCGCTGCTCCAGCGTCCATTTCGGCGTCTATGATTACACCGCGTCCTTCGGCGTCACCGCCGCCTATCAGGCCATGGGCCACTCCGCCTGCGACTTCGCGCGCACCGTGATGGTCGTCTCCCTCGCTGGCACCGGCGTCCACATTTCCGACGGCGCGACCAATATCCTGCCCGTCGGCCCGCATCGTGGCGAAAGCCTCACCGAGGCCCAGGTGCAGGAAAACTTTGCCGCCGTCCACGGCGCCTGGCGGCTCGGCTTCAACGATAATTTGCACTCCCTGCGCAACGGCATCTACCAAGGCTGGGACCTGCACCCCGCGCAGCTCGTCGTCCGCTACGCCGCCGTCTATTCCTTCTTCCTCGCCGCCCTCGAAGCCGCCTCGAACCGCCTCCGCACCTTCGTCGAAAAAGCCGCCAAAGCCTCGCTCTACGGCGACGTCTTCGACGACGCCGCCACCGGCCAGGGGCTGCTCAACTACTTTCTCCGCGGCATCGCCTGCGGCGCCATCACCGAGCAGGAAGCCCTCGCCACCGGCCTCACCCTCGAAGAAATCCGCTCCCGCTCGTTTTTGAAAATATTGCAGGTGAGAAGAGGGTAATTTCACCACCAAGGCACGAGGACACGAAGGAAAGGCGATTTCGCAACCTCAACCCAACTCGTGACGAAACTCTATTTCGTCACGCACTTGTCCGCGCAACTCAATTGCGCTGGGTATCCATGCCTTTAACGCAGAAGTCTGACACATCCTCTTGAACACAGGCTTGCGATTTTCACCTACTTCTTGTTAGGCCTCATTAAGGTATGTTCGGTTTCAAACGCCAACCAAAGCAACTGACCGCAGGAGAGTACCAAGCTGAGTATCGTCGGCTCCTCCGCGAGATGGGCAGCCAGTTCTCTACGCAATGAGCGTGATTGGCCACGAGATGAACGGGAATGGTGGATGCAATTGGGTAGAATCGAATTACATCGAGTATCTCGACACATTGCGAGATTACCTCATAGCAGAGAAACGGTTTTCTACAGAGCAACTTGGTAAGATTCAGTGGGCGCTTGATGAAATTATTGCGTGTGGTCGAGAGCTTGAGCAGCAGGGCGAGTCGTGTCGCAACGCAACCGAGGCTGTTGACTATTTAATTCTCAGAGCGGTTGATTGGTGTCGATTACACCCCAAACAAAATAAGGATGCTTAACCATACACTACACCAATTGCTCCGACTATCGCTGAGCTTGGGATCGTTAGGCAACTAACCCGCACTTACTCGTATGGCTAAGACCCGCATTCCCATTCCCGGCGATGTCGCCGCCAACCTATTGTTTCGCTCAGATCGCACCTGCTGTGTTTGCCGTGAGCGAGGCAAGCCAACTCAAATTCATCACATCGATGAAGCCCCCAGCAACAAGGGAAAGGGGTCAGTCCGTGCATACGTGCAAAAAGTGCTTTCAATCGTCGCTTTGCAGATAGACTTTCCCGGAAGACCCCGTCTCCGAGAAGATTTCGCACCTGATCCCAGGCCAAACTTGTGATTTCTACTTTTTCAGAAACCATCTCAGCTACTTCAGGTTAGGCATTGCCAAGCTTTCCCCATGACCGAAACTGCAAACCGTTTGCCGCTTGCTGCGCTCAGCGCGATACCAGCATCTCCACGACTCAGTTCCGAGCCGTTACGTTCAGGCAGCATTTCCATTGGACGCACACTTGGTGATTTCTGGCAGTGGTCGGGATCTGACTTGGTTTCCAATATTTTTCGAGGCTGGCTTGCCGAGTATATCGTCGCTTGCGCGCTCGGCATCGACACCGGCGTTCGAACAAATTGGGTTTCTTACGACCTCCTTGCTCCAGACGGCACTCGAATCGAAGTCAAGGCCTCCGGTTATGTCCAGAGCTGGCTCCAGCGCACCCTCTCCAAACCCCGCTTTTCCATTCGTGAAGCTCGCTCGTGGGACGCCGAAACCAACACCACTGCCATCCAGGCAATCCGAGCCGCGGACGTCTATGTATTTTGTCTCCACATTCATACCGAACTATCCACTCTCGACCCGCTCGATGTGAGCCAGTGGCGTTTTTTTGTCGTGCCGACGTGCCTTATCAGTGAGCGACTAAAGACCCAGAAAGACATTGGCCTGTCCACGCTCAAACGCCTTGGAATTACCGAAACCGACTTCGAGCACCTCAAATCTGAAATTCATCACGCCGCGTCTCTCGCGAACAATCGAAACGTCTAACGTCCGCACTCCGTTTGATGCACGCATTACTGCGAAAGATTTCGCCTTACACCGCACCTGACATCCTGCTCGGTGTTTTCTCCACTGCGGCAGACGCACAGCGTGCCCGTGGCGCATATCTCGCACAATATTTAGCTGATCCCTCTACCGATCCCTGGCACGTGCAAGCCTACAAGTCGGCGGGACTTAAAACCGAAGATCTACATATTGTTCACCTCGACTGTCCTGCTTCCTCACAAGATGGCGATGAGATTATCGTTGCCAGCAACTACGAGGAGATGTTTGGCCAAATCTATCGTGAACTTGACTCGGTTCACCTTTCTGAAGCTTCGGCTCGAAACCGTATTGCTGAGATTGAGCAAGCTCTTAACGACGTGCCTTCATACGCTCTTTTGCAGCATGTCCGGGTTGGCTCCCTCGCTTCTGACAAGCCCGACGAACAGCCTCATCTATAATTTAATGCTATCCGACGACACTCGGAAACGCCTAACCACTTCCGCTCAACGCTCCGAACCCGGATTTGAAAAACCGGAGCGAAGGACGTAAGTATGGCGATGAACAGGGCTCCCTCGGATCACTTCACTTTCACCCTCAATGGCCAGGAAGTGGCGGTGAATGGGGTGTCTCCGAATTTTTCGCTGGCAGAGTATTTGCGGCGGAATGGGCACACGGGGACGAAGATCGGGTGTGCAGAGGGGGATTGCGGGGCTTGCACGGTGGCGCTGGTGGAGCGCGATGCGGCGGGGCAGGCGACTTATCGAGCGATCAATAGTTGTATCGCGCTGCTGCCGATGGTGGCCGGGCGCGAGGTGCTGACGGTGGAGGGGCTGGAGCAGGGCGGAAAGCTGCATCCGGCACAGGAAGCAATGGTGAAGCACTACGGCTCGCAGTGCGGATATTGCACGCCGGGGTTTGTGATGTCGATGTTCGAAGGCTGCGCGCGCGGGCTGCAGGACAAGGAGCGGATTGCGGATCAGCTCTGCGGGAACCTGTGCCGGTGCACGGGGTATCGGGCGATTCGCGATGCGGCGCTGGAAGCGGGAGAGCAGCCAGTAGATGCGGAATTTGCGCGTCGGCTGGAGCAGGCGGCGGAGCCGGGCGGCGCGGCGTATGCAACGGGCGGGCGGTTCTTTTTGCGGCCGGATTCACTGGCGGAATTGCTGCGGCTGAAAGCGCAACATCCCGAGGCGCGGCTGGTGGCGGGAGCGACGGAGATCGGGGTGGAGATCAACAAGCAGGGCCGCGATTTCCCGCAGTTGATTTCGACGGAAGCGGTGGCGGAGTTGAAGACGATCACGGCCACGGAAACGGCCTGGCATCTGGGCGCGGGGGCGACGCTCACGAATCTCGAAGACGCGCTGGCAGGCGCGCTACCGTCGTTCCAGAAGATGCTCACTCTCTTTGCCTCGCGGCAAATTCGCAACCGCGCCACGCTGGCGGGAAACCTGGTGACGGCCTCGCCAATCGGCGACAGCGCGCCGGTGCTGCTCTCGCTGGAAGCCGCGGTGGTGCTGGCGAGCGAACGCGGCGAACGCACGGTACCGCTCGCGGAATTTTTCACCGGCTACCGGAAGACGGTGCTGGCGGCGGATGAGGTGATGCGCGAGGTGATCGTGCCGCGCGGCGCGTGGTCACGAGTGGAATTTTACAAGGTGTCGAAGCGGCGGGAGATGGACATCAGCATCGTCTCGGCGGCCTTTGCGGTGGAGACGGATGCGCAGGGCGTGGTGACGAAGACGCGCATCGCTTTCGGCGGCGTCTCAGCCCTGCCCATGCGCGCGCTGGCGGCAGAAGCGGCGCTGGCGGGCCGCACGCTGGAAGCCGCCCGGGAAGCCGTCGCAGAGGCGCTGCGCGGGATTTACACCCCGATCGACGATGCGCGCGGGAGCGCGGAATACCGGCGCGGGCTGGTGGTGAGCCTGTGGGAAAAATTCGTGAGCGGCGAGCCGGAGACGACGCTGGAATTTGTGCCGGACGACGTGTGGGAAGTCGCAACCGCTTCGCACGGATTGAAGCACGAGAGCGCAGTCGGGCACGTGACCGGGCGCGCGCAATACATCGAGGACACCGCGCTCCGACGTCCCATGCTGGAACTGTGGCCAGTCTGCTCGCCGCATGCGCACGCGAAGATTTTGCGTCGCGACGCGACCGCCGCCCGAAAGGCCCCCGGCGTCCGCGCCGTGCTGCTGGCGGAGGACGTGCCGGGCCACAACGACGTGGGCTGCGCGCGAAAGGACGAGAGCCTGCTCGCGGAAACCGAGGTGCTCTATCACGGCCACCTGGTGGCCGTGGTGGTGGCGGAGACGATCGAGCAAGCCCGCGCGGCGGCCAAGCTGGTCGAGGTCGATTACGAGCCACTGCCCGCGATTCTCACCGTGCCCGAGGCGATTGCCGCGGGGAGTTTCCATACCGAGCCAAATTACATGCGGCGCGGCGATTGGGACGGCGCGCTGGCCGCGAGTCCGCGCCGGTTCGACGGGGAGTTCGAGCTCGGCGGGCAGGAGCATTTTTACCTGGAGACGCATGCCGCGTGGGCCGAGGTGGATCCAGAGGGCAACGTATCGGTTTCCTCCTCCACCCAGTACCCAAGCGAGATCCAGACGATCGTGAGCGAGGTGCTGCACGTGCCGCGCCATCGCATCGTGGTGCAGGCGCCGCGCATGGGCGGCGGCTTCGGTGGCAAGGAAACCCAGGGCAACACCTGGGCGGCACTGGTCGCGCTCGCCGCCTTGAAGACCGGCCAGCCCGCGCGGATCCAGCTCGACCGCGATCTGGACATGATCCTCACCGGCAAGCGGCATCCGTTTTACAGCCGGTTCTCGGTGGGCCACGACGACGACGGGAAAATCCTCGCGCTCAAGTGCGCCCTGGTTTCCAACGGCGGCTGGTCGCTCGACCTCTCGATGCCGGTGACCGACCGCGCGATGTTCCATGTCGATAACGCCTACTACATCCCAAACATCGAGGTGAGCGGACAGGTGGTGAAGACGAATATCACCTCGCAGACCGCCTTTCGCGGCTTCGGCGGGCCGCAGGGCATGCTGGTGATCGAGGAGATCATGGACCGCATCGCCCGCCGCACCGGACTGCCACCGGAGGTCGTGCGCGCGCGCAATCTCTACCACGGCAGCGGCGAGACAAATACCACGCACTACGGCGAGGAAATCGGCGACAACCGCATCCAGGCGATCTGGACGGAGCTGCTCCGCGAGGCGAAATTTACCGAGCGGCGCGCCGAGATCGCGCAATGGAATGCATCGCATCCAAACCGCCAGCGCGGCCTCGCCATCACGCCGGTGAAATTCGGGATCAGCTTCACCTTCACCCCCTACAACCAGGCCGGCGCACTGGTAATGATCTACCGCGACGGCTCGGTGCAGGTAAACCACGGCGGCACCGAAATGGGCCAGGGCCTTTATACGAAAATCCAGGGCGTAGTCATGCGCGAGCTCGGCCTGACCGCCGGGCAAATCCGCATGATGCCCACCGCCACCGACAAGGTGCCGAACACCTCGGCCACCGCCGCCTCCAGCGGCTCCGATCTCAACGGCGCGGCGGTGCAAGATGCCTGCCGGCAATTGCGCGAAAGATTGCTGCCGGTGGCGGCGGCGCTGTTACAGGAGCGCTTCGGGAAAGAAGTGCCGGTCGGGCAGGTGCGGGTGGAAAATGATGCATGGTTCAGCGCGACCACACCGCAGGAGGCGGTGGATTTCATAGATGTGGTAGAGCGCGCCTATATGCAGCGGATCAGCCTCTCGGCGAACGGTTTTTACGCAACGCCGGGCATCCACTGGAACCGCGCGACCGGCAAAGGTCGCCCGTTCCACTACTACGCCTGTGGCGCCTCGGTGAGCGAGGTGGAAGTGGACCGCTTCACCGGCATGAGCAAGGTGCGCCGGGTGGACATCCTGCACGACGTCGGCGATTCACTGAACCCGGGCGTCGATCGCGGCCAGATCGAGGGCGGCTTTGTGCAGGGGATGGGCTGGCTTACCAGTGAGGAACTCAAGTGGGACGCGAAGGGCCGGCTGCTGACCCACAGCGCAAGTACTTATGCCATCCCGGCAATTAGTGACGCCCCGGCTGACTTCCGCATCTCCTTTTTCAAAAATGCGACTCAGCCCACGGTGATCCACGGGAGCAAGGCAGTGGGTGAGCCACCCCTAATGCTGGCGATTTCCGTCCGCGAAGCGATCCGCGATGCGGTGGCAGCCTACAGAGGCGCTACAGAAGAGGTCGCGCTGGCTTCCCCGGCCGGTTGCGAGGCGGTTTATCGGGCGATTACCCGCCAGAATTAGGAAGCCTGCCTAAATTTAATTTTGCTAAAACGGACTCCACAGCACGGCAATTGCTTTAGCCTAATTGCGAAAGCGCCAGCCAATGTCCGATTCCACCATCGAAGCCCCAGCCCCAGAGAAGGTCGCCGAGGAACCCCCTCGCAAGGTGGAACGCGCCTCGGCAGAAATTCCCTTCCGGGCGTTGTGCGGCAAGCATCCGCAGCCGATGTGGCTGCTGAACTCGGAAGATTTTTCCATCCTCGCCGTCAATGAAGCAGCCCAGCAGATGGGCGGCATGGGCGCGGCGGTTTTTCAAGTGCCCTTTGCCACGCTCTTCCCCGAGGCGGAACTCCGCCGCTTGCGGCTGAGCAATCCCCTCAAGGCAACCCTGGTCACCAAGACCGGTCGGCAACACGAACTGGAGCTGACGGCCTCCTCGACTTTTTTCTCGGGCAGCAGCTCGATCCTCGTGATCGGACGCAAGATGACGGACCTCGCAGACCCTTCGCTGATGGAAATCTCCTCGAAAGGGACCGCCTTCGAAGAAATGCTCTGGGTGACGCCGGTCTCCGTAATCGTAACGGACGTGAGTGAGAACATCATCCTCTGGAATGAAAACTCGGAGCGGCGCTACGGCTGGCATGCGGGAGAGGTGATCGGACGCCCGGTCGGAGAAGTGATTTTTGAACAAGGCGCAGCCGATTCGGCGCGGCGGGTGGTGCGCGAGAGTGGTGAGTGGAGCGGCGAAATGGCGCAACACCATCGCGATGGCAGCAAGCTAAACATTCACAGCCGCTGGCGCTCGGTGGTGGAAGAAGGCGGCGCGATCCAGTTCATCGTGATGGTGAATGTGGACATCACCGAGCAGAAGCAAATCGAGGCGCAGTACCTGCGTTCGCAGCGGCTGGAGAGCATCGGCACCCTGGCGAGCGGGATTGCCCACGATCTGAACAATATTTTGACGCCGATCCTGATGTCGGTGGGTATTTTACGCGCCCGAAATCAGGCACCGGAGAATCAGAAGTTGATCGATGCGATCGAAGGCAGCGCGGAGCGCGGCGCGGAAATCGTGAAGCAGGTGCTCACCTTTGCCCGCGGGGTGGTGGGCGATCACATGACCTTGCAGCCCAAGCATCTCATCACCGAGTTGATGAAAATTCTGGCGCAGACGTTTCCGAAGAACATCCATGTGAAATCGGAGATGACGAAAGCGCTCTCCGCCATCTCGGGCGATGCGACCCAGATCCACCAGGTATTGCTGAACCTGTGCGTGAATGCACGCGACGCCATGCCGGATGGCGGGCAGATCACTTTACGCGCTTCCAATGTAATGCTGGAAGTGACCGACCAGGCGCGGCAGCCGGAATTGAAGCCGGGGCCGCATGTCGTGATGGAAGTCGCCGATTCGGGCTCGGGCATACCGCCCGAAGTGCTGGACCGGATTTTTGATCCCTTTTTTACCACCAAGGAGCCGGGCAAGGGCACGGGCCTCGGCCTGGCCACGGTGCGCGGCATCGTGAAGAGCCATGGCGGCACGATGGTGGTGGAGACCGAGGTGGGGCGCGGCACAACCTTCAAGGTCTATCTCCCTGCGGTGGAGGAAGAAGAAGCGGACAAGGAGAAGCCTGCATTGACGCTACCCCCGCGCGGAAACAACGAAACGATTCTCGTGGTGGACGACGAGGCCAGCGTGCGCATTGCCTCGGTGAGCCTGCTCCAATCGCACGGCTACCAGATTTACACCGCCGAAGACGGCACGGATGCGCTGGCCCTCTATTTCCAACGGCAGGGCGACGTGGATCTCATCCTCACCGACTGGAAGATGGAGCAGATGGATGGCTACCAGCTCGCCTGCGCGATTCGCAAGCTGCGGCCGGAAGTGCCGATCATTATTTCGAGCGGACAACTGACCGAGGAAGACCGGAAGGTCTTCATCGAGGCCGGATTCCGAAACTTTCTGGAGAAACCCTACAAACCCGAACTGCTGTTAAACACGGTGCATGAGGCGTTGCAGAAGCGGGAGCCGAAGATGGTGAATCTCGGCGGGCGGTAAGATTGATTGCCCAGCCGATTGATCAGGTGCAATCATTGCTCTACTAGTCTCCCATGTCCTATCCACTGCCCCCCAATGAATCGAAGCGTCTGGCGGCCCTGCGACATTACCAGATCATGGATACGGGACCGGAGCAGGCGTACGACGATTTCGTTTACCTGGCCTCGACGATTTGCCGCACGCCCGTGGCGTTGATGAGCCTGGTGGATGCAGAGCGACAGTGGTTCAAGGCCAAGGTCGGGCTGCCGGTGGCGGAGACGCCGCGCGAGCAGGCCTTTTGTTCCTACACGATTTTGCAGCAGGAAGTGATGGTGGTGAAGGATGCGACGAAGGATGAGCGCTTTTCCACGAACCCGCTGGTGACTTCCATTCCGCACATTCGTTTCTACGCCGGGGCACCGTTGATCGATAGCGAGGGCATGGCGATGGGGTCGCTGTGCGTGATCGATCGCAAGCCACGCACTTTCACCGACGAGCAGGCCAAGTCCCTCAAGGCGCTCGCGCGGCAAATCATGGCCCATATGGAGATGCGAAAAATCTCGGCGGAACTGGCCACGGCCCTGGGGGAAATCAAGACGCTGAACGGGCTGCTGCCGATTTGCTCGTATTGCAAGGAGATCCGCAACGACCACGGCTACTGGCAAAGCGTGGAGAGCTACGTAAGCTGCCACAGCGAGGCCCGTTTCACACACGGCTTTTGCCCATCGTGCATCCAGGAGCGTTTCCCCGATGTTTACGAGCAGCTGAAAAATGAGGGCGAGATGTAATCAGGCCTCCTCGGCCTCGGTGGAGCGGTGATTACTGACGGCCGCGCCGTCGTTTGCCCGCAGGCCGAGGAAAGTAGCGCCGCTGAGAATGGTGAGGATCCCGAGCGTGATAAACGCATGGTGCAACGCAGGGATGAGCAGGCCGGTATCCGATTGTGCGATGCCGCCGAGGAACCAGCCGGTAATGAGCGAGGCACAGGCAATGCCGAAGCTGATCGAGAGCTGCTGCCCAGTGCTGGCCATCGTGCTGGCGTCGCTGGCCTGAGCTGGAGTCGTATCCGCATAGGCGAGCGTATTCATCGCCGTGAATTGCAGGGCGGAGAAAGAGCCTTGCGCGAGACTGAGCAGCACCACCAACGGCAGCGGAGTATGCACGCCGACGAAGGAGAACGCGGCAATAGTGAGGCCGATGCAGAGGGTATTGAGCAGGAGAATCCGGCGATAGCCGAGCCGGGCGAGAATGGGCTGGGTGAGTGTTTTCATCCCGATGGCGGCGGCGGCCTGGGGCATGGTGAGCAGACCCGCCTGCCAGGGCGCGTAGCCGAGGCCGAGCTGGTAAAGCAACGGCAGGAGAAAAGGCATGCCCGCAATGCCCAGCCGGGTCACACAGCCGCCGACCACCGAGATGCGAAAGGTACGGACGTTAAAAAGATCCAGCGGCATGAGGGCATTGGGGATACGCAAAGCGTGTCGGCCGTAGGCGGCGAGAAAAAAGAGGGCCAAGCAGCCAAGGATGATTACCTCCGCGCTGTTCAAACCGTGGACGCCAAAAATTTCCAGCACGTAGGAGAGCAGGGCGATGCCGATGCCGAAGAGCAGAAACCCGCCCCAATCGAGCCGCCCCGGATCGACTGCCGCATCGGGCATATAACGCTGGATGAGCGCCAGCCCCACGCAGCCAAACGGGAGGTTTACGAGAAAAATCATCCGCCATGACAGCCAGTGCACGATGAGCCCGCCCAGGAACGGCCCCAGCAGCGGCCCGATCAGCGCCGGGATGACGATGAAATTCATCACCCGGATAATCTCGCTCTTTTCAAACGTCCGCAGCACGGCGATACGACCGACCGGCATCATCAAAGCCGCGCCCATGCCTTGGAAAATACGACTCGCCACCAGCGCCGGCAGACTGCCCGCGAGACCGCAGCAGAGCGAGCCCGCCGTAAAAACTCCCACCGCTGCCAGCATCACCCGCCGCGTGCCCCAGCGGTCCGCCAGCCAGCCACTCAGCGGAATGCAAACGGCGAGCGCGATGGTGTAGCTGGTGAGCACCGCCTTGAGGCTGAGCGAAGGCACCCGAAACGCCGCCGCAATGGTGGGGACGGCGGTATTCACGATCGTGGCATCGAGTTGCGTCATGAACAGGCTGACGGCCATGATCCACGGAATCCAGAAGCGGGCCTCGGCGAGACGGGAGTTGATCGGAGGAGACGAGGGGCTGGAAGTAAGAAGCGGGCCGCTGGTCATTGCGCCATAAACATTGCGAGAATGGGCGGGTTGTCCATCGGGAATGGGTGGGGAGATGGAACCGCGGATAACGCGGATGGGCGCGGATAAAAGGCGGGGCATTCATGTTATCCGTGTGCTGGCAATGCTCAAAAGCAAATCCCGACGACTTCCGCTCGAGATGTCGGCGCATTGGAGGTATAAACGAAACCCCGCTCGCGAAGCGATTCGCGGCGGGGTCGCGTGAAAAATAGCGCGGTGGCTGTTTTGCGTCTAGCGCTTGGAGAGCACGGTGCTCTCGTAGGCTTTCACCTCATCGAGCCAGGCCTTGCCCACCGGCACGCCGTTGCGGCGGCAATACTCGTCCCACACGAGGCCGAGCGGGAGAGTTTTCGCTTCCTCGAAGAGGGCGAGACGGGAGGTGAAGTCGCCGGATTCCTCGGCGCTACGCAGGAGCGTCGCGGGCTCGAAGCAGAGCGCTGAGGAGGCACTTGATCGCGTTGCGGGTGCCGATGACCCAGCAGGCGATGCGGTTGATGCTCGCGTCGAAGAAATCGAGCCCGATGTGGGTGCGGCTGGCGAACCCGCCGCGGATGACTTCCTCCATGATGCCGCGGGTCGGATCGTCAAAGAGCACCACGTGATCGCTATCCCAGCGGACGCCGCGGCTCACGTGCAGGAGCAGCTCGGGCACGAATTGCAGCACGCTGGAAATTTTGTCGCCGAGATTCTCGGTGGGATGGAAGTGGCCGGCATCGAGGCAATACAGCTTCTGGTTCTTCACCGCGTAGCCGAGGTAGAACTCGTGGGAGCCGGCGACGTAGCTCTCGGAGCCGATGCCGAAGAGCTTGCTCTCGACCGCGTCGAGATTGTGCGTGGGATCGATTGCCTCGGCAAAGAGGGCGTCGAGCGAGGCCTCGAGGCGCTTCCGCGGGGCGACGCGATCATACGGGAGATCCTTGTAGCCGTCGGGAATCCACACGTTGGTCACGCAGGTCTTGCCGAGTTGCTTGCCCATTTCCGCGCCGATCTTGCGGCAGGCGATGCCGTGCTCGATCCAGTATTCACGGACCTTCGCATCGGGATGGGTCAGCGTGAAGCCGTCATCCGCGAGCGGATGGGAGAAAAAAGTGGGATTGAAATCGAGCCCGAGGCCGAGCGGTTTCGCCCAATCGATCCAGCTCTGGAAGTGCGAGACGTTGTATTCGTTGCGCTCGACTGCTTTGCCGCCGAGATCAGCGTAGCAGGCGTGGAGATTCAGACGATGGGTCCCGGGGATCAGCGAGAGGGCTTTTTCGATGTCGCCGCGCAGTTCGGCGAGGTTGCGGGCTTTGCCGGGGTAGTTGCCGGTGGCCTGGATGCCGCCCCCGCCGAGGGTCGCACCTTCCTTTTCCGTGCCGCTCACGTCGTCGCCCTGCCAGCAGTGCAGGGAAATCGGGATTTGCGCGAGCTGTTGCAGCGCGGCTTCGGTATCCACGCCGAGTGCGGCGTAGGTTTCTTTCGCGTAATCGTATGCTTGGGACATAGCTGGAGTCTTCGGGTTAAATGGGGTCGGTGCCGCCAGAAAATCAGGCGCAAGGTTCAGCCTGCCCTGCGATGGGGCGGGATCAAGCAGAAAAAGAGGATTCCAACAACACACTTGGCATTTTTGGGGGATCGAAGATAAGAGAACCTCATGCTCAAGCACATCCTCCTCCCGATGGCTGCGTTGCTGGTGACGTGGCTGGCTCCTGCGCCAGTGCAGGCGCAAACCCCAGCCCCTACCGCTCCGATTCGGGTCGCCTGTGTGGGCGATAGCATTACCTTTGGCTATTTGCTCAAGGACCGTGCCCACGATGCCTATCCGGCGGTACTACAGGGGCTGCTCGGCCCGGGCTGGCAGGTAGGGAATTTCGGGGTCTCGGGCTGCACCCTGCTGAAGGCGGGCGACCGCCCTTACTGGAAGCAAAAAGCCCTTCAGCAGGCGCTCAGCTTCGCGCCGCAGATCGTGGTGATCCAGCTCGGGACCAACGACACCAAGCCGCAGAATTTCACGCATGAGGCTGATTTTGCCGGGGATGCCGCCGCGCTGGTAGAGTTGTTTACCAGCCCGCCCCCTCACCCCAAAGTCTGGCTCTGCCTGCCGGTGCCGATTTACGGGAACAAAATGATGATCAACGAGCAGAACCTGGAAAGCCTGATCGCGAAGCTGCGCCAGGTGGCCCTGGATAAAAGCCTGCCAATCATCGACCTCCACTCGGCCCTCGCCGGGCATGAGGAGCTGTTCCCCGATGGCGTGCACCCCAATCCCGCCGGAGCCAGGCTGATGGCCGAAGCCGTGGCGAAAGCGCTGCAGGCCGCCGAACCCAGCGCGGCTGCGAGTCCGGCGAACTGATCGCGATCCCCCAAACAAAATCACCCCCATGAAAACATCCCTGATTTCCCGGCTGACGCTGGGCTCCCTGCTCCTCGCCAGCCTGGCGTTGCTGCCCGCGTTCGCCCTCGCCGCTTCGCAGACCGTTACAATTCCCGATGTCGGCTGGCATCTCTGGCCGGACACAAAGGCGGAGTGGAAGAGCGACCCCATTTTCCTGCCCAACGACGTGCAGCTCGACAAGCTGCCGGTAAACGCGCCAACCGGTGGTTGGGCACAGTTGAATGGCAAAACCGGGGTGACCGTGACCCTGCCCGCCACGGTCGAACAATATTTCTGGGGCAAGCTGGGCTGGCACCCTTACGGGAAGGATTACAAATACGGCGACAGCGATCCCGAGGTGCAGAATGGGAACTACGAGGGCGTCTCGTGGTGGTGGCAATCGGTGTCGGTTCCGAAGAGCTTCGCCGGGCGCAAGGTGTTGCTGAAAATCCGCGGCGAGCGGTTGCGGGCCGAGGTGTTTGTAAACCAGAAGCTGGTCGGCTATTTCATCGTGAATGAGGTGCCGTTCGAGTGCGATGTGTCGAAGGTGATCCGGCCCGGGCAGCTCAATCAACTGGCGATTCGGATCACGAATCCAGGCGGCGAGATGGACTGGATCGATACCCAGCAAATGACGTGGGGCGGCCAGTCGTTCCAGAAAAGCCACGGCTTCGGCGGGCTGGATCGCGCCATCACCTTCACGGCCTACGACGAGGCTCGGCTGGCCGATGCGTGGGTGTTGAATACGCCCAGGCTGCAAACTGTGCAACCGCACGCGCTGGTGCATAACGACTCGGAAATGGCCTTCGACGGCAAGGTGCGTTTTACCATCTCGGATCGCGCCGACGGACACGAAATCGCGAGCGTGGAAAAGCCGGTGCAACTCGCGCCGGGCGCGGAGCAGAGCGTGCAAGCGGAGATCAGCGATCCCACGGCGGTCGCGTGGTCACCCGCACATCCGCGTCTCTATAAGCTGAGCGCAACCCTGGTGAAGGGTCAGGCGGTCGAGGATCGCCGGGAGCTTTCCTTTGGCTTTCGCTGGTTCGCGGCGGATGGCATCGGCACGAATGCCGTGCTGCGGCTCAATGGCGACCGGATTCGGCTCTACAGTTCCATTTCCTGGGGCTTCTGGGGCTTCAATGGATTGTTCCCCACCCCCGCACTGGCGGAAAAGGAAGTGCGCACCGCGAGGGCGCTGGGCTTGAACACGCTCCAGTTCCATCGCAATCCCGGCAAGCCCGAGGTGCTCGACGCGCAGGACCGGCTCGGCCTGCTCCGCTATTGCGAACCGGGCGGCGGCGTGACGTCGATTGGCAACGACACCTACAAGCACGGCGACTCCACCCAGGGCCCAGTGGACCTGAGCGGCAACGGCGCCGATCCACAGAATTTCGCCCAGCGCTACCTGGAGGAAAAGATCGTGCGCATGGTGCGCGCCCTGCGGTCGCATCCCTCGCTGGTGATGTATTGCCTGCAAAATGAAATGACGCCCGATCTGCACAATCCGCGCATCGCCCACGTGCTGCGCCTCATTCACACTGAGGACCCAAGCCGGATCGTGATCATGAAGTCCGGCATCGAGCCGAACAACCAGTGCTGGATGCAACCCTACGACGACACGATCTACCACGATGACGGCACCGGCTACTCCGGCTGGCGCGATGAGCACACCGTCGGCTGGGGCAAGGGCGTGTGGAAGGACTCGATGTATGTCGATGCCGACCACTTCCTGTATGCGACCAAGAACCAGCGCGAGATCATCGCCTGGGGTGAAATGGGCGGCAGCGCGACGCCGGACAACCACGCCGAGATGGTAAAACAAATCGAGCAGGGCGGTGGCCAGAGCTACGATTTGCAGGATCACCAGGCGATCCTCGCGGCCTACGATCAATTCCTCACCCGCTGGGGTTTTCGCCAGGCTTTCCCCACGGCGGATCAGCTTTTCCGGGCCATCGGCGACAAAGGCTACGAAACCTGGGGCCTCACCATGGATGCGGCGCGCCTCGCCGAGGCGACCGATTTCTTCGTGCTGAGCGGCTGGGAATCGACCGCGGTCGAGAATCACTCGGGGTTGGTGGATAATCAGCGCAACCCAAAAGGCGATCCGGCACTGATCCACGCGCAACTCGCCCCGGTGCTGCCGGTGGTGCAGCTCGATCGCAGCACCGTCGAGCCGGGCGCCACGGTGACGGCGGACCTGTATTTCCTCAACGAAACGACCGCCGCCGTGAAAGGCACGCTGGATCTCGTGTTGCGCGATGCAACCGGGAAGGAGACGAAGATCGGCAGCTACCCGGTTCCAGCCTGGCAGCGTGACCAATTCGTTTACCCGATTGCGAGCAAGGTCTCCGTGACGCTTGCGGCCACCGAGGGCACTTGCACCGTGCGGCTGGAACTCCAGGGCGAGACCAAGGCCACGAACCAGCGCCAAATTTACGTGATCAACCCATCCCCCGCCCTGCCCAAGCAGATGGTGATCGAGGTGGATGGGCAATCCAACCCGGCCACCAGGGCCCTCGCGAAGCTTCCCTTCACCGTCCCGGCGAAAAATCCGGCGCCGGATGGAAACCTCCTCGTCATCACCGGCAGCAAAAAAGCGCCCTTGGAGATTACTGACGACATGCTCAACCAGGTGCGCAAAGGCACCTCGCTCCTCGTGCTGCCGCAGGACCCGACCAGCGCCGACCACTTTGCTCAGGCCCTCGCCGCCGCCGGTGCGTTCCAATACCACGGCCTCGTCGGCCCCAGCCGCGCCTCGTGGATGGGCAACTGGGTCTTCGTCCGCCAGCATCCGCTTTACGCCGGCCTGCCCGTGAATGAGGTGATGCACTCCGACTACCAGCAAGCCTATGTCGGCGTGGACGGCGCGCTCGTCGAGGGCCCCGACGTGGAAATCTGCGCCGCCTACAGCCGCGACCACGACAAAAATATCGGCGCCGCTACCTTCACCGCCAAGCTCGGCCAGGGCCGCATCGTCTTCCAACTCGTCAGCGGCATGAATGATCTGATGGAACAACGCTGGCTGGCGAATGCGGTGAATTATCTTTCGACGAAGTCCAGCGACCGTTGATCTTTGCCAACCTTCCAAAGAAAGCGAACGAAACGAGTATCACTGACAACTGCGCAAATGCGAACTTCGCGAGAAACTTTGCGCACAAACGCGGCATCGGGCTGGACGAATGGGTGCGGGGGAGGCAAGCTTTCGCCCTGACCCACCCCACTCCGTACCCCGCGATTTACTCATGAGCACCAGCTTTATCACCGACGACTTCCTTCTCGAAACCAAAGTAGCCCGCCGCCTGTATCACGAGGTGGCGGCCCGGGAGCCGATCTTCGATTATCACAGCCATCTGCCGCCGAAGGAAATCGCCGAGAACCGCACCTTTGCCAATCTGGCCGACATCTGGCTCGGCGGCGATCACTACAAGTGGCGCGCGATGCGCACCGACGGGGTGGACGAACGCTTCTGCACCGGCGACGCGGAGCCGTATGACAAGTTCCTCGCCTGGGCACGCACGGTGCCACACACCCTGCGCAATCCGCTCTATCACTGGACGCATCTGGAGCTGAAACGCTACTTCGGCATCGACCGGCTGCTGAATGAAAAGAGCGCGAAAGCGATCTGGGACGAGGCGAATGAAAAGCTGAAGACGCCGGAGCTGAGCACGCGCGGGATCATGAAAAAATTCCGTGTCGTGGTGCAGTGCACAACCGACGATCCGACCGATTCGCTGGAGTATCACCAGGCGCTGCGGCAGGAGCGCGGGGCGCTGCACGTGTATCCCACCTTCCGCCCGGACAAGGCGGTGTGGATCGCCGATGCGGCAGCGTTCCAGGCCTGGTGCGGGAAGCTGGAAGCGGCGGCGCAGATCAATACCGACAGCTTCAACGGTTTCCTCGACGCGCTGAAGCAGCGGCACGAATTTTTCCATTCACTCGGCTGCCGGCTTTCCGATCACGGCATGGAGCAGTGCTACGACGATTTCTGCGACGACGCGACGGCGGCCTCGATCTTTGCCAAGGCGCGCGGTGGCACCTCACCTACGCTGGACGAGGCGAAGCAATTCGCGGCGTGGATGATGATTTTCTTCGGCCACCTCGATGCGGAGAAGGGCTGGACGAAGCAGCTCCACCTCGGCGCGCTGCGGAACAACAACGGCCGCCTGCTCGCGAAGCTGGGGCCGGATACCGGCTTCGACTCGATCGGCGATTTCCCGCAGGGGCGCGCGCTCTCGCGTTACCTCGACCGGCTCGACCAGGACAACGCGCTGCCGAAGACGATCATCTACAACCTTAACCCGGCGGACAATTATCTCTTCGCGACGATGATCGGGAATTACCAGGACGGCTCGAGCGCGGGCAAGGTGCAGTTCGGCTCCGGCTGGTGGTTCCTCGACCAGAAGGAAGCGATGGAGTGGCAGATGAATGCGCTCTCGAATCTCGGGCTGCTCTACCGCTTCGTCGGCATGGTGACGGATTCGCGCAGCTTCATGAGCTATTGCCGTCACGAGTATTTCCGCCGCGTGCTCTGCAACCTGATCGGCAACGACGTGGAGAAAGGGCTGATTCCGGATGACTGGGATCTTTACTCGCGGCTGGTGCGGAATATCTGCTTCAAGAATTGTGAGCGGTATTTCGGGCTGGATGCGGCGATTGGGTAAGTGGCCTGCGGCGCTGGGGGGCGAGACTTGTCTCGCCCGGAGAAAGCGGCGACGTGTCGCCGCAGTCCAAGGGGTAAATGGACGAGCGAGCGCTTATAGCCCATACGTCAAGGGACGTTCATTCAAAGACCTCCTCGTTCCCACAGTGAGGCTGTGGGAACGCAATTGCCGGGGGACACTCGGTGTCGTGGTCCGGGAGGTTTGTGCGTCTTGATCATCCATGGCCTATGCCACGGTCGGCGAGACTCCTGCCTCGTCCTCCCACGCATTCCGCATTCCCTTCACTGGCCCAAAACAAAACCGGCACCTGAACCCTGCAGGGCTCAGATGCCGGTGGTTTAACTTTGATCGAGGATTTCTCGAGCCGGGATTAGTTGGCCGGAGAAGCGGCGGGCGTCGCGGAGGCGGCGGCAGCAGCTTTCTTTTTGCGGGCCTTCTTCACCGGGCTGGCGGCGGGCGAAGCGCTGGCGGCCGCGGTTGCGGCGGCAGGGCTGGCTTCGGCCTTGGCTTCCTTCGCGCCGAGGATGACTTTCGTCACTTCATACGCGTTCTTGGCCGTTTTGGTCGCGGTGCCGCGAACGTAGGAACCCACCTTGATATCGGCAAAGGTCGCAGCCGCGTCGCCATTCAACACCGTGGCGCCGGAGCCCACGGTGAAGGTGCGGACGTTGCCGGCCTTGCTGGTCAGGGTGAAGGTCTTGGCATTCGCATCCACCCCACTTACCACACCGTGGAAGGGGGGGTGCTTTTCCTTGGCTGCGGCAGCAGCTGGAGTCGCCGAGGCGGCGGGCGCCTGCGCGTGTAGCGCGGGGGTGCCGAGGCCGAGGGTAACGGCGATGAGGGAGACAATGGCTGATTTGATCAGGGTTTTCATATTGTTGATCATCTGACGGGGTTGAACCTCCAGTTTCATCAAACTTTTTTAAAACAATTTTGTAAAGCGGCAACGCCGGGACCGCCTTTCTGAAAATCGGCGGCGTGGAATTGAAGCGGTTGTATTTTTTGACAGGATGAAGAGGATGACCCGGATGGATTAAACAGATCGCGCAAGCTGACTTCCATGGCGACAACTTCTCAACCTTACCGCGGACGCCTGGCCCCCTCGCCGACGGGGTTGCTGCATCTCGGGCATGCGCGGACGTTTGCCATGGCGGCGGAACGAGCCCGCGGGGGCGAGTTCCTGCTGCGGATCGAGGATCTGGACCAGATGCGGTGCAAGCCGGAGTTTGAAGCGGCGGTTTATGAAGATCTGCGCTGGCTGGGGCTGAGCTGGAGCGAGGGGCCGGACGTGGATGGGCCGTTTGCGCCCTATCGCCAGAGTGAGCGGCGGGCATGGTATCTGGCGGCCTGGGAGAAACTGCGGGCGGGCGGCTTCATTTACCCGTGTTTCTGTTCGCGCAAGGATGTTCAACAAGCGGTAACCGCCCCGCATGGCGATGATGAGCCGGTTTATCCGGGGACGTGTCGGCCTGCGGTGGGAACCATCAGCGACGATCAAGCACCAGGCGGAAAGACGTGGCGCTTCCGGGTGCCGGATGGGGAACGGCTGCGCTTTCACGACGAATATGCCGGGGAACAACAGACGGTGGCGGGCGTGGACTTCGGCGATTTCGTGATCTGGCGACGGGACGATGTGCCGGCCTATCAACTCGCGGTGGTGGCGGATGATGCGGCGATGGGGATCACCGAGGTAGTGCGGGGAGATGATCTGCGGGTTTCGACCTTCCGGCAGCTTTTGCTCTACCGGGCGCTCGGGCTTACGCCGCCGAGGTTCTATCACTGCCCGCTCGTGCTGGATGCGAGCGGGCGACGGCTGGCCAAGCGCGAAGATGCGCTCAGCCTGCGTACGCTCCGGGAACGCGGCATCACACCGGAGCAGATTCGGAACGGGGATTTTGGGGCAGATTTTTAACCGCGGTTAAAAAATCCTAGCCCGTGGTGCGGAGGCCGCTGGCGATCGCGTTGATCGAGAGGAGCAGGTCGGGCAGCATTTTATCCGCCTCGGATTCCTGGCCGCTCTTGCGGAGCTCGCGCCACTTGATGAGCAGGTGGATCTCCTGCAGGTGGAGCAGGCGCAACGCCTCGGCGCGCATCTGGAGCGTCTTGAGCATGCGCGGACGGCGGGAAGCCATGGAACTACCCCGCATTTTTTCCAGCATGGCGTTGGTGAGCTCATGCTCGGTCTTGATCAGGCCGAAGAGGCGCTCGTGCACCACCTTGTCCTCGACGAGCGCGGCGTAGGCAGTCATGAGATCGAAATCAGTGCTGGCGATGCTCGATTCGATGTTGGTGAAAACGTAGCGCAGGAAGGGCCAGCTGCGGATGCCGTCGCAGAGCGCCTGGAAGGCCTCGGGATCGGTCTCCTCCAGCTCATGCAGCGCGGAGCCGACACCGAACCAGCCGGGGACGTAGAAGCGGGCCTGGTTCCAGCTAAAGACCCACGGGATGGCGCGCAGATCGGCGAGGCTGGCCTGGCCGGTGCGGCGGGCCGGGCGGGAGCCGATGCGGCTGTGCTCCAGCGCGTCGATCGGCGTGGCCTGGCGGTAGAACGCCATGAAGTCGGGATCGTCGAGCAGCTTGCGGTAGGCCTTCTGGCTGAAACCGGCGAGCTTTTCCACCACCGGCGCGAGCGGGTTGCCATCGTGCGAATGGTGCTCGTGCTGCAGGGTCGTGGCGGTGACACCGGCGACGAGCAGTTCAAGATTGTAGGTGGCCGTGTCGAGGTGGCCGAATTTCTGCGCGATCGTCTCACCCTGCTCGGTGAGGCGGATGTCGCCGCTGAGCGAGCCCTGCGGGAGCGCTTCGAGGAAGCGGTGGGTCGGACCCGCACCACGGCTGACGGTGCCGCCGCGACCGTGGAAAAAGCGGATGTGCACATCGCGTTCGCGGCCCACCTGCGCCAGCGCATACTGGCCCTTTTGCAGGCCCCACTGGCTGCAGAGGATGCCCGCGTCCTTGTTGCTATCGCTGTAGCCGACCATCACCTGCTGCACGAGCGGCTCGCCCGGCTTGGCCTGGAGGCGCAGTGAACGGATCGTGACCGGGTGGTCGAGGAAGAAGCGGAGAATATTCGGGCTGCGCTCAAGATCGCTGATCGTTTCAAACAGCGGCACGACGGGGAGCACGCAGACAAGGCCCTCGGGCAGGTAACGAGTGAGACCGGCCTCGCGAGCGAGAACGTAAACGACGAGCAGATCGGAGAGCTTGCGCGTCATGCTCACGATCAGCGCGCCGAGCCCGGCGGTGCCGAATTGCTCGATGTGCGCGGCGAGCACGCGGTAGCAGTTGAGGACCGTATTCGCCTCGGGACCGGCGGAGACGGAGGCGTGCAGGAAAGGACGCGGGGAATGCAGTTCCTTGTCGAGGAAGCGCAGGCGCTCCTGCTCGGACCAGTTTTCAAAATCCGAGCCATCGAGCCCGGCGGCGGTCATGAGCTGCGACATCGCCTTGTCGTGGAACTGGCTGTTCTGGCGCACATCGAGGTGGGCGAGATGGAAGCCAAAGACATCCACCGCACGGATGACCGGCTCGACATCGAGCTCCGCCAGTCGGGTCGCGCCGACTTCGATCAACGAGTCGCGCAGCACCACCAGATCGGCCTTGAGCTGATCGGGCGTGCGATACCACTGCCCGGTCGCGTAAGCCTGCGAGGTCTCTTCGCTTGCGGCCTTCTGCGGGAGGCGGGCGACGATAAGATTGAGGAACTGGCGCCAGGGCTCTTCGGAATTGGTAGCGGCGATGGAGCGACCGGCATCGCCCAGAATCTGGATCATGCCCTCGATCGCATTGCGCAGCGATTCGGGCGGCGGCTGCACCCAGCTCGTGAGGCTCAGCTTTTCCAAAAGCTGCGTCAGATGGCGCTGGATGACGACCACCGCATTCACGCGCAGGCGCTCCAGCGTCTCGGCGGTCACTTGCGCGGTCACGCCGGGGTGACCGTCGCGATCGCCCCCCACCCAGTTGCCAAAGCCGACCCGGGGCAGGTGATTTTGCAGCGCGGAGGCAGGCAGTTCGCTGGCCCGCCAGGCGGCGCGGAGACGCTCGTCCATACGGCTGACGACGGCCGGGAAAACATCGCGCAGGTAATACATGATGTTGCGGCGCTCATCGGCGAGCGTCGGCTTGGCGAGCAGGATCTCGCCAGTGCGCCAGAGACGCTCCAGCGTGGCCTTCACGTGCTCGCGCAGGGAAAGTTTTTGCGAAGGGGTGATGCGCGCCCCATCGAGCTGCTCCATGAGCGAGAAGAGCGTGCGATGCTGGTCGAGCACGGCGAGGCGCTTCGCCTCGGTTGGGTGGGCGGTGAGCACCGGCTCCACGCGCACGGTCTTCATCGTCTTCGCGATTTGCTCGGCGGTGAAGCCCGCCTGCTTGAGCTGCTTGAGCTCGCGGCCCCACAGCCCCTGCTCGGCGTCCACGCCCTCGCTTTTCTCGCGCAGGTCGCGCATCGAGGCGGCGGCGTTTTCCTCCACCATGTTCAGCAACTGGAAGGCGACGGAATACACGAGCCCGATCTGGGGCGGGAGTTCAGCCCCTTTGGCGACGGGAAGCGGCTTGCCAGTCCAGGGCAGGAGATCCGCCATGTCCTTGTGCCCGAGGTCCGAGAGCACTTCTCCGAAGCACTCCATGAGGAATTTCAAATCCTCCTCCAGTTTGTGGAATCCGATTTCGATGTAGTCCGGCGGCGTAGTGTCCCTGTTGGTGCTCATAGTTCCCGGGCGTTTGTTGTGGCGTGGGGCGGGCTTCCCTGCAAGCAAAACGTTTAATGCTCTAAAGAAACCTGCCTTGACCTTCCCCTCGCCCGTGTTGTCTTTAACGCCGCGATGCAGCAACTCATCTCGCGGGTCGGCGCATACGTGGACGCCATCCGCATCAACTCCATCGAGCGCGTCACCCGCGACGGCACGACCTGGCTCCGCAAGCAGCGGCAGCCCGCCAGTCGCGTGCTCATTCCGGTGGCGAACCGGTTTTTCCGGCTGGCCGATAATCCCGTGCAAATCCTGCAGGGGGCGGAATGGCAGCGCTGGGAGTCGGATTGCTTTGCCTGGCTGCACGGGGACGAAGGATTTAAAGCCGTCGCCGAGGAGCGGGCGTGCGTTTCCATGGAGATGCCGGGCTTCGATTTATCCACTTTGTTGAAACAGGAGGCGCTGGAACTGGAGATGCTGGCGGCGGCGGGCACGGAATTGCGCCGGGCGCACGCGCTCCCCTGCCCCCTCTTTGCCGGGCCCTGGTCGCATGGCGATCCGCACCTGGGCAATTTCATCTTTGAAAGAAAAAGCCGGCGGGCTCGGCTGATGGATTTCGAGGTGCGGCATCATCTTTCGCTTGGCGCGGACGAGCGGCATGCGGATGATCTGCTGGTGTTTCTGCAGGATCTCATCGGGCGCGTGACGCCGCCAAGCTGGCTCCCCCGCGCCACCGCCTTCCTCCGGGGCTACGACCGGCCGCCGATTGTCGCCGCGTTGAAAACGGCGCTCCACCTGCCCGGCGGCATCGCCCGCATCTGGTGGGCCGTCCGCACGACCTATATGCCATCCCACGAATTGCGCCGCCGCCTGGAGGCCCTGCGGCAAATCCTATGAAAACCTGGCTCTTCCGTATTCTCCAAGCCGCGCTCACCATCGGCCTGCTCTGGTGGATTTTCAGCCGCCCGGATTTTATGAATGCCGCGCGCGCCTCCGTCCACGAGGCCGACTGGCGCTGGCTCGCCGCCGGGCTGGCGCTGGCGCTGGCGGACCAGGTGCTGAACATCGTCCGCTGGGCGATCTACCTGCGCATCCAGCGCATCGACGCAAGCTGGGGAAAAATCACCCAGGTCTTTATGGGCGGCCTGTTTTTCAATCTCATCCTGCCCGGGATGGTGAGCGGCGACGTGCTGAAGATGGCGCTCTTTGGCCAGCAGGGGCGCGGCCACTGGCGCCCGATCATGCTCTCGATCGTGGCCGACCGGCTGATCGGCCTGATCGCGCTCGTCGTCTTCACCCTCGCCATCGTTCTCTGGCGCTACCAATGGCTCTCGCAAACGGCGCTGGCCACCGGGTTGCTTTGGGGGCTGATCGTTTTCACCGTGCTCTCCATTTTATTTCTGGTCGCCTCCTTTGCCTTCAGCGGGCAGGGTGCGCTGGAAAAACTCCCGGCCCGCTTCCCCGGGCGCAAGGCGATCATCGAAATGGGCGGCGCCTGGCATTTGTTCGTGGAGAAATGGCGTGCCTCGCTGGTGGCGGTGGTGCTTTCGTTTCCGGTGCTGTTCACCTACTTCGGCGTCTTCTGGTGCGGGGCCAGGGCCTTTCGCGCTCCGGTGAGCCTGCTCGATCTGTGCTCGGTGATGCCGGTGATCACGGTGGGCACCTCCCTGCCGATCAGCTTCAGCGGCATCGGCGTGCGCGAGGAGATGTTCAAGCACCTGCTGCACGATCTGGCCAATGTCCCGGCGGAAAAGGCGGTGCTGATCTCGCTTGCCGGTTTTGCCATTTACGCCGTGTGCGGCATCATCGGCCTGTTTTTCTGCATGGCCGATCTTCCCGAGGTCTTCGAGCTCATGCGCAAGAAGGGAAAGAAGGGCGCGGAAGCCGCGCCGTCGGAGCAATCTTAACGGCCCAGCTATCCACGGTCATTGGACAAATGCCATTTTCTGGCTAAAGACGTGCCCGGCATGAGTGTCTCCAATTCTCCAAAATCCACGCATCCGTTGGGCGGGTTGATTTTCTTCAGCCGCTGGCTACAGGCTCCGTTATATCTGGGCCTCATCGTGGCGCAGGGACTGTATGTTTATCGTTTCTTCGTCGAGCTCTGGCACCTCATTGTCGAAGTCCGGCAGCTCGACGAATCAACCATCATGTCCGGCGTCATCGGACTCATTGATGTGGTGATGATCGCAAATTTGCTGATCATGGTCATTATCGGTGGCTACGAGACCTTTGTCTCGCGGCTGAATTTAGACAACCATCCTGACCAGCCGGAATGGCTTTCGCATGTAAATGCGGGCGTCCTCAAAGTGAAGCTGGCCACGGCGTTGATTGGTATCTCATCGGTTCATTTGCTCCAGTCGTTCATCAAAATTGGTGACCCTTCGGTTAACCATGAGAACATCCTCTGGCAGGTCATCGTCCACCTCACCTTTGTCGTCTCCGCCCTTCTGCTCGCGTGGACCGATCGCATCTCCACCAAGACCGCCCTCGAAAGCAACGACGGCCATTGAGCGGCCCGGGCGCCGGTTTCCATTTTTTCGTGTTCTTTTGCGGAGAGCCCGCTAAGGTGCCGTCGTCTCCGGTTTGGGGGGTGTTTTTTACGAGCGTATGTGTATGAAAAAGAAATTGATTTTGTTGGCGGCGACGGGCCTGACTTTTAGCGTAGCACAGCCTTTGCAGGCGGGTTTGCTGGACGATTTCATCAGCGGCGTGAAAAAGGGCATCAGCGAAGGATTGCAAAAAACGCAAGATGACTCCGTCTCTTCGACGCATCTGCAAGGCAAGCCGATTCCGACCGATCCCTCGGCCCCCACGGGTGCCGTCTTTAGCCAGCTTTCCTTGAAATGGTTTACCCGCGCCATGCTGGAACCTTACCAGCACACGGCCCAGCCCGATCCCAAGGTGGCGGCTTTCATCCAGGAAGGCATCGAACTTTTTAGCGGCGCCAATGGTCATCTCACCGCGACCGGGCTGTCCCGGGAAGCCGATGACCTCGCCAGAAACGGCATTGACGATCCCGCCTTCAACCTCGTCTCCGGCGTCGTCCACGAGGATTACGCCGTCCAGCGGGCCTGCTTCGAGAAAGCGCTCGCGAAAATGCCCGGCAGTCCCTACCCGAAGTTCATCGAGTTCACCATTTCCGCAAACCTGGGCAAAACCCTTTCCAGCGCCCATGCCAATCCCGCCGAGATCGAGCAGCGGGATCAAGCTTCGCTCGCTCTCCTGAAGGAGGCCCTCTCCACCGACGCCTTCACGAAGGAAGAAATGTCCGTCCTTCGCGAGCGGCTTGCCGCGCCGTCGGGAAGCGATCTGATGAGCCGAAAGGCCGATGAGGTGCAGGCCATCCTCGACGCTTCCACCCACATCGAACCCTGGGTGGCCGAGTTCTATGCCGGCCTCCACGACATCAATCTCGCCTGGAAATCCCGGGGCGGCGGCTGGGCCAACTCGGTAACGGACAATGGCTGGAAAGGCTTTGAAAAATACATCGCCCTGGCCCGGGAAAACCTGGTGAAGGCGTGGACGGCCAATCCAAAGGACCCGCTCGCAGCCACCAACATGATCACCGTCGCCATGGCCGAGAGTGAATCGAACGACACGATGCGCTCCTGGTTCGACCGGGCCACGGTCTCGCAGATGGATTGCATGCTCGCCTACAACCAGATGCTCTGGGGCCTGCGTCCACGCTGGCTGGGCAGCTACGACCAGATGCTCCAGTTCGGCAGCGAATGCGCCGCCACCAAGCGTTACGATACCTGCGTGCCTTACCAGTACATCGTCGCCGTGCGTGATGTTTCCAGCGACGCCGAGGATGAAGGGAAGATTTTTGCCGATCCGGAAATCAATCGCCAGATGCTCGACGTAATCTCTGGCTATCTCTCCGCCCCCAGGAGTGCCATGAGCCCCACATATCTGCATACCCTGGCAGCGATCTTTGCTTACAAGGCAGGGAATACCGACGAAGCAAAAAAGCAGCTCGCGGCGATTCAGAACCATCCCGATCCTGCGCCGGATCTTGCCCGGCTCGTTAACATGCAGTCGATGCTGCAAGATCTTTCTGTAAACGCGCAGTAAACGGCTCGAAAACAGACCCCCGCCCATCGTCTCTGTAGATAGAGTTTTTGAATAAAAGGCTAATAATTAGCCTTGCTATATATTATAGTTGCCGCCTAGGATCGCCTTATCGGTCATTACGGCAATGAAAGCTCTTTTCTCCTCCCTTGAATTTCTGGAGCCCCGTATCGCTCCAGCCAGCCTCACGGTCACCAATCTCAACGACTCCGGCGCGGGCAGCCTGCGGGCGATTCTCGCCGGGTCGCATAATGGAGACGTAATCACCTTCAAGGCGGGGCTTGCCGGGCTCATCCACGTAAATAGCACGCTGACGATCGCCGATAGCGTCACCATCAACGGCGGCGGGCAAATCACTCTCGATGGCGGCGGGAAGGTGCAGTTGCTGAGCATCACCGATGGCAAATCAACCGTGATCGAGAAAGTAAGCCTCTCCGGCCTGACCCTGCGGAATGGGCTTGCCAGCGGGGCGGCAGCTTCCGGCGGTCCGGCATCTGTCGGTGGCGCGATTTACGACACCGAGTCACTCACCATCTCCAACTGTAATTTCAAGACGAACCTGGCGAACTACCGCGGTGGCGCGATTTACGCCGAGGCGGGCCAGCTCGCAATCAGCGGCTCTACATTTTCCAATAATGGGATCAACCCCGGCGGCAATGGCGGCGGCGCGGTCTTTGCCATTGAGCAGACCCTCACGGTGACGAACACCTCGTTCAGCGGCAATTATAGCCAGTCGGGTGGCACGGCGATGGAGGCCTATGTCACCGCCGGTTCGTTTTCCATGAGCGGGTCGAGCTTCACCCACAACAGCACCGCCGATCGCGGCGGGAGTGCGCTCTCGCTCGAAATGATCGAAGGCGGCACGGCCACCGTTTCCACCAGCACCTTTACTGCCAATGGCGGCGCGCTGGCGGTCGGCGGCGGATTGCAGATTTTCTCGCCCGATAACAGCGTGATCAATCTCAACTCCGATACCATTTCCAATAACACCGCCTACACCGGGGGCGGGGCCGATTTTTACAGCCTGGGCGCGATCACGCTCACCAATTGCAAGATCCTTAACAACTCCACCTTCCCCAGCGACGGCGGTGGACTCTTGCTTGGGGGCACGCTCATTACGTTGAAGAACACCACCGTTTCCGGCAACTCCGCCTCACCCGCTGGCTACGGCCAGGGAGGCGGCATCTTCCTCGCCTCCGGCAAACTCGTGCTCGACCACTCCACCATCACGGGTAACCAGGCCTCCAACTCCGGTGGCGTCGCCAACCACGGCACGATCCAGAATATCGCCTCCATCATCTCCGGCAATACCCCCGCCTGATTTCCGGCTGCCTGCTCTTTATTTAACCACGAAGAACACGAAGTGCACGAAGGAGAGGCGTAAAGCAGCGCCTATCGCTCTCTCTTTTCCGCCTTTTAAAATCTGCGTTAATCGGCGAATAAACCTCTTCTGCATCCGTACCCATCCGCGTCATCCGCGGTTAAAAACTACCGCAATCAGCCACCTTGCGCCGTTTCGGAAAAAATCTTCGTGTCCTTCGTGTTCTTCGTGGTTAGTTTTGCCTTCCCTTATGCCCGACGAATCCAACGCGCCGCAATCGAACGAAGCCAGCCCGAGCGCTCCGAGCGAGCCGAACCTCAGCGCCCTGCGCGAGGCGAATGCCCAGCCCGAGCGCAAGACGCTCGACCAGCGCAACCAGATGACCGAGCTGGAGCGCATCCGCCACTCGGCGGCACACGTGCTCGCGACCGCCATTCTGCGGATCTGGCCCGAGGCCCAGTTTGCCGCCGGCCCGCCCGTGGAAAACGGCTTCTACTACGACGTGGACCTGCCACACCGCATCTCGCCCGACGATTTCCCGAAGATCGAGGAGGAGATGAAAAAGGAGATCAAGGCCAACCACGTCTTTGAAAAACAGGTCCTCAGCCGTGCCGACGCGCTCGCGATGGCCGAGCGCGGTGAACTGGCCGCCCTTTCCGCACGAGGCGAAGCCTCCAAGTTCAAGCTCGATATCATCCAGGGCATTCCCGAGGGCGAGGAGATTTCCATCTACCGCAACGGCGAGTTCACCGACCTCTGCGCGGGCCCGCACGTGATGCGCACCAGCAACATCGGTGCCTTCAAGCTCACCCACGTCGCCAGCGCCTACTACAAGGGCGACGAAAAGAACCCCCAGCTCCAGCGCATCTACGGCACCGCGTTCAAGAACAAGACCGCGCTCGAAGAGTATTTCAAGATGCTCGAAGAGGCGAAGAAGCGCGACCACCGCAAGCTCGGCAAGGAGCTCGAGCTCTTCTGTTTCGACGAGGACGTCGGCCCCGGCCTCCCGCTCTGGCTGCCCCGCGGCACCGTCCTCATCGAGGAACTGGAAAAGCTCGCGAAGGAAACGGAATTTGCAGCCGGCTACCAGCGCGTTCGCACCCCACACCTGGCCCGCGAGAACATGTACCTCACCAGCGGGCATTTGCCGTACTACGCGGAGAGCATGTTTCCACCGATGGTATTGGATGAGCATGCTGAAGCTCGTGCCTCACTACGAGAACAATTGCGCCCCCTTACGAAACAGCTTTTGGATTATGCTGAAAATGAAGGTGATGTAGCGCCTTTGCGCGCGGAAACTGAAGAAGAGTCCATTGAGTTTATTAAAACGAAAGCAGAGGAGGATTATCTGCCATTAGCAATACAGACTATCTGGCAAGAGAGGAATAATTTGGTGGCTAAATTAGATGCACTGCCCCGTGCTGACCGCTACTACCTCAAAGCCATGAACTGCCCGCACCACCACAAGCTCTTCGGGGCGGTGCCGCGCAGTTATCGCGACCTGCCGCTGCGCCTCGCGGAATACGGCACCTGCTATCGCTACGAGCAGAGCGGCGAGCTCTTCGGCCTCATGCGCGTGCGCGCCATGCAGATGAACGACGCCCACATCTACTGCACCGAGGAGCAGTTCGCCGCCGAGTTCAACGCGGTGAACCAGATGTATCTGAAATACTTTGGCATCTTTGGCATCGACCGCTACCAGTTCCGCTTCAGCACCCACAGCCCGGCCGAGCTCGGCAAGAAATACGTCAACGAACCCGAGCTCTGGCTCAAGACGGAGAAAATGGTCCGCGACGTCCTCATCGCCAGCGGCGCGCCCTTCGTCGAGGTGCCCAATGAAGGCGCCTTCTACGGCCCGAAGATCGACATCCAGATCTGGAACGTCATCGGCAAGGAGTTCACCCTCGCCACCAACCAGGTGGATTTCGCCGTGCCCGGCCGCTTCAAGCTCACCTACAAGACCCGCGACAATACCGACGCCACGCCGCTCTGCATTCACCGCGCCCCGCTCGGCACCCACGAGCGGTTCATCGGCTTCCTCATCGAGCACTACGCCGGCAACTTCCCGCTCTGGCTCGCCCCCGAGCAGGTGCGCGTCCTCACCATCGGCGACGACCCCGCCCTCGTCGCCTACGGCCAGGGCATCGTGGATGAACTCCGCGCCAGCGGCGTCCGCGCCGAAGGCGATTTCTCGACCGACAACATCAAGGGCAAAGTCCTCGATGCCGAGACGCGCAAGGTCCACACCATGCTCGTCATCGGCCCGCGTGACCTCGAAGCCGGCAACGTCGCCCTCCGCCTCCACGGCAAAGGCCCCCAGGGCTTCAAGCCAAGGGCCGAGGTGATCGCCGGCATTTTGGCCGCGATCAAGGAACGGCGGGCTTAAAACCAGCCGACTCCACCGGGTTATAAAGCAATGGGCTTGGAAGAACAGACGCACCCATGAGTTCCTGGCTGCGTTCCGAACTCCTCTTCCTCCTCAAGGTCAGCCGCCCCGGTTTCTGGCTCACGGCGATCTGGTTTTACCTGCTGCCGGTGGGCGGGGTATGGGTCTTTAATTCGTGGACGTTTTGGCTGGGGTGTTTCTATGTGACCTTCCCGCTCGGGCTGTTGATTTATGGCTGGAACGATCTCGTCGATGCGGAGACGGACCGGCTCAATCCCCGCAAAGACACCTATCTCTTCGGCGCGCGACCGTCGGCGGGGCAGATGCGGCGGCTGCCGTGGGTGATCGCCGGGGTCCAATTGCCGTTCTTCGCGCTCTTTGTCGCCCTGGAAGGAGCGCACGTCTGGTGGTGGCTCGTAGCGCTGCTGGTTTCGACCGCGATTTACAACGGTCCCCGCGGCGGGCTGAAAGGGCGACCGCCTTTCGAGATGCTCAACCAGGCGGGCTACCTGCTCGTTTTCGTGCTGGCGAGCTGGTTGACCGGGCAGCCACAATTGCCATGGCCTACCTTTGTCCTCGGCGCGCTCTTTGCCATGCACTCCCATCTCTTCGGCCAGATCATGGATGTGGTGCCCGATCGTGCCTCCGGGCGGCGGACCACGGCGGTCTGCACAGGCATCGTGCGCGCCAAATACCTGCTTGCGGCCATGCTGCTGGTCGAGGCGATGTTGGCCGCCTGGTATCCGCAGGATTGGAAAATGGCCGCCTGCTTCGTGCTTGGAGCAGGCTGGTTCCTCGCCGATGCGCTCGTCCTGTGGCGGGACCGTCTTTACACCACCGGGCAGATGCGCCTCTTCCTGCTCGGCTGGAATGCCGTCGCGTTGCTGACCATGCCGCTGGTCTGGTGGAGCGCCACGCTCACGCGCTCGCTGCGGTGAAAATGTTTCCGCGTGACAAGTGGCAGCAAAAGCCGTCGCCTTGACCCATGCCCGAACTCGCCGAAGTCGAATACATTCGCAAGCAGTGGGACGTTGGAACCGGACAGCCGGTGCGCGCGGTGGAGGTGCGGGCCGGGAAACGGATTTTTCGCGGGAGCGATCCCGCCGCGCTGGTGGAGACGCTCTCCGGGGCGAAGCTACTCGGCTCGGAGTCGCGCGGGAAGCAGATGCTCTTTCGCTTTTCGCGGGGCGGGTGGCTCGGGATTCACCTCGGCATGAGCGGTCATTTGCGCGTGGAGTCGGTGGATTTCGCGGTGCAAAAGCACGATCATCTGGTGCTGCGGCAGCGGCGGCAGGCGCTCGTCTTTGAAGACCCGCGCATGTTCGGGCGGGTGCGGTTTCATCAGGGGAAGGACGCGCCGGAATGGTGGACGTCCCTGCCGCCGGCGCTGACCTCGGAAGAGTTCACCGTCGCAATGCTGCGCGCGAATTTGGCCCGGCGCGCGCGTTCGCCGCTCAAGGCGGCATTACTCGATCAGGCCCTGTTTCCGGGCGTCGGCAACTGGATGGCGGATGAAATTCTCTGGCAGTCGCGCCTCCATCCCGCGACCCCGGCCGGAACGCTCGACGCGAAACAAGCCCAGACGCTTTGGAAAAAAACCCGCGCGATTTGCCAGGTGGCCCTGGAGACGATCGGCACGGATGGCAACGATCCCCCGCGCGCTGGCTGCTCCATGTGCGCTGGAAGCCGGGCGGCCATTGCCCGCGCGAGGGCACGCTGCTGGATCGCGGCGTGATCGCCGGGCGGACCACCGCCTGGTGCCCGAAGTGCCAGCCATCAAGGGCCGGACATTAAAGGATCTACGGCTTCACGGACTGGGCCGCGGGATTCCACCCATCGCGACCACGCAAAATATTCTCCACCGTATAAGCGGCGGCCTGTTGGTCGGTGAGTTGCTTCGCCCATTTTACCCGCTGATCGGGATTCGCGCCGGGGCCGGTGCTGTGGTACTCGGTGTAGCGGGCGGTGGTTTCGTTGGCCGGATTGCCCCAGTTATTCCAGCCGGTGGGCTTGAGATGGGCCTCCATCGCGCAATCGAGAAACGCGACGCTGGCGAAGGAACGCCACGGACGACCAAGCTCCGCGAACCGCCCCGGCTTCCCCGCGAGACCGGTAGCGGGATCCACCCACGGCTGGAAATCGCCGGTGAGATGGCAATGCAAAAAGACAAACCCGTAGGGCTGATCCGGCGGCGTGCTGGCCGCAGTGACGTAGCCGCCATTGCGGCTGTGGATTTCGCAATGGTCGAAGACCGCGGTCGCGGAGCCGTAGATGAAATCCACGCGGCCCGCGATGGTGCAGTCGTGAAAATACTGGCGGCCATCGTTCACCATCAGCGTGTCCTGCCAGCCGAGAATCCGGCAGTGATCGAAGACGGCGCGATCGCCATCGACCCGCGCGGCGAGCGCCTGGCCGTGGTCGCCGGAGGTGTTTTCAATCGTGAGGTTTCGGGCCGTGAAATCATCACCCGCCACCACGAGGCCGGGATTGAATGGATAAGTTTCCCCCTTCGGCGCTTCGTTGACGTTGTAGGGATACGTCAGCATCGTGTGCTCCATCTCCTCGCCGATCAGCTCCACGTGCGGCTTTTCCTTCGGGATCATGAACTGGCCCAGATAGACGCCGGGCTTGATGAGAATCCGGAAAGCCTTCGGGCCATGGTCGGGCGCGGCGGCGATGGCGGCCTGGATGGTGAGGTGCGTGCCCGAGCCATCGGCGGAAACGACCGCATCGTAGCTGGCTTCGGCGGCCACGGGGTGTTCATTGCGAGGTTGCTCGCGCAGGTAGGGAGCGAGCGCCGGAGCATTTTGGCGGAGTTCATTCACCACCAGCCGGGCAAACATCACGTAGCCATCGGCATTCAAGTGCGTGCCATCGTAGGCGGACTTTCCGTTCACGATCTTGGTCGGGCTGAAGGCGAGGCACTTCTCCGGGCCGAGCGCTTCGCACAGTTCGATGCTGCGGGCCTGCAAGTCCACGAGCGGCACGTGCTTTTCAGCGGCGATCTTCCGCACTTCCACCGCATACGGAGCGAGGCTGGATTTGATTTTGCCGGGGTGCTCCTTGTCCCACTGGCGGCGCGTGAGTGGCGTCACGAGGATGGGCGTCGCCCCATGTGCGCGGGCGTCATCCACGTATTGCTTCATATTCGCGATGAAGGTGGGCATATCGGTCGAGCGCCCGGGCTTGCCCGGCTCGTTGTTATGCCCGAACTGGATGAGGTAGTAATCGCCCTTGAGCTTGAGCGCGTCGGCCCAGCGGCCCTCGGTCAGGAAGCTTTGCGAGCTGCGCCCGCCGCGCGCCGTGTTGATGCACTGCGCGTCGTCGGTGAGAAATTGCTGGAAGCCGAGCCCCCACCCCGCGCTGTCCGTGACCGTGGAGTCGCCCACGAGCACGATCTTGATTTTACGCGGGGCGGCTCCGGCGGGACCGGTAAAGAGGCCCAGGAGCGCGAGCAACAGGAACAGCGTGGGGAAGTGATTCCCTTGGGGGCGGTGTTTCACAGCGGCGGATGCTAGGCGTTTGCCCCGCGTTTGCAAAGCGGCTTCGCTGCGCCATCGTTGCGCATGAAAATCACGCTCTATCTCGACGTCATTTCCTCGTGGTGCTTTTGGGCGACGCCCGCGTGGCAGCGATTGAAGGCGGCGTACGAAGGGCGCGTCGAGTTCGCCTGGAAAATTGCGTTGATGGATGCGAGCGGATTGCCGGTCAGCGCGGAGCAACTCGCGTGGTTCTACCGCCGCAGCGAAACGCTGACCGGCGCGGAGATAAAGCTCAGCACCGGCTGGTTTGAAGCCGGGCGCCCGGAATATGTCGCGCCCAATGCCGTGGCGGAGGCCGCGAAAGATTTCGGCCTCATCGACGATCGGGTGCGCGACGCCATCGCCCGGGCAGCCGTGATCGAGGGGCGCAAAATCGGCGACCTGGCCGAGGCCGTCCGAATCGCCGTGGAAGCGGTGCCGGAGCTCGACTCAACCGCACTGAGCGAGCGGGCGCAATCGCAGGAAGTCTTGCAACGCCTGCGCGCGACGACTGCCGAATTTCACGCGCTCGACATTGACCAGCGCCCGGCCTTCGTGCTGGAGAATGCCATCGGCGACCGCGCCGTGCTCTCGGGCATTGTGCATGCGGAGCCGCTGCTGGCGCTGGTCGGGAGCATGCTGGCGGATGAAGCCGTGCAGGCCGCCTATGGCGGGCGCTTTGGTGGCCCCCCGCAGGCTTGAGAACCTTTTTTGGGGGGCTTTCCCGGAAAGCTGTCTTTGATTGAGTTTCGGTCCACCCTCCAAGGCGGAGCGCCGGGTGCCCGGGGGGCTCAATCATTCGCCCGGTGCTCGGGCACGTAGTTGAAGGCGATCCGCATCGGCGCGGAATCGAGCGCGGTATGTGCGCCCGCGAAATAGACCTTGTTGCGACCGAAGCGGGCATTCAGTTCATTCACCGTATGCGAGAGAACGGTGCGGCGGATCGTCTGCTCGTGCTCGAAGAGCGAGGGCGTGAAATTTTCCTCGGCGACCAGATCGAAGAGGCCGATCCCCACCATCATCGGCGGCTCGGGACGATATGGGCGCTGCTGCCAGAGCTTCTTGAAGGCGCGGATAAAATGGAGCGTATCCTGGCTCTCCAGAAAGGTGACCTCGGTGCTGAAGCCGCCCCCGCCCAGGTATTCGATGAAAAGCGACAACCCGCACGCGTAGTGCCGGATGCGGTGCAGCCGCGCCACCGCCTTTTGCAGGAGCCGGAGGATGACGGCCCGGGCGTCCTCGTCATTGCGCTGGGCCGGGGAGAGCACGTGGGAATGGCTCACCAGCGACTTGCGCTTTTCGAGTCGCGGGACCCACTGGCCATGCAGCGAATCGTGCATCCGCTCGCCTTCCACGGTGCCCCAGATTTTCCGGAATTTCGCCCGGGGCGTCCGCCAGAGCTGCTCGATCGTGCGGATGCCGACCGCGCTGAGCCGGGCCTCCATCCGCCGCCCGATCCCGCTCAGGTCGCGCAACTCTAGCGTATAAAGGCGCTCCGGCAGCTCGTGCTCGTCGATCACCACCAGGCCGTCGATTTTCTCCATGTCGGTGGCGGCTTTCGCGAGCATCATGTTCGGCCCGATGCCGATCGAGCACCGCACATAGGGGCCGACTTTTCTCACGATGGCCTGCTTGACCTCTTTCGCGAGCTGGATGGCCACCTCGCGCTGCTGCCACTTGCCGGTGAGCTTGCAGTGCATCTCGTCGATGGATTCCTCGGAATCCACCGGCACGCAGGAATCAATCGCATCCTTGAGCGCATGGTGGATTTCCACGTAGAGCGGGGGCCGGGCTTCGACCACTTGCAGTTGCGGGCAGGCACGCCGGGCCTCGGAGAGCCGCAGCCCACCGTTGAGCCCCAGGTTTTTCGCCTCCCGGCTCAGGGCGATGCAGCAGGTCGTCTCCGCCATCACCGGCACTACGGCCACGGGTTTTCCGCGCAGATGCGGCTGCATCTGCTGCTCCACCGACGCGAAGTAGGAATTGAAATCCACGAAGAGCGACCGCAGCATACGTTCATATGAACACATAATGAAACGGCATGCACGTACTTTTCATTTTAAACCACGGACGACACAGAGCCCTAGGAGGCAGGGAGGGAGCGGTTCCCCTTTCCATTTTCCCGCAGAGCCGGTGAAAAAGCCGCATTGGAGCAAGCGCAGTTCGGAAATCGAACGCGATTAAGATTTATCAGGAGTAATCCCTGCCAGGCAGGGTACCCTGTCGCAGCCATGTCCTCTGTTACACCTTCCAACTTCTGCCTCACCGGGATTGAGGGGCTCGATCACGTCCTCGCCGGGGGCCTTCCCCGGCATCGCTTCTATCTCGTGCTCGGCGATCCCGGCGTTGGCAAGACCACGCTTTCCCTGCAGTTCCTGCTCGAAGGCAAGCGCAACGGGGAGCGCATTCTGTATGTGACGCTCTCCGAGACGAAAGAAGAACTTTACGAAGTCGCCGCCTCCCATGGCTGGGATCTCGACGGCATCGACATCGTGGAGCTCTCCGCCTTGGAGCAGCAGCTCTCCGAGAAGGCGGAAAGCACGCTCTTCCACCCCTCCGAGGTCGAGCTCAACGAGACGACCCAGGTCATCCTTTCCCAGGTGGAGCGCGTGCAGCCGCAACGGGTGGTGCTCGACTCCCTCTCCGAGCTGCGCCTGCTGGCGGGCAGCGCCCTCCGCTATCGCCGCCAGTTGCTCGCGCTCAAGCAATACTTCAGCGGAAAAAATTGCACCGTGCTCCTGCTCGACGACCGGGTGGAAGTGGCCCGCGATCTGGAGGCGCAGAGCATCGCCCACGGCGTGCTCATGCTCCAGCACCTCGCGCCGGAATACGGCGGGGAGCGACGGCGCCTGCGCATCCTCAAGCTCCGGGGCGTGGCCTATCGCGGTGGCTATCACGATTACCTGATCCGTCGCGGCGGGCTGGACGTTTTCCCCCGATTGGTGGCAGCCGAGGATCGCCAGACCCTCAAAGGTGGAAAATTTCCCAGCGACCTGCCCGAACTCGATACGCTGGTCGGCGGCGGACTCGATGCAGGCACGAGCAATCTTTTCATCGGCCCGGCCGGCACCGGCAAGTCGGTCCTGGCCAGCGTCTATGCCCTCGCGGCGGCCGCCCGCGGCGAGCAGGTGGAGGTCTTTACCTTCGATGAATCGCGCGCCATCTTCATCAACCGCGCCAACCTGGTCGGCCCCCGGCTGGCGGAGTTCATGGAGAAAGACCTGATCCGCATCACCCAGATCGACCCGGCGGAAATCTCGCCCGGCGAGCTCGCCAGCCGTGTCCGCGACCGGGTGCGCACCGGAGCCCGGCTGATCATTATCGACAGCATCAATGGCTACCTCGCCGCCATGCCCGAGGAGCGCCACCTCACGCTGCACTTGCACGAGCTCTGCACCTTCTGCTCCGCCTACAGTGCGGCCACCGTCTTGATCGCCGAGCAGAAGGGCCTCATCGGCCAGATGCAGACGCAGATCGACCTCACCTACCTTGCCGATACCGTCATCCACCTCCGCCATTTCGAGGTCCGGGGCGAGGTGCGCCAGGCCATTTCGGTCATGAAAAAGCGGAGCAGCGGCCACGAGCGATTTATCCGCGAGTTGAAGGTGGATACCCGGGGCGTTCGGGTTGGCCAGCCGCTCACCGAGTTCCACGGTGTGCTCACTGGCACCCCGGTATTTCATGGTGACCCCATGTCGATGATTTCCGAACGCAATGCGTAAACATCCCCCAGGCCCCGTGCTCATTGCGGCCCCCACTGGTCGCGATGCGCAACTCGCTGCCGAGGTCCTGGGCCGGGCCGGGCACGCCAGCCGGATCTGCCACGGGCTGGAGGAATTGACCGCCGCGCTCGGCCCCGCCACCGGCGCCGTCCTGCTGGCCGAGGAGGCGCTCACCGGCGCGGCGATGGAGAATTTCCTGGCGGCACTCCGCACCCAGGAGCCGTGGTCGGATCTGCCCATTCTCCTGCTCACCCGGGCCAGTCAGGAGCGGGGCCACAGCGCGGCGATCGTCAACCGGCTGGCCCCGGCCACCTTCGTCACCCTGCTGGAGCGCCCCTTCCGCACCGCCACCCTGATCTCGATGGTGGAATCCGCCCTCCGCGCCCGCAATCGCCAATGGCAGGTGCGCGATCTCCTTACCCAGCGCAACGAGGCCCAGGCCGCTCTCGCCGAGAGCGAGGACCGCATGCGCGTCGCCACCGACGCCGCGCGGGTCGGCACCTGGGATTTTTTCCCGCAGACCGGTCGCCTGGTCTGGAACGACATTTGCCGCGCCCAGTTCGGCCTTCCGCCTGGTGCCCCGGTCGATTACAGCGTCTTCCTCGCCGGGCTGCATCCCGACGACCGCGCGCAGGCCGATGCCAGCGTCCAAGCAGCGCTCGCCTCCGTTGATACCAGTGATTTCGAGATCGAGTTTCGCACCGTGGGCTTCGTGGACGGGGTGGAACGCTGGCTCGTCTCGCGCCGGCCGCTCCAGCTTCGACGAGCAGGGCCGGCAGGTCCGCTTCATCGGTACCACCGTCGATATCACCAGCCGCAAACGCGCCGAGGAAGCCCTGCGCGAAGCCAAGGGCCAGGCCGAGGCGGCCAATGCGGCCAAGGATCACTTTCTCGCCACCCTTTCCCACGAGCTCCGCACCCCGCTCACCCCCGCCCTGATGTGCTTGAGCGACCGCGTCAACGATCCCAGCCTGCCCGCCGAATTGCGCGACGAGCTCACCATGATCCGGCGCAACATCGAACTCGAAGCGCGCCTCATCGACGACCTGCTCGATCTCACCCGCGTCTCCCGCGGCAAGATCGAAGCTCCATCGCGAAGTGGTCGATGCCCACCAGGTGCTGCGGGAAGCGCTGGAGGTCTGCACCGCCAGCGACGCGACCCGGCGCCAGCTTTCCGTCGAGCTTCAGGCGACCGCCTCCGAGTTCCACGTCGAGGCCGACCACGCGCGGCTCCAGCAGGTCTTCTGGAACCTCATCAACAACGCGATCAAGTTTAGCCAGGACAGCGGCCGGATCGTCATCCACACCGCCAATCCCACCCCCGTCCATCTCGAGATTTCCGTGAGCGACCAGGGCATCGGGATCGAGCCGGAAAATCTCCCCAGCCTCTTCAATGCCTTCGAGCAGGGCGGGCGCTCGATCACCCGGCGCTACGGCGGGCTCGGGCTCGGCCTCGCGATTTCCAAAGCTCTGGTCGAACTCCACGGCGGCACCATCCGCGCCACCAGCGAGGGGGCGCAGCGTGGCTCCACCTTCACCGTCGATCTTGCCACCTGCGCCGCACCCGCCGCACCCGCGCTCTATGCCATGCCCCCGGTCGCCAAGCCGGCGGGGCCTTTGCGCATCCTCCTCGTGGAAGATCACGCCTCCACCCTGCAAGTGCTCACCCGCCTGCTCCGTCGCGCCGGACACGACGTCGCAGGCGTTTCCAGCATCGCCGGAGCCACGCATCAACTCGCCACCAGCCATTTCGACCTGCTCATCAGCGACCTCGGCCTGCCCGACGGCAGCGGGATGGACCTCATGCGCGCCCTGCCCGATCGCACCCTGCCCGCCATCGCGCTCAGCGGCTACGGCATGGAGGCCGATGTCCGTGCCTGCCTCGCCGCTGGCTTCCGCGCCCACATCACCAAGCCGCTCGACTGGGACCGCCTCTCCAGCATGATCACCGAGTTCACCGCAGCCGCTTCCGCCGCCGTGGACGAAAAATAGTCGCACCCTCGCTAAACCGCACCAGACCGCGCCCCCGAAAAAAATCCCCTCGCCCGGGGATCGAACCGGGCGTAAGCTTTCCTCAAGCAAACCTTCCACCCATTATGTTGCACATCATTTGGTCCATCATCGTCGGGTTTATCATCGGGCTCATCGCCAGAGCAGTCATGCCCGGTGCTCAGCATCTCGGTTTCCTCATGACCTCGTTGGTCGGCATCGGCGGCTCAATTGTCGGCGGATTGATCGCGCGCCTCTTTTCCTCGCCCAAGCCGGGAGCCGCCTTCCATCCGGCTGGTTTCTTCCTGTCCTTGATCGGCGCGCTGATCATCCTGTTCCTGATGGGACATTTCTATCAGGGCTGATCTCGCATCGCTTCGATAGCCCCAAAAAAGCGCCATCGTCTCCGCGCCCTTGGACTGCGGCGACACGTCGCCGCTTTCTCCCGGCGAGACACGTCTCGCCCCCCACGCGCAGCCCAATATTTTACCCCCTCCTCATCAGACGGCAGGTGGCGGTCAGTTGAGGATCGTGATGCTACGTTTCCGCCCATCGTGGAGTTCCACAAATTCGGTGTAGTCCTTTTCCGCGCTGCGCTCCGCGACCGTTGTCTCCAGGGTATCACTCTCCCCGTGCGGGGAGTAGAACAAAAAGCGCGTAGATGGACGATGCTTCAGGAAGAGGTGCAACGCGCCGAACTCCCGGTCAGCGTAGATTCCCAAAGCAAGCCAGCCACAGCAGAAAAGCAAGGCCATACCTCCCAGCGCGAGGGAGAGACGTTGTTTGGTCGTGGCGGTCATAATATGTGCAGTGGTCTCAAGCTTGGCGACGAACAGAAGGTCAGGTAAAGCAAAGGTCGTAGTAAAGATAGCCATTTGCGTATACAAGCAGCCGTCGCTCGCCTTGAATCATGATATAGTAGGCACCTCGGCACGTATCTGGCGGGTTCCACCAAGATTCTGGACAAGTGCTCCAGGAACCAATGTGTTCCCGGTCGTCTGCGGCGAGACGTTGGGTGAAGCCCTGCTGGTGTGCATACTGGTGGAATTGCTCCTCAGAGCAGCGAGCACGGATCAGTCTATTTCCGTCTCCGGTGAGGTTCCAATCGGTGGTGTGCCATTCGCGCACGTCCGAAGCGAAGAAAAAGCGGCCGCGTCGGGTCGAACCACCACCAGGCAAAATACCAGATCGCGAAAAACCCGGCTATCGCGGAGAGTCGACGAAACCAGCGGACGGTAAGCGAACGAGGTCTGGAACCCATAAGCATCATGGTTGCGAGTGCTGCCTAACCAGTAATAAACAAAAGGGATTTTCGCCGGTAAAAGGAAAGCTTGGGACTAAAATTTAGCCTAACCCAGTTGCACATCACAAAAGCCGATTGGTATTCCAAATCCACGCATCACAGCGTCTCCAACCAAAGAGAAAATCACAAGCCGAAATGGCCGGAGCTGGTTTCTCCAGTGCCACTCCCCCACATAAATTCCTTGGTGTCTTCGAGTCTTGGTGGTTAATCAAAGGCCCATGCAACGAAGTATCAAAGTCGGCATCGGCGGGCCGGTGGGCTCGGGGAAAACCATGTGCGTGCTGCGGCTCTGCCAGTGGCTGCGCGAGGAAATGTCCCTCGCGGTGGTCACGAACGACATCTACACCCGTGAGGACGCCGAGTTCCTCGTCCGCAACGAAGCCCTCGCCGCCGACCGCGTAATCGGCGTGGAAACCGGCGGGTGCCCGCACACCGCCATCCGCGACGATACTTCGATGAACCAGGCCGCGATCGTGGAACTGGAGAAACGCCACCCCGACCTCAAGCTCATCCTCGTCGAGAGCGGCGGCGACAATCTCTCCGCCACCTTTTCCCCCGAGTTGGTCGATGCCTTCATCTACGTGATCGACGTCGCCGAGGGCGACAAAATCCCGCGCAAGGGCGGCCCCGCCATCCGCAACAGCGACCTGCTCATCATCAACAAGATCGACCTCGCCCCCTACGTCGGCGCGGACCTCGGCGTGATGGACCGCGACGCGAAGCTGATGCGCGGCCAGAAGCCCTTCATCTTCTGCGACCTGAAATCCGAGAAGGGCAAGGATGCACTGCTCGACTGGCTCCGCCACGCCGTGCTCTTCGTCTAAAGTAACCGGGATGAAGGGGCACCTCGATCTCGTTTGCGCGGTGGACGCCGATGGGCGCAGCCATCTTTCCCGGCAATCGTTCTGCGCCCCGGTGCATCTCAGCAAGCCGCATTGGGACGAAAACGCGCTGGTGGTCAATGTCGTGAACCCGACCGCCGGTCTCTTCGCCGGGGACCACCTCCGCTACGACGTGGCGGTGGAAAACCGCGCCCACCTGCTCCTCACCAGCCCCAGCGCCAGCCGCGCCTACAAGATGCCCACCGGCGAGGCCGTCGTGGAACAACATTTCCAGGTCAGCGACGGCGGGCTGCTGGAAGTAATGCCCGAGTATTTCATCCCCCAGGCGGGCTGCCGCTATCGCCAGCGCACTGAACTGGAGGTCGCCCAAGGCGGCTCCGCGATTTTCTTCGAAACCCTGGCCCCGGGACGGGTCGCCGCCGGTGAGGCGTTCGACTTCGACCGCCTGGAATGGACGACCCTCGTGCGCTGGGACGGTCGCCTGGTCGCCCGCGAGCGCTACCGGATCGAAGGCGGCGAATCCCCCAGCCTCGCCGCCCTGCGCGCCCCGTTTCCGTGCGCTTATTACTTAAGCTGCCTCCTCATCGGCACCTCTTTTGCCGAGTTGCCGCCCCCGCCTGATCAGGAAGATTTTCTCCTCGGCTACAGCCGCCTGCCGGAGAACGCCGGCTGGGCCATCCGCGTCCTCGCCCGCGACAGCATCGCCCTGCGCCGGGTCCAGCGCTGGCTGCGCGAGCAGATCTACGCCGGGCTGGGCCTCCGCCCGCCTGCCCTGCGTCGTTACTGATCGCCACACCAACACCGTCATCCCGAGCGCAGCGGAGCTAATCGCCCGTTCTGCTTTTCAATGAATGGCCATAAACCCTGTCAGCATGGCGGGCTGCTCTCATCGGCAATCCCCGCGCTCCCCTTTTCGTTTCATTCCGCGTCTTCCGCATGGCTCCGGCTTCCACCCTTTGTAAATTATTGAGAGGCACCGCCCGCTGGCATGTATGCTGCTTTGCTAACCATCGAACTTGCCAAAAACTATGAACTTCCTAGTGGTCGATGATAACCGTCTCCTAAACCGTTTTCTGGTAACCTATCTCCGCAGCAAAGGGCACACCGCCGCTTCGCTCACGGATGCCTCCTCTGTGGAAGGCTGGCTGGATAGCCATCCCTGCGACGCCATTATCCTGGACATCGGGATGCCCAAGATTGATGGAATTTCTCTGATTTCCATCATCCGCCAGACCTACCCCGACCTGCCGATCATCATCTTCACCGGCATGGGCTATGAAGAAGACCTCATGCAGGCGGCGAAATTTGCCGGGGCCAATGGCTACGTGAGCAAAGGCCTGGGACCGAGCGAGATCTACGCCGCTCTCATGCGCGTGCTCAGCCTGCCCAAGGTCGGCAACTAAGCCGGTCGGCAAAATTGGGTCGCCCGACCTGGTCCTTTCCACCTTTCGAAAAATTGCTCCATGGAGCATCGAAGCCGGGATGACGCCTCGTGCGTCCCCTCACCCATCGATGTCACCCCGAGCGACGCCGCGGGGCCTCAAATTATTCCACGCTGGGAGCGCCATCCCTCATCCCAGCGGCCACGAAACGCTCTCCACTTACTCTTAAAATCCCTTGGGAACGACGACTTCCCGGAGCCGTTCCTTCAGCAACCGCGCTGGCCACTGGCCGGTCGCGTTCGCTTCGTCGAGAAATCCGTAATTCAACACGGAACCCGCCGCCCCCAGCGTGAGGCGCGACAATTTTCCCCACGGCCCCATTCCCATGACCGCCAGCGGCAACTTTTTCTCACGGGTAAGAAAGGCCAGCAAAACTGATAGATCCTCGGTCGTTTTGGCCAGCCCGGCAAATTTGAAGACCGCCGGCTTGAAGGTCGCCGCTTTCTTTTTCATCGCTTCCAGCCGGGCCAGCGACGGTGTTTTGGCAAAATCATGCGCCGAGAGCACCACCCCCACCCCGGCCGCGCGCGCAGCTTCGCGCACGTCCTTCAGCGCTGCGGCGTTGCGCAATTCCAGGTCGAGCAGACTGGCAAACGGCAGCGCCGCCTGCAGCAATTCCCGTCGCTGCGCCAGAGTAAGCGAGCCGATTCCCCCCTCTTTTGGATCACGGGCAGTGATCAGCAGGGGAATCTTCAGCTTCGGAAGAGTTTTGACAAGTGCCCTCATCCCGCCTTCCATCTGCACTAATGCATCAAGCCGGATCTCCAGCAGATCGACTGCACCCGGCGGCAGGCGCAGCGCCGATTTCAATCCATGTGACGTATGGATTGCTGCGACAACATGTGAACATTCAATGACAAACTGCTTTCCGGCTTTACTATGCATGGGAAGGTAAACCAATTATCGCTGCTCCAGAGTTTCGTAAAACTCTTTGAATTATGCTTGGCAGAAGACAAGAACTGAATTTGCAGTTCCAACAATTTGTGGACGGCGCATTGCTGGTGGTCACGTTTTGGGTGGCGTATGTCGTTCGCTACTACGGTGCCGCGTACCTTCCGTTGGACCAGGTTCCACCGTTCAACGAGTACCGCTGGGTGCTCTTTCTCCTCATGCCCTTCGGGCCCATCATGCTGGAGATGCAGGGCTTCTACAGCCATGTCCTGCAGAAGACCTTCTTCAAATCCTTCCTCCAGATTGCCAAGGCCGCCCTCTGGCTCTGTGTGCTGGTGGCGCTGTGCTCCTTCTTCTTCAAGCTCGAGATTCCCCGCGGCGCAGTCCTCATCTATGCCGCCCTCGCCGTTCCGGCCCTGATCATCCGCGAGAAGCTGAGCGTCCTCTATCTCAAGAGCCGCGCCCGCCACGGTCGCCTGCTGGAAAACGTCCTGCTCGTCGGCACCCCGGAGGATATTCAAGTCCTGCGGGCCAGCTTCACCACCGAGCAAATGCTCGAAATGCACATCGCTGGTGAACTCGACATCGCCGAGGAGCCGATTGCCACGCTCATTGAAAAACTGCACGTCGCTTCGATCAGCCGCGTGATTTTCGCCGGCGGTCACAACCAGATGAATCGCCTCCAGGAAGCGATCAACGCCTGCGAGACCGAGGGCGTCGAGGCCTGGCTGATGGCGGATTTCATCAAGACCTCCATCGCCCGACCGGATTTCGACATGTTCGGCAGCAGCCCGATTTTGGTCTTCCGCAGCACCCCCGCGCTTTCCTGGGCGCTGGTCGTGAAAGGCATCGTGGACTTTTTGAGCGCCGCGATCATGATCATCTGCCTGTCCTGGCTCTTCCTGATCGTGGCCATCGTGATTCGGATGACCTCGCCGGGGCCGATCATTTTCCGGCAGCAACGTGGCGGCAAGCATGGCAAGCCCTTCACCATGTATAAATTCCGCACCATGCACACCGATGCCGAGATGCGCCGCGCGGAACTGGAGGCCTTCAACCAGATGAGTGGCCCAGTCTTCAAGATCGAGAAGGACCCGCGGATCACTCCGTTCGGTCGCTTCCTCCGCAAGATGAGCATCGATGAGTTGCCGCAACTGCTCAACGTCTTGCAGGGCAGCATGAGCCTCGTCGGCCCCCGCCCCCTGCCCCTCTACGAGGTGGAGAAGTTTGAAAACACCGCGCAGCGCCGCCGCCTCAGCGTAAAGCCCGGCCTCACCTGCCTCTGGCAAATCAGCGGCCGCAACGAAGTGAAGGATTTCAGCGACTGGGTGAAGCTCGACCTCAAGTATATCGACAACTGGTCGCTCTGGCTCGACTTCAAGATCCTCGTGAAAACGATCCCCGCCGTCCTCCTCGGTTCTGGGGCGAAGTAATTCAATCGTTTTGCTGGAAAGCTGTTTTGGTGGAAGTGTCCGCACGCGGTGCCACACTTCCAAAACAGGAGGAACGGAAAATGGATCTACGAAAAATCTCCGCAGCGTCCTTGGAGAAGCTCCAAAAGCTCGACCGCCCCGCTGGCTTCATTTCCAGGCTGATTGAAAGCCGGGATTCCGAAATCGCGCTCATCAATGATCTTGGTAAGACCGGTGAGTGTGGATTGTTGTCGCTGCTGGTTGGGCGAATGTTGGATAAAAGCCAGGCCGTTCGGGATGCCACGAGTGAAGCGTTAACCTCGTTGCTCGCAGGTGTTCCCGAGGGAAATTTATTCGAAGTGGTTGAGTGGATGCGCACCTCAAGCAATCAGTGGTCGCGATCATCTACCGCTTGGGCCAGGCTTCACCCGTCGGAAGTGGCAGGTTTTCGGGGAGAAAATGACTTCGGCCCGCTTGCACTGGCCAGCATGCATGCAAACGGCCACGTCCGTGAAGCGGCGCTTCGCCTCCTAGCCGGGAGGAATGACGGGAGGGAGCTGCCATATCTGCTTGTTCGATTGAACGATTGGGTTGAGCCGATTCGTGATGCGACGCGTCAATTTGTATCCATGCGGATTCAGCTCGGTTACGCAGCGCATTTTCTCCGATGTATGCCGCTGGTTATTCGTGTAGAACAAGGGCAGCGAGGACAGCATGCGTGGCTTCTCCAAGCGATCTCGGACTTGTTCAATCATCCTCAAGCGTCGGAAGTGCTGAAGCAAGGTTTGCACTCCACTGACCGGAATACCCGACGAGCGTGCCAGCGAATGGTGGTGGACGGTGGCAACCCTTTGGCGGCAACGATCCTAACAGCAGCTCTCGATGCTCCGGATTCCATGGAACGCCTGTGGGCCGCGAAGCAGCTTCTCGCAGCGGCTGACTGGCCAGCAGTGCGAGAACTTCAAGCCAAGCTCCTGCGTGATCCATTCATGCCGATTCGCCGTCTCTTCCTTACCGCGATCGTCTCACACCATTACCCCGACGGTGATGATTTTCTAAAGGGCGCATTGCTTGATCGCCACTTCTCCATTCGTGAATTCGCGCGTTTTTATTTAAAGGATCGTTTCGATGTGGCGGACTTTTATCGACACGCTATTCCAGCTTCCACTGGCATAAAGCTGGCCTCCGCGATTCATGGTCTGGGCGAATGCGGAAAAATCACTGATCTTCATGATCTTGGCACCTTCTTTAGCTCGCCCGAGGTTCGGATTCGAAAAGCGGTCGTGGTGGGGAGCGGAAATCTGGACGCGGAGCAGGCCAGGGATTTATTGCTCAAAGCGTTAACGGACATCTCGCCAACGGTATCGGCAGAGGCTTCCAAGGCGCTTGCGCCTTTGGCTCACGGGTTAAGAAGAGAGCTGGCCTCTTTGCTTTCAGAGCATCCGCAGCCTTCCGTAAGAAAAAATGCACTCCGGCTCATTTCGAGACTGAGTAAGTGGGAGCGATTGCCGCTTATCTTGGTTGCCTGCCGGGATCGATCTGAAAAAGTGGCCCGCGAAGCGATGGCGGCCGTCAAAAAGTGGTTTTTGACTTATAATTATAGCTACACCAAGCCCAGCGAAGCGCAGCTTTCCTCCGCGCAGCAAGAGCTTTTGCAGAGCCAGCATTTGCTTTCGGCATCATTGGTAAAAAATGTGTCGGCGATTCTTTCTGAGTGGCGCACATAATTTACACCTCGTGCCCATGCTTCGTCTGGCCACGCAAATGTCTGCGCGGTTCCCGCCGCCCGGGAGAAAAGGCCCCCAGCCCATTCGGTCCCGATTTTTCCACAAGCCTTCAGAGGGATGGACCGAAAGTCATCGAAAGCAAAATTGAAACGCACTTCCGCGGATCGGCTGGTCTTTTATCCGCGTCTATCCGCGAAATCCGCGGTTAAAATCAGCCTTTTGCCCCTCATGCCCTGCCCCACCAACCGATTGTTACAACAACCATGGTGACTTTTGGCACGCACCTTGCATCATGATCGGCATGGCTTTAAAAAACTTTAGGGAAAAAATGGAATCCGCCGGAGTGGCAGAACCGGCGATCCGTTCGTTTGAACGCTGCTACCAAATGCTTGAGGCGAATGAGACCGGGATGATCCCCGAGTCCGCCATCGCCCCCGTCGAGTCCCTGCCCGATCTCACCACCATCGCGCAGACGATCACCCCGCGCCCCGAGCTCCTCGCGCAGACCGCGATGCTCAAGCTCAACGGCGGCCTCGGCACCAGCATGGGCCTGGAGCGCGCCAAGTCGCTCCTCACCGTTCGCGACGGGATGAGCTTCCTCGATCTCATTGTCAAACAAGTGCTGCACTTCCGCGAAGCGACCGGCGCCAACCTGCGCTTCCTGCTCATGAACAGCTTCAGCACCAGCGACGACACCCTCGCCGCCCTCGCCAAGTATCCGCAGCTCGGCGACCTCAAGGCCCTGGAGGCTCATGCAGAACAAGATTCCCAAGGTCGAGGTGCAAACCCTGGCCCCCGCCGAATGGCCGGCCAATCCCGCGCTCGAGTGGTGCCCGCCCGGTCACGGCGATCTCTACGCCGCCCTCGCCGCCAATGGCAACCTCGACAAGCTGATCGCCGACGGCATCAACTACGTCTTCGTCTCCAACTCCGACAACCTCGGCGCCACCCTCGATCTCGCGCTCCTCACCTATTTCGCGGATTCCGGCGCACCCTTCCTCATGGAAGTCACCGCCCGCACCTCGTCCGACCGCAAGGGCGGCCACCTCGCGGTGCGCGATGGACAGTTCATCCTCCGCGAATCCGCCCAGTGCCCCGATGAGGACATGGACGCCTTCCAGGACATCACCCGCCATCGCTTCTTCAATACCAACAACCTGTGGCTGCGCCTCGACCAGCTGCGCGACGCGATCAACGCCGCCGGTGGCTTCCTGCCCCTGCCGCTCATTCGCAATAGCAAGACGGTCGATCCGCGCGACAAGAAGTCGCCCGCCGTCTATCAGCTCGAGACCGCGATGGGCGCCGCCATCGAGTGCTTCGCCAGCTCCGCCGCGGTGGACGTGCCCCGCAGCCGCTTCGCCCCGGTGAAAACCACCGGCGATCTGCTCACCCTACGCTCCGACGCCTACGATTTCACCCCCGATGGCCGTGCGCTGCTCGCGCCTGAATTCAACGGCGTGCCGCCCAAGGTGGATCTCGACGGCAACTACAAGCTGGTGGACCAGCTCGAAGCCGCCCTGCCCACCGACGCCCCGTCGCTGCGCAAGTGCAAGAGCCTCACCATCAAAGGCCCGGTCCAATTCGACAGCGGCGTCGTCTTCGAAGGCGACATCACCGTCCTCAACGCCGACTCCACCGCCAAGCCCATCCCGGCGGACGTTTACGTGAACGAAAACATCACCCTGGCCTAAGCCGGGGTGATGCCCATCCCATAGCTGGAGCGGCGGTCTATGACCGTCGCAAAAGGGCTCCAATGCAGAAGCGACGGTCATAGACCATCGCTCCGGGGCATTGTTTACGGCTCCTCGTGCCCACACTCTGTGTGGGCACGCACCTGTCTGCGACACTCCGTGTCCCTTCTTCACCGCCTCACCGCGCCGAAATCGCCGGCGCGGCCAGCGACTGCACCGTGATCGTACAAGTCGAAGCCCGCCCATGATCATCCAGCGCAATGATCTTCCACTGGCCCGCCGTGGGATGCCAGATAAACGGATCGCGCGGATTGCAGGCCCCGAGATAGCGGTGCCCGGCGAACCAATACAGCTTGTGCACATCGCCATCGGTCTCGGCGGTGAGGTTGAGCCCGCGATCACTGGCGGCATCGGAATCCGCGAAATAAAGGTGGCTCGCTTCGAGCGAAGTGATGCGCGGAGCCACGCCGCGCCGCGAGAGTGCTTCCACACTCGCCCCCGGCGCATACGGCGGCGGCACGCGGCGGGGCAGTCCCGCTTTCTCAAAGAGCGCGAGCAGATTCGACGGCCAGAACTCATAAACCTCGCGCCGCACGGTATGGGACCCATCCGCCGCGCTCAGACGCAGACCGCTCTCCGCATCGACCAGCACCTGCTGGTGCACGGCGCAGGTACGAATCGGCGAGAGCCCGGGAATGAACCAGCCAGGGCGGCGATGCGGGCAAAAATCGTTCGGCAGATCGCCCGAGTCGGCGCATAACTCGACCTGGCGGAGATTCAGTCCCGGCGCCGGCACATGCGGCTGCCAGGCCAGTGCGCCATCACGATGCAGGGCGTGCAGAATATTGAAGGCCAGCGGAGCAGCCGCACTGCGCCCGGCGAAAGCGGGATTGCCGCGCCCGTTGAAATTGCCGACCCACACCGCGAGCACGTAATGATCGCACACCGCCACCGTCCACGCATCGCGGCAGGCGTGCGAAGTGCCGGTCTTCCAAAAAACGGAGCGCAGCACCGTGGGATCGCTTTCATTCGGCGCGGGAATGTTGGCCAGCATCTCGAGCGTGAGGAAGGAGGCTTCCGGGCTGAGCAAGGAGCGCCCCGCGCTCACGACGGGCTCACGCGTCTCGCGGCGCAGCGGTTTCCACTGGCCGCCATTGGCCAGCATCGCGTAGAGGCGCACCAGGTCTTCCATCGTCACCTCGCCACCGCCGAGCGTGAGCGCGAGACCGTAGTGCTGCGCATCGGCCGGCAGGGTGACTCCGGCTTGCTGGAGGAACTGGTAGAGCGTCGGCCGGGCCAGTTGCGCATCGAGCGCGACGGCGGGAACGTTGCGGCTGCGGGCGAGCGCCTCGGTGGCCGAGATCGGCCCGCAAAATTCACGGTCCGAATTCTCCGGGCTGTAGTCGGCAAAGCGCGCCGGGGCGTCCACCAGCAGGCTCTGCGGCTGGATCAGCCCCTGCTGGAGCGCGAGGCCGTAGATGAAGGGCTTCAAGGTGGAGCCGGGCGAGCGCAGGCTGCGCGTGCCATCCACCTGGCCCTGGATTTTGTTGTCGGAAAAGTTCGCGGAACCGCAGTCGGCGAGCACGTCCATCGTGCGGGTATCGACCAGCAGGGCCGCGGCGTTGTGGATGCCGAGCGGGGCCTGCGCTTTCACGAAGGCGGCGATCTGGCGCTCCATCAGTTGCTGCAGGGATAAGTCGAGCGTGGTCGCCAGCTCCGCCTCCTCGGGATGCGTCACCAGCAGATGTTCCGAAAAATGCGGTGCGAGCGAGACCGGATGTCCGCTCGCGCGGAGATGGAAATTGCGCCCGAGCGGGTCGGTGGCGCGACCGTCGGCGAGCAGTTCATCGTAGAGCCGCAGCCCGGCGTGATCGAGCGCGGGATTGTCGTGCTGCGCCTGCGGGGTGCGGCGGAACGGGCTCTGCGGGATCACGCAAAGCGCCGCGGCCTCCGCCCAGTTCACATCGGTTGGCGGCTTTTGCAGATAAAGCGTGGTCGCCGCGCCAATGCCCTCGATGTTCCGCCCGTAGGGCGCGAGGTTGAAGTAGGCCTCGAGGATTTGCGCCTTGGTATAGTGCCGCTCCAGCTCCAGCGCGCGCATCATCTGCACCAGCTTGCCGTGCAAGGTCCGGGTGTGGAGATGAAAGCGCAGCCGCGCAACTTGCATCGTGATCGTCGAAGCGCCACCGCAAGCATGGCCGAAGCAATAATGCCACGCCGCGCGCAGCGTGGAGACGGGGTTGATCCCGTTGTGCGATTCGTAGTGCTGGTCCTCATGGCGCAAGGTCGCCGCGATCACGCGCGGCGAGATTTCCGCGAGCGGGGTGAAGAGGCGGTACTTGCCGTCACTGGTGAGCGTCACCCGCAGCAGGTTGCCCTTGCGATCGAGCACGGTGCGGGAAAAATCCACGCCATCGAGCAGCGGCAGTTGCGGCAGAAGCAGCCAGCACAAGGCGAGCACGGCTCCGATTTTGATCAGGTTGAGCAGGAGTTTGGCACGTCTCATTGATTGGCTCCGGTAACGGTGATCGTCCCGGCCACGCCGTGCCCATGGAGGCCGCGGTTATACATGGATTCCGCAAAAGGCGGCGGGACGGTGTAGGTGCCGCGGTTGGTCGGCTTGATTTGATAGGTGACCTCCTTCACGTCGCGGCCGATGCTGCCGAACAGCACCACCCGGTCCTCCCGCACTTCCACATAATCGAAGCCCGCTACGGTGCCCGCCCCGGGCTGGATCGACGTGTTCACGACCTCGAAGCCGCCGGGCAGCAGGTCTTCCACCGCGACGTTTTCGATCTCGTCGTCGCCAAGGTCGCGCATTTTCAAATGCACGGTGATCGGGTCGCCGAGCTTCGCCGTGGCGGGCAGCTCGCGATAAATCTCCAGCCCTTCCTTCACCTGCTGCGTCGGCACCGTGGTGTCGAAGCCCGCCTCGACCGTCTGGCAAAACACTCCCATCGGCCCAGCATGGCCGTTAAAGCGCAGCGTCTTCGCCTGGCTGCCGAAGCTGCCGCGCTTGGTCAGTTGGCCCGTGAGTGAAACGGCGTGCTGGCTCTGGTCGGCCTCCACTTCGGTGAGATTGAGCGTCGCCCCGTTTTTCTCCACGAGCTTCCGAATAATTCTTGAGCGCCATCACCGCATAGGCAGCGGAGAGGGTGCTGAAATCACCCCGCTGGATCGGATCGAGCACCGCGCGGAATTCCTCCAGCGAGAGCTTGTGCAGCCGCTCCGGGAAATGGCGGGCGAGGATGCTCACATACTGCGAGTCGCCGCTCAGGCGTGGGTAGAAATCATCCGTCTCCCAGGTCGAGTGCCGCAGCGAGTAGCCGCGAATCAGCGCTTGCGCCTCGCGGTCCTGCTGGAGCATTTCCAGCGCGCCGGCGAGATAGACTGCGATCAGGTCGCCCTTCCACTGCGGGGCAAATTGATGGTCCAGCGTGTCGCGGAGATTGAGGATATAATTGGTGGTGATCACCGCCTCGCGGGTGAGCACGTAGATCGCATAGGCCTGGGTGCGCGCCTCGGCGATGTTGTCGGGCTTGAGCGTCACCATGTGCTGCAGGTTCTTGAGCGCGGCGGCGAGCAGGTCGGCGGGTGGCGTGAAACCAGCCGCCTTCGCCTCGATCATAAAATGGGTCACATAGACCGAGATGAAGTCGATGCCTTCCGCGTTTTCCGCCGTCCAGTAGCCGAAGCCGCCCTGGTCGTTCTGGCGCGTGCGCTCGACCGCATAGACGTGCTCAAGCTGTTGCGCGATCTCGTCGTGGGTGAGGCCGAAATCAGTCTCCCCGGCGAGCATGAGCCGGCAGAACGCGCCGCTCGTGATCTGCTCCGAGCAGCCGTAGGGATAGCTGTGCAGGTAGGCATCGAGCCCGCCTGCGAGCCCGAGCGGGAGCGCGGAGACGGTGGCATCGAGCTTGCGATATTGCGGGAGCAGCGTCCGCTCCACCGGCAGATCGAGATGATCGCCTGTGAAGCTTCCCCCCGCACCTGAGTCATGTACGGCACCGGCGGACGCACGCTCAGCGTCGCGCTGCGGCGCGATTCCTCGCCGTCACCGCTGGCCGTAAATTGCAGGCGGCCCGAGCCGAGCGTGGACGTGGCCTTGACCGTGAACTCGACCGTCGTCTCCGCATTCTTCGCCAGGTGCAGCGGTTGCGCGGGCGACTTCACGATCTGCAGTTGCTCCGAGGCGAGCGCGGCCAGTTGCACGTCGGTTTCCTTCCCGCCATTGGCGACCGTGACGCCAACCACGAAGGTATCGCCAGGCGCGGCCACGGTCGGCGCGCTGGGCGTGATGACGAAGCGATCACGGATGAGCGACGACTGCTCCGCGCTGCCGGTCGCATCCGGGGCATAGGCCACTGCCATCACCTTGAGCGTGCCGTCGAAAAAATCGGGCACATTATAGATCACCTCGCGATCAGTGGCATCGGCATCCACAATCCCCGACCAATAGACGACCGGCTTCTCGGTCACGCGCTGGAACGGGTTCAGATTTTTCGCCAGCATGTCCTCGCCACCGCCGGTCGCGGAGACGGCGCGCAGGATTGAGAACTCGGGCAGGATGAGGTCGAGAATCTGCGAGGTGCCGACCGCGAGCTCGGTCTTCTTGAAGAACTCGGCGAGCGGATCGGGCAGCGTGTAGTCGCTCACTTGCAGGATGCCCTGGTCCACCGCGTAGAGGGCGATCCGCGCCGGACGGTCGGTGTGGTAGTGGATGTGCAGCGGCTCGCCCGGCTTGGCCTGGGTGGCCGCTTGCAGGGTGAGGCCGAGGTGGCGCTTCTCCCGGTTCACCGTCACCGCTTCCACCGCGTAGCTGAGCGGGCTGGTGAAAACCTCGCGCGAATCGAGGCCGCGCACGAAGGTCACGTTCACATACGCGGTGCCCTCGAAATCGGCGGGCAACTGCACGTGCTGCACGCTGCTAGTGGTGTCGGCCTTGAACCACGCATGGGCATAGACCTTGTCGCGCTCGATGGTGATCAACCCGCTCCCGGTGTAGGGCGCGGTGATCGCCACCTCCAGCGTTTCCCCGGCGGCGTAATCATGCTTCGGCAGCTTGATCTGCAACTCGGCATCGCGGTCCAGCGAACGCGCGCCCGCACCTTTGCCGACCACGGTGTAGTTGACCGCGCTCAGCCGCGCCCCCTGGGCATCGAGCACTTCGAGCACGAAGTCGCCGGGGTTGGTCACATCGAGGGCGAAGGGCAGGCCGCTCCCCGGCAGGTCGCGGGTTTCATTGCGCACCTCGCGGTCGCGCTCGACCGATTCGTATTCAAAATTCCCATTCGGCCGCTTCGTCAGCACCGAGACGTAGGTATGCTCGACAAGGCGGAAATGAAGGCCGCCCAGCGCGATCTGTTTCAGCGCCGGATTGATCGCAATGAAGTGCACACCGCGTGCGGCTCCGGCGGCGATGTAGGAGAGATCGCCATCCGCCTGGTTGCCGACGAGGTAGGGCAGCGGCGAGACCAGCACGTCACTCTGCGTATTCACACTGCGGCCGCCATCGGCTTCAAAACCCTCGGCGTAAAAGCTCAGCGCGTAGGTTGCATTGGCATAGCGATCCAGCTCCAGATCGAACTGGGCGCGGCCCTGGGCATCGGTGGTTTCGTCGTCGAGATCCACCTCCTGCAGCTTCGGATGCGCCTCCTTTTCCAGCAGGCGGTCGTAGAAGCGGTAGCCCGGATAATCGGCAAACGAAAACGCGGTCGGCGAAAGATTCAGGTGCCCCTTCACCCGGCGCTCCGGCGCGGGCGCGCCGTAGAGATTTTGCAAAGTGATCGCCGCCTGCAACTGCTCGGGCGTGACCCAGCCGGCGGTGCTCTTGGAAAGCGTGGAGACGATCTTCATCCGGTCGGGCAGGAACTCCTTCACCCACGCCGTGGTGCTGCCGAGCTCCTCCAGATCATCGCGATTTTTCACGAGGTAGAGATGCATCTCCCAGGTGCCGGTCGGCGAAGTGACCTCGGTCTGCACCGTGTATTCGCCAAACCCGCCCGCGGGCAGAACTACGCGCCGTTTTTCCATGATCTGCCCGCGGGCATCCACAATCTGCATTTCGAGCGGCAGCCCATTGACCGCCTGCCAGTCGCGCCGCTTCACGATGTAGCCGACGTGAATCGGATCGCCCGGCAGGTACACCCCGCGCTCGGTGAAAAGAAAGGCATCGAGATCCGCCCCGGAATTGCTCTGCACCCCGCCCACGTCGAAGCGCGAGAAATTCAACCGGCGATTGTCGCGATCGTAGGGCAGGAAGGAGACGTCGTTGCCGAGTCGCACCACGTAGGCCACCGGTCGCTGATCGCGCTGATAGTCGTCGAAGGACGGGAGCGGCGTGTGCCCCTCGGGGTCGGTGAGCTTCGAGACGAGCGGCACGCCGTTCTTGCCCAACACCTCGACGGTCGCCCCCGCCACCGGCGCGCCGTTCTTGATCGAGGCCACGAAAACATCGCGGGTGCCATCGGCATTCTCCTTCGCAATCAGCCCGAGGTCGGTGATGAGGATGAACCGATGGTCGGAAACTTCATCGAGGTATTTCTTGTTCACCGGGTCCCAGGCCCGGGCTTTGAGGAAGAAGAGCCCGCGCTCGCTGCCACCGTCGCTGGGCACGCCGAGCTCGGGCGCGAAATTGAACGTGGAATAGTTGGCCGTAAAGCGGCTGGTCAGGGCGAGCGGCTGCTTCTCCTCGGAGATGCGCGAGATGTTTTCCTCGTCGAAACTGTCGCTGCGGAAATCGGGGTTTTGAAATTCGCCCTCGGTCTGGCTCACGAGGTGATTGATCTGCGTGGTGCCGACGCGGGCGATCTCGTAGGCGATGGCGGAGAGCCCGCGCGATTTCACCGAGAGCTTGCGCTCGCCGCTCAGCGCCATCACGCCGCCGTCGCCTTCAAAGGTGAGCTCCTTTGCGGGATCGGGATGTTCAGGACATTCCGGTAGTCGTCACCGAGCACGAAATCGCCGACCGATTTCACGCCCTTCGCGATGCTCACGTAGAGCTGCCCCTCCTGCTCCACGCGGAACTTGAAGGTATGCACCTGGGAAAACTCATCGCGCGAGGGCACGGTGGTCACTTCCACCGGCGTGGAACGCGCCAGGACATCGGCCTTGATTTCCTGCGGGCTGTCCCAGCGGTCGTGATCCTTGTTTTTCTGCGGGAGCACGACCACGCTCAGCGCCTTGGCGAGATCCTCCGATTTCGCACCCGCCGTGGTTTGCACCACGAGAATCTGCCCGGGATCGCCCTCCTTGTTGCGCACGATCGAGGTGTCGCTGCGCTCGATCTTGAAAAAGCTGTAGAGATCGGGCACGCGCACCTTGTCCTCGCAATCGTCGCGCGTCTCCGCGCCACCCTGCAGGGTGCGCACGCCCTTGGGGATCACCAGTTTCATGAAATCCTCGTGCTCGGGCAGCGTGAGCGATTTCGTGCGGAAATACGCGATCCGCTGGAACTCGTCGAAATGAACGTCGTACGGCTGCGAGCCATCCCGTCCGACGAGATTAAAGACAGCGAGCCGTTTCAGGCTTTCCGTATCGACCGGGTAGCTAAATTGCACCGTGGCGACCACCTGCTTCTCCGCCGGGTCCTTCGGGTTCTGGTAAAACTCGATTTCGCTGATGTTGGCCGTAAAGCGCGGCGTGCTCCAGTCGTAGCGATACTGCTGGAGCAACACCTGCGGTGCCACGGCAGCCTGCTCGATCTCCACGCGATAGCTCGTATCCGCCGGCCAGTTCGCCGTCGGATCGAAGCGCAACTCGCGATCGTTAATCCACGTCCACCCGCCGGGCTGCGGCGGCTGCAGGTGGACGCCGCTGGCGACCTTTTTCCCCACCATTTCCAGCGGCGCCACCGAACCACTAAACCGGACCATGAGCGGCTCCGGCACCGGCTTCACGCCCTGCGGGGTCAGCCCCGGGGCGCGAACTTCCGCGTGCACCGTCCGTGGTTGCGGACGGTGCACGTACCATTGCCACCCCCTCCACCCGCCATAGCCCAGCGCTGCTACCACCAGCAGCACCGGCACCGTGCGCCGCCATTGGGCGCAAGCCGTCTTTATCCAGGTGGGTGGATTCCACGAGAAATCCCCCACCAACATCCCCAACCATTGCCGAAGTTTGTTCATAGTCGCTCCGGGTAATACGGGGGTTCCCGGGGCGATCTTTCAGCAAAGTTGGAAAATTTTTTGCCGCTTTCTACGCTTGTTTGAAAACCAAATTTGCTTCGCTTCGGCCGTTGACTATTTAAGCATTTAGATTAAAAAGGCCGGATGTCGGTTAATATAAGCTTCATTAACATGAAAGGTGGCGTGGGCAAAACGAGCTTGGCGATGCAGGCAGCAAGTTATGCAGCACAGGATAAAAAAAGAGTCTTAGCGATCGATCTGGATCCTCAGTCCAATTTAAGCCAAGCTCTACTCGGGCCTGACAAATATGTTAATTTGTTAAAAAAAGGCGCTCCAACAGTGGTTCAATTACTGGAAGATTATCAACCAGCAGGCATTGGCATGAGCAGCCCACAACCTGTGTCCATACAGGACGTAATCTTAAAAGGTTTTTGGTACCAGAATTCTGTATTGCATTTGATCCCTAGTCGTTTGGAGCTGGCGAGATTGCTTCGCAACCCCGCTGGCAAGGAACGCAGATTAGCCAAAGCTTTAGCAAAAGTCGCTGATGATTATGATCTGGTTATAATAGACTGCGCACCGACAGAGTCGGTATTAACTGACGTCGCTTATTTTGCGAGCCGGTATGTAGTGGTGCCCGTAAAGCCTGAATTTTTGGCCGCGATTGGGCTTCCGCTGCTTGCTCGATCTTTGGAGGTTTTTCGCAAAGAGAACGATGACCATATGATAGAGGTGGCCGGGATTATTTTTAATCATGGCGATTACCAACCAGGACCAGAATCAAATCGCTCAATTAAGGAGGTTCGAACCTTGGCATCTGAGGAAAGATGGAAGATTTTCAAAACCGAAATTCCACATTCAAAAGCGGTCCCAAAATCTGCACGCGAAAGCAGCATTATCACTTGGACGAGCCATGCGAGGAGCGGAATCAAGGTTGCTATCCGCAATTTCTGCAACGAGCTTTTTGGAGCAGTTGGGTTATAGTAACGGGATGCAAAACGAATTTCTTGACCTTGAATTGCGACTACTAGTGCTAAAGCACGGTCGAAATCGTCTTTGGGAGGGTTTAGCACGCTTGGAAGGAACCACTTTAGAAGAAGTTGAAAGGCGTCTCAATGAACTTGCGAAATCACATACCCCGCGAAAGCGGAAAGCCCCTCTTTCACCAGACGAAGCTGTAGCGCATCTCCACATTTCCGAGAAGTCACTCAACGATCGGTTACTAACTCTGGCCCGAGAATACGATCAAGGTCGATTTTTACCACAATTGCGTGATGCGATCCGTTTCTGCCAACTCAATGGTGTTAAAACTCGTGCTAAGTCTCGCCGCGACATGCTGCCAAAAGTAGTTGGCATCCTTTCAACCCATTCTCTAGCTGAGTTGGACAGATTAATCGAACAAGCAAGCGCTGAGGAGAAAGGGGATGGCTCCTTCGCGCGACTGGCTAACGCTATAATGCGTGGCACCTGATGCTAGACGACCAAGTAGGTTAATGGATCTAAGGAAAGTTTGAGCTGCGCTCTTGGGGCGAGACGTGTCTCGCGTGGAAAAAGCGGCGACGTGTCGCCGCACTCCAGGGGCGCGGAGCTGGCGAGGGCGTTTGATTCCATCGACGGGTGTTTCGATGGAAAGAGCTTGTCGATGAGAGGAAGGATCGGGCACCTTCTCGATCCATGAATTGGCCGCATGCGCCTGCGCACTGGCAGTTTGAGCCGGGGGTTTATATGGTGACGGCGGGGACTTATCGAAAGGTGCCGGTGCTGAATTGTCCGGAGCGGCTGGACTTTTTTCAGGAGACAATGTTTGAGCTGGCGAGGGAGTTTGAGTGGTCGTTGCAGGCCTGGGCCATCCTGTCGAATCACTATCATTTCATTGCGGGATCGCCGGCCGATCCGGCGACGCTCCGGAAAATGATTGGCAAGCTGCATATGAAGACGGCACAGGAATTGAACCGGCTGGATGAAACGCCGGGGCGCAAGGTTTGGTACCTTCGCGCGGTTGAATTACGTGCAGCATAATCCGGTGAAACACGGGGTGGTGCCGAATGCGGAAAACTATCGGTGGTGTTCCGCGGCCTGGTTTAACCGGAACGCGAGCCCGGCTTTGCAAAGCACAGTGAAAAGCTTCAAGACGGATCAGTTGGAAATCTTCGACGATTTCTAAAAACCGTCGGAGTCCCCACGCCCTTGGAGTGCGGCGACACGTCGCCGCTTTCTCCAGGCGAGACATGTCTCGCCGTCCCGCGCCCACAAATTTTTTTCGCGCCCGCCACGAAAACGCGCTACAACGTCCCCTTGTGGACTCTGACCCTTTTCTCGTAACGCGGCGCAGCCTGGTCGAACGGCTGGCGGATCGCGATGACCAGAAGCACTGGCAGGAGTTCTTCGATACCTACTGGAAGCTGATCTACGGCTTTGCCCGAAAGGCGGGGCTGACCGATGCGGAGGCGCAGGATGTGGTCCAGGAGACCATCATCACGGTGTCGCGCAAGATCGATACGCTGAAATACGATCCGTCGGTGGGCTCGTTCAAGGGGTGGCTGCTCCACATCACGCGCTGGCGGATTGCGGATGAGTTTCGCGATCGCGATCCGGCGGCGGCCGCGGCGGTGCATGGCCTGGGCGAGGAGGACCGGCGCACGGCGACGATCGAGCGCATCCCCGACCAGACCGAGGCGGAGCTGGAGGCGACCTGGGATGCGGAGTGGCAGGCGAATCTGCTCGAGGCGGCCATGACGCGGGTGAAGAAGCAGGTGGACCCACGGCAGTACCAGATTTTCGATTGCTATGTGGTAAAGGAATGGCCGGCGCTGAAGGTGGCGCGCGAGTTGCACGTGAACATCGCGCAGGTCTATCTGGCGCGGCACCGGGTGGCAGCACTCATTCGCAAGGAAGTAAAGCGGCTGGAGGAGGGCGGCTGCTGAGCCCTCACCCATGGCCAATGACCACGAGTGCCGATTTTTGATTCCCGATCACGAGATGTTGCGCGTGATCGGGCGGGGCGCCTATGGGGAGATCTGGATGGCGCGCAGCCTCACCGGGGCCCTGCGAGCAGTGAAGCTCGTGCAGCGGGACGACTTTGAGAGCGAACGGGCGTTTCAGCGCGAGTTCGAGGGCATGTCGGCCTTCGAGCCGATCTCGCGGGCGCACGATGGCTTTGTCGATATCCTGCACGTGGGACGGGGCACGGGCTTTTTCTACTACATCATGGAGCTGGCGGACGATGTGGCGAGCGGGCCGGACATCGACATCGCGCGCTACGAGCCGAAGACACTGCGGAGCGAGTTGCAACGCCGGAAGCGCATCCCGGCCCAGGAATGCCTGGAGCTGGCGCTGTCCCTCACCGGGGCGCTCTCCGCGCTGCACGCGCACGAGCTGGCGCATCGGGACATCAAGCCGGCGAACCTGATTTTCGTGCGCGGCGTGCCGAAGCTGGCGGATATCGGGCTGGTGGCGTCGAGCGGGCAGAAGTCCTTTGTCGGCACCGAGGGCTATGTGCCGCCGGAGGGCCCGGGGACGGCGCAGGCGGATGTCTATAGCCTGGGCAAGGTGCTCTACGAGCTCTCGATGGGGAAGGACCGCCTGGAATTTCCCGAGGTGCCGACCCGGCTCGACGAGCTGGCGGACAAGGAGCAGCTCATCGGGCTCAATGAAATCCTGCTCAAGGCGTGCGCGGGCAACTGCGCAAGCCGCTACAAGTGCGCGGAGACGATGCGGCGCGACCTGCTGCGGCTCCAGAGCGGGAAGAAGCGGGCGGCAAACCGGTGGCTGATCGCCGGGGGGCTGGCGCTGCTGGCGGGCACTATTTTCGCCGCGAGCCGGGTGGATTGGACGGGCGTGGGCACGGCCAGGGCGGATGCCCCCGCGACCCTCTCGGTCGCGACCCAGCCGCCGGGTGCCCTGGTGGTGCTGGACGACCGGCTGCACAACAGCCCGGCCACTTTCGATCAACTGCCCCCGGGCCACCATACGCTGCATGTGATGCTCAAGGGGTACGAGCCGCTCGACCGGCAATTCGATCTCGCGGCGGGCGCGACGCTGAACCTGGGCCACCTGGCGCTGACCCCGAGTCGCGGCGGCTTTTCGCTGACGACCACCCCGGCGGGCGCGGCGTTTTCTTTGAAACAGGGCGGTCGGACGATCCGCCATGGGCGCACCCCGGTAACGCTGACGGATCTGCCGGTGGGGACCTACGAATTTTCCGCCACCACGAACCGGCTCACCCTGGGCGACTCGGTGGAAATCCTGCGCAATGAGACGGCGGCCCGGACGCTCGATTTCGGCCCCGGGAGCGGGACGGTGAAGATTACGAGCGCGCCGGGTGGGGCGTCGATTTTGCAGGATGGCAAGGAGATCGGGCATACGCCGTGGGTGATCGAGGAGGTGCCGCCCGGCGAGGTGTCCTACGAGGTGCGGCTGGAGGGTTACAAGCCGGCGCGCCTGGAGGGCGGCGTGCAATCCGGGCAACGGCTCTTTCTCGCCGCGCGGCTGGAGCGGAGCCTCGCGCCGGTGCCGGGCCAGCCCTGGACGAACAGCCTGGGCATGCGGTTCGTGCCGATGAATGACGTGCGGTTTTGCGTCTGGGATACGCGGGTGAAGGATTACGGGCAATTTTGCACGGCGACGGGGCGAACGGCCCCCGCGCCCGATTTCACGCAGACGCCGGAGGACCCGGTGGTGCTGGTGAACTGGCAGGATGCGATGGATTTCTGCCGCTGGCTCACGGAGAAGGAACGGGCGGCCAGGGCTGCTCGACGAGCACCTGGCCTATCGGCTGCCGACCGATCTGGAATGGAGCACGGCGGCTGGCATGCCCGCCGAGGGCGGGGCGACCCCGGAATCTCGCGATGGCAAGCTGCGCGGGCTTTTCCCGTGGGGCAAGACGTGGCCGCCGCCCGCGCACAGCGGCAATTACGCAGACCAGAGCCTGGCGAAGAAAGGCGAGCCGTGCATCGCCGGCTATGCGGATGGCTTTGCGCAGACTTCCCCGGTGGGGAGCTTCCCCGCCAATGCGCTCGGGCTCTACGATGTGGGCGGCAACGTGTGGGAGTGGTGCCTCGAAGGCTACAAGGGCGGGAACGATCCGCGCGACTGGGGCGTACTGCGCGGGGGCTCGTGGGCGACCAGCAAGCGGAGCGAGGCGGAATCCGGCTACCGCAACGTGGTGGATCGCGGGGATCGGGATGTGATTTACGGCTTCCGTTGTGTGCTGGCGGCGGATGAAGGGGAATGAGCCAGCGAAACACCCGAAAGAGACGAAAAGGAAACTGCTTCGCTTTCGTTTCATTCCGAGTTTTTAGCTGGCCCGGAAATATCCCCTGCGTTCGCTATTCGCGGTAGCGATTTCGCTACAATAAAAATTATTGGCGTTTCACCCAAATCGAGTCCACTTTCCGCGCGTCTCCTTCCGGTGTTCGTATGAAATCCACTCTGAAAACAGCCCTTGATTCCGCAGCCAAATGAGCTTAAAAAATATTTTAATCTCCAAGGTTATGAAAAAAGGTATGTTGATCGCAGGAATGGCGATGGGTGGTTTGCTGACGTTGGGCCCATTATGGGGTATCTTGGGTACGGTGCTCGGGATGACTGCCGCCTTCGACCATTTACAGTCCACCGGGGTGAATGCCCCGCAGGCCGTGGCCCATGATCTGGGCTACACGCTTCTTTCGACGGCGGCGGGTTTTTTCGCTCTGCCCGCTCGGCATCGCGATGTTCGCCCTCAGCCTGCTGTTTTTCCTGCGGGATGACAAAACGCCCAAACCACTGCTCCAACCGCATCCCATCCGCTAAAACCGTTTCCGAGTTGAGGACCAAAGGTCCGCGAAAAACGCGAAGCAAGCGAAAATAAAGCCGCCCCCTTTCGTGTTTTTCGCGTCTTTCGCGGACTCCTCCGGGCCTTCCAGAGGGGGCTATCCATTGGGTTGAACCGCTCTAATCGACCGCCCTGTTGGTGGCTTTCAGAGATCGCGAGGGGTCCGGAGCAGGCCGATTACTCTCCCAACGTTTCGAGAAATTTCCCAAAGAACGCCGCGCCGCGCTCCAGTTCCGCGAGCGCAATCCATTCATCTTCCGTATGCGCCTGGGCGATGGAGCCCGGGCCGATGGCAATCGCCGGGATGCCGCCCTGGGACAACACCGCGGCATCGCAAAACCACGGCGCGCCCACCGGCTTTGCCCCCAGCGCCCCGAGCTTCTCAATCACCGGATGCGCGGCCTCGGTGAAAAGCGGCGTGGAAAGCCGGTGCTTGATCTGCAACCCGGGGCACCGCTCGCGGAGGCGGGTGGAAATGGTTTCCAGGGCATCGTCGTGGCCGGGGACGAGGCGGATATCGACCTCCATCGTGCATTGATCGGGCACGATATTGATCTTGGTGCCGCCCCGGATGGTGCCGACGCTGAGCGTGGTGTGGCCGAGCACGGGATGGGTGATTTGCTTGAACGCGGGGCGGATTTCATCCCGCAGCAGGCGCAGGATTTCCATCATCTTGTAGATGGCGTTTTCACCGTCGTCCGGACGCGAGGCATGCACCGCCTTGCCGGTGGTGGTGAGGGTGAGCCAGAGGGAGCCCTTGTGCGTATGTACCACCTCCAGCTCGGTAGGCTCGCCGACGATCGCAAAGAGCTCGCTCCCCGCCTTGCTGGAGGCGGGCCCGTATTCGCGGACGAATGCCTGCGCGCCGTCCTGCCCGGCTTCCTCGCCCATGAGGCCGACGAACCAGATCTCATACGGCAGGCTGGGAATGAGCGCGCGCTTTTCGTGCAGGGCCCAGAGCATCGCGGCCATCGGGCCCTTGGTATCGCTCGCGCCGCGCCCCCAGAGCTTGCCCTCGCGGACCTCGGCGGCAAAGGGATCAATCGTCATCCCGACCACGCTTACGGTATCGAGATGCGGCGCAAACATGATCCGCGGCTTGCCGGGGCGGTCGGTGGAAAATTTGCCGATCACATTCGGGCGGCCCGGATAGACTGGTTGCAGCAGCGCCTCGGCCCCGCATTCGTGCAAAAATTCCGCCAGCCGCTCCGCCATCGCCTGCTCGCCGGGCGATTCGACGCCGGGATCGCCGTGGGGATTCACGCTCGGCGTGCTCACCAGCGCTTGCAGCAGCTCGACCACGGTGGAAATGGAGTTCGCGGAGTGGGAAGTCATGACCGGTTTTTGCCATCCTACCGGGGCGGCGGCGCTTTGAGAATCGGATTCGCTCCTGGAAACGGTGAAAATTTGGCGACGGCGCGCCGGGCGAAGTCCGTTTCCAAGGAGGCCGGGATTTTTTCTGAACCATTTTCGTTCCACAGTGTCTTTGATACGGCAGGGCGCCTGTCTCGGTGCTTGCCGCCAGGGACGGCTCTGCTTTACTTGTTTTTACCGTTATGCTGAATCTTCGCCCTTTGCGCGGTGGCTGGTGCGCCGCCGTCGTTGCCTCGCTGACTCTTTCCACCCTCGGAGCCGCCTCCCTCCTGGCTGCGGAGGACACTCCGACCGTCCCCCGGCTGCCCTTTCAGGAGCGGACGCTCAAGAATGGCCTGCAGGTGATCACGCTGGAGGACCACTCGACGCCGACGGTGGCGATCAATGTCTGGTATCGCGTGGGCTCGAAGAACGATCCGCAGGGCCGGAGCGGGTTCGCCCATTTGTTCGAGCACCTCATGTTCAAGAGCACCAAGGACATGCCGCCGGAGACGATCGACCGGCTCACCGAGGACGTGGGCGGCTACAACAACGCCAATACCGCGGATGACCGCACGATGTTTTACGAGGTGATCCCGTCGAACCACCTGCAACGCCTGCTCTGGGCCGAGGCGGACCGCATGTCGTCGCTCGATGTGAGCGATGCGAATTTCCACTCCGAGCGCAATGTGGTGGAGGAGGAATACCGGCAGCGCGTCCTCGCCCAGCCCTTCGGCGAGTTCTGGCCCTTCATCGTGAAAAATTCGTGGCAGGTGCATCCCTACAAGCGGCCGCCGATCGGGAGCATCCACGACCTGGAGGCGTCGAGCCTGGAGGACGTGCGCGAGTTTCACGCCACCTATTACCGGCCCGACGACGCGACGCTGATCGTGGTCGGCGATTTCGACCCAAAACAGCTCAACGACTGGGTGGACCAGTATTTCGGCCCGATCCCGCAGCCGAAGGACCCGCTGCCGAAGCTGAACGTGACCGAGCCCGCGCGGCACGACCGACCGGCGGTGACCGAATACAACCAGCGCGTGCCGCTCCCGGTGGTCTGCGTGAATTATCTCACGCCCGGGATGAAGGATGACGACGCGATCCCGCTCCAGGTGGCGGCGCAAATCCTCGGTGGCGGCGAGTCGTCGCGGCTCTACCAGTCGCTGGTCTATCAGCAGCAGATCGCGCAGAGCGCGGAGTGCGATGCGGAGTTGCGCACGGACTCCGGGCTGCTCTGCCACATCGTCGTCGGTGCGAGTGGCAAATCGCCCGGCATGCTGGAAAGCGCCGCCCTCGCGGTGGAGAAGGATTTCCTGAACAACCCGATCTCCGACGAGGAATTGCGGAAGGCGAAGAACCAAGCTCCTCTCCCAGGTGCTCGAAGGCCGGCAGACGAACGAGGGCAAGGCCGAGGCCATCGGCGACGCCGTGATCTACGAGGGCGACCCGCAGCGGGCCAACACCGACCTGGAGGCACTGGAAAAAGTGACCGCGAAACAGGTCCACGACGTCTTTGCCAAATACGCGACGCCGGAAAACCGGCTGACCCTGGAATTTCTGCCCGCGGCGATGAAGCCCACCAAGTAACTGGAGATACCCATCATGCGATCCTTTTCTTTTCTCACGCTGACTGCCGCCGCCTCGCTGACGGCGCTCTCCACCGGTTTCGGCCAGGGTGCCTTGCAGGAGACGCGCCCGCAGGTGATGCCCACCGATGCGCCGCTCAACATCCCCGGCCTGCCCGAGCCCGCGCAGCCGAAGCCCTTCAGCTTCCCGCAGCCGGTCGAGAAGACGCTCGATAACGGGCTGCGCGTCGTCTTCGTGCCGCGCAGCGGGCTGCCGCTCCTCACCGCGCGGATCTTGATTCGCAGCGGTGCCGAGGCCGATCCGCAATCGCTCCCCGGCCTCGCCGATTTCACCGCGAACCTGATCACCAAAGGCGCGGCCAACCTCACCGCCCCGCAGATCGCGGAGACGATCGAGGCCCTCGGCGGCTCCATCGATTCGGAAGCCGGCTGGGACGGCACGAGCGTGACCCTCTCCGTCCTCTCGAAGAACGCCGAGAAAGCGCTCCCCATTCTCGCCGATGTGATCCGCCAGCCCGCCTTTGCCACCGAGGAGATCGAGCGGTTGCGCGCCCAGGCGCTCGATGCGCTGATGATCGCGCTCCAGCAGCCGAGCACCGTCGCGGGCCGCGCGGGCAATGCCGCTCTCTTCGCCGGGCAGCCCTACGGCCATGCCTCGAACGGCACCCCGGATTCGCTCAAGGCGATGCAACGCGCGGACATTGTGAAATTGCACGATGCCTTCTACCGCCCCGACAACACGGTGCTGATCCTCGTCGGCGATCTAAAATCCGACGACGCCTTTGCCTTCGCGCAGAAGTTTTTCGGCGATTGGAAAAAGCCCGAGGGCACACTGCCAACCATCGCCGCCTCAAAGCCCGCCAGCGACCTCCCACCGGTGACCTTGATCGACCTGCCCCAGGCCGGGCAATCGGCCGTGGAAGCCTTCAGCCCCGGCATCCCGCGCAAGTCGGATGATTACTTCGCAGGCATCGTCACCAGCACGATCACTGGCGGCGGCTACTCCTCACGGTTGAACCAGGAGATCCGCATCAAGCGCGGCCTCAGCTACGGCGCGACCGCCCAGCTCGACACCCGCCGGACCACCGGCGCCATCATCGCCGCCTGCCAGACCAAAAACGAATCCGCCAGCGAAGTCGTGCAACTCATGAAGCAAGTCTTCGCCGCCATGGCGGAAAAGCCCGTCTCCAAGCATGAGCTCGACACCCGCGAGGCGTTGCTCACCGGCGCCTTCTCCCGCAACCTCGAAACCAACAACGGCTTCGTCGCCGCGATCAGCCGCCTCGCCATGCTCGATGTGCCGCTCGACATGCTCAACCAGTTCATCCCGAAAGTGACCAGCATCACCGCGGACGACGTGCAGCACTTCGCCAAAGCCCACTTCACCGATTTCCACTACGTCGTCGCCGGCCAGGGCAAGACCATCCAGCCGATGCTGGAGAAGGATTTCGGGAAAGTGGAACTGGCGAAGTAGTCTGCGTTTTAGAGCCGTTCTCGAAAGTAATTTCCGAAAGCCCCAACGGGGCGGCACAACCCAAGCCCGGGGCAACGCCCCGGGTCTAGTGGTCTTCTTTCATTCCCCAGCCCTGTAGGGGCGAAATAAGCCCACCCATCAGTCCCAAACGTAGCGTTCGTCAAAAGCGATTTTATGACGCTCAAGAAACGCCCGATACTCTTCTTGAAACGACTTGGTTCGATGATGCTCACGCTGATTGGCGATATATTCCCGAACCATCAGAATATTCGATTCCGAAACCGCAAAAGCTCCATATCCCAATTGCCATGCGAAATCCGCGAACTCCGTTCCTTGTGATTTCATCCACTTGGAGGACGCCTTCTTCACTTCTTCAACGATGTCACTAATGGCAACCGTTCGCGCCAGTTCAAACAAAACATGGACGTGATCCTCAACCGAATTGATCAACGTGGCCGGGCATTTGTGATTCTGCATGACGCTCGCCATATAAGCATGCAATGAGTCACGGACATTATCGGTAATCATTCGCTCCCGATTCTTGGTACTGAAAACAAGGTGAATCGATAAACGTGCCAGAGATTGCGGCATAAGCTTGCTTGGAATTACCCCGCTTCCAACCACCTTGAAAAGGCCTTTTCCAATTCTTCTCTCAATCGGAATCAGACGTGCCGGAAGGTTAGGCCGTGTTCACGAATTTCCAAGCAGGTCCTTCCGGTCATGAAAGCGGTCCATTCTTTGCCCGCACTGTAGCCACGGCCCTGTGGGCCGTTGGGGAAGCGTGGACCATGGAAAAGCAGCGCTCTGCCAAAAATCGCGGCAGAATGATCACTCCCTTTGGAACTGGATTTTTACCAGAGCATCGTCTTTCCCCAACGGCCCACAGGGCCGTGGCTACAGTGCGACGGGGAAGCTCCGCACGGAAAGACGTGGTTTTCGCCTTCTGTTTTGCAATTCGTGAACACGACCTAGAGCATCTCTCGAAAGAAATTTCCGAATGGGAACTGGCAGCGAAGGTAGAGAACCCTGACAGGGTTCAGAGGTTTTTGGGTTAGTTCCCAGGGTAGGCGCTCCTAAAGTCGCACCAACCCCGGGCTGATGGAGGGAACGCCGTTGGCGTTCTTTCACCATCGTTTCGGAAATGATTTTCGAGAACTGCTATATTCGTTACGCGGGCACACCCTACCCATCGCCAAAAGCCCACCGAAGCCCCCTTTTCGCCCAGCCCCAACGGGGCGACACAACGAAAGCCCGGGGCAACGCCCCGGGTTTACCCATAACAAAACCATTCCAGCCCTGTAGGGGCGGCATAAAACGATGGCCGATTATTTCGCCCCTACAGGGCTGAAGCTTGTTTAAGAAATCGGCTCCCGGGGCGTTGCCCCGGGCTGTCATTATGTCGCCCCGTTGGGGCTATCAAGAAGTGCCCGCATTTCATTTTCTTTAGAGCATTTCGATTAATTCCAGAGCCGCGTTTTGGCGAGCGGCGGCTATTTCAGAAACGGCGCATCCTCCCCAAAAATGTCATTCTGAGCGCAGCGGAGTCGAAATACGAAGCGGAGCGCAGTAAATCCCGCAAATATTCTCCTACTCAATCGGGATAAATCTCTGACTATTTCCAGGCGGGGCGAACGAGCATTGCCCTCCCAGCTCCAGAAATAGAGGGAGATTCTTCGTGCCGCAGCATGTCCTTTTTCGGAAAGAATTTTCCAACCGCTCGTGGCTAGACCTTTTATTGAACCGCGCTAGCCGACGGTGATCTTCGCTCCTCATCGCTCTTCACCAAATACAAAGCCCGCTCGGGCCATTACAGCCGGAGCGGGCGTTAAGGTAATTGCGTAAAGCGTTACGGCTTCAATTCCCCGCCGGTATTCGCATCCGTGATCATGAACTGCTCATGATGGAACGTCGCGTCGGAGCGGAAGGTGAGCCGGCCGGCATACTTGCGCTCGATCTCGACGAGCAGTTCCTCGTCCGCCGTGCGCAGGCGCTGCATGAGGTGCGGGTTCACCACCACCTTGATGTCGTGGATCGTATCCTGGAACCGGCGCATCACGGCGTGGAGCGCGCGCTGGAGCTCGACGCTCATCGTCATGGAGCTCTTCACGCGGCCGCGACCGTTGCAGTACGGGCAGGTCTCGTAAACCGAGCCGCTGAGACTTTCCTGCGCGCGCTGGCGGGTCATTTCCATCAGCCCGAGCTGCGAGAGCGGGAGCACGTGGGTCTTGGCCTTGTCGCGCTTGAGCCGGTCGCGCATCCGGTTGTAAACCGCCTGCTGATCCTTCCTCGACTTCATGTCGATGAAATCGCCGATGATCAGGCCGCCGATGTTGCGCAGGCGGAGCTGACGCGCGATTTCGTCCGCCGCTTCGAGATTGGTTTGCAGGATGGTTTTCTCGACATCCTTCGCGCCCTTGTTCCGGCCGGTGTTCACGTCGATCGCGATCAGCGCCTCCGTCTCGTCGATCACGATGTAGCCGCCGCACTTGAGCCACACCTGGCGGTGGAAGGCGTCGTCGATCTGCTTCTGAATGCCGAAGCGCTCGAAAATCGGCACCGGCTCGGAGAAGTGCTTGATCTTGCTCCGGGAGCGGCGGGAAATGTTGCCCACCAGGTCCTGCATGCGCTGCACGGCGGCCGGGTCGTCGCACATCACCTCGTCGATTTCGTCGGTGAGGAAATCGCGCACCGTGCGGTCGATCAAATCGGGCTCCTGGAAGACGCACGCGGGCGCGTTCTTCGACTTCATCGCCTCCTCGATCGCCTGCCACTGCTCGAGCAGCAGCCCAAGATCGCGCACGAAATAGCGGGAGCGCTGCCCCTCACCCACGGTGCGCACGATGATGCCCATGCCTTCCGGCACATCCAGCTCGCGCAGCACCTTGCGCAGGCGGTCGCGTTCCTTCGGATCGTCGATCTTGCGCGAGATGCCGAACTGGTCGTTATACGGCATGAGCACCAGATAACGGCCGGCGAGGCTGATGTTCGTGGTAATGCGCGGGCCCTTGGTGCTGATCGGGCCCTTGGTCACCTGCACCAGCACTTCGGAGCCGACCGGGTAAATCTTCGGGATATCGGCGGAAGTGATCCGCTTCTGCTCCTTCTTGCCGCCGCCGCGTTCCACCGCTTCCACGCCGCTGTCGAGCGCCGCGGGAATGGCATCCCAAAAGTGCAGAAAGGCGTTTTTCTCAAAGCCGATGTCCACGAACATCGCCTTCAGGCCATGCTCGATATTCTTGACGCGGCCTTTGAAAATGCTGCCGACGATGTTGCGGTCGGTCTCGCGCTCGATGCTGTATTCTTCAAGCTGCCCGTTTTCCAGCAGGGCGACTCGGCGCTCCAGCTTCTCGCAGTTGATGACAAGTTTGATGCCGGTCTGCTTCGACAGGCCGAGAAGGCGTTTTACACGTTCGATCATGAAATGGGTTCCTCATACTGGGGTTGACTCGTTTTCGCCTACCACGGCCAGTGCTTTTTCGGGGGAGCCGATTGGTCGGCTGGCGTAGGTTTCTTTTTCGGGGCGAAAAATCTTTGCAGGAAGTTCCGGTTGTCCGGAGCTTTGGCCGCCGGTTTTTTGGCGGCATTGGACACCTTGCCTGCGGCGTCGGCGTCCGGCTTGATGTCGGGCTGGTTCTTGTCCGTCGTATTGGCGTCGGTCTTCTCCTCCGAATCGGTGTGGAGGGTCTCCTGGTCGTCGGCCCCCGCGGCCGCCGCCGCCACGTTGGGCAGCTTGAAGTCCACCTTGGCGATCATCTGGAACGGGTCCGCCTTGCGCGCCGGCGTCAGCGCCGTCAGGGTCGGGTTCGTGCCCTTTTCCATCGCAAAAATATCGGAGAGAATCTTCGTCGCGATCGGCGCGGCCACCGAGCCGCCGTGCTCGCCGCCGTTCACCATCACGCAGATCGCATAGCGGGGCGAATCGAACGGCGCATAGCCGCAGAACCACGCGATCGTATCCGGCTTGCCGTTGCGCTTCGCGGTCGCGGTGCCGGTCTTGCCCGCCACCACCACATCCTTCATCCGCGCGCTGCCACCGGTGCCGCCCTCTTCGTTCACCACCTTCCACAGTCCTTTCTGGATCAGTGCGAATTGCTCGGGCGTGAAATCCTTGCGCAGATCCCCGTGGATGCGCGGGGCATCGGGGACGGCCGGCTGGCCGCTGTCATCCAGCGCGGTCTGCCCCTCCGGGGTCAGCACTTTTTTCACCAGCCGCGGGTAATAGGAGACGCCGCCGTTCGCCACCGTCGCATACATCATGCAATCCTGGAGCGGCGTCACGAGATCATAGCCCTGGCCGATCGAAGTATTCGCGGTCTGCGCTTGCGACCATTTTTCCTTCGGGCTGTGGATCTTCATCCAGTCGGGCCCGGGGAGCACGCCGGGCTGTTCGTTGCTCAGGCCGATGTTCGACGGCTGCATCAGGCCCAGTTGATCGCCCGTCTGGTCGATCGCCTCGACGCCTGCCGCGTTGCCATACTGGTAGAAAAAGGCGTTGCAGGAAACCTTGAGCGCATCCGCGAGGCCGATCGTCCCGTGCGAGCCGCCTTTCTCCGCGATCCAGCAGTGGAAGACGTGGTTGCCGTAGGTCACACTGCCGGTGCAGGTGAAATCCTTGCCCGCCAGTCCCTTGCGCACCCCCGCCATCGCGGTGACGACCTTGAAGGTGGAGCCGGGCGGGAACGCGCAAATCGCGCGGTCCACCAGCGGGTTCGCTTCGTAGCTGGTCAGGTCCTTCCAGGCATCGGCCGTGATGCTGGGAATGAAGGTGTTCGGGTCGTAGGAGGGCACCGAGGCCATGGCCAGGATCTCGCCGGTCTGCGGGTCCACCACCACCGCCGCCCCGCGGCCCACCGCGCGCAGCGCCTGCTCGGCGAAGTACTGGATCCGCGCGTCGATCGTCAGGTAAACGGTGTCGCCCGGCTTCGGTGGGTCGATCCGGCTCTCGCCGTCGATCTGGCCTTTGGCATTGCGCTTCATCACGCGCACCCCCGGCTTGCCGCGCAGGTACTTGTCCATCGCCAGCTCGATGTTGGTTTTACCTTCGGTATCGGGCTGGTAAAAGTTGTAATCGTCGATGTCCGGCTCGTTCGTGATGTCGTGCGGCACCCCCACATAGCCGAGCAGGTGCGCCGCGAGCGCGCCGTAGATATACTGGCGCACCGGGCGCAGCGAGACGTTCATCCCCGCCATCCCCGCGTTGTGCTCGGAGAATTTCGCGAGGGTCGGGAAATCGATGTCCTGCAAATAAGTGAACGGCACTTCGCGGTCGTTGCGATAGTGCATCTGGAGCTGGTGCGAATTGTAGTCGCGCGCGAGGTCGAGATTTTCCAGCCGGGGAATCACCGTGTCGTTGACGATCTTGACGATGTTCGCCTCCTTGATGTCGCTGAGCATCCCGTGGATCGGCGCCTGGTAGCTCACGGTCGGCACCAGGTTCTTGTTATTCTGGCGGTAGTTCCGCACCATGTCGGGGAGGTAGAAATTCACCTCGTAGCTCGCCCGGTTCGTCACCAGCGGGATGCCGTTGCGGTCGCAGATTTCCCCGCGTACATGCCGGAATGCGCACCGTCACCTCGGCGTTCTTGCGCATCTGCTGCGTATAGCCCATGCCGTGCGCGACTTGCAGCCACCACACTTTGGCCGCGAGCGCGCCGAGGCCGAGCAGGCAGGCCACGCCGATGATCCAGATCCGCAGTTCCACCCGGATCCGCCGCCGATTATTGGAAGCCATCGCTTATTGCTCCCTCCTTTCGGGACCGGTCTGGAAGCCGATGAGGGCCGCGACCGAGTTCAGGCTGAAGAAAATGATCGGCGCCAGCAGGGCCGCCATCACCCCCGCGCCGAGCACGCGCTCCCAGATCACGTCGGGGAATTGCGGGTTGCCCCGGCGGAAGGTGATCATCAGGTACTCCGAGAGCACGATCAGCGAGGTGAAGATCCCGCTCAAGAGGCAATGGATCTCCCAGCGACCACGGCGAAACAAAGGGCGCAGTCCGTTCATAATGGAGCCGAGCACGGCATAGAGAACGATTGACCAGCCGAGCGAAATTTCAACTGCGGGCTGCGCCATCATGTCCACATTCAGCGTCACGATCTGCGTATTCAGCGCGTCCCACATGAAGCCGGCCAGAAAAGTAAGCGTAAGCATGGCCGGGTACGGCAGCGCCAGCGCCCCGTAGAACATCACCAGCGGCATCAGCAAAATGCGCGCCCCTTCAAACCACGGCCCGGGCAGCGGCGGGATGAAGTGCTGCAGCACCAGCGAGCCGAACATCGTGCAAACCAGGACGAGGAAAAAGATCATGGCTTGCCCTTGTCGTCCACGACGAACACGTCTTCGAGATTCGCGAGATCCACGGCGGGAATCAACGTCGCGTAACCGTCGAGATCACGGGCATGAAATTCGCGCACGGTCCCGACGGCGATGCCGGAGGGGAAGACGCCGCCCACTCCGGAAGCTGAAGACGTTCGTGTTTGGTTTTAAATTGGCGTTCTTGGACAGGAAGGCGAGGCCCAGCTCCGGCTGCGCACTGGTGGAAGTGCGCTCCCCGGCCGCGATCCCCTGCTCGCGCGATCCCTCGACACTCACGGCCACCTTGCAGGTCTCGTCGGAGACCAGCACCACGGTGGAAATATTCTTCGCCACCGTCGTGGTCTTGCCGACCAGGCCCGACTCGGTGATCACCGCCATGTCGGATTCGATGCCATCCTCGAAGCCGCGGTCGATCATCACCGTATTCCACCAGGTGGAGGCATTGCGGGCGATCACCCGGGCGGGCAGCAGCTTGAAGTGGGAGCGCTCGCGGTATTTGAGCGCCTCGCGCAGCTTCTGGTTCTCGGCCCCGAGATCCTGCAGGGTCTGGTCGATCGCCTTGAGCTGCTTGTTCTGCACCTTGAGCTCGGCATTCTCGCGCTCGAGCTGGTCGAGCGTTTCCAGCCCCTTGCGCACCTTGGCAAAGCGCACCTGGATGCTGGAGCCGGTCTTGAGGAACGGCGCCACGAGATCAAGGAAGGTGGACTGCACCTTCTGCGTGGAGCGGGGGCTCATCGCGAAGACGAGCACCAGGGCCACCACGAACATGATCGAGGCAATGATGGAGTAGCGCTTTACCATGCTGGGTACCATGCGGGACGCGGGTTCCGGGCTGGGGGCCGAGGTTCAGCCGCAAACCGCCCCGGCCGGAGGGAAATCCGGTGCGGGAATACGCGCTGCCACGGTGTTGCCATGGTGGGAGAGGGCCGTCCTGGGTGATCAGTTCCGCCACTGCCGCTCGGCAGTTGCGACCTGGCGTAAAAATTTCAGTTCCTGCAGGGCGCGGCCGGTGCCTTCGGCCACCGCGCTCAGCGGGTCTTCCGCGACGTGCACCGGCAGGCCGGTCTCCTCGGTGAGGAGCTTGTCGAGGCCGCGCAACAGCGCGCCGCCACCGGCCAGCACGAGCCCGCGATCCACCAGATCGGCGCTCAATTCCGGAGGGCAGCGCTCCAGCGTCACGCGCACGGAGTCCACGATCGTGGAAATGGGTTCCAGCAGCGCCTCGCGCACTTCCTGCGAGGTGATGCTCAAAGTCTTCGGCAGGCCGGCCACCAGATCGCGGCCCTTCACTTCCATCGAGGTTTCCTTCTCGATCGGGTAGGCCGAGCCGATCTTGATCTTGATTTCCTCCGCCGTGCGCTCGCCGATCATCAGGTTGTAGGCGCGCTTCATGTATTGCACGATCGCCTCGTCCAGCTCGTCGCCCGCCACGCGGACGCTGCGGCTAAAGACGATGCCCGAAAGCGAAATGAGCGCCACCTCTGTGGTGCCGCCCCCGATGTCGATAATCATGTTCCCCGCCGCATCCTGCACCGGCAGGCCCACGCCGATCGCCGCCGCCATCGGCTCCTCAATCAGATGCACCTCGCGGGCCCCCGCATGGAGGGCGGACTCTTTCACCGCGCGCTTTTCCACTTCGGTAATGCCCGAGGGCACCGCGATCACCACCCGCGGGCGCGGACGGAACAGGGTGCGCTTGCCGTGGACCTTCTGGATGAAGTGGCGCAACATCGCCTCCGTCACCTCGAAGTCGGCGATCACGCCGTCCTTCAGTGGGCGGATGGCCACGATATTGCCCGGGGTGCGGCCCAGCATGCGCTTGGCTTCGTCGCCCACCGAGAGCACCTTGTTCGTGCCCGATTGGACCGCGACGACCGAGGGCTCACGGAGGACAATTCCGTGGTCCTTGACGTAAACGAGCGTGTTGGCGGTCCCGAGATCGATGCCGATGTCATTGGAGAAAAGTCCAAAAAGTCCGTTGAACATTCAAAAAAGTTTCTGGTTAAAAGTTGAAAAATGCGTCGTCCTTGGCGAGGAGCCATTGCCCGTTGAAATTTAATGCGTTCCATTTCATAAAAACGATGCAAATTGCCTCGCTGAAAGCCCTTATCTGTAGAGTAAGTCACGGTAACGTCAACTGCATTTCGACCCTCCCCCCATTTTGTTCGCGATGAAGCTATTGCAACTGCTTTCCATCTATGCGGCGCTCGCGATCACGGCCTTTGGATGGGTCGTCGCCCGCTGGGGCGGGATCAATCCCTGGGGTTACTGGCTGCAATGGCTGGCCGGGGCGCTTTTCATCTATAACCTCGACCGGGTGAAGACCGACCCGGCGGACGCGATCAATGTCCCGCGCCGGACCGAAGACCTGTCCCGCTGGCCGGGCTGGAACTGGGGCCTCATGGTCCTGGCGGGGCTGGCCCTGCTCGCGGTCCCACTCTGGCAGGGGAACCGCGAGTTGCTCGCCCTCACCCTCGCCGGGGCGGTGGTCTGCGCCGGGTATTCCCTGCCGATTTTCGGGCGGCGGATGAAAAGCCTGCCCCTCCTGAAGACCCTCTGTGTCCCCACCCTGCTCATCGGTGCCTACTTCATCCCCGCCGCCTGGTCGCTCCGGGAGCTGCCCGACTGGCGGGTGCTCGGCTGGGGCTGGGCTGCCCTCCTCTTCAATGTGCTGCTCTTTGACCTGCGCGACCTGGCCGGTGACCACCGGGTGCAAACCGTAACCATCGCCGTGTTTCTCGGGCCACCCCGCACCTTGATCCTGCTCGGCCTCCTCCTCGCCGGGATGGCCGCCCTCTCCACCCGCTGGGAACAATGGATCACCGACGCCGTCTTCGCCCTGCTCCTGCTGGTTGGAACCAAACGCCGCGGCGAAGGCTTCTACGAATGGCTGGTGGACGGCGCCCTCTTCGTGCCGATTTTGTGCGAGGTGGTGGGGCATTTTGCCGTAAGAGGGTAAGCGGTCAAAGGATGCCGTCCGATTGGCGTGCCGCGCCCACCTGCAATCCGTGCGCCCCTTCCAAAAAATGTCACCCCGAGCAACGCCGAGGGCTTCAAATGGTTCTGCATCGGGAAAGCGAGAGGGCTTCTTGCCGAATCATGGCGCTCCCTGCTCCGGAACAATCGGAGATCCATTCGACTCCATTCCGCTGCGCTGCATTGCGCTCAGGATGACATCGTTTTTGGATGGCCGCCGATTGCAATTTCCCGTCCCCGGCCACGATGACGGGAAATTGCGTTCCCGGGCTGGAGCCTGGGAACGAGGGCCACGAGACCGATCGCGGCGGGCAACATGGCATGCAATCCTCGCGCCCCCTTCCAAAAATGTCACCCCGAGCAACGCCGAGGGGCCTCAAATGGTTCTGCGCTGGGAAAGCGAGATGGCTTCTTACCGAATCATCGCGCTCCCGGCTCCAGAACAGTCGGAGATCCATTCGACTCCATTTCGCTCCGCTGCATTGCGCTCAGGATGACATCGTTTTTGGATGGCCGCCGATTGCAAATAATGTCCCCGGCCGCCAAGGCGAATTACCCCCTCTAATTAAACGGCGGCGGCGCCTCATCCTCGGGGCACAAGGGATTCCAAGTGCGGATGACATTATACTTCCGATGCGCGAACTCCTGAAAATCCGGCTCGTAAGCCGTCGCGACAAGGATCGCCTGCTGGTTGGGCTTGAGGTTGAGGAACGTCGCTTCCTGCCTCACCTTTTGCCCTCGACGGTGAAGGGCCCCGCGAAGCGATAGCTCGTCCAGTCGAACATGGTGAGCGGATTTTCCACCACCTCCTCGACCTTGAGCTCTTTCGCGGTGCCGGGCGCGTTGAGAATCAAATAGGTCACGCCTTGACGGGTGTAGTGTCTGTCGTTATTACTAGTTTAACAAAAATTATCGCTTTGTTATAATAGCGATACCGGGCGAGGACGGGTGGCTTGGTAATGACGGCTCCGAGCGGGGCGGTGAGCGGGGTAAGGTTGGCCGCGAGATTGGTCACCATCCGGTCGATGGCAAGGCGGGCCTGGTTCGCGGTGAGGTTCAAGGCCAGGTTGCGCGCCGAGAGCGTGGGGCCGGGGTAGATCATCCCAAAGACGCCCACCGCCACCACGAGAGACTGGCGTCGTCGAGGAGTTCCACCAGCGTAAAGGCGGCGTGGCTTCGACGTGGCGGTGCGTAGCGGTTCAGCAGCCGTCGGTGGCTCGCAGCGTCGTCATCGAGTAGCTGTAGTTGCGATGGCGGCAGGTGAAGCTGATCGCGAAGGTGACGCGCAGAATCGTCGGCCCCCTGGAGGTCGTATAGGGGACACCCAGGGCGGCATTGATATTGCGTTCAACGATCTGCCGGGCGCTTATTATTAAATAACAACCTGCCAACAAATCCTGCCCAAAGAAAAAGCCCGCGAACTGGACGTTCGCGGGCTTTCCCACAGAGATATTTAAGGTCCTTGAGCTTACTTCAGCTTGTCGGCGATGACCTTTTCGAGCTTCACGATGTCCGCCGAGAATTTGCGGATGCCTTCCGCGGTTTTTTCGGTCGCCATCGCGTCTTCGTTGAAGAGGAAGCGGAAAGTTTTCTCATCGAGCGCGATTTTCTCAATGTTGCTGGCCTTGGCGGCGGCTTCATCGAGCTTCTTCTCCACGGGCTCGGTCGATTCGGCCAGCTTGGCGAGCAAATCGGGCGAGATGGTGAGGAGATCGCTGCCCGCGAGTTCCACGATCTGGGAAACATTGCGGAAGCTGGCCCCCATCACTTCGGTCTTGTAGCCGAACTTCTTGTAATAGTTGAAGATGGTGGTCACGGACTGCACGCCGGGATCTTCGGCGCCAGTGTAATCGCGCTTCATCGCGGCCTTGTACCAGTCGTAGATGCGACCGACGAAGGGCGAGATGAGCTGCACCTGGGCCTCGGCGCAGGCCACGGCCTGGGCGAGCGAGAAGAGGAGGGTGAGGTTGCAGTGGATGCCTTCCTTTTCGAGCACCTCGGCGGCTTTGATGCCTTCCCAGGTGGAAGCGATCTTGATCAGCACGCGGTCACGGCTGATGCCGGCGGCTTCATAGAGGGCGATGAGCTGGCGGCCCTTGGCGATGCTGCCTTCGATGTCGAAGGAAAGACGGGCGTCGGTCTCGGTGGAGACGCGGCCGGGGACGATCTTGAGAATTTCGAGGCCGAAGGCGATGAGAACGTGGTCGATGATGTCTTCGATCTGCGCCGCGCCGGTGAGGCCGCTGCTCTTGCGGTCGGCCACCACTTTGTCGAGGATGTGAGCGTATTGCGGCTTGGTCGCGGCGGCGAGAATCAGCGAAGGATTGGTCGTCGCATCCTGTGGCTTGAATTCCTTCATCGACTCAAAGTCGCCGGTATCGGCCACGACTTTGGTGAATTGCTTGAGTTGATCGAGCTGGGAAAGCTTGGTGGTTGGATCGAGAGTGGTCGCGCTCATAGACCTTCAAGCTACTGTGAAACCGGGTGAACAACAAAGCCAAATTTCTCATGGTTTTCCTGAATTCGATTCATGGACAGGCTGAGCCGGATGATGCCGCGCACTTATCCAGTTCTTGAGTGGCCTGATCTCACTCCACCCAGCATGACGGATGGCAGAAGATTCCCGGACCAGCGAAACACTCGAAAAGACACCACCTTTTCGCTTATTCTGCATATTTCGCATGGCTCTCCCTCTTCGTGCGCTTCGTGGTTAAAAGCTACTGCTCCAAAACAAAAACCCGGCCAGCCATGGGGGCGACCGGGCTTTGCTTGGGGGGAAGGAACGCGCTCGGCCAGGTTTAGTTATCCAGCTCGACGCAATCGTAGGTATAGGATGCGCTCAGCCATGCACCGGAATCGGTGCTGCCGCTGATCGGGGTGATCGTCATCGTATTCGTGCCGGTCACGAAATCCGCCGCCGGGATGGTCCAGGAGAAAGTCGTGTTATTGCCGCGATACGAGCCGATGGTGATGGAGCGTGTGCCTGGTTCACTCGGCGCGCTGGCCAGGCTCAGGGTATGACCGTTGATCGTCACCGAGGGGCGGCCGTTGATGTAATTCGTCGTGATGCCGACTTTGACAACGTGCGCCGCCGCCGCCTGGGTGGAGGTGAGGGCAAAGCTGATCGTGGTCGGGCTGTTATCGGCGCGGAACTGGGCGGCCGGGAAGCTGCTCGCGCTACTGCTACCGACCGTATAAGTGACTGGGCCCCAACTACTCATCCGCACATCGGAGGGATGCATGTAGGTCATGAGCGTGCCGTTGAGGAACTCATTGGGCGTGCCGTCCCAGTTGCCAATCCGCCAGATGGTCGAGGTGGAACTCGGGTCCGCGGTGATGGTGAAGCTGTTCAAGATGGTCGTGCCCCCGGCGGTAACGGTGGCGCTGCCGGTCCAGACCGCGAGCTCGTTTTTATAGACGGTCATCGTATAGGTGCCGGGGAGCATGCCGGTGCAATTGAAGTAGCCGTTGCTGCTCGCCGCGCTGGTCCAGTATTGCGCGGTGGTGTTGGCAAAACCGACGGTGTAGGCGTAGCTGGTGTCGCGGCCATTGATGCCCACGCCGGTCACGCGTCCACGTCCAGAGGACGCCACGTAGCCGGTGAGGCCCATGCTGCTGAACCACGAGGTGTCGATCGAGGTGCTCGGCGCCCCGCCACTGGTACAAACCAGGGTGTAGGTATTGAGGATGCTGGTGCGATAGGCCTCGGTCTGGGCCTCGCCGTAGTTCACGATGTAGGTGATCTCCTGGTCGGTGTCGGTGCCCTGGTTGATCAGGCAGCGGTAGAAGGGACCGCCGGAGTTGCCCTCATTGTTGTCACGCACGACCCAGATTCCCGCGGTAGGGGACGACGCGCTGTTGTTCGCGCCGATGTAGCTCCAGTCGATCAGGCGCGCATTGGAGTAGTGTTTCGAGCGGGTGGTGCCGTCGCTCATCCCAAAGATGTCGTCGGACTCGATTGCGCCGGTGTTGCCCGCGATGTTCGAAGCGGTCGGCCCATTGGAGAGCGGACTCTTCTGGATACGCAGGATGTAGCGGCAGAGGCCGAGGATATCCGGCTCCGCGGTGAAGTAGGTGCCCATGTAAATATATGGGTAGCCACTTTGCGCCATGTAGTAGTGGGTGAGGCTACCCGCGACCACCGTGATCTTGATGTAGGTGCTGCCCACCGTGGTGGCGCTCACACTTACCGAGCTGGTGCTGCTGTAGAGGTAGTCAAAGCCCGAGTTGATCTGCGAGCCGCGCGACTGGTCCTGATACTCGGTGCCGTTATAGACAAGGCTCGCAATATCGCCGGGCGATTGTGTGCTCAAGCCGTTGTCCGTGCGCCGGATTTTGAAGACGAGGCCCGCGCCGGTATCGACGGTATAATAATCCGTGCTGGTGGTGAGGCCGAAGGAGGCGTGGACTTTCGCCGGAAGAATGGCGCCTGCCGCAACGACAAGGGCCATGAGGGCGGCCCGGCAGAAGCTGCCGAACCGATGGTTCTGGGGTGTTTGTTTCATGTTTGCTTTGGGTTCTTCTCCAAGCGAGTTGGAAAAAGGGGTGTGAACCCGGCCCACCCGGTTACCCCGGGCGAGCCAGGCAAAGGATCAGGCTGATTTTTTGCGAAGGGTGGATTAGTTGTCCAGCTCGACGCAATCGTAGGCGTAGGAGGCGCAGAGCCAGTCGCTGCTGTCGGTGGTCCCGCTGATCGGCGTGGTCGTGATGGTATTGGTCCCGGTCACGAAATCCGCTGCGGGCACGGTCCAGCTATAGGTCGTATTGTTGCCACGATACGTGCCGACGGTGAAGCTGCGCCCATCGGGTTGGGTGGAGGCGCTGGGGTTGCTCAAAGCATGGCCGTTGATGGTCACGCTCGGACGTCCCCCATAGACGGCATCGGTGATGCCGATCTTCAGCACATGGGCCGCCGCGGCTTGCGTGGAGGTGAGGCTGAAGGTGATCGTCGTCGGGCTGTTCGCCGCGCGGAACTGCACCGCCGGGAACTTGTTGGTCGCACTGCCGACCGCGTAGGTCACCGGGCCCCAGCTCGAATTCCGGGCATCGGAGGGATGCCGGATCATGATCGTCTCGCCGTTGAGGAACTCATTCGGCGTGCCGTCCCAGTTGCCAATCCGCCAGATGGTCGAGGTGGCACTCGGGTCGGTGACGGTCTGCGTATTGAACGTCGTCGCCCCGCCCGCCGTGACGGTGGCGCTCCCGGTCCAGACGGCGAGCTCATTTTTGTAAATGGTCATCGAATAGGTGCCGGGTTTCATGTTATAGCAACCGCCGCTGCCGGTGGAGCTGAGTGTGGACCGGTACTGGGCCGTGGTATTGGCAAAGCCCATATAATAAGTGTAGGTGGTATCCATGCCGGAGAGTCCGTTCAGGATCACCTTGCCGCGCCCGGAGGTGCTCACGTAGCCGGTGAGCCCGAGGCTGGAGACGAAACTCATGTCGGGCACCGATGGCGTGGAGCCGTTGGTGAACATGAAGGCATAGGGACCATGGAGCACGTTCACGCGCCATGTTTCCGCCACGCCTCCGATGGTCGTATTCAGGTGGTGGCCGGAGTTCATGTAATTGTAGATCTCCTGATCCGAACCCGTGCCATCGCCTTGATTCTCAATGTCGCGCACGAACGGCCCGCCGGTGCTGCTCTCCCGGGTGCCGAAGGCGGTGAAGACCCCGACGCCGGTGCCGGTCGCGCCTTGGACGGTCAGATCCTTGGCCCGCGCACTACCGTAATATTTCGAGGTCGTCGTGCCATCGGAGTGGCCGTCTACACATCCGAGCTCTCAATCGCACCGGTATTGCCGTTGTTGTTGGAATCGGCCGGGCCATTGGGCAGCACGTTGTACTGGCCGCGGAAGATGTAGCGCAGTTCGCCCACCGTGGGCTCCGCCGTCACATAATCGGCCATGTAGATGTTATCCACGCCATTCTGCACGATGTAGTAGTGCGTAAGCGGCGAGGAGGCGATCGAGCTAGAGGTACACGTGATGACGATGGTGCTGGTGCCATTCACCGTGGCGGTGACCGACGACGCCCCGAGGCCCGAGGCAATGCACGAGGCCTTGGACGTGTCGTTGAGTTCGGTCCCGGCATATTTGCAGGAACTCATGTCGCCACTGGAGTTGATGGTGAAGACGAGGTTTCCACCATTGTTCACGATGTAGCCGCCGCTGCTGCTGGTGACGCCGAAGGCTGCGAGGCAGCGCTGGGCGGGAACGAGCAGGCTGGCACCGAGGGTGGCCGCCAAGAGGGACTTGGTGAGAAAACGCGGCACGAGACCGCGTGGGGTGCTCCACGAGTGTGGGCGGTTCTTGGAAGAACGCTTCATTTTTGGGGTTTTGGGGGTGTTTCCTCCCGGGCGCCTATAGGAAGAATCAACGAGCCGGGAGGGGTCTCGCAGATTCGATATTTTGGGGGACAGGCTGGATTTACCGCTTAAAAACCACCGTTCTGGGGGAAGGCGATCTCAAACTTGGGGGCAGAGCGAACCGAATTTCGCAAAAAAGGTCAAGCATAACCTTTTGCGCAATTACTGAACCAGCCCCTGCACTCTGGAAAAATCTTCGAATCGATGGATCGGAAATCAACCGGCAAGCAGCAGGGCGGAGGAAGAATTTTACGGGTTCTCAATCCTCCGCGGGCAGCGGAAAGACCAGACTGGGAATGGCCAGGCCGATGCCCATCGCGATCAGTGTAAAGGTCACCGACAGGAAGTTTTCCAGCACCTGCGGAGTCAGCGCCGCCGCCTGGGTGGCCTCGGCATGCATGAGCTTGAAGAAACTCATGAGCACATTCGCGGCGAAGCCACCAGGCACCATCGGAATGCAACCGACCACCCCCAGGACGCACCCGCGCAGCGTATGCGGCTGCTGCCAGAGCCGATCCACCACCCCCAGCACAAAGGCTGCGAGAAAGGTGGCGGTGGCCAGGCTGCAATGGGCCTCCAAGGCCAGCGTCCGCACCAGCAGAGCCAGCGCGCCGGCCCCAAAGCAAATCCATAACATCCGACGCGGGCAGTTAAACAAAATGCCGAACCCCGCCGCCGCCACTCCACCGAAGAAGGCCTGATGAAGAAGATGCAGGATTTGCGAGTTCATTGGGAAAATGGATTTAGCGGCTGGCGAGGACCAGCCACTGGGCCAGCACCAGACCGATCGTCATGAAGAGCAGCAAGTAGAGCACCCGCAGAGCGCGAGCGGCCGCGAGATTGGGCCGCGCATCGAGCACATCCACCTGGGCATTGAGAATCGCGACCCCGGGCACACAGAGCAGCACCGAGGAAACCATCGCCACCGGCACCTGTGCACTGCCCGCCCAGCGCGAACCCAGACCCGTGATGAGCGCGGAAACAAAAGCCACCGTGCCCCAGGTAATAAACGGATTTTGCCGTCGATGCACGAGCAGATCGTGCCGCAGCCATTGCCCGAGCGAGGCTCCGGCCAGGGTGGGGAAAAAGGCCGCCCAGTCCGCATTCAGCAGCCGCCCGAAGCCGCAGCAGGCCAGTCCCGTCGCCACGCAGACCAGCCACACGGGGTAGCCACCGGTGGCTACGGGTAGCTCGGAAAGCTTTACCCGTGCGGCACCACAGCTCAACCCGCCCGCCCCGATCTGCTGCACGATTTCCTGCAACGCCGCCGAGCGCCGCAGGTTCACGCCATGCTCGCCCACCTTGCCCATTTGCATGCAGGTTTCGTCCCCGCGCCGCAGAATCAGCATGATCGCCGCATGCTGGCAAAAGGACTCGACCGAGGTGCAGCCGTAGGCAGTCCCGATATTCAAAATACCCTCCTGCACCCGCCGCGCGTTGCCGCCAAATTCCAGCAGCAGCCGCCCGGCCATCAGGCACAGCGCGGCGACCTGATCCAGCGGCTCATTCTCCACCTTGGCGGGCTCGGTTTGCATGGTTCTCTGCCGACTAGTTTAATCAATCGCCGCCATTTTTGAAGCCCAGGCCACGATCCGTTGCGATTCCGCCAAAATCGGCAAACCACCCCACCCACCCTCAATACTTAAAGGCAAAATAAACCGCGCCCACGATCAGCAGATAGGAGACGCAATAGTTCCACTTGATCGTCGCGCCGAAGAGCAGGAATGAGACAATCGTGAAGACCACGAGCGTGATGCACTCCTGCAGGACCTTGAGCTGCGGCACCGTCCATTGGTAAGAACCCGCGCGATTGGCCGGCACCTGGAAGACGTATTCAAAAAGCGCGATGCCCCAACTGGCCAGGATGACGATCCACAACGGCTGGTCCTTGAATTTCAAATGGCCGTACCAGGCGAGATTCATAAAGGCATTCGAGATGGTGAGCAGCAGGATCGTTTTCATCGGATGGATCAATACCAAATCGGCCCGGTGAAAAAGCGGCCGTTTGAAAAGACCTGCGTGTTCCGCGTTCCATCCCGTCATCGTAGCCGGTGACATCATCCGCAACCCAGGCCCGTCCAAAAACGATGGCCTCCTGCGCGGAATGCAGCGCAGCGAAATGGAGTCGAATGGAGCTCTGACTTTGCAGGGAAAGCGTGGCTTGCCGATGCAAGCGGCACGCCACTAGGACGGGATCTCTCGACTCCGCTCCGCTTCGCCCGGGATGCCGCCGGGGGTGGATGGTGTCGATTGCGCATCCTCCACCTCCCCGCCCGCCCCCGGCCCGGCAAACAGGAAATCCTGTTCCGCCCCCGAGATCACCGCACCGTCATCCGACGCGGGGAGACGGCTGATCCGCCCTTTTCGCAACTGCGTTTTCGAGGATCCGGCGACTGGAATGAATGCCTGCGGGGGCCTCATACCCGGGCGGCGGCGGCGGCGACGGTGCAATTGTCGATGATCTCCGCGCGCCGACTGGCCCCCTCGACCAGCGTGAGCATGGCCAGCTTGTTGAGCGAACGCGGGATGCCGCCGGAGTGCTCGTGCAAAGCGGCGAAGGCATCGGAGGTGAAGAGGTCGGCCAGGCGACCCGCGGTCATGAGCCGGAATTTCACATACTGCTCCGTCTCCGCCACGGTGAGCGGCTGAGCTGGTCGCGGAAATAGATGCGATTGCGCAGGGACTCGTAGCTGGAATGGTCGAGCCGCTGGGCGAGGCGGGCTTCACCGATCATGAGGCAGGTGGTGAGCTTCTGCTCGGGAATCTCGATGTTACTGATCGTGCGGACCACGTGCAGGCAATCCGAGGAAAGCAGGTGGCACTCGTCGATCACGATCACGAGCCGGCGTCCCTCGCGGTGCAGGTCAATCACGTGATTGCTGAGCAGTTTCATGAGATCCTGCACCCGGGTGTTGCCTATGGGGAGCGCCAGTTCGAGCTCGGCGAGGATCTCGCGGAGCAGGCCGGTCTTGCTCATGCCGGGCGTCACCAGCACGAGGATGGCCTGGTATTTCTTGTCGTCGAAATGCTGGAGCAGCATCTGGCTGACCAGCGTCTTTCCCGTGCCGCTGGGGCCGGTGAGCAGGCCGAGCGAGGTGTTGAAATCGGCGGCGAGCATCATACTGCAAAAAGCGCTGGCGTGGCTCTCGGTGCGAAAGAAAAAGGCGGGATGCACGCTGTCGGCAAACGGGTTTTCCCGAAGGCCGTAGAGTTGGAGAAAATTCCCCTCGGGCACGAAGGGAACGACGCTGGAAGCGACCGGGGAAGAACCACCGACGAGGTCATCGAACGGGTCCGAGGATGGGAACTGGTCTTTCATGGCTGCGGTTGACGGTTGCGGAGTCATGGGCTGGCTCTTTCTGGCGACGGCTAAGCGGCATGGATGCCGCTCCTGGTTTCTTGGTCGATACTTGGAAGATCGGTGCTGGCATCGGCCCCCACGAGGGCGGCGGCGACGCGCGAAAGCTGGAGGGCATTGGGGTGGCCCGGGTTGGTGAGCAGGAGCGGGCGGCGGCTCTGGTTGGCCTCCTCCATCGCGGCGTCGCGCACGAGATACCCGAAATCGCCGGGCGTACTGCGCAGGAAACGCTGGGCACAACCGGCGATGCGCTCCCGCACCCGCGCGGCGTCGGCGGCATCCTGCGCCTGGTTCACCAGCAGGTGCATGCGGGTGGAAAGGTTGCGCTCATGGGCGAGCTTGATCACGCCGTAAGCATCGAGCGTGGCGGCGAGATTGGGCGTCGCCACCAGCACCGTATCCTGGGCGAGACCGAGGAAGTGCATGACCCCCTGGGCAATCCCGGCCCCGGTATCGATGAGCAACACGTCGTAATCGGCCGCGACGCGGAGCAGCTCGCGCCCCAGCGACTCCAGCGTGGAGGCGCTCAGATCCGCCAGCCGGCCAATCCCCGAGGCCCCACAAATGAGATCGACCCCGCCGGGACCAGGGGTGATGACGCTTTCCAGGCTCGCCCCGCGGTCCAGCACTTCCAGAAGCGTGGCGCGGGGATTCACCCCGGCAAAAACATGCACATTCGCCATGCCCAGATCGGCATCGAAAACGAGCGTCCGCAGGCCGCGCTGAGCGAGCGCGATGGAGAGATTCACGGAAACGGTGGTCTTCCCCACCCCACCCTTGCCACTGGTAACGGCGAAGAGGCGCACGCTTTTCAACCAGCGGTGCAATTCCTGCCGGACGGTGGCGACGGAAGCCTCCTCGATAAACAGGCGGCGGTGGGCCCACTGGATAATCTTCTCGGCCCGCTGGTCGAAACCGGGGGCCACCGTGCCAGGGGCGCCCAAGTGCTCGGGCAGGATCGATTCAATGAACTGGACCCGCGACGGCTCCAGGCCAATCCCACGCCCCGTGGAAACGGTATGGTTCGTAAAAGAATTCATCGACTCCCCCGGGCTGAGTTTGCTCCCGCTGCCCTCCCGTTAATCCCCGGTGGAAAATCGACAAACCCAATATGTTGGGGTTGACTTTTCACCTTAGCCACTGCATTTAGCGTTGGCGTGCCGCTGCGTCAAGTCTCAAAAAAACCCTTTTTGTCGTTTTTCGACCGGCGAACCATGTCAGCAACCCGCTTTTTCTGCATCATCTGCGGCGAAGTTTTGGAAGCCGCGGACCGGGTGAGTCGTCGTCTCGCGGAGTGCCCGCATTGCCGACATGTGGTACCGGTTCCCTCGGCCGCTTCGCTGGCGGAAATGGGGCCCGATTTCCCTGCCCGCTTGAACGCCTTGCCGCCCGGCGTGCTGGCCCTCGAAATCAACTTTTTATGCTTTCACTGCGACAGCAAGCTGCGCATCGACGCCCGGTACGAAGGGATGTGCGTGACCTGCCCGCAGTGCAAGGAAGTCACCGAAGTGCCGCGCTGGTCGCAGGGGGAAATCCCCCTGGCAACGTCCGGGCCCACCCCCGGGATCGTGCTCAGCGCCGAGGAGATCGAATTTCTTTCCGGCCCGGAAGATCCACCGCCAGCCCGTGAGGAGGAGGAAAAGTAGATGGAGACTCCTCTTTCCCGGGTGGAATCGCACCCTTTCGCCTGCCCGCAGTGCGGGGCGGGGATCAAGGCCAGCCTCACCGGCAAGGCGCGGCGCGTCCAGTGCCCGAAGTGTCGCGGCGTCGTCACCCTGCCCGCGCCGTCCCCGGCAGAGAAAGCACCGGTTTCATCCCCGACCGCCGCGGCGGCTCCCACCGCCGAGGTGCAGGCCCTGCAAACGCGCATCGAAGCGCTGGAAGCCCGGCTGTTGCTGCTGGAAAAAGCGATCGCCGAGGCGGCCCGGGAAAGCGCCAAGCCCGGCGGTCTCAAGTGGCTGGGCAAAGACCAGGCCGCCGATTTTTCCCCCGCCCAGGAGGAAGTGTTGCGGCACAACCTGCAAATCCTCCCGGCCCACCGGATTACCATCCAGGTCCCGCCGGACAACGAGACAGCCCGCACCCGGGCCGAATGGTTCAAGGGCGTCTTTGAAAGTGCGCGATGGGCGGTGAGCGGCCCGCTGCATTCGCTGGTCGAGCCCAAGCCGGGCACGCTTTCCATCGCCACCGCCCTGCCGGTCTCGCGCGAGATGGCGGATACCTTTCTGGCATTACGCGCGGCCGGGTTTGTGGCAAATGCGGTCTTCGATCCCTCGCTCTCCGGCGAGGGATTGCTGATCGTGGCCTGAAGAACCTCCCTCACTTTCCCAGCGCGGAAAAATTTGAGGCCCTTCGACTTCGCTCAGGGTGACATGGAATGATTGAAGGACGCCCGATCTCTGAATCCGGCAGGGAAACGCACGGCGAACATTTTTCAAGGCGCTTCCGCGCCATTCAAGTGGCGAGCGACGTCATTGGCAATCTACGGCTTCCATCCCAAAAATGTCACCCTGAGCGAAGTCGAAGGGCCTCAATTTTTTCCGGGCTGGGGAAAGCACCAGCAATCCCGACGGCCTCGATCCGCTACAGGCAGGCGTAAATGTAAAGGTTCAGCACCAGGAAATAGCTGCGCGGATCGGAGCTGAAAGTTGCCGGAAAGGGCCGTTCCATCGGCACCCAGCGACCCTCAGAAAAGTAACTGTAGCGGCCCATGAAAAATGCGGTGATCCGGCCATTGAAGCGGAGCACGGTGCGACCGCGGTAGTGCGGGTTCACCTCCTTCTCATGCTGAATCGCGGGAACGGTGACCGTATCGTGCAACCGGTGAAAGATGGGATGGGCATCGCTCGCTTTTTCGACGGTAAAGCGCGAGTCCTGCGCGGGCAGGTCGTGGATGAGATAATCGTAAACCGGCAGGCTGGCGGCGCGGCGGAAATCCTCCTGCTCATAGGGATAGTTGTCTTCGTAGATGAGCAGGAAGCCGCCGCGGAGAATCCATTCCTTGAGGATGGCCTTCTCCTCCGGGGTGAGATCCATGGGATGCACCGGGTCGATGCGCAATTCGGCGAACGGCGTCTCCAGGGTGAGGAGCTTTTCCAGCGGCGTCTCGTTCCAGACGATGGAGTGGTGGACGCAAGGCTCGGACTCGTTGATGAGATTGACGAGAAACCGGGAATCCGCCGCGTCCCAGGCCCGCATCTCGGGATCGCGAGTGTCGTTTTTCGGCAGGAGCACGGTCCACGGCAGATCATAGGCATGGGCCGCATGCCCCATCACCCCCGCCACGAGCAGGAAAACCAGTTGCCTTGGAAAAGCCACGCTGTGTCTTCAGCAGAAAACGGGCGCGGGCGCAAATGGAGATGCGGGAAAGTTTCACCGCAGAGACGCGGAGGCGCAGAGAGGAGCGGTCTTCTCCGCCCGAGTTTCTCCCAAAAAGGAATGCCGTGTTGCGCTGCGCTGCGAATGACCAGCCGTTGGAAGCGCCCACCCGCTACAGCGTCTTATTGCGATAGTACACCACCCGGGCCTCGTGCCCGGCGGAATACATCGCGATCACATCCGGCAGGTGCATGATGAGCCAGGGCTGGCCGAAGCTCTTGCCGTTTTTGGTAAAGACCAGGTCGTCGGCAAGATAAACCGCGGAGTGGATGGCGCGGCCTTGCGCATCGAGCACGAAGAGGACGTCGCCGTGGTGGGTGGGCGTGGCGATCTGGTAGCAATTGGCGGCGATGTAGTCGCTAGTGTACTGGAGGTCGAGGAAACGGTCGTCCGGCGTGGTATTGAAAAAGTTCATCGTGCTCCAGTGGCAATCCGCATCGGCCTCGCCGGCCTTGGAGTTGAGCGGGAAGCGATAGAGGCGCTCGCGCACGAATTGCGGCAGGAGATAGGCGAGACCGATCGTGCCCCCACCCTTCTGCCGCTGCAGGGACTCGAGCATGGGGCGCACATCGGTTTCGCGGAAGCCGGGGCCGACGTTCCAATACCCGATGAGCTTGTCGATATCGGTATCCGGGCGAATCACGAGCCGCACGCGCACGGCGGAGATGAGGGAGATCGTCTTGACCGTCTTGAGACGGGCCGCGTCGTCGGGCATGTGCGCGAGGACGAAGCCGACATCGCTCAGGAAAACGCGGTGGCCGCGCTCGTAGGCAAGCTTCGCGACGAGATCGCGCGCCGGTTCATCGAGCGAAGGCAGCACCGATTCCTTGAACTCCTTTTTCCCATAGGTGAAGGGCGAGCCCATGTAAAAATTCTCATCGAAGGCGGCGAGCTTTCCATAGAGCTTCTCGCGTACGGTCGGAGTGAGCCCAAGGATGAGCTGCTCGTCGGGATTGATGATCACCTTGCCTTCATTTTCCGTGGCCAGCCCGGTGGAAAGCGCGTGCTCGATGAGCGCTGCCGGCACGCCGCACTCCTGCATCAGCGCGCGAACCTGGGGGGTGGACATCCCGGCAAAGGTCCAACTGAGATCCTTGCTCTGGCCGATATCGAAGGCGGCGTATTCGGCGGGCCGTTCCAACTGGAAGGAACGCTCGTTCAACTCGCCCCAAAGCGGGATCACCGCTGGCGGGGTCGCGGGAATGGCATCCTCGGAAACCGGCGGCGTGGCCGCAGGCACGGAGGCCGTGGCCGGGCCGGGGGTGGAGCGCAGGAGCGCCCAGGTGAGAAATCCCGCCGCGAGAATCAGCGCGCCGGAATAAAGCATGAGCCCGTGCAGCGTAAACTGGATGACCGAGCCGTGAGCCACCCGGGGATGCGGGCGCTCCGTCCCGGGATGGACCCGGTGCGATGAGGGCGCAACCGGGGAAGCCGGCTCATGAATAAGCGGCTGTTCCCGGGGTGGTCGCAGGGGTGGCATGCGGAGGAATAGTTCGCCCAAAAAACCGCGGGTGCTACGGAAAGTTGTCCAACTTTACAATTCTACGCAGATAATTAATTCACCAAATTCCGGGAGTTCCGGAGGCTATTGGAACATTGCTGGAGCGGCGTCGCATTTATTCCGGCCCCACTCCAGCGACGGTCACACACCGCCGCTCCAGGACTACGGTGATGAGTGCGGTGCTTCAACCCGCCCCGGGATGTGGTTATGAATGGATGGCCGCAAAAGCCTGGAAACCGTTCCCCCCAGGCTCTGGAGAGTGCGCGCGTCCCGCGTGCTGGTTCCGGCGCTTCGATGCTCGGGGCACTCACCGCGGGCTATCACCCCGTTCCGGGTGGAGCACTCCGCTGGAGTGCGCGGTCCGGTGGCTCGCCGGACCGAAAGAGCGAGCGGGTGATTTTGGCAAGCGGTTGTCCCGAAAGTCATGGGAGGTAGAATTTAACCGCGGATGACACGGATGGTCGCGGATGGGCTGGCCTTTAATCCGCGCCGATCCGCGCAATCCGCGGTTAAAAAGCAGTTCTTTTTCTCCCCGGTTCATGGTTCCGGTGGAGTTTCGATCCGTCCTCCAAGCGGCGGGCTCAAGCAGGGAACCCGCACACCGGTGTCCTCGGCGGGCCGCCGAGGACCGCACGCCAGCGGAGTGCTCCACCCGGAACGGGGCTGGCGCTGACGGAAAGGGGTTTGAACATGGGGGACCGCCAAGGACTTGAACGCCCCCGAAAGTCCGTTTCGGCAGGGACGCCGAAACCAGCACCCGGGACGGGGTGCGCTCCCCAGCGCGCTCCTTTGCAACTATGGCCTGATCCCGTCGCCCAGATGTGATTTGCCGACGGCCCCACTTTCCAATAAACTCCCGGCGAACAACCCAGATCATCTCATGAGCACTCCCGAATCTTCTGCACCCAACAACTGCCCGCCCTTTGACAGCATCGCGTGGAACGAACTCATCACCACCGACGTCGAGGGCGCGATCGCCTTTTACAGCGGCCTCTTTGGCTGGACGACGGAAAAGTACCTCCGGCGGTCCGGTCGCTTACACGGTGTTTAAAAATCGCGACCAGATGTTTGGCGGGGTGATGGCGGTGCCGGCCCCGGGTGTTCCGCCGCACTGGCTGAACTATGTGATGGTGGCGAACCTGGAAGCGTCGGTCGCGAAGGCCAAGGAGCTGGGCGCTTCGGTGTGCCTGGAGCCGATGAGCATCGGGCAGGCGGGACGCATCGCGATCATCGTCGATCCGCAGGGCGCATCGATCGGCCTGCACGAGACGCCGGCACAGTAATTGCGCGTTGAGGAGCGCGCAGTCCCACGGCGCGGAGCGGAAACGCTCGCCGGGACAGATTATTCCACGTAGCGCTCGAGGACGGTGAGCAGATCGCGCAGCTTTTTCTTCGCATCCGCCTGGTCGCGCGCCTCCTCGATGCAGTGGTGGATATGGGAGTGAATCAGCTTTTCCGCAAAGGACTTGAGCGCGCGGCGGGCGGAGACGACCTGGGCGAGGATTTCGGTGCACTCGTGGTCTTCGTTGAGCATCCGCTCGATGCCGTTCAACTGGCCGGTGACCCGGCGAATCCGGTTGGTCAGGGCTTTGATCTCGTCGCCGTGCTGGTCTATGGGTTGATCCATCCACGCACGCTACGCGAATTTTGCGCGGCGCACAACGCGGACGGAAAGGACTGGCAAAATATGGGGTATGGGGGTATATCCTATGTAAGAACCGCACCCGATGAAACACGACCATCCGCACGAACCCGAAGGACACACCCATGGCGAGCAAGGCGGCTGCTGCGGCCATCACCATGGCCACGCACACACGCACGTGAAACCGGGGCCGACGGCGGAGACTTTCGACGCCGCGGTGCAGGCGAACCAAAAAACGACGCTGCGGGTGGCGGGGATGGATTGCGCCGATGAGGTGGAGGCGCTGAACCAGGTGCTGCGGCGGGTGCAGGGAATCCGCGAGGTGAAGGTAAACCTGATGGGCGGCAAGGTGACGGTGCTGCACGATGAAAGCGTGCAGGTGGAGACACTGATCCGCACGATTGCCCGCGCGGGGCTCACCGCTGCGCGGGAGGACGCTGACCACGGCGGTGGTGCCGACGCGGCGAAGCGCGCCCGGCAACTGGCGGTCGCGCTTTCGGGGGTCTTCACTGGCCTGGGCTTGCTGGTGGAATGGACGGCCGCGCTCCCGGCCTGGGCGGCGGACTCCGCCTTTGCGGTGGCGATCGTGACCGGCGGCTGGTTCGTCGTGCCCAAAGCCGGGCGGGCGTTGCAGCGGAAGGCGCTCGATATGAATGTGCTGATGACGGTCGCGGTGATCGGGGCGGTCGCGATTCATCAATGGTCGGAAGGCGCGGCGGTGGCGTTTCTCTTTGCGCTCTCGGAGTTGCTGGAAGCCTTCAGCCTCGCCCGGGCCCGGCGCGCGGTGCAGGCGCTGATGCAACTGACGCCGGAAACCGCCCTGCTCCAGGAGGGCGATCACTTTCGCGAGGTGCCGGTCGCGGAGGTATCCATCGGCTCGATCATTGCCGTGAAATCGGGCGCGCGCATTCCACTGGATGGCGTGGTGGTGAAAGGGGAATCGGCGGTGAACCAGGCTCCGATCACCGGCGAGTCGATGCCGGTGGAAAAGCAGCCCGGGGCGGGGGTCTTCGCCGGAACGATCAATGGCGAGGGCTCGCTGGAAATCCGCACCACCAGGGGGGCTTCCGATACGACGATTGCGAAGATCATCCATCTGGTCGAGGAGGCGCAGACGCAAAAGGCGCCCTCGCAGCGCTTCGTGGATGTGTTTGCCCGCTACTACACGCCGTCGGTAATGGTGGCTGCGCTGGCGGTGATGCTGGTGCCGCCGCTCGCCCTGGGCGGGGCCTGGCTGGCCTGGTTTTATCGCGGGCTCGTCCTGCTGGTGATCGCGTGCCCGTGTGCGCTGGTGATTTCGACGCCGGTCTCGGTGGTCTCGGGGCTCACGGCGATGGCCCGCCGGGGTGTGTTGATCAAGGGCGGGGCGGTGCTGGAAGCCGTGGGCAAACTGCGCGCGCTGGCGGTGGACAAGACCGGCACGATTACCGAAGGCAAGCCGCGGGTGACGAAAATCATCCCGTTCAACTCCACGCCGGAAGACGAGATCCTGCGCCTGGCCGCGGCGATTGACACGCACTCCGAGCATCCGCTCGCCCAGGCGGTGGTGGCGTGCGCGCAGGAGCGAAAAATCAGCTTCACCCGCAGTGAAAACTACCGGGCGCAAAACGGGCGCGGGGCGGAGGCGGTCGTGGACGGGCATTGCTATTTCGTGGGCAACCACCGCTTCACGCACGAGCTGGCGGTGTGCTCGCCGGAGCTCGAGCAACTGCTCGCGGGGATTGAGGCCGAGGCCCAGTCGGTGGTCGTGGTGGGACACAAGCCGCATGCCGATTGCACCGGCGAGGTGCTGGGGATTCTCGCTGTGGGGGACGCGATTCGCAGCGATGCGGCGCAGGCAATGGCCGCCCTGCATCGGGCCGGGGTGCAGAAGGTGGTGATGCTCAGCGGCGACAACCAGCGCACCGCCAGCGCGATCGCGCAAAAGGCGGGGATCGACGAAGCGTATGGCGACCTGCTGCCCGATCAAAAAATCGAGCGCGTGAAGGCGCTGCTCGTCGAGGCAGGGCACGTGGGCATGCTGGGCGACGGCGTGAATGACGCGCCGGCGATGGCCGCGGCCAGCGTGGGAATTGCGATGGGCGGCATCGGCACGGATACGGCGATCGAGACGGCGGACATGGCGCTGATGCAGGATGACCTGGGCAAGGTGGTGGAGGCGATCCGGCTGGGGCGGCGCACGGTGCGGGTCATCCAGTTCAACATCGCCTTTGCGCTGCTGCTGAAGGCGGTGTTTCTCATCCTGGCCCTGCTGGGGCATGCGAGCCTGTGGCTGGCCATCCTGGCCGATACGGGCGCGACGCTGCTGGTGATCGCGAATGCGCTGCGCCTGCTCGCGCCGGTGCGGGAGTGAACGACGGCAGCACTCCCGCTGGCGAGCCTGGAGACCAGACACAAAAAACGGCAACCCAGGGGCTGCCGTTTTTCAAAATGAACTGGAGCTGGAATGCGCTCGCTTACAGGTCGAGCAGGAGGCGGACCGGGTCTTCGATCGCTTCCTTGAGCTTGACGAGGAAGGTGACGGCTTCCTTGCCGTCCACGACGCGGTGGTCGTAGCTGAGGGCGAGATACATCATCGGGCGGATGACGACCTGGCCTTTGACGGCGACGGGGCGCTCCTGCGTCTTGTGCATGCCAAGGATGCCGCTCTGGGGCGGGTTGAGGATCGGCGTGCTGAGCAGGGAGCCGTAAACGCCGCCGTTGGAGACGGTGAAGACGCCGCCCTGGAGGTCTTCGATCTTGATCTTGCCTTCGCGGGCCTTGACGGCGTAGTCGGCGAGATCGCGCTCGATATCGGCGAAGCTCTTCTGGTCCGCATCGCGGATGACGGGGACGACGAGACCCTTCTCGGTGCCGACGGCGACGCCGATGTCGAAGTAGTGGTTCTGGATGAAGTCATCGCCATCCATGCGTCCGTTGATGGACGGCACGGCCTTGAGCGCGGTGACGGCGGCCTTCACGAAGAAGGACATGAAGCCGAGCTTGATGCCGTGCTGCTTGGTGAAGGACTCCTGCATGCGGCTACGGAGATCGATGATTGCCGACATGTCGCACTCGTTGAAGGTGGTGAGAATGGCCGCAGTGTGCTGGGCCATGACGAGCTGCGCGGCGATCTTGCGGCGGAGCGGCGAGAGCTTCTTGCGGGTGGAGCGGGATTCGTCCACCGGCACGGGAGCCGGGGTGGAAATCGGGACGATGGTCGCGGGCTTCGGGGCTTCCGGCGCGGGCTTGGACTCGACCGGTGCCGGGGCTTTTTCGGCCTTCGGAGCGGCGGGAGCTTCGGCTTGCTTTTCCGGAGCGACCGCGGCGGGAGCCGGGGCGGCGGCGCCACCTTCTTCGATGGTGGCTACGACTTCGCCGACCTGAACCTCGGCGCCTTCGGCGGCCTTGATCTTGAGGACACCGGCGTTTTCCGCAGTGATCTCGGTGGAAACTTTGTCGGTGTCGAGCGTGAGCAGGACATCGCCCGCGGCAACCGCGTCGCCATCTTTTTTATGCCAGGTGGAAAGGACACCGCTGGTGATGGATTCACCGACGGCGGGGATCTTGACCTCAATACTCATGGATATGTGTTCTGCTAGAGATTGAACGCGTCTTCAATGATTAACTTCTGTTCGCGCTTGTGAATATTGAGCGAACCGACCGCGGGGCTGGCGCTGGCGTCGCGGCCAGCGTAGTAGAGCTGCTTGCCGAACAGGTTGCGGAGCGTCCACTGGAGATGCTGCCAGGCCCCCATGTTCTGCGATTCCTCCTGGCACCAGACGAATTTGGTGGCCTTGCTGAAGGGGGCCACGGCGTCGCGGAGGGCCTGCTCATTGAGCGGGTAGAGCTGCTCGAAGCGGATGATCGCGGCGCTCTTGATGTTCTCATCGGTCTGCAGCTTGAGCAGGTCGTAATAGACCTTGCCGGAGCAGAAGATGACGCGCTTGATTTTCTCGGGCGCATCGAGGAGCGGGCCGGGCAGGATTTCCTTGAAGGTGCCGCTGGTGAAGTCCTCGATCTTCGAGCTCGCGGCCTCGGAGCGGAGCAGGCTCTTGGGCGTCATGATGACGAGCGGCTTGCGGAAGGCGCGCTTCATCTGGCGGCGGAGCAGGTGGAAATACTGGGCCGAGGTGGTGAGGTTGCAGACCTGGAGGTTATTCTCCGCGCAGAGCTGGAGGAAACGCTCGAGGCGGGCGCTGGAGTGCTCGGGGCCCTGGCCTTCGTAGCCGTGCGGGAGGAGCATGGTGATGCTGCTCGGGCGCTGCCACTTGGATTCGGCGGAGCTGATGAACTGGTCGATGATGACCTGGGCACCGTTCGCGAAATCGCCGAACTGCGCTTCCCAGAGGCAGAGCATTTCGGGGAAATCGAGCGCGTAACCGTAGTCGAACCCGAGCACGGCGGCCTCGGAGAGGAGCGAGTTGTAAACGCAGAATCTGGCCTGGCCTTCGCCGAGGTTGTTCAGCGGAATGTAACGCTCGCGGGTATCGGCATCGTAGATGACCGAGTGGCGGCTGCTGAAGGTGCCGCGACGGCTGTCCTGACCGGAGAGACGGACGGGCACGCCCTCCAGGAGCAGCGAGCCAAAGGCGAAGGCCTCGGCGAAATGCCATTCGAAGGGACCGCCGGTTTCGAGCGCCTTGGCGCGCTTGTCGAGCAGCATGGTCTTGAGCTTGGGCAGGACCTTGAAGCCTTCCGGCGTGGTGGACATCGCGCGGATGATCTTTTCGATCACTTCCTTCGAGACCGCGGTTTCCACCGGGTCGAAGTTGAACGCGGGCTGGAAGACGGCGGAGGAGCCGCTGAACTTGTTGAGGGCGAGATCCTTCTCGGCCTTCTTCACCTCGTCGAGCGCGCTCAAGAGCTGGCTGCCAAATTCGTCCTCCAGCTTCTTCGCGCCTTCCTCGGAAAGGACGCCGGTGTCGATGAGCTTCTTGCGGTAGAGCGTGGCGGTCGATTTCTGCTTCTGGATCGCCTTGTACATCTTCGGCTGCGTATAGACGGGCTCGTCGCCTTCGTTGTGGCCGTGGCGGCGGTAGCAGACGATATCCAGCACGACGTCGCTGTGGAACTGCTGGCGGTATTCAAACGCGAGCTTGGCGGCGAAGGTGACGGAGACGGGATCGTCGCCATTCACGTGGATGACCGGGGCCTCGACCATCTTCGCGACATCCGTGCAATAGACGGTGGAGCGGGCATCGGCAGGCGAGGTGGTGAACCCGATCTGATTGTTGATGATCAGGTGGACCGTGCCGCCGGTGGTGTAGCCGGGGAGCTGGGAAAGGTTGAGCGTCTCGGTGACGATGCCCTGGCCGGCAAACGCGGCGTCGCCGTGGATGAGCAGCGGGAGCACGCGGGAGCGCTTCTCGCTATCCTTGCGGATGCGCTGGCGGGCGCGGGCCATGCCTTCGACGACGGGGTTGACCGCTTCGAGGTGGCTCGGGTTCGGCGAGAGGCGGACTTCCACCTCGTGGCCGGTCTTGAGCTTGCGGACTTTCTGGTAGCCGAGGTGATACTTCACGTCGCCATCCCCCCCGACGAGCTCGGGGATGTAGTTCTCGGAAAACTCCGCGAAGAGGGTGCGGAAGGATTTCTTGAGGAAGTTCGTAAGGACGTTCAAACGACCACGATGGGCCATGCCCATGACGATTTCCTCGACGTTCTGGTTCGGGCAGTCGTAGAGGATGGCGTTGAGGGCGACCATGAGGGATTCACCCCCCTCGAGGGAGAAACGCTTCTGGCCGACATACTTGGTATGCAGGAAGTGCTCGAAGCTCTCGGCCTCCAGCAACTGGCGGAGCATCTCGATCTTTTCCTCGGCGGGCACCTGGTCCTCGGTCGGGCGGTTTTCGACCCGCTGGCGGAGCCATTCGCGCACATTCGTATTTTGAATGTGCATATACTCGAAACCGAGGTTGCCAGAGTAGGTGGTCTGCAGCCGGGCGATGAGCTCGCGGAGCTTCATCTGCTGGCCGGGCTGGAAAGTGCGGGAGGAAACGACCGTATCGAGGTCCGCTTCCGTAAAGCCAAATTGGTCGAGCTCCAGGAGCGGCTGCGGGGGGCGGGAGCTGCCGAGCGGGTCGAGGGTCGAGCGCATGTGACCCAGGCGACGGTAGGCGACGACGATCGCCTCAACGCGACCGGCGATGGACTGGTCTTCCTCGGCCCCGGCGGCGGGCAGGGCGGCAACGGTGGCTCCATTGGCACCGCCACCTTTGTTTACGGAACCGAGCTCAAAACCTTCGAAAAAGGCCGACCAGGTGGGGTCAACGGAAAGGGGATCGTCCTTCCAACGCGCATAATTTTCATCGAGCAATGACGCGTTGGAAATGTTGGCGAAATAGTTTCTCATAACATTTGCGTGGGGCGAGAACCCTAGCACGAACTATCCGCGCAACAACGAAATTTCCGGAAATCTTCTCTGACAGAGCGGCCAGAACTAATTCCCGGACGAGGGCCCGGGGGGACAGCAACCGCACCGGTAACCATGCAAAGAGGGGGCGGAAGAGGCCGCCGACGGCTCCGGCGAGAGCAGGAGCCCCTCACTGGCCCGGGAAAGACTCTGGCTGAGCTGCGAAAAGGTATCCCCCAGCAGGCAAAGCATCTCCCGGGGAATCGGGTAGGGCTGCACCCGGGGCGAAGCGTTCTCCCCGAGCAGGAGCAGCGTCTGGCTGGCACCAAACAGCGCGGTGCTCAATTCTGCAAAGGCCTCGCCGAGAACGACAAAGTCATGCGTTTCCTCTTCGCTGGAGGGGTGGGAAAGACTGGAAAAGGGGTGAGATTCAACCGGGTTCATGCGTTTCCTCCTGGGTATTTGCTGCCCGGCGGGATGGTCCGGCCACGGCCCGGGCGGGCAAAGAGCGTGGCTGGGGTGCTTTCCACACCCAGCCACGCCGTTATTGACAGCCCTTCAAACTCCTCGCTAGCCGCTGTCCCGCGCCTTTCCGTCAGCCGGGACTCCTTATGCCACTCTCCGGGCTTCCGCCTGCCAAAACATAAGCCATGCAATGGGTCGCCACCGGGGAGGCGCGTCGTAACCAACCATTTTTTTCCACTTACTACTGCCTCCAGATACGTGCCCGATTGCATGCTGGTGAATGATTACAGCCGCTCCATAAAAACTGCTATACGTCGAAAGACGCATATGCTTTGGCATGGCCGTCCGATAGCTTCGACATGTCATTTTTCAGAGACGCGCGCACCCATTCGCGACTCTGCGCGGTTACCAAACGATATGAGCACCAAACTTCTGTCGGCGGATCAGCTTCGAGCGTTCAGCAACACGCTTTTTCATCTGTATGAGGACACTTTGCCGGCGGCTCCGCTGGAGCCCATCATGCACGCCATGGGCGAGTTGATTCCCTCCGCCTGGCTCTCCACCGACAGCTTCAAGCTGCAAACCGGCGAACATCACCACCTGGCTGACCGGAATTTCAAATTCAGCCATAATTGCAAAAAATACGCGGAAATGTACGGGCACCAAAACCCCGTGCTGGAACGCCCCCGGCAGATGGGTTTTATCCCGGCGCTAAAAATATCGGACCACACCACCTTCCGGCAGTTCAGCCAGACCGGTTACTACGCGGAAATCGTGGGGAAACTGGAAAAGTTCCGCGATCAGGCCGGGGTCTATGCCCGCACCCCGGAGAGCCTGGTGCTTTTCACGGTGCAACGGGAGAGCAACTACACCGAGGAGGAGCGCGTGCTGCTGGAAATCATCCAGCCTCATGTCGAGCGCATCCTGCAACGCTCCTCCCTCTACGCCAGCCTGCCCGGCGAAGTGCTCACCGCCCGCGAGCGCGAGGTGCTGCACTGGGTCGCGGAAGGCAAGCGCGACGAGGAGATCGCGATCATCCTGCGCACCAGCATGCGCACGGTGAAGCAGCACGTCCGCGCCATCCTGCGCAAGCTGGAGGTCGAGACCCGTACCGCCGCCGCCGCCATGGCCTGGCGCGCCCGCATGGCGGAAAAAGGCCTGCCCGAGGCGACCGAGGTGAAACCGATGCGCAAGGCCGGGTGAAGAATTTCACCACGAAGAGGAGGGCCAGCGAAATACTCGAAAAATACGAAAGGAAGGCCGTTTCAGCCGGTCGCGTCCGTTGCGCCTCGTTTTTCCCTCCTTCGTGTCTTCGTGCCTTCGTGGTGAAAAATCAGGGGTTTCGGTGAAATCCACTCTTGCGGGCCGGGGCATTGTGTCCCCTAGTTGCACTCCGTGAGTGCTTCCTCTCTTCCTGTTGTCTCCCATTACATCAATGGCGAGTGGACTTCCGCCAGCGGTGACTTCACCCCGGTCTTCAACCCCTCCACCGGCGAGGTGATCGCGCACTGCCCGGCGAGTGGCGCGGCGGAGATCCATGCGGCGGTGGAAGCCGCCGCGGCGGCCTTTCCCGGCTGGAGCGAGACCCCGGCGGTCGAGCGCGCCCGCATCTTCTTCCGCTACCGGCAGCTCATCGAGGACCATTTCGACACGATCACGGCCACCATTTCCCGCGAGCATGGCAAGACGCTCGCCGAGGCGCGGGGCGACCTCTTTCGCGGACTCGAAAACGTGGAATACGCCTGCGGCATTCCCTCGCTGCTGATGGGTGAGACGCTGGAAAACCTCGCGCGCAATGTGGATTGCGAGACGATGCTCCAACCGCTCGGCGTCTGCGCGGGGATCACGCCCTTCAATTTCCCGGCGATGGTGCCGATGTGGATGTTTCCCCTCGCCCTCGCCTGCGGCAATACCTTCGTCCTCAAGCCGAGCGAGAAGGTGCCGCTCACCGCGGTGTTGCTGGTCGAGCTGCTCGAAAAAGCGGGCCTGCCCAAGGGCGTGCTCAATCTCGTTCACGGCGGACGCGAATGCGTCGATGCGATTCTTACCCATCCGAAAATCCGCGCCGTCTCCTTCGTCGGCTCCTCGCCGGTGGCGAAATACATTCATGAAACCGGCACCCGCCACGGCAAGCGCGTGCAGGCCAATGGCGGGGCGAAAAACTACATCGTGGTGATGCCCGATGCGGACCTGGGCAAGACGGTCGAAGCACTCTCGGTGGCCGCCTTCGGCTGCGCGGGCGAGCGGTGCATGGCCGGCTCGACCGCGCTCACGGTCGGCCATGCCTCCGAGCTGGTGCTGCCCGCGCTGGTCGAGGCCGCGCGCGCGATCAAGGTCGGTCGCACCGACCATCCCGCCACCCAGCCCGACATGGGCCCGGTGATCAGCGCCCCGCATCGCGACCGGGTGGAACACCTGGTGAGCCACAGCGAAAGTCAGGGCGCGAAAATCATCTGTGACGGACGCGGGGTGAAAGTGCCCGACGCCCCCGGCGGCTTCTACCTCGGCGCGACCATCGTCGATCACGTGCAGCGCGAGATGGAAATCGCGCGCGAGGAAGTCTTCGGCCCCGTGCTCAATGTGATGCGGATGGACGATCTCGATCACGCCATCGAGCAGGCGAACCGCTCCGCCTTCGGCAACGGCGCGGCCATCTTCACCAGCAGCGGCCGCGCGGCCCGCGAGTTCAAGCACCGGGTGAAAGCCGGCATGGTCGGCATCAACGTCGGCGTGCCCGCGACGATGGCGATGTTCCCCTTCACCGGTTGGGACGATTCCTTCTACGGCGACCTGCACATCCAGGGCAAGGAGGCCGTGCTCTTCTACACTCAGCAAAAAGTCGTCACCACCCGCTGGTTCGGCGGCGAAGTCGGCGACGTCTGGCGGAAGTAGGCAGCGCCCGGCAGCGCGGGCGGTTGTTTCGCCAGGTTTCAGTCGTATTTGCGGGTGTAAAAGTTTTGTAAGGGAAGGAACCAGGGGATTTCGCAATGGCGAATCCCCAGCATGAAAACGTTGGTTATTCTCCTCATCCTTCTCTGCGAGGTCATCGCCCAGGCCGATCCTTTGGCGGACTCGGTGTCACACCTGCCGTTGCCCGGGCGCGGCGAGTTTGGCGAATGTGCGCCGTACGCCGATGCCCTTTCGCGCTGGCTGCAAAAGCACGGGCAGAGCAATTGCGTGATCTATTACACCTATCGCAGCGGCCTGCTCCAGCGCTCCACCACCCACGCCATCGTGGCCTGGACACGCGACGGTAACTGGTGGGCGATGGGCAACGAACGCATCGAGCCCAAGCCCCTCGGCCAGTCCGGCACCAGCCTCGCGCTGGCCCAGCAATACGATTACCGCGCCTTTCTCGCCGCCACCCACACGGAGCGAACCCGCTCGACCACTGTGCATCACCCGTATTCCATCCTTCCGCCTCCCAATGGCTCGCAACCAATCGAACCCGTCCCGGCACTGGACGCCGCTGCATCCCTGCTCCCCAAAGTTTCCATGGAGAACGGCTGGCCATCCGGATCATAGATCGTCGCTATTCGTGGACCGCATGAGTCGAAGCGCAGGGGATTTATTGAGCCATGCGAAACAGGCAAAAAGGGCGAAAGGGAAAAAAGACGGATCTTTAACCGCGGATTTCGCGGATCGGCGCGGATCAAAGACCAGCCATCCGCGACCCTCCGTGCCATCCGCGGTTAAATTTTGCTTTCCATGACTTTCGGTCCAACCTCAAAGATTTCACCAACCAGCGCGACGACGCGGACATAACGAGCCTGGAGCAAATCGCCTACGCGGTCAGTGCCGTGAAAGGCGACCCCGCGGAAGGCGGCGAAAACGGCTCCCTCTACGAGGCGATGGGCTACATCCGCAAAAGCGAACGCAAGACCGGTCACTCGCGTAAAAAAGCGAATAGCGAAGCAACCAAACCTGCGTAACCGCGCAGCATATAGAAGCATCCGCTACGGGCAGGGCCGGGGGAAACCCCGGCTCTGTTTTTTGCCTTCAGGGGTTCATGGAAATCGCGAGTGATTTCAAAGGCTCAACGGTAAATATGTAAATTCGGTAGCGCCTCTTGAAGTCGTGATGCCCCGGCGTCAGAGACTTGCGTCCCTCTCAAGTCAAGCCATTTGAGCGCTGAGAGTTCGATGATGTCCTTTATCGCGTCGTCAGAGACTTGCGTCCCGTTCAAGCCGAGCGATTGGAGCGCACGGAGTTTGGCGATGTGCTCCATGGCGACGGCGGACACATGCGTCCCGTTCAAGTAGAGTGATTTGAGCGCAGGGAGTTTGGCGATGTGCGCCATGGCGACGGCGGACACATGCGTCACGCTCAAGTAAAGCGATTGGAGCGCAGGGAGTTTGGCGATGTGCGCCATGGCGACGGCGGACACTTGCATCCCTCTCAAGTCGAGCGATTGGAGCGCAGAAAGCTTGGCGATGTACGCCATGGCGACGGCGGACACTTGCGTCCCTCTCAAGTCGAGCGATTGGAGCGCAGAAAGCTTGGCGATGTACGTCATAGCGACATCGGACACTTGCGTCCCTCTTAAGGCGAACGATTGGAGCGCAGAGAGCTTGACGATATGCTCCATGGCGGCGTTGGACACTTGTGTCACGTCCAAGTCGAGCGATTGGAGCGCAGAGAGCTTGGCGATGTGCGCCATGGCGACGTCGGAGACTTGCGTCCCGCTCAAGGCGAGCGATTGGAGCGCAGAGAGCTTGGCGATGTGCGCCATAGCAACATCGGACACTTGTGTCACGTCCAAGTCGAGCGATTGGAGCGCAGAAAGCTTGGCGATGTACGTCATAGCGACATCGGACACTTGCGTCCCTCTCAAGTCGAGCTCTGTAATCCCTTCGAGATCGCCTAGGGTAAGGGTGGCGAGCGTTTTGCCTGCGGCTCGCGCGAGGCGAGCGCGGATCTCCTCAGGGAGCGCTTCGAGATCCACGAGAGCGCTGGAGATCCGGGAGGGGTTTGGCGGCTCCAAGCGGGGAGCCTGAAGACCCACATTGGCATCGAATGGGATGGTGAGCAGCTTCCAAAACCATGGATTGGCCAAGCATTGATCGAATGGTGTGCGCTGAAGCTCGCTCGGGCTGCTTTCGATCAAGGCTTTCGCTTCTGGTGAGATGCCGGATATCCCGCCCATAGCCCCTTTCTTCGCATCAGCCAGCGCGGCAAAGGCGGCAGGGTCATCGTCGGGGCTGTCAATGCGCCACTGCGAGGCGCGCGTAAACCAGTCGAGATTTTGCGTCACCAGGAAGAGCTTTTCCGGGATGCCCCGCTCGCTGAGAAAACGCTGGAGGAGGTAGAAGGCGACCCCCTGGGCGAAGCGTAGGGCCGGGGTCGATCCGTTTTCGCCAAGGAGCTGGCGATTGCTGGCGGCGTCGTGCCCGCGGACGAGGGCGCTATTGATGAGGCGCTTGATCTCGCGAGGGTTGCCCTCGGCGAGGTGCAGGATGCAAGCATCCAAGGTATCGCGGTTGGCAATGCCTACGTCGCCGAGATTGGTGCGCCAGTAATCGCCGGTGGCATGATTAAGCGTGCGGATGAGTTCCTGGCTGTAGCCGTTGATCTGATCGTGGCTGGCCGGGATGTGCACCTCGACCTGGAAGAGCTTGCGCAGGTATTCCCTGCCTTTGGCCTGAGACATTCCGTAGGCCTCGTAGTGCTGCTTTACGACGGCTTCGACGACTCTAATATCCAGCCCGACGACGAACATGAGTGGCTCCAGATTGAGGTAGAGCTTGATGGCCTCCAGGACTTCCAGCGTGACTTCGGGCAGGGAGCGGTCGAGATCGTCGATGAAGAGGACGAGACGCTCATCCGCGGCGAGGCAATCCTGTAGCCAGCTTTTGAGGGTGTCTTCAAATTGATTGAGGAACGCTTTCTCGGGGTTGGTGGTGCGGTCCCATTCCTCATAAATCTCGCGGAAAACTTCGCCGGAGACTTTGGCCTTGCCGCCCTCTGCGCCCATTTCCACTTCGATCCCGGCGAGCGCGGTCAGGAAGCCGCGACCGAGGAAGGCTCCAAACCGCTTGGCCGCCGTGCGGAGATTCCGGCCCAAGTTTTCCTGCTTGATCGCCTTTACCTTAAAGAGCGAGAGGACGACTTCTGCGATAATGCCACGCCAGACGTCCTCGCGGTCGTGGTAGCGCCAGGGATCGAACCACACCGGGTGGACCTTGGGGTGGCCCTTTCGCTCAGCGGGGGAAAGTTGATTCCACTCGCAAAGCTGGGTTTCCAGCCAGCGCATGGCGGAGGTCTTGCCCGTGCCCCAGTCGCCGTAGATAGCCACCGTGACGGGGCACTTGGTGTTTTTATGCCGCAGAATATCGAAGACGGAAGCGAGACGGCCCTCCAGCGCGAGCAGATCGGGGGAATTTTCCTCAGCTCGCGATGGATGATCCGAAAGGATCGTCATCTGCGGCGCCTTAACCACGAATTTCTCAGCCATGCCCGGGCGTAGCCAATCGGGCTCTTTGAAGCGAGACAAATATGATGCGCCGAGCCGGGGCGGATGGGGAAGGGAGCTTTCGCGCAAAACGGAATTGCGTTGTCCCGACGCATGGCGCATGTAAACGGGAGTTCTTCTACCCATGAGCATCCTGATCAAAAACGGCGAAATCATCACCGCAGATGCCCGCTATGTGGCGGACATTTTTTGCGAAGGCGAAACGATCACGCGGATTGATCGCGAGATCGACCCGGCGGGCCTGCCGCCCGGCACCGAGGTGATCGACGCGACCGGCAAATACGTGTTCCCGGGCTTCATCGATCCGCACACGCACATTTACCTGCCGTTCATGGGCACGTACTCCAAGGATACCTACGAGACCGGCAGTATGGCGGCGCTGGTGGGCGGGACGACGACGATTTTCGACATGTGCTGCCCGTCGCGCTCGATGGAGCCGAGTGCGGGCTTTGCGAAGTGGAACGAGGAAAGCACCGGCAAATCGGCCTGCGACTACTCGTATCACATGGGGGTAACAAAGTTTGACGAGCACTCGGCGGCGCAATTGCGCGAGATCGTGAAGGCGGGCATCGCGTCGTTCAAAATCTTTCTCGCCTACAAGGGTGCGTTCGGCATCGACGACACGGAGCTCTACCACGCGCTGAAGCTGGCGAAGGAACTGGGCGTGATCGTGTGCGCGCATTGCGAGAACGAGACGCTGGTCGCCGAGCGGCAGAAGGAACTGCTCGCGGCGGGCGTAACCGGCCCGGAAGGCCATCACGAGAGCCGCCCGCCGAGCGTGGAGGCCGAGGGGGTGCATCATCTGATGACCTTTGCCGAGCTGACCGGCGCGCATACCTACATCGTGCACCTGAGCTGCGAGGAGGCGCTCCGCGAAGCGATCGCGGCCCGCGAGCGCGGGGTGCATGTGGCGGTGGAAACGCTCATCCAATACCTGCTGATCGACAAGACCTACGCGGAGCGCCCGGACTTCGAGGGGGCGAAGTATGTGATGTCGCCGCCGCTGCGCGAGGCGAAGAACCAGCCGGTGCTCTGGAATGGCCTGCGCTCCGGCCTGGTGCAGACGGTCGCCACCGATCACGCGCCCTTCGACTTCGAGGGGCAGAAGCCGATGGGCAAGGAGGACTTTACGAAGATCCCGAACGGCATCCCGGCGCTCGAGGATCGCGTGAACCTGCTCTACACCTACGGCGTAACGACCGGGAAAATCGATCTCCACACCTTCGTGAACGTCGCCAGCACCCAGGCGGCGAAGATCTTCGACCTCTTCCCGCGCAAAGGCACGATCCAGCCCGGCAGCGACGCCAACCTGGTGATCTATGATCCGAATTATCGCGGGAAACTCTCCGCCGCGACGCAGACGATGAACCTCGATTACAACGGCTTCGAGGGCTGGGAAATCAAGGGCCGCCCGAGCGTGGTGACCGTGCGCGGCGAGGTGGCGGTGCGGGACGGAAAATTCGTCGGCACGATTGGGCGCGGCAAACTGCTCCAGCGGAAGCCGAGCCATTTTTAATGGGCGTGGGGACAACGCCTTTTCAAAAAGCAATTTAACCGCGGATTTCGCGGATGGGTACGGATAAAAGGCCGACTCCTCCGCGGAATCCGCGGTTAAAAACCGGTTCTACTCCATGGTCCATCTCCATCGCACGGGCGGCAACTTAACCGGTTACATAAAATTGCGAGGGACTCGCAGGCAGCGGGCGTGGTTGAATCGACATGAACTGGAATTTCCATCCATTCCGCGGCGGTCTTTTGATCTCCGCAACCGCTGTTCCGTCGCAGGAACGACCCCTTTGATGACGCACTCCATACCTTTCTACCCGCTGTGAAACGCTCTTCTCCCTTCATGCTTCTGCTCGGCCTCGTCATCGTCCTCGCTCCCGCGCGGGCGACGGAACCGGCGGCGAATGCGCCCTTTATCCATCCCGGCGGGCTGCATACGCAGGCGGATTTCGACCGGATGCGGAGCAAGGTGGCGGCGGGCGAACATCCGTGGATCGATGGCTGGAACCTGCTGCTGCAGGATCGCCGCGCGCAGAGCGATTACCGGCCCGGGCCGCAGCCGCACATGGCCAGTCGGCAGCGGGCACAGGACGATGCGAGCGCGGCTTACCTGAACGCGCTGCGCTGGCAGATTTCCGGCGACAAGGCGAACGCGGATTGCGCGGCGCGCATCCTCAATCGCTGGGCGGCCACGGTAAACGTGGTGCCGTACGGACCGGATCAACCCGGGCTGAGCGGCATCCCGATCGGCAGCTTTGCGCTGGCCGCGGAGGTATTGCGCGCCTACCCGGGCTGGGCGGCGGGCGATCAGGACCGGTTCAAGCAGATGTTGCTCAAGTATTTCTACCCGTCGTGCCACGACTTTCTCGTTCGCCACAACGGTCGGAGCGACTCCACCTTTTGGGCGAACTGGGATACGTGCAATATGCGGGCGGTGATGGCGATCGGGGTCTATTGCGATGACCGGGCGAAGTTCGACGAGGCGGTGGACTATTACAAAAATGGACGCGGCACCGGATCGATCGGGCACGCGGTGCCGTATCTCTATCCCGGTGGGCTCGGCCAGTGGCAGGAGAGCGGGCGCGACCAGGCGCACGTGATGGGTGGGATGGGATTGCTCACCGAGATGTGCCAGGTGGCCTGGAACCAGGGCGTCGATCTCTTCGGCTACGACCATAACCGCCTGCTCGCAGGGGGCGAATACACCGCGCAATACAATCTGGGGAAGGGCGTGCCCTACACTTTTTACACGAACAGCGATCAGGCAAATCAGCCCTATATTTCGCAGAACTACCACGGGCGACTGGCCGCGTCGCACTTCGAGCTGCTCTACAATCACTACGTGGTGCTACAGGGGCTGAAGGCTCCGTTCGTGCAGCACTTTGCGGAACTGCGGCGGCCCGAGCCGGGTGAGATCGATGTCTTCGGCTTCGGCACGCTTACTTACACTTTGGAGGCCAAGGCCTCGCCGATCTTGAGCGTTGCGCCGCCCACCCCGCGTGAAGTCACCGCGACGGCGGGAGTCGGGCGCGTGGAATTGAAATGGTCGCCCTCCGGCGCTTACACCGCGCATGGCTACGAGATCGCGCGCGCGACGACGAAGGACGGCCCCTACACCTCCATCTATTCCACGAACAACTGGACCACGCCCGCCTATACGGATGCCAGCGTGCAGCCCGGGCAGACCTATTACTACACGGTCGCCGCGCTGAACAAGGCAGGCAAAAGCGCGGCCTCCGAACCGGTGAGCGCGCAGCCCACGGAGGCGGGTCCGCTGCCCCCGGCTTTTGGCGACGACGCCAGGGCCGGTTATTCGGCAGCGGCGGGAGGGACCTTCTTCGTTCCCGGGGGCGGAGGTGGCTTGCAGGGGAATGTCGTCGGCCTCCACGTGGATGGCGATTTCAACCTCACGGCGCGGCTCATCGGACGGCAGGGACGCATCACGATGCTGGGCCTGACCGCGCGCGAAACCGATACCGCCACCCCGCGCGCCCTGGCCATGACGCTGGGCGAACTGGGCGGACGACAGGCGCGCTTTCATTTCGACGACCGGTCGGGGCAACCGGGGATGATTCCCGGGGATGATTACACCTGGCTGCCGGTGTGGTTCCGCCTGCAGCGCATCGGCGATGTTTTTACCGCTTATCAATCCTCCGATGGCATTGCGTGGTTTGAGGTGGGTCATCACACGGTGAAGCTGGCCAGCACGCTTGAGGCCGGGCTGTTGGTGAGCGTCGATCCCACGCCGCCGAAAGGAAAGCAGTCCGACACTCCGCAAGGCACGTTCGACCATTTCACCATCGAGCAAAAGCCCCCGGCTCCCCCGGCGACTCCCACCGATCTCAAAGCGACTACGCTCGATGGCGGTACCGTCCGCCTCGATTGGAAAAACGATGACCATTCCACCCGGGCCGGAATCAAAGTCGAGGCCTCCCTCGACGGCGGCCCGTTCTACGAAATCGCCAACCTCGCCGCCGATGCCACCCATTTCGAGAACACCGGCCTGCAGTTGCCAGCGGCGCTCCACTACCGCCTCCGCGCCTACAATCGCGGCGGGTATTCCAAGGATTCGGACGTGGTGCCGTAGGCCGGGATCGCATCCGAAACAATGTTTGCAGGACGCAGGCGCTCCCGAGCAGCGTCTCGCGGTGATGAAAGTGGATCGTGCTTTGAAATGCCATCACCGGCGTTTACTTCTGGCCCAGCGGCGTTCATCATCCTTGGGTAACGAACCCAAACGAGATGGCAGCACCGCGTCCAACCACGATTGCCGGGTATATCGAGGCCGCTCCGCAGGCGGGGCAACCGCATTTGCGCCGGCTCTATGCGCTGCTCAAGCGGGTCGCGCCGCAGGCGGAGGAGGCGCTGAAATGGGGAACGCCGTTCTTCATTGAGCCGCGGTTTCTTTTCGCCTTCTCGGCGCACAAAGCGCATCTCAATTTCTCGCCCAGCTCTCAAGGGCTGGAGCCTTTCCAGGAGGAGTTGAAAAGCTACCAGACCACGAAGGGCATGCTCCAGATTCCCTATCGCGACCCGCTGCCGGAGGATCTCATCCGCCGGATTGCGGAGGTTGCGATTTAAGACCGTCCGCGCGCGCGAGGACGATTGTTTCTGGAATCCGAACCCGCCGAGTCGGCCCCCATGAATGCCCCGAATCCCAAGGTCGATGCCTTTCTGAAGGATGCCCAAAAGTGGCAGGCCGGAATTTGAAAAGCTGCGGGCGATTGTCCTTGGCTGCGGCCTCACCGAGGAACTGAAGTGGGGGCAGCCCTGCTATACCACCGACGGGAGCAACATCGTGATCATCCACGGTTTCAAGGAATATTGCGCGCTGCTCTTTTGCAAAGGCGCGCTGCTGAAGGATCCACGCCGCATCCTGATCCAGCAGACCGAGAACGTGCAGGCGGCGCGGCAGCTTCGCTTCACCAGTCTGGGTGAAATCGAGCAGCTTGAGGCCACGATTGCGTCCTACCTCAAGGAAGCGGTCGCCGCCGAAGCGAAGGGCATGGAGGTCACTTACAAAAAGACCGCTGACTTCGCGATGCCCGGGGAGCTCCGGCAGAAGCTGGATGCCGACCCGAAGCTGCAGGCCGCCTTCACCGCCCTCACGCCCGGTCGGCAGCGGGGTTATCTGCTGTATTTCGCCTCGGCCAAGCAGTCGAAAACGCGCGAAGCACGGATCGAGAAATGCCGGCCCAAAATTTTCAAAGGCAAGGGCTGGAACGAGGAGTAACCTTTACTTCCTCCCACCCGCGCCCAGCCCAACCCCCATGGAAAGGAAAATGTGATGACCGCCTCCGACCTCAATCCCGAGCAATTTCAAAAGGTGAAAGCGCAGCCCGGCTTCATCGCCGCACTCGATCAAAGCGGCGGCAGCACCCCGCACGCCTTGAGCCTCTACGGCATCGCGGACCACTCATGGAAGGATGATGACGAGATGTTCGCGCTCGTGCACGAGATGCGCACCCGGGTGATCACCAGCCCGAGCTTCACCGGCGAGCGCATCCTCGGCGCGATCCTCTTCGAGGACACGATGGACCGCGAGATCGAAGGGCAGCCGACCGCCGATTACCTGTGGAAGGTGAAACGCGTCGTCCCCTTTCTGAAAGTGGACAAGGGCCTCGCCGCCGAAGCCGAGGGCGTGCAGCTCATGAAGCCGATGCCGGGCCTGCCCGCGCTGCTGGAAAAGGCGCGGACGAAGCACATCTTCGGCACCAAGATGCGCTCACTGATCAAACAGGCCAGCGCGACGGGTATTGCGGCGGTCGTGCGCCAGCAGTTCGAGGTCGCGGCCCAAATCCTCGCCGCCGGCCTCGTCCCGATCATCGAGCCCGAGGTGGACATTCATTGCCCCGAAAAAGCGCAGGCCGAGGCCTTGCTCAAAGCGGCAATCCTCCAGCACCTCGACCAGCTCCCGGCCGACCAGTCGGTGATGCTCAAGATCACCCTGCCCGAGCAGGCGGGCTTTTACGCCGATTGCGTGGCGCATCCCCGGTTGGTGCGCGTCGTCGCCCTCTCCGGCGGCTACTCGCTGGAGGAGGCCGACAATCGCCTGCGGCAAAACCACGGTGTGATTGCCAGCTTCTCCCGCGCCCTGCTCGCCGGCCTCGCCGCGCAGCAAACCAACGCCGAGTTTAACCAGACGCTGGACGCCTCCATCGCGAGCATTTACGCGGCTTCGGTGAATTGAGGCGCTTGCTTCGCCCTCCCTTCCTGCTCACGACGACTTTTATGAAGAAATCCCTCTTCTTCTCCTTCCTCCTCGCCCTCTTCTTTTTTAGAGACATGGCGGCAGCCAGTGAGGCCACCCCCTCGCTGGAACTACACTGGTCGGGCAAACCCACTCCGCTCTCCGAACCCGCAAGCCACCAACTTCTCGACCAAGCGATGAAACTGGTGCAGTCGTCCAATTTCCATTCCGACCCGGGCGACAAATATCATTTTTTCCAGCTGCCCCAAGTGCAGAGTTCCTATCGCCAGGAGGTCGCGGGTCGCTATCTCCTGGTTACCCTGCCCGAATCGCAGTCCATCCAAACGATCGGCGGTCGAATCGAGGTGCGGGAAATCGTCATCGGCCTCAATCGTGACGATTACGCCAGCAACCTCTTCACGATCGACTCCACCGGACGCATTGTCGGCCATGCCAAGTATGCAGGGGAAGTTTGCCGCCAGATCTTCAGCACCATCGAGCAGGCCCTCCGGTAATGGAATTTAGTCCCAATCGTGATCCGCAGGCCTCAATTTCCTCTCCACTCTCAACCTCCCCTACAGATTCGCCTGCGTGGAAATGAGTACGCGATAGTGGGCAATCACCTGGCGTAAAAAGGCGGTGACCGCTTTGCTGGCACTTTTCGGCGCAAAGGCGCGCGGGAGGTGGAGGGTGATCTCGAAGGGGGCGGGGCGAGCTCCGTCTCGTTGACGAGGAATCCGCTGCGGACTCCGGCGTGACCGGCAAAGATTTCCGTCGCACGATGGGTGGAGGGCAGCGCGATGCTGGCTGCCTCCAGGGCCGGGACGATAATGTGCTCGCGGATGATTTTCGAGCCCGAGCTGGCGTAGAGAAAGGGCTGGTCGCCGGTGACGAGCGACACCACGCCGTTGAAGCAATGGATGCCCAGCTCGCGCTCCAGGTAATAGACCTCCGGCAGCCGGGAACCCTGCCAGAACTCGCCCTCGGGGTGACGCCCGTTTTTCGCATGCGCGGTGGCTTCCTCAAAGCCGGTCGGATTGCAGACCGGGTAGGTGTAAAGATGGGTGCCGGGAGCGTCGCCGGGGTGCTGGTTCAGGTAATGGAGGAAATCCACCAGCGCTTGCGGGCCGTGCAAGGTATCGCCCTGGAACCCGGCGAGCAGGGCGAGCTTGAGCGGCTCGCTGCCGGATTTGGGCCCGAGGAAGAGATAGCGGGCGATGCGGTACTGGGTGGTGCCGGTCACAAACTGACCGACCGGGGAATAGACGAGGTAATCCGAAGCAGAAGACTCCCGGGTGATCGGGGCCAGGAAGCGGGCGAGATTACGGGCGCTGCCTTCATGGCCGAAATCGATCTCCGCCCGGCGCTGTGGCGGTTCAAAGTGCTTGGGTGTGTAACTGGATTTCATGGGTGGCTCCCGGGTTCAATTTGGCTTCGGTTTAATCCATACTATAATAGTATAGATAGTGCGCAACTGGATTTCCGATTGATGACACGGAGGATTTTCCCGCTCCCAACCCCGGCAGCGTGTCAGGCAGAGCGCAGCCGAAGTCGGGAGATCTCTGACTATGCCTGGGGCTCGGAGCGCTTCGTTATCGCCAAGGACCGCATCGTTTTCCCAGCGCAGAACCATTTGAGGCCTCTCGACTACGCTCGGGGTGACATTTTGGAGGGTGGAGCGTGAATTGCAGATGCAGGCTCCACGCCACGATTACGGAATTTAACGCAGGACCAGATGGACTTAAACGCAGGCGTTTATCTCCGCTCCGCTTCAATTCCCGGCTCCACTCCATTCCTTCGGGATGACGCCGCGGTGGAAGGCGGCGCTCTCGGAAAATCTCCCTTGCTCGCTAAAGTGCTGGGCTATTTTTCAAAGCCGCTTTTATAGTAGCTCCCCGATGATTTCCCTGCACGAGACGTATGGCCAGGCCGCCCCCGAGGGCGACAGCGATTTCGTGCGCCGGATCGAGGCGATGTTTGCCCCCGATGGGCTGATGGCGAAGGCGAAGAATTTTGAATACCGGCCCGAGCAACAGAACATGGCGGTCTCCATCGCGCGCTCGCTGGAGCGGGGGACGCATCTGGTCGTCGAGGCGGGAACGGGCGTGGGCAAGTCGCTGGCTTATCTCATCCCGGCCGTGATGTTTGCGGTGGAGAAAAAGAAGAAGGCGATCATTTCCACCCATACGATCAATCTGCAGGAGCAGTTGATGTACAAGGATATCCCGATCGTGCAGAAGCTGCTGCCGGTGGAATTTGAGGCAGCGCTGCTGAAGGGGCGGCAAAATTACCTGTGCCCGATGCGGCTGGAGCGAGCCGTCCGCAATGCCGGCGAGCTTTTTACCTCGCCCGAGCAGGAGGAGCTGGAACGCATCCGCCAATGGGCGCAGACGACCCGGGAGGGCACGCTCTCGGACTTTGCGGTGGAGCCGGATGCACAAGTGTGGTCGCAGGTGTGCAGTGAGCAGCATATTTGCACCACGAAGACGTGCGGGCCGGAATCGAAATGCTTCTACCAGACGGCGCGGCGGCGGCTGGTCAGCGCGCAGGTGGTGGTGATGAATCACCGGCTCTTTTTCACGCTGCTCGGGCCGCTGGAAGAGCGCGAGGAGGACGAGGGCGGCTACCTGTTTGCCAACGATTTCGTGGTCTTCGACGAGGCGCATACGCTGGAGGGCGTGGCGAGCGAGCAGATCGGGATGGGGCTCTCCCAATACGGCCTGCGCTATGTGCTGAACCGGCTGTATAACCCGAAGTCCAAGAAGGGGCTCTTCACCATCCTGCGCAATGCGGAGGGGGTGCGGACCATCACCGACCTGGAGGCGGCGACGGAGAGTTTTTTCGAGGAGATCGGGCAGCGGGCGGATTTCAAAAAAGGGCGTGAGTTCCGCGTCCGCCAGCCGGATTTCGTACCGGACTCGCTCAGTGCCCGGCTGGCGACGCTGCAAACGCAGATCGTCTCCAATCTCAAGCAACTGGAGGACGAGACGCTCAAATCCGAGCTGCAAAATCTCGGCCGCCGGGTGCGCGAGGCGCGGCTGGCGGTGATCGAGTTTCTGCGGCACGAGGCCGAGAGCTTTGTCTATTGGATCGAGCGCACGGGGAAGAACCAGCAGTTCTTCAACCTGAATGCCGCGCCGGTGGATATCGCGGGGCATTTACAGCGGCTGCTTTTCCGCGACGACCAGTGCTGTGTGATGACGAGCGCGACGCTTTCCGTTTCCGAAGGGGCGACCAGCGGGGAGCCGCTCGGCTACTTCCGCCACCGGGTGGGGGCGGACGATGTGGAGGCGATCCAGATCGGCAGCCCGTTCGACTACGAACAGCAGATGAAGCTCTACATCCCGCGGAAAATGCCCGATCCGCGGGACGAGAGTTACGAAGAATCGCTGGCGCACTGGATCGAGCATTTCGTGGGGCAGACGGAGGGGCGCGCCTTCGTGCTGTTCACCAGCTATCGCACCATGACCTCGCTGGCGGAGACGATGGCGCCCGTTTTCAAAAAGATGAAGTGCAACCTGCTCGTCCAGGGCCAGGGGATGCCGCGACACCGGCTGGTCGAGGAATTCAAGAAAGACCAGCGCCATGTGCTCTTCGGCACGGACAGCTTTTGGAGCGGGGTGGATGTGCCTGGCGAGGCGCTCTCGAACGTGATCATCACCCGGCTCCCCTTCGCGGTGCCGGACCATCCGCTGGTCGAGGCACGGCTGGAATGGATCGAGGCGCATGGGGGCGATGCCTTTCGCGAGTATTCGCTGCCCGAGGCGCTCTTGAAGTTGCGCCAGGGGGTCGGCCGGCTCATCCGCACCAAGCAGGATCGCGGGATCGTCGTCCTGCTGGACAACCGCGTGCTCACCAAAACCTACGGGCGCACTTTCCTCCAGGCGATGCCGAAGTGCCCGGTGGAAATCGTTTAACCGATGGCCCCCTCACCCGATCCGGCGTTGCGCTTTTCCGCCGTCCTGCTGGCGGGGGGGAGGTCGAGTCGCATGGGACGGGACAAGGCCCATTTACTCTGGAATGGGGTGCCGCTGTGGGAGCACCAGTTGCAGACGCTCCGGGAGCTGGAGCCGACCGAATTGCTGATTTCCACCCGGGCAGAACAGGTTTACGAGGCGCCGGGAGTCCGGTTGATTCCGGATGAAGCAGCCGATCTCGGCCCTTTAAGCGGGGTGGCCGCCGCCTTGCAATTCATGCAGACGGAGTGGCTGGTCGTGCTGGCGGTGGATCTCCCAGAAATGTCGGCCCAGTATCTGCAACCCCTGCTCGATCAAGCGCGACAGACTGGCCGGGGGGTCGTCCCTTTCGCCACGGATGGCATGAGCCACTGGCCGCCGTCTATCCGAAATCGTGCGCCGAACTGGCAGTGCGCCAGCTTCGGGAGGAAAATCGCTCGCTCCAGCGCTTCGTGAAGAAGGCGCTGGAAAGCGGATTGGTGGAGACGGCAGCCGTTGCGGAACGCGATGATAGAAAATTCCGCAACCTCAATAAAATCAGCGATTTATGAGGGGATAAGAAACCAGTAAACGAGTCGCTTGCTGCGCCGTTTCAAGCTGAAGGCGCGGGGCTCGCGCTCATCCCCCAGATAGCGCCTGGTGGTGAGCTTCGGATCATAATGGCCCGATTTTGCGATCAGTTGCTTTTGCAGAGAAAGATCGCGAGAAGGAAATTTCGCAATGTTCATGGTGGCGTTGATTTTTTAGGATCACGCTACTGGGGGAAGCGATCACAGGAACATTGAAAAGAAATTTGAGATAAATGTAAAGATATTATTTGGGTGGCCGATAAGGGGGATGCCCCCGGGCTCGGCTCCCAAAAAAACCGGGGCCAATCCTATGGTGGATGGATGGCCCCGGCCTTAAATTTTTGCTGACCCTTCGATCATTTGGCGGGGCAGAGAGACCACCCGCCAAAGACGAAAGCCTTACATCGGAACGATGAAGCGGTAGTGCATGCGGTGCGTGCGCGCGCTCCGCTTGGTGAAGGGGTTGAAAAAGCTGAAAGCCTTGCGGCGCTTGAAGGACAGCAAGGTGTTGCTGCCGCTCGTGCTGCTGGCGAGGTTCAGGGCAGTTTCGGGCGCGTTGCGCACTGCAGAATTGGTGGTGGTGAGGTTGGTCATAGTGCGCATTCTTTATCCGCTATCGGGGTCTGACCTGCCAGCTTTAGACTGTGAAACCTTTGCGGCAAATATGGCGAAATTTACCAATTGTGTGACAACCGGGTGGCATGCCAACGGGCACGTGTCATTTTTGCGAATATTTGCCGACGCTCCCCGCGCTAAACCCATGCGACCAGGCGCGGGCCTGCCCCGTGGAGGATTGTAAAAGCTGCGCCTGCGTGGCCAGGCCGATGGAATAAGCCTGCAAAAACGCCTCCGGCTCGGACAAGACCGCCCCGGCTCCGGACGCGGAACTGGCCGGGACCGGAGCGTGTGGCGCCCGGCTGAGCTGCACGGCGCTGAACTTGAACTCGGGCTGCTTGGAAATGGGATCGAGCGCCTCGCTAGTGGCGGCGTTGACGGCGAGGTTCTCGCCAAAGAGGTCGTTCCAGTGAAAGGGGGCGAAGCAGCAGCCGGGGCGGATGTTTTCCGTCACGCGCGCGGGGTAAACGGCATGGCCGCGACGGGAGCGCACCTCGACGCGATCGCCCTCCTCCACGCCAAGCGCGGCGGCATCCTCGGGGTGAATTTCGAGGAAGGGGCCGGGGTTCATTTTGTTGAGGCTGGCGACCTTGCCGGTCTTCGTCATCGTATGCCACTGGTGCTGGCAGCGACCGGTGGTGAGAATGTAGGGGAACTCCGCATCGGGCAGCTCGGCGGGCGGCAGATGGGGCCGGGCAAAGAACCAGGCCTTGCCTGACTCGGTCGGGAACTTGAGCGCCGTTTTTGCCGCGCTGCTGGCGAGCGCGGGGGGCGCGCCATCCACCGGATCGCGGTAACGAATCGCACGCCCTTTCGCCTCGCCGGGCGCGCAGGGCCATTGCATGGCGTTCTCACGCAACTGGTCGTAGGTGATCCCCCGCAGGTCGTAACCGGTGCGGGGATTGGCGGTGCGGCGGATCTCGTCAAAGACGTCGGAGGCGGTGCGATAATCGAAGCCTGCGTAGCCCATCGCCCGGGCGACCCGGGCGATGATCTCCCAATCGGCGCACGCCTCGCCGGGAGGTGTGATCGCCTTTTGCATGAGTGTAACCTGCCGCTCGGAGTTGATCATCACCCCTTCGGCCTCGGCCCAGAGCGCGCCGGGGAGCAGGATATCGGCATAGCGCGTGGTTTCCGTGGGGTGATAGACATCCTGCACGATCACCAGCTCCGCCGCCTCCAACGCCTCGATCACTCCCGCGCGACGCGGCATCGAGACCACGGGATTCGTGCCGATGATCCAGACCGCTTTCACCTCACCAGCCTTGAGCTTCTTGAATAAATGCACGGCATCGAGACCCGGCTCAGACTGGATCGTACCGGGAGTGATGCCCCAGAGGTTTTCGATAAAAGCGCGGTCGGCCGGACTCGTAACCACGCGCTGGCCGGGCAGACCCTGGCTGAGGTAGCCGACCTCGCGACCGCCCATTGCATTCGGCTGGCCAGTGAGCGAAAACGGGCCGCTGCCGGGACGGCAGATTTTCCCGGTGGCGAGGTGCAAATTGCAAATGGCGTTCGTGCTCCAGGTGCCGTGGGTGCTCTGGTTGAGGCCCATGGTCCACAGGCTCATCAGTTCACCCGCCTCGCCCATCCACTGTGCGGCCAGGCGGATATCTTCCTCGCACAGGCCGGTGACCTCGGCGACGTGGGCGGGCGTGTATTCCCGGAGGAACTCGGGCAGGCCGTCCCAACCCTCGGTATGGCGGGCAATGAAGTCGTGATCGAGGTGGCCGTTTTCCACGAAGAGATACAGCAGGCCGTTGAGCAACGCGAGATCGGTGCCGGGCCGGATGGGCAGATAAAGATCGGCCTTTTCCGCCGTGCCGGTGCGGCGCGGGTCCACCACGATGAGCTTGGCCCCGCGCTTCTTTTTGGCCGCGAGGAGCCGGATGAAGAGGATGGGATGGCAATCGGCCATGTTCGCGCCGATCACGAAGAAACAATCGGCGGCCTCGAAATCCTCGTAGGAGCCGGGGGGCCCATCCGCGCCGAGGGAAAGCTTGTAGCCACTCGCCGCGCTGGACATGCAGAGGCGGGAATTGGAATCGATGTTGTTGGTGCCGAAGCAGCCTTTGCACAGCTTGTTGGAGAGGTACTGCGCCTCCAGCGAGAGCTGGCCGGAGACGTAAAAGGAAACGGCATCGGGCCCGTGCTCGCGGATGATTTTCCCGAGCCGCTCCGCCGTGGCCTGGATGGCCTGCTCCAGTGGCACCGCCGCCATGGCTTCGTCCCGCGCCCCGCGCAACTGCGCGCGGGTGAGCCGGTCATTGGCCGGCACGGGGAGGGCGCAGCTCGCTCCTTTGGTGCAGAGCTTGCCGTAGTTCGCTGGATGGCGCTTGTCGCCTTCCACCTTCACGATCCGGTTCTCCGCCACGTGGAGAATCATCCCGCATCCGACCCCGCAATACGGGCAGATTGTTGAAATCGCTTTGGTGGCGTTCAGTTCGGGCATCGGCAATGAAAAAACGGCTCGGCACTATACGTCGCCTCGGACGCCCATGCCTGATTAAATTTCCAACCCCCCGCCGGGAGCCGGACCGGCAACCTTAATGCCCGTGCGCCCGACGAAGCGCCACCGCACAGGCCTTGTAGCTGGGCTGGCGGGAGTAGGGATCGAAGCTGGAATGGGTGAGCCGGTTGGTCTCCTCGAAGTGCATGGGGATGAAGACCTGGCCGGGCTGGACGATGGGGGTAACCAACGCCTGCGCGACGAGCCGCCCCCGGCGCGAGCAGACTTCCACGCTGGCACCCGCCGTGATCCCGAGGGCCTGCGCATCGCGCGGGTGAATCTCCACGTAAATGCGCGACGGACCGAGCTTGCGCAGCACGTCGGATTTTCCGGTGCGCGTGAGGGTATGCCATTGCGAAGAGGAACCGCGGCCGGTGAGGAGCAGGAAGGGAAATTCCTCATCCGCGGGCTCGGCCATGGGGCGGGGCTCCTCGAAGAGCAGGCGTGCCTTTCCATCGGCGAAATAGTAGCGGCCCTCCTCGAACAGGCGGCGTTCTTTTTCCGGCATCGTCCCCTCGGGCAGGGGCCACTGGATGCCGCCGGCCTCATCAATCATACGGTAATCGCGGATGCCGGTGATGTCGCAGGGCTGGCCACGGGTGATTTCCTTGAGGATCTGGAAAACGGCCTCGGGCGCGGTCCAGCGGGCGAACATCCCGCTGCAGCCCCAGTATTCGGCGATGAGGCGGAAGATGCTGAAATCGGAAAGCGCCTGGCCGGGGGCACGGGAGACGCGTTTCACCAGACCGATCCGGCGCTCGGAATTGATGAATGTGCCATCCTTCTCCCCCCATCCGGCGGCAGGGAGGACGAGGTGGGCGAGCTGCGCCGTCTCGGTGCTGCAATACATGTCCTGCACGACGAGAAATTCGAGCTTCTTCGCGATCTCGCGCAGGCGGTCCTGCTGAATCCACGAGTGCGAGGTATTCGTGGCGACAATCCAGAGGCCCTTGATCTTCCCGGCCTCAATCGCATCCACGATCTGGTCGTAGGCGAGGCTGTTCGAGTCGGGAATGCAGGCGGGGTCGAGACCGAGAAGCCCGGCGATTTTGGTGCGATGGGCCGGGTTGAGAAAATCGTGCCCGCCCAGCAAGCCCGTGGTGTTGCTGAAAAGACGGGAGCCCATGGCGTTGCACTGGCCGGTGACGGAATTCGCGCCGGTGCCGGGGCGGCCCAGATTGCCGGTAATGAGCGCGAGATTGATGATGGCCTGGGCGGTGCGAGTGGCTTCGTGGCCCTGGTTCACTCCCATCGTCCACCAGAAGGAGACGCGCTTACCCCGGCGGATGGTCTCGGCCAGCCGCCAGATTTCCTCGACGGAAAGGCCGGTGACACTGCTCACGTGATCGGAGGTGAAGCGGGTAACGAACTGCGCAAACTCCTCGTAGCCGGTGGTGTGCGCGGCGATGTAGTCGCGATCAATCCAACCACTGGCGATGAGGATATTGGCGAGACCGTAGAGCAACGTGAGGTCGGACTTCGGCGCGATGGCACAGTGCTGCGTGGCCGCCATCGCGGTCTCCGTCTTGCGTGGATCGATAACGACGATCTCGGGCCGGTTTTTATTCCGCATCACGCGCTGCCACATGATGGGATGGGCGATGCAGAGATTCGAACCCACGAGCACGATGACGTCGGATTCCTCGAAATCCGCATAGGTGAAAGGCGGGGCGTCGAAGCCGAAGGACTGCTTGTAGGCGGTGGCGGCGGTGGCCATGCACTGGCGGGTGTTGCCATCGCCGTGGCGGATGCCCATGCCGAACTTGGCAAGCGAGCCGAGGAAGGCGAGTTCCTCGGTGCAGATCTGCCCGGTGCCGAGCCAGGCCAGGGAATCCGGCCCGTATTTTTCCTGAAGCTCACGAAACTTCGCGGTGAAGACAAGCAGGGCGCGCTCCCAGTCCACGGGCTCCAATTCACCCTTTTCGTTGCGCAGGAGCGGAGTCGTGGCGCGATCGGGGGCCGCGAGGGGCGAGAGGGCTTCCCAGCCCTTGGGGCAGGCCATGCCGAGATTGACCGGGTAATCGGTGGCGGCGCTGAGGTTGATGGCGCTGCCGTCCTTCAAATGCACATTGAGCCCGCAGCCGGTGGAGCAGAAGCCGCAAACCATGGTGGTGGTGGCGTCGGGCTTCAAGCGCTCGGGCACGCGACCGAGGCCGAACCGGCAGGGAGCTTGCACGAGGTCGCGGGTGAGCGGCCCCTCCCAAACGCGAATCTGACTGGCAGCGTGATCAATGAGTTTTTCATCCGTGGTACCTTGGAGTTGAGACGAGGCCGGGCATGCGGGGCGCGACCGAGGAGACAAAGAAAAAGCCAGCGCTCGATGAGGAGCGAACCAAAGGCGAGCACAAAGCAGATCGCCGCGACGATCTGGGCGGACAGACCGTTGCCGGCCACGACCGCCGTGCCAACGAGCAGCGAGCCCAGGGCTAGAAGTGACGCGGGTCAACGCGATCCTGCGCAGCTTCTTCCACTGGATACGCGCGGGAGCGTGCAGGGGATTCGCCGGATCCTGCAGGGCGCCGGTCATCAGGAGGAAATCCCAGCCCGCGAGGAGAAACGCGAGAACCGCGCCGATCATCACCAGAACCGTGGCGGAGACGGAGGGCGCAGCGCCGAGGAGGTTGAAACGCTCGGCGATGACCACCGAGGCAGCCAGCGCCCCAGCGCGAGCGTCGCCCCGAAGAACTTGGGAAAAGCAATGGAGGCGCGCCAGAATGGACGGGCGGTATCCACATAAATCATTGCTGAACAAAGACACCCGCAAGCCCGGTGACGGCAGCGGCCAGAGCCATGGGCAGGGTGAGCGCGACCGGGGAAAGCGGCAGCGGCAGGTGATTCAAAATCGGCAGGAGTGGCGTGAGCAACGGCCAGCAGGCGCAAACCGTGAATGTCGCCTGGACCCCGGCAAACGCACCGAAGACGACAATCTCCCGGCTCATCCAGGAAGTCCCGAGGCCGAGGAACGCACGCCACGCGCCGAAGGGACGCCCAAGGTGGAAGACGCTGACGCCGAGACCCAACTGGAGCGCCGTGAAGGAAGCCAGGGCGAGCCAGGGAACTGCCACGGCAAAGACCGGCGGAGAAACCAGCGGCAGCCCCGCCGCGACCACGCACAAGCCAGCGGCCAGTTGGGTAAGCAAAAGCATGCCGATCAACGGCTCGTGGGCGTGCTGGAGATGCAGGTCCATCGCGTCGGCCGATCGCGTGTTTTCCGGCATCTCACGGTGGGAGTTCGGGTAGGTGTAGGCGGTGGTGGGCTTGGTGTAGCTGGAGTCGAATGCCCCCGGCACCAGGCGGGAATCGGCCTGCGCGGTCGCGACGACCTCCTCTTTTTTCACGATTCGAATCGAGATGGCCTGGGTGGGGCAGGCTTGCACGCAGGCGGGTGCCTCGCCAGCGCCAAGACGCCCGTAGCACATGTCGCACTTGCGCACGATGCCGCGCTTTTTCGAATACTTCGGCACGTCGTACGGGCACTTCAGCACGCAGTACTGGCAGCCGATGCACTGGTCGTCGAGATGGCGGACGATGCCGGTCTCGGCATCCTTTTCGTAGGCGCGGACGGGGCAGCCATTCAGGCAGCCGGGGTCCACGCAATGGTGGCAGGCGGTGGTGACGGTCTGCTGGAAAGGCTCCTCCCAATCGCCGCCATAAACGACGCCGACGGTGCGCCAGATCTCATCCTCATCGAGGCCATTGAGGCTGTGGCAGGCGCTCACGCAGGCCTTGCAGCCGGTGCAGGCGTCGAGATTGACCGCAAAGGCAAACTGCTCCCCGGCCCCAGGCTTGGAAAGCGGGATGAGGTCTCGATAATAGCGGGCCTGGGCGGGCTCAGGATCAAGCAGACCGGCTTCGTGACGCCGCGAAAAACGTTCCACAGCGGTAAGCGACCGCTGCTCTTCGAGCAGGTCGTCAATCAGCGTTCTTACGTTGGAAGTTGCCGCAGTGAGTTCCATGGCTTCGAGGTCTCCGGGTGGTTCCGTGGTGGTCAAGGCTGCCCGGGGGCGCTTTGCCGCACTCCTTTTTCGGGCCGGGTGGGGTTTGCGCATTCGGTAGCGGCAGGCGGGTGAGGTCGGCGGAAAGCCGGGGCCGCAAGCCAGACTTGCGTGGTCCCGGCGCCGGGAGGCCGGGCAGGGACTTCGCGTGGGTGGTCAGCAAGTGAAGAGCCGCGTTCATGGGAGCATCAGTAAACGTCGCGTTGGTAGCGCTTGTCGTTCTTGAGCTTGGTGATGTACTCGGAAGCTGCTTCGGGCGTAAGGCCGCCGGCAGTTTCGCAGACTTTGTGCAGGGCGGCATCCACATCCTTCGCCATCCGGCTGGCGTCGCCGCAGACGTAGAAGTGCGCGCCCTGTTCGAGCCATTTCCAGAGCTCGGCGGCTTCCTCCAGCATGCGGGTCTGCACGTAGATTTTCTCCATCTGGTCGCGGGAGAAGGCGGTGCTCAGTTTCGTGAGGAAGCCATCGACCATCATCGCGTCCAACTCGTCCTGGTAGTAGAAATCGGTCGCGGCGCGCTGGTCGCCGAAGAAGAGCCAGTTGCCGCCCTTGGCCCCGGTCGCCTTCCGATCATGGAGGAAGGCGCGGAACGGCGCGACGCCGGTACCCGGCCCGACCATGATGATGGGCACCTCGCCATTTTGCGGGAGGCGGAAGCTGTGCGACTCCTGGATGAAGACGGGCACCGCGCCATCGGCACGGTCGGCGAGGAAGGTGGAGCAGATGCCCTTGCGCTTCCGGCCGAAGCTCTCGTAGCGCACGGCGGCCACGGTGAGATGCACGTGGCCGGGGAAGGCATTGATGCTTGACGAGATCGAGTAAAGGCGTGCCTGGAGCTTCTTGAGATGGCTCACGAACTCGGGCGGCGTAAATTTCACCGAAGCGTAGTCGAGGAGCAGATCAATGATTTCGCGGCCCCAGAGGTAGTGGCCAAGCGCTTCCTTCGCGGACGGGATGAGGAGATCGGCCAGCGTCTTGTCGGTGCTGCGCTCGGCGATGGCCTTGAGGAGCGTGGCTGGCACCTTGGTGATGTCGTACTCCTTGAGCAGGGCCTCGCGGATCGGGGCCTCACCTTCCTCGGAAAGCGGAACGGGTTCGTCGCCGGTGAAGCCGAGGGCCGCGAGCAGATCGGCCACGTATTCCGGGCAGTTCTGCGGCAGCACGCCCAGGGCATCACCGACGACGTAATGGAGGCCGGAGCCTTCGAGGGAAATTTCGTAATGGCGCACTTCCTTGGCGGAGCCTTCGCCGTTGAGCTTGCGGTTGGCGACCAGTTTCGCCGGGAAGGGATTTTTGCGCGACCAGCCTTCGAATTCCGCGGCCTCCGCCGGAGCGGGCAGCGCGGCACCGTTGCCATTGAGCGGCGCGGGCGCACTTTTGGCGACAGTTTCGAGCACGGCGAAGACGCCCTCCTGCCAGGTGCCGGCCGGTTCGTCGTAGTCCACGTTGCAATCCACCCGCTCGTAGAGCCGCTTCGCGCCGAGGGCTTCGAGGCGGACATCGAGATCCTTCCCGCACTGGCAGAATTTTTCGTAGTTCGTATCGCCGAGCGCGAGGATGGAATAGCTGAGATTTTCCAGACGCGGATGAGCGGGGTTGTGCAGATCGGCGTGAAATTTCTTTGCGCTGGCGGGCGGCTCGCCATCGCCGAAGGTGCTGGTGACAATGAGTGCGAAGCTTTCCCCGGTAAGCGCGGCGGCGGTGAATTTGTCGAGCGACATGGCCTTGGAGTCGTAGCCTTTGCCGTTGAGCGTCTTGGCGATCTTCTTGGAAAGCGATTCCGAGTTGCCGCTTTCGGAACCGAAGAGCACGTTCACACGGACCTTCGCCGGAGCCGGAGCGGCGGCCTGTGTCCCGCCGGAAAACATGCCGGCCAGGAAGCCATTGAGCCACGCGCGCTGGGAGGGCGTGAACGGCGCGTTGTCGGGAATATAGGGAATGCTGGGAGCGATGGTGAGCTGGTGGTTCATACGCGATTAGGAAAAGAGTTCCTGCAAGGTTTTGAGGTCATGACGACCGGTGAAGTCGGTGAAAGTTTCGTTGCGATTGCGCTTCTCGAGATAGACGCGGAGCACTTTTTCGAGGAGCGGCGGGAGCTCGTCGAACGGGATGCCGGTGAAGACCTGGCGACCGATCGTCTTGTCGCCGACGCAGCGCCCACCAAGGACGACATGGTAACCCTCGACCGCCACGCCGGACCGGGTGACGGAGGCACCCTGGAGGCCGATGTCGCCAATGTAGTGCTGGGCGCAGGAGTTCGGGCAACCGGTGAGGTGGATGTTGATGGGCAGGTCGAGCTGAAGCTTTTTCTCCAACTGGCGCGCCAGTTCCACAGCGTGCTCCTTGGTGTGGGCGGCGGCAAATTTGCAGCCACTGGCCCCGGTGCAAGCCACGAGACCGCCCGTGATGCTGCTGGCGGTGTGGTGGAAGCCCATGCGGATGACGTTGCGCTTCATCGTCTCCACCATGCTGTCGGGGATGTTGGGAATGATGAGATTCTGCCAGACGGTGAGACGGATCTCGCCGGTACCGTAGTTTTTCGCGAGCTCGGCGATGCGGTGCATTTGTTTCACCTTCATGCGGCCGACCGGGATGACGACGCCGAGGTAGTTCAGCCCGCGCTGCTTCTGCTTCCACACGCCGATGTGGCCGTGGTCAATCGGCGGCTGCGGGCGAATGCACTTGTCCTCGGCCAGCCGGATGATGGGGAAGGCGAGCTTCTTCTCGGTCTCCTCAATGAATTTCGGGATGCCCCATTTATCCACCAGGTATTTGAGCCGCGCCTTCTTGCGATTGGTGCGGTCGCCATTTTCGTTGAAGACCCGGACCATCGCGGCCGCCACGGCCACGCAATCCTCGGGGCGGATGATGATGCCGGAGTCGCTGGCGAATTGCTTGTGGCCGGTGATGCCGCAAAGCTCGACGCGGAAGTAGATGCCGGGCTCGATGCCGTGGCCCTCGGGGACTTTGACGGCGAGGAAGGCGATATCGTTCGTATCCGCCGCGACGCAGATCGCGCCGCCGCCATCGAAGGCGATGTTGAACTTGCGCGGCAGGCCATACATGTCGCGGTTGTTGAGGATGTAATGGTGAATGGCCTTGGCGTAGGGGCGGGTGTCGATCAACTCGGTGAGATCGATTCCCGCGGTAGGCGAGGCGGTGACGTTGCGGATGTTATCCGCGCCGGAGCCGCGGGCGGTAAGGCCGATCTCCTGCAAGCGGAGGAGCACCTTGACCATGTTGCGTGGGGCGATCTCGCGGATCTGGAGATTCGCGCGCGTGGTCACGTCGGCATAGCCGCCGCCCCATTGCTCGGCGATCTCGGCGAGGCCATCCAGCTGCACCGAGGAGAGTTCGCCCGCCGGAATGCGGCAGCGGAGCATGAGCGATTCCTGCACCGGGCCGACGTAGAAGAGGCCGTGGAAGCGGAAAAAGAAATTGTCCTTCTTATCGGGCAGCTTGTCGGTCCTGGCGTGCTCGAGCAGGCGGTCCCACACATCAAGACCGTTCTGCTCGAGCTTCCAGATTTCCTGTTCGTTTAACTCAGAGACAGGAGTCCCAAACACCAGTTCCTCGGCCTGCGCGGCGGCCAGGTTCTCCATGCCCTCGCCGGGCTGCGAGGTAATGAGTCCACCCGGGGTATGCCCGACAAACGGCGAGCTGACCCGGTATTGCACCCCGGCAAAGAAGCCCTGCAGGTATTCCTTTTGTTGCGGATCGAATGGGATGTCAGCGATGGTTTCCGGGTTCATAAACGACTTGCATGGCGGGTTACAGGAGGTGGCAGAGGAAAATGGTTAAGAGAATGGCGAGCAGGAGGTAAAAACCGGCGCGATAGAAGACGAGGGCGCCGCTGGCACTCCTGCCGCGAAAATGGAAGGGCTCGACGGCCTCGGGATGCTGCAGATCGAAAAGCAGCTCGGAGAAGCCGTTGTAACGGGCCTCCGGCGTAATTGAGAGCGCGCGCATGATGACGGCATCGAGCCAGGGCGGGACGTGCGGGTTCCAATGCGTGGTGCGATGCGGCGGGCGGAAATGCGGGGTCTGAAACCGCTCGATCTCGCCGTAGGGCAGGCGACGGGTGAGCGCCTCGTAGAGCGTGACGCCGAGAGCAAAAATCTCCGTGCGCTCGGTGGCGGGCGCATCGCCGAAACGCTCGGGCGCGAGATAGCTGGCGGTGCCGGCGCGGGGATGGATGGTGAAAATCTCCATCGCGGTACCGAGATCGAGCAGCTTGAATTCCAGCGCGTCGCCATCCTTGAACGCGAGCAGGTTCTCGGGCTTGACGTCGCCATGGATGAGGCCGAGCCCGGCGAGTTCCTGCCCGGCCTGGCAGAGGAAAATCGCGAGGGCGACCGCCTCCTCGACCGCAAGGGCGCGCTGCTTGAGCACGATATTGAGCGGTGGGGCCTCGACAAACTCCATGACGTAGTAGTTCCACTGCGAATCCACCGGCACCCGCGCGGCGGGAAAAAATCGCCCGCTCATGCGGACGGCATTGAAGACCTCGCGCTGGAAGAGCCGGGCGTGCTCCTCGCTCCCCGCGGCTTCGCGCGGGGCAAACTTGAGGATGAAGCGCGCGCCTTCCTTCGTGGCGAGCCACACCCGGTCGTCGTTCTGAAACGAACGCTGGAGCAGATAGCCATCGATTTCCTCGCCCTTGTGCAACTGGGGCGGGACCAGCTTGGGCTGGGCGGTGAAGGACTCGACGCTGGCGTCGAGCACGTCGATGATGATCGCGCTCATGTCGTCGTCGGTTTCCGTCGTCGCTTTTTCGCGGGCGGCCTGCACGAGCGTGCGGGCGCTCGGGCGCTGGCGCAGCAGGCTCTTGAGCGTTTCCTCGTCGAGATGATTGCTCACGCCATCGGAGCAGAGCAGGAGTAGATCGGCGGTATGGAGCCGGGCCTCGAAATGGTGCGGCTCGAGCTCCGGCGCAAGGCCCACGGCCTGCCCGAGCGCGTGCGGCACATGGTGGAGCACATGATCGTGCGAAAGCTGTTCCAGCGTTTCGTCGCGCCAGAGATACACCCGGGAATCGCCGACATTGATCCCGTAGAGATGCCCTTCCTCCAGCACGGCTGCCGCCAGCGTGGCGACCATTTCCGGGGCCTGGTAGCGGTTGAGCGATTCGGCGTGCAGGTTCTGGTTAATGCGCTGGGTGAACTCATCGAGCGCCCGCCGCGGGCTCCATGACCGCGGACGGGCGACGTAATGATGAATGAGGGAATTGACGATGCGACCGGAGGCTTCGCGCGCCGCCTGCGCCGAGCCCACGCCATCGGAAAGCGCCGCGACCACACTGCCGCCCCAGGCCCGGCCTGCGAAGGAATCTTCGGAGGCAGGCTTTCCGGCTCGGGCCAGGCCGTGGGTGGTCATGCGCACTTTCATTCCCTCAAGATACTAGATGCGGGCTCCGGCAACGGCGCCCCAAGTGGTGCGCCAGCGGGTCTTCACCAGGGTAAGGCCGACGAGGGCGACCACGCACAGACCGGCGAAGGCGTAGAAGCCGGCGGAATAGGAACCGGTGGTCTGCTTGAAGTAGCCGAGCGAGGCAGCGAGGTAGAAACCACCCACGCCACCAGCGGCACCGACGAGACCGGTCATGACGCCGATGTCCTTGGCAAAGCGCTGCGGGAGCAACTGGAAGACCGCGCCGTTGCCCATGCCGAGCGCCGCGGAGGCCAGCATCAGCGTGGCCACGTTGAAATTAAGCACATGGAAGAAGCCGGTCACCACCAGCGCGGTCGCGCCGACGATGTAGAAGAAGTAGAGCGAACGAATGCCGCCGGTGCGGTCGGCAATCGCGCCGCCAACCGGACGGAGCAACGCGCCAGTACCCGGTGCAGAGCGCCGCAAAGTCACCCGCTTGAACCGGCGTGAGCTTGTACTCGCCCTTGAAGAAAAGCACGTAGGAGGTGGCCAGACCGACGAAGCCACCGAAGGTGATGAGATAATAGAAGCAGAACCAGTAGGCATCCTTGTCCTTCAACAAGGTGAAGTAGTCGCCGAAGGTTTTCTTCTTCACGGTGACGGAGGCTTCCTTTGAAAAAAGGAGATAGGCGAGCAACACCAGCACGGTCGGAATCAGGGCCACGCCGAAGACGTTTTGCCACCCGATCGAGGCCGCGATGCGCGGCGCGAACAGCGCGTCAATGACGGTGCCGATGTTTCCCGCACCAGCGAGCCCCATCACGACGCCTTGCAAATGTGGCGGATACCAGCGGCCCGCCTGCGGAAGCGCCACCGCAAAGCTTGCCCCACCGAAGCCAAGGATAAAGCCCATCAGCAGCGTCGCATGAAGATCCTTCAAGCCCACCAACCAGGCAAAGGTGAGGCCGGCAATGACGATGAGCTGGGCGATAATGCCCGTGGTCTTGGCTCCAATGCGATCCACCGTCACGCCGAGCACGATGCGCAGGAAAGCGCCGGCGAGCGTGGGGGTGGCCACCATGAGGCCTTTTTGTGCGGCATCGAGATGCAGGGCTTCGCCGATCTGCGCCCCGAGCGGGCCCAGCAGGGTCCAGACCATGAAGCTGACGTCGAAGTAGAGAAACGCGGTAAGCAGGGTGGGCCAGTGGCCGCTGCTTTTAAGTTCAGATAGTTTCATAGAAGAAGAGAGCGATGTTTTGCTGAGCGGCCCGGCGCCCCACAAGACGCCGGGCCACAGTTTGAGGTAGGGAGGGGTTAGAACTTGAGCATCAGGTCCACCTGAAGCACCTGGACGTTGTTCCCGTTGGCGATCTTTTGATCAATCGTGGCCGCTTCGCCTTCATACATGTCCTTGCGCAGATTCCACGCATACATGTAGCAGACCGAACCGGTGAAGGCGTCGGTGAAGTTGTAGGTAAAGCCCGCCTTTACGCCCTGGGTATTCAGGACGCCGAGCGCGAAATCCGAGTCGTTCAGATTCGGGTCCACCGCATCAATCCCCGTCTGGCGGAAGTTCGCATTGAAGGAGAGGTCGCCCGCCTTCTTGTTCTGCCCGACCATGACCCCGGCGAGCCAGGCGATGTCGTCCTGGGTCTTGTGGTCAAGACGGACGGTGGTCACGCCCTCGCTCGTGTAGGGTTTGTAGAGGTAGTAGAGATCCGAAGCGCGCCCGTGGCCCTGGGTGTTGTAGGCGAAGTCCCAGTAGAACTTCGTCGGGATGCCCATGACCTTGAAGCTGATGTCGCCGGGAGCGGTGAGGATCGAGAGCTTGCGGCTCGCGCCAGAGACAATCGCGGAGTCCTGGAAGGACACGCTGTTGTCAAAGCCGGTGAGGCTCGCGGCATTGTAGAGATAGGCGGACGGCGCGAAGGTCACCTTGGCCGGACCGAAGTCGTAGGTGCCGAGGATCTGCTCGCCAAAGATGTAGGCATCAGTCTTCGAATCGCTATCGCTGTTATACTCGTTGTTGTCGCTGTAGTAGAACTGGCCGAAATTCAGCGCCAGCGTCCACTTCGGCTTGGTCTCCACCGTGCTCGTCACGACGCTCTTGCCATCCTTGGAGAGACCCTTGTCCTCCACGGTGCTCGAACCGCCGAAAAACTTGTCGATGCTGATCGTTTCCACCAGGCCCGCCGGGCGGATATCCGGGTCCCACACCAGATCGGTGGTGTAGAACGGATTGTCCTGCTTACCAACCTTGGCCACGAACCAATCGGCGGGTTTCCACCCGATGAAGGCGCGGTTGATGTAGATGCTGGAGTTGGTGAAGCCGTTGTCAAACGTCTGCATATTGCCGTCCGACACGTGGCCGGTCGCCAGGGTCACGCCGCCGAAGAAGGTACGGCCCGACCTGGAAATCCGCGTTCAACCGCAGACGATAGCGCCAGCGCGAGGTCTGGTAGTTATTGCCAGGGTTGGCAGCCTGCAGTTCCTGGTTCTGGTATTGGTAGCGGAGCTTGAAGTCGCCGCCGAGCGTCATGGAGGTGACGGCGTCGGTGAGCTTGAGCTTGGCGAGCGAACTGTCGGCCTGCTGGCTGTCGAGTTCGCTCCGAACGCCGTCGGCGTCTTTTTCGGTGATGACCTTCTTTTTGACGAGAAGGTCGAGCAGCGCGCTGTTGTCTTCTGCCATGGCAAAGCTGCCAGTCAGCGCGAGCGCGAGGGTGATGGCCCAGGTCTTGGGTGTAATCATAGTGTGGTGACTATTCCGTGGTGGTTTGTTTTGGCTGGCTGGCCGACAAGCGGCTCAGGGCCTGGTGGTAGATGTCGCGGCGAAAAACTTCGCCGGCGACGTTGAGCACTTCTGCGGCGGACCCTTTCAGGAGGCCGCAGCTTTCCATGTGCTTAATGACCCATTCCGCTTTTTCCGGAAGGGGTTCATTGGCGTCTCCCCGGGAGAAGACGTGGAAATCGGGAAATTTCTCGACCCGGCCATGGCCGAAATCGAAACGACCGGTGAGCCCCATGCGAATGGTCTCGATGGGCGCATTGACGTATTGGGGCTCGGCAAGCACCTCGGCGATGCGCTCGCGATTTTCCGGCAGGTCGCAGAACCGGCAGGACTCGATGAGGGCCATCAGCAGCGCAAGGTGTTCCCCCTCGCGGCTGGTGGCGAAATCCTGGCGGACCATGAGCACCTTTTCGGGATGGCGCGGCGACAGCTCCGAGCCCACGGCCGCGCACCAGCCGATCTTTGACGCGACGGCCATGGAGTTCCACGGCTCGCCCACGCAATAGCCATCGAGGTGGCCGGCCTGCAGGTTGTGAAACATCTGCGCCGGAGGCACGACGGCGATCTGGGCATGGCGACCGATGACGAGGCCGTGCCGGGTGAGCCAGTCGCGCATGAGAAAATTGTGCGAGGAAAAAGGCAGCACGACGCCGAAAACCAGCGGCTCCGATTGCTCCCGTGCGTAGCGGCCCAGCGACTCGCCGTCCCGTACACCCTTGCGCCAGAGCCGTTCGGAAATGGTAATACCGATGCCGTTGAGATTCAGCAGCAAGCCCGTGATGCAGGGTACTTGCACACAGCCCAGGCCGAGCGTGGCCCCGAAGACCATCGGTGCCGTAGCGTGCGCGGCTTCGAGTTCGCGGTAAATAACCTTGTCCCGAATGGTGGCCCAGCCGGCCTCGCGGCTGAGCTCCACATTCAACCCGTGCTTTTTGAACAGGCCCAACTCCTGCGCCATCACGATCGGCGCGCAATCGCTCAGGGCGATAAAGCCGAGCCGGAGTGGCTTGACCACTGGGCGGGCTGTTTTTGATTGAGCAGGTTTTTCTGGCACGGCGGACTCTTTAGCCGATGATGTGCCGTCTGGCTGAATGAGGTGCCAATAATCCTCTTCATTGTATTCATCAGCGTGATGAATATAATTCATACATGCCAAAACCCATAGATAGCAGGCAGCTTCGCGCCTTTGCCTCCCTCGCCAAGACCGGAAGCTTCACCCGCACCGCGCGCGAGCTTCATCTCTCCCAATCGGCGATCAGCCATGCCATGAAGGCGCTGGAAGAGGAATTGCGCTGTCGGCTTTTGGACAGAACTGGCAAAAAAGTAACACTCACGCAAGCTGGTGAACAACTGCTGGTACGGGTGCGGCGGATCCTGCAGGAGATGCAGGAGGCGCGCTCGGATCTACAACAGCTCGGACGCTGGGGCCACGGGCGGCTGCGCTTCAGCGCGAGCCAGACGGCCTGCCAATTCATCCTGCCCGGGGTGTTGCGCGAGTTTCGGGAGAGCTTCCCGAATTGCACGATCCAGATCGAGCCAGGCGATACGCCGACGGCGATCGAACTCCTGCGCAACCGCCGGGTGGACCTCGCGCTGACCATGGAGACGAAGGGCGAGGAACAGTTCGAGTTTCACCCGCTGTTCAGCGATGAACTGAGCTTCATCCTGAGCCCGATGCACCCCTGGGCCCAGCGTGGCGGCGTGGTGCGCGAGGAGATCGTGCGGCAGAACTACATCTTTTACACGAAGACGAGCGTGATGTTTCACCTGATCGAGGATTACTTCGATGAGGACGGCCTTTTGCTGCCGACCTTTATTGAACTGGGGTCGATCGAGGCGATCAAGGAACTGGTAAAACTGGGCATCGGGATCACGATCCTCGCCCCATGGGTGGCGCGGCGTGAACTGGCGGAGGGCTCCCTGGTGACGCTGCCGCTCGGCCGCCGGAAGCTGAAGCGAACGATCGGCATCCTACAATGGCGGGGGCGTCGGCTCACGCTGGCGGAGGAGACGTTCATCGGCCTGTGCAAGACGGTGACGGAAGGGCTGGCGTGATGACGGCGCAGCGACTATGAAGGGCCGACGCGGAAATTCACCCCATCCGCTTCCTTCGGCAACGACTGCTAAATAATATCCCGCATCCATGACTGGTAAACTACCCCTGCTCGCCGCGTTAATGCTGGCGCTCAACCTTCCCGCGACGGCCCAAAGCACCGAGTGGCCGCCGGTGACTGAACAAACGAAGCCGTGGACCCGCTGGTGGTGGCCCGGCGATGAGGTGAACGCAACGGATTTGCAGCACGAGATGCAACGCTATGCGGCAGCAGGTCTCGGCGGTGTGGAAATCACCCCGATCTACGGCGTGAAGGGACACGATGCGGAGGCGATTCCCTATCTCTCACCCGCCTGGATGAACCTCCTGCACTCGACCGTGAAGGATGCGAACTCACTGCACCTGGGCGTGGACATGGCGATGAACACCGGCTGGTGCTTCGGCGGGCCGACCGTCTCCATGGATCGCGATGCGAATGCCTTCGTCACCACCGCCACTTATCAAGTCGCCGCGGGGGGAAACTCGAGGCCGCGTTCGACAAGAGCATTCAATCCGTGATGGCCTACAGCGACAACGGGCAGCAAGTGGACCTCACCCCGAAGATCGGCGCGGATGGGCACGTGGACTGGTCGCCGACGCAGGGAAATTGGAACGTGATCGCGGTGGGTCAGAAATTCTCCGGCCAGATGGTGAAGCGCCCCGCGCCTGGCGACGAGGGGCCGATGCTCAATCCGCTCTACCCCGATGCCATGCGGCGCTACACCGAGTGGTTCGGCGACGCCTTCACCCAGACGCCCGGCCCGCTGCCCGAGGCGATGTTCCAGGATTCCTACGAATACCAGTCGAACTGGGCGCCCGACTTTCTCGCCCAATTCCAGAAGCTGCGCGGCTGGCCATTGCAGAGCCAGTTCCCGGCCCTCTTCAGCAAAGGCACGGATGACCAGACAGCGCGGGTGAAGCACGACTATCAGGAAACGGTCTCCGATATTCTGGTCACGGAGACGATTCCCACCTGGGTGGACTGGTGCCATGCCCATGGGCTGAAGGTGCGGTATCAGGCCCATGGCTCGCCGGGGAACCTGCTCGATCTTTACGCGCTGGCCGATGTGCCGGAGACGGAGGGAATCTTCGGCCGCCCAAACCCGCTGGTCGCACAATTCGCCTCCTCGGCCGCCCATCTCACCGGCAAGCCGCTGGCCAGCGCGGAGACCGCCACCTGGCTGGACGAGCATTTCCACGTCTCGCTCGCGGAGATCAAGGCGACCGCCGAGGATTTCTACCTCTCGGGGATCAACCACGTGGTCTTCCACGGCACCTGCTATTCGCCCGACGCGGCCGCGTGGCCAGGCTGGCTCTTCTACGCCGCCACGGATCTGAACCCACGCATGTCGCTCTGGCATAATTTCCCCGCGCTCACCGCGTATCTCACCCGCTGCCAGTCCATCCTGCAAAGCGGTCACCCGGACAACGACGTGCTGCTCTACTGGCCCGTGGATGAACTGTGGAGCGACCCGACCGCTGATCCCAAACTGGTGCAGCAGCTCCAGGTGGAAGGCGGCAAGCGCTGGATGGACCCCCAGCCGATGGGCAAAGCGGTCGCGCTCCTGAAGAAGCGTGGCTATGCCTATGACTACATCTCCGACCGCCTGCTCCAGGGCGCAGGGGTGGTGAATGGGAAGATCATTCTCAAAGGCGGGCAGTATTCCGCGATCGTGGTGCCGGAGTGCAAGCGGATGCCGCTCGAAACCCTCACGATGCTGATGCACCTCGCGGACGCAGGCGGGACGGTGATCTTTGAAAACCACCTGCCCAGCGATGTCCCCGGCCTCAGCCAGCTCGACGAGCGCCGCGCGGATCTGAAGCAAATTCTCTCGAAACTCCCCGCTGACCCCTCCGCCAAAACGGGCAACGAGCACCTGCTCATCGGCAGCATCGAAGATTCGCTGAAAGCCGCGGGCATCACGCGCGAGACCTTCGCTGACCAAAGCGACCTCCAGTTCATCCGCCGCCGCACCGATGACGGCTATTACTATTACCTCGTGAACCATGGGAAGGACGCGGTCGATGGCTGGTTCCCCCTCGCCCGCCCCGCCGCTTCGATGGTGATCATGGATGCGATGAGCGGCACCACCGGCCTGGCCGCCACGCGGCAAGATGGGAGGACTGAACAAGTGCACCTGCAACTTAACGCCGGACAATCGCTCTTCATACATGCACTTGCCAAGCCGGTGGAATCACCCGTTTGGAATTATTTAACGCCGCACGATCAACCCATGCCATTGAATGGCCAATGGCAGGTAAGTTTCTTGAGCGGTGGCCCGGAACTGCCCAAACCCTTTGCGCTCCAAGAGCCCGCGTTCTGGACCACCTGCAGCGATCCAGCAACGCAAACCTTCTCTGGCACGGCTTCCTACTCAGTGGACTTTACTGTCCTCGACGCCACCGCCAAAAGCTGGCTCCTCTCCCTCGGTGCAGTGCAGGAAAGCGCCCACGTCATCTTGAACGGAAAACCCATCGGCACCCTCATCGCCGCGCCGTACGAAATCGTCCTCCCCCCGCCCTGCTGAAGCCAACCGGCAATCACCTCGTGATCGAAGTGACCAGCAGCGACGCCAATCGCGTGCGCGATCTCGACCAGCGGAAGGTGGAATGGAAGATCTTCAAGGACACCAATTTCGTAACCATCAAATACAAGCGCTTCGACGCCTCGAAGTGGCCCGTGCAGGATTCCGGCCTCGGCGGGCCGGTCTCCCTGACCCCGTGTGACCCGGCCTCCAACTCCCACTAAAAGCCACCGCGAAACCTCCCGCGGTTAAAAAATATAACCGCGGATGGCGCGGAAAAAGACCAGCCCACCCGTGTTATTCGCGAAATCCGCGGTTAAAAACTTCCCCCAATCAAGCCCCTCATCTTTCCCATCCGGCGCAAGTCGCACGCGGCAAGGCAAAACGCGCTTGTCTTCGTGATAGGCTTTGCCGATAGTGCGCCACCGCTTAACCGCACCCGCTGCAATGACCCTTGGCAATTTGTTAACCTCTGATCGTATTATTCCGGAGATGAAGTCCACCGAAAGGTGGTCTGCCATCGTGGAACTGGTGGACCTGCTGGTCGCACGTGGGGAAGTGAACGCGGCCGACCGCGACGTGGTGCTCGCCGCCTTGCGCCAGCGCGAGGAAACAATGAGCACGGGCATCGGCTTCGGTATTGCGATCCCGCACGCTTCGTCGGATCGAGTGACCAAGGTGGTCGCCGCCTTTGGCCGCTCCGCCACCGGCATCGAGTTCGATTCGCTGGACAATGCGCCAGTGCGCTTCGTCGTCCTCTTCGTCGTGCCGAAGGATCAATTCCAAGCCCATCTCCGCACCCTCGCGGCGATTGCCAAGTTTCTGAACGATCGCACGGTCCGCGAGCGCCTCGGCACCGCCAGCAGCGCCGGGGAAATCCTCGATATCTTCGAGAAAAACTCCCCCGCTTAATTCCCATGGCCGCCCTCACCGAAACGGTGGCGTCGCTGCTGGAAGCCCGGCTCCGCGCTGCTCTCTCGTCCCTTGCCCCCGATGCGGCTGATGCCAAAATCGCCCGCGTCATGTCCGCGACCGATGCGCGCTTTGGCGATTACCAGACCAATGCCGCAATGGTCCTGGCCAAGACGCTAAAGAGCAATCCGCGCCAGCTCGCCACCAGCATTCTCGAAAAGCTCGAGGTGGCCGACTGCTGCGAGCCGCCCACCATCGCGGGAGCGGGCTTTATCAATTTCACCCTCCGCCCCGAGTTCCTGGCCCAGCGCCTTGTCGTGCTGACCGGCGATGAAAAACTCGGCGTCCCCTCACCCGCGCAACCCAGGCAATTCGTGGTCGATTTCAGCTCGCCGAACGTGGCGAAGCCGATGCACGTGGGGCACATCCGCTCGACCATTCTTGGCGACGCCATTTCCCGTATCGCGGAATTTGTCGGGCACAAGGTGGTGCGCGACAACCATATCGGCGACTGGGGCACGCAATTTGGCATGCTGCTCGTCGGCTGGAAGACCCTGCTCAACCGCGCGGCGCTCCAGGCCGATCCCATTGGCGAGATGGAACGGCTCTACAAGACCGTCAACGCGCAGGCGAAGGAAGATCCGGGCGTGCAGGAAACCGCCCGCGCGGAACTGGTGCGGCTGCAGAATGGCAACCCGGCCGACCTCGCGATCTGGTCGGAAATGATCCGGCTGTCGAAGATCCAGTTCGAGACCATTTACACCCGGCTCGGCATCCGCTTCGACGTCACGTTGGGCGAGAGTTTTTACAATCCGTGGCTGAAGCAGGTCGTCGCGGAACTTCAGGAACGCGGCATTGCCCGCGAAAGCGACGGCGCGATCTGTGTCTTCTCCGACCACTCGGGACCGGAGAAGGACGACCCGTTCCTCATCCAGCGCGATGGCCAGTGGGCGGACATTCCCGCGCTGATCCAGAAGGCTGACGGCGCGTCGAACTACACCACGACCGACCTCGCCACCATGCAGTATCGCCTGCGCGAGTTTGCGCCGGATGAGATCGTGATCCTCACCGATGGCCGGCAGCAACTTCATTTCCGGCAGCTCTTCGCCATCTTCCGCCGCTGGCACCCCGAGCTGGCGGAGAAAGTGCGCCTCTCGCACGTGTGGTTCGGCGCGATCCTCGGTGAGGACGGCAAGCCGTTCAAGACCCGCAGTGGGGACACCGTGAAGCTGGCCGATTTGCTCGACGAGGCGGTGGAACGCGCCTTCCAAACCGTTACCGAAAAGAATCCTGAACTGCTCGAAGCCGAGCGAAAAGAAATCGCCCGGGTCGTAGGTCTCGGCGCAGTGAAGTATGCCGACCTGCTGCCCAATCGCCAGAGCGACTACACTTTTTCCTGGGACAAGATGCTGAGCTTCCAGGGCAACACCGCCCCGTATCTGCAATACAGCTACGTCCGCATCCGCTCCATCTTCCGCAAAGCCGCCGAAGCCGGAGTGGAATTCCAAATTCCAAATTCTAAATTCCAAATTTCCGATCCCGCCGAACTCACCCTCGGCAAGAAGCTGCTTTCCTTCGGCGAAGTGGTCCCGCTCGTCCTCGAGGATTTCCGCCCGAACCTGCTGGCGAACTACCTCTACGAACTGGCCGCCACCTTCCACAGCTTTTTCGAAGCGTGCCCGGTGCTGAAGAGCGAGGGCGACCTCCGCGAAACCCGCCTCGCCCTCTGCGACCTCACCGCCCGCGTGCTCAAGCAGGGCCTGGCGCTGCTCGGCATCGAAGCGCCGGAGCGGATGTAGATTAGAGCGGTTCCTGTTCTAATCCTGGCGAGTGCCGCCGCCGATCCGGCAACGATGAACCATCCAGCCAGGTGCCGGGAATCGCAACCTTGCGCGGCAGCGTGGGAATGCCGCGGGCGTTATCGAGGATGAGCGAGTGGAGCAGGAAGACAGCGATCCGCCCGATTTCCCGGGAATTTTGGTAAATCCCCGCATTCACATGGCCATCGAGGGTGGAAAACGTGGCGACCGCCACATCTTCGGGGATTTTTCGCCCGATTTGCGACAAGCTGTCCGCGAGATCCGTAGCATCGGAGAGAATGGCCTCGGGGCGCTCCCGGTCGAACCACGCAGCGAGCTCCGCCACCTTCGGTTGCGGGGTGTCGAACAGCAATGGGGCCAGTCGCTCCTCTACCGGCAGGGAAACCTGCGCCTGGAGAAAGCCGCTTAAAAAAAGGCGCCGACTGCTGTTATTGCCCACAAATCCGATTCGCCGATAGCCTTTCCGCTGAATTTCCGAAAACGCCAGCGACGCATTGGCATTCTGGTCGCTGGTCACCATATGGAAATCCGGTAACTGGTGGTTTCCATAGCCGAAGCGAACTGTATGCAGGGAATCCCAATGGATCGTGCCCCAATCAATCGCACTGAGCGGCTGCGGTGGTAGAAATACCCCGCAAATGTTCCGGGCCCGAAAAATCCGCTCCAGCTTTTTCAAGGAAAAGTCATCGGGAACGATAAACTCCTCCAGCCGATACCCGAGCTTTTCCGCAGCCTGCGCGGCTCCCTGCCAGTAGAGATCGAACTCAAGGTATTGGCGGAGCTTTTCCGGCAGGCCCGCCAAGTATTGATCCAGGCGATGGTGGCCTGAATGGGGCGTTGCTTCTTCTGGTTCCGCAAACTGGAGAGCGCGGAAAGCATGGGGTCGGCGCGATAGCCCATTTCCCGGGCCTTTTTCTGGATTTCCTCCCGCAGGGCGCTGGAAATACGGGGGTTATCCCGCAAGGCAAGGGACACCGTCATCGCAGTGACTTTCATTTCCCGAGCGATGTCCCGCAGGGTGACCCGGGCGCTGCTTTCAGCAGGACCAGCCGCAGGGTGGGAGCCCGGGGCGGCTGAGGAAGGACGGACATTCTTGGGGGGCATGAAAGAACGAATTGATCCGGACGGGGATAAAATCAACGTCTGTTTATAGGTAAACCACGATTGTTTACAGCTAAACAGATCCGCGCGTTAGCCAACAAATAGGGGGTGCGTGAGCTTCCGGCAGTTCTCGCTCGGCTAGCCGTGCGATGGAACAAACCAAACTACTATTTCCACCCAACCTGTCGTCGAAAATGAGAATCCACCCTGCTTTTAAGAAGTCTTCTCTTCCCAAGATTTTAACCCGCGGAATCCCGGTCGCCAGCCTCGCCTCACTCCTCGTTCTTTCGGCCCATGCCGCCACTTACTCCTGGGATGCGAGCCAGACTCCCGCCACCGCCTCGGGCGGCACAGGCACTTGGGATACCACTTCCTCGCTCTGGTCCAATGGGACTACGGACACCGTTTGGACCGACACGACCGGCACGGCCAGACACCGCCACCTTTGGCGGCACGGCGGGAACGGTGACTTTGGGCACAAGTGTGGGTGCCCTGGGACTGGTATTCAATACCACGGGATACGCGATTGCCGGCTCGAGCACCCTGACCCTGGGCACCGGCGGCATTAATGCGAGCGCATTGACCAGTGGAACGACAACGATCAGTGCACCGATTGCACTAGCGGGTGCTCAATCGTGGAACGTGGGCAGTGGCGCTACCCTGGCCGTCTCCGGGGGAGTCTCCGGTGCATTTGCTCTCACAAAGAGCGGCTCCGGCACCCTTGCTCTTGCAGGGTCAAATAGCTACTCCGGCGCAACGGCGATCAGTGCCGGCACGCTCGCCTTCCAAGGCTCGTCCGCGATGAGCACAAGTTCGGCGCTTTCGATGAGCACCGGCGCAACGCTAAGCCTGCAATCGGATACCACGGCTACTTTCACGCCGGCCAGTTTTGCAGCCCTGACGGCGGCGGGCACCTATAATTTCTCGGTCGCTAGCGTGGCGGGATCTGCCACGGGAAATACGCTGTCTATCATGGCCCCGGCTAGTGGCGGTACCGCTGCCCAGTTCCAACACCACCATCAACGTCAGCGGCACCTCGGGTGCCGGCTACGCCTTGAAATTTACTACGGCCTTTCAATCTAATGGCTCCGCCAGTGGAGCTTGGGCAACTAATGCGCAGGATGTCTTCAATCTTACGAATGCGGATGTCATTCTCGACGCTGGCTGGGCGGCTGGAGGATTGATGGGTGGTTTCACCGTGAATAGCACTACGGGCAATACCCTGACGGTCAATGGGAACATCACCAACACCGGTTCGCGAACCACGGCGGGAATCGTCAATAGCGGCACGTTGACTCTGAATAATACGATGTCCGGGGCTTTTACTGGCACCAACTACGGCTTCTTCGTCACCCTCAACGGTGGCACGCTCAACATCAACAACGCAGGGGCCATTCGCAATAATTCCGCCATTTCAGGCACCCGCGCTGGCCTGGCTATCGCTGGGGGCACCTTAAACAATACCAGCGGTGCCGCCATCACGCTCACTTACAACCCCACGGTCCTGCTCAACGGCGACTTCGCCTTTGGCACTTCGGGCAGCACGAGCACGAATAGCCTGAACCTCGGCACCGGCGCGGCCTCGCTGGGGCCAAACACGGGAACCGCCCGCACCATTACGGTCAACGGCTCCGCCACACTGACCGTCGGAGGCGTGATTGCCACTGGCACCACTGCCACCGCCCTGATCAAGGCCGGCACCGGAACCTTGAAACTCAGCGGTGCGAATACCTTCACCGGCGGCACGACGATCAATGCGGGCACCTTGACCGCCGCCAATGCAGCGGCCCTGGGCACCGGCGCGACGACCGTTTCCGGCGGCACGCTGGATCTGAACGGCACCAGTGTGCAAGCCGTCAGCGGCATCACGAACCTCACCCTCTCCAGTGGAACGATTGCCTTCACCCTGACGAGCGCAGCGAGCTTCGACCAGATCAGCGGTTCGGGAGCTTTCACACTCTCCGGTGGAACGATTGATCTGACGAGCAGCGTCACCAATTACGCTTCGACCTATCAGATCCTGAACTTCACCTCGGGCGGCACGGTAAGCGGCCTGAGCATCGTGAACTACGACACGGCGGACTATGTAGCCAGCGTCAGCACCACGGGTGTCCTTTCCTTTGCCGCGGTTCCCGAGCCCACCACCTGGACGATGTTGATCGGCGGCCTCGGCATGGCCAGCCTACTGCGCCGCCGCCGCACTGTTTAACCGGGTTCCCAAACCCCTTCAATCAATCGCCACACCTTCCTCGCAAGGTGTGGCGATTTTTTTGCCCGTGTAACCAGTGTAACCCAGAAGGGATTATGCGGAATCCACTGTATAATTAAATTAGCGGCTTACCGGGCGCTTTTCTCCCGGCCTGCGATGGTCGTCCTTGTCGCAACTTTCACGGCTTTTCGATCCTCATTTACTTAAGACTCAAAAATCATTCCCCCTACGGATATGCCCCCCCAGGAGCGTCGTCTTTTCTATAAAAAGTGGATCTGCCGCTTTATCATTAATCAGGCAACTTCGCCCCGGTCGTTCGCCCACGGCCTGGCCATCGGCTTGGTCGTGACGATCGGCCTCGGCTCGGCTCGAGTTCATCCGTCATGGCGCAGACGTTTACCCATCCGGGCGGCCTGCACACGCAGGCCGATCTGGACCGGATGAAGGCGATGGTGGCGGCGGGGACCCACCCATGGATTGATGGCTGGAACCTGTTGATTACGGATTCGCAGGCGCAGACCACCTACAGCACCCATGTGAATGCCAACATGGGCGCCAGCCGCCAGAATGCCGATCTGGATGCCCATGCAGCTTACCTGCTCGCGATCCGGTGGTATATCTCGGGTAATACTGCTTATGCCGACAAGGCGGTGAGCATCCTCAACGCCTGGTCCACGGCGGTGAACCAGGTTCCCACCGGCACGGACACGCCGGGGTTGATTGGGATTCCGATCTTTGACTTTGCGCTGGCGGCGGAGGTGCTGCGCACTTACAGCGGATGGGCCGCCTCGGATTTCACCCGCTTCCCAGACGATGATGACCACCTATCTCTACCCGGTGTGCCATGATTTCCTCACCAACCACAACGGGGCGGCGATTGATTCCTATTGGGCGAACTGGGATGCCTGCAACATCGGCGCCTTGATCGCGATGGGCGTGAACTCTGCGACGACGCGGCGAAGTTCAATGAAGGGGTCACCTATTTTGAAAGCGGCGGGGGCAATGGCAGTATCATCAACGCTGTTTACTACCTGCACACTTCGACCCTGGGCCAGTGGCAGGAAAGTGGTCGGGATCAAGAGCATGCACAGCTCGGAATCGGACTGTTGGGCTCCGCCTGCCAGGTGGCGTGGAACCAGGGGGTGGATCTGTTTGGCTACAACAACAACCGGCTGCTGGCGGGGGCGGAGTATGCGGCGCAGACGAATCTTTCCCAATCCGTACCCTATAAATATTACACGAACAGCGCGGCGGCGAATCAGGATTGGATTTCCATCAACGGCATGGGACGGCTGGATGACCGCCCGGTGTGGGAGCTGATCTACAACCACTACGCGGTGCTGGAGGGATTGAGCGTGCCCAACAGCCAGGCGATGGCCCAGTTGATGCGGCCCGAGCATGGGAGCACCGACCATTTCGGCTATGGCAGCCTCACGTTTACCCTCAATGCCACGGCCTCACCCTACCCACCGCTGGCGATCGGCCCGGCGCCGACTGGTCTGGTGGCGCTGGCCGGCTCCTCCCAGGTGGAGCTCCCGCTGGAACCCCTCCGCGACGAATGCGGCCCAGGGCTATCAGGTACTGCGCTCCACCACCAATGGCGGCCCGTCCACGAGCATCGCCTCGTGGACGGCCAACACCTACCCGCGCTATACGGATACGACGGTCACCAATGGGACGACCTACTATTACGTGATCGCGGCGATCAACCAATCGGGCACGAGCGTCAATTCCCTGCAGGCGAGTGCCACGCCGGTCGCCGCCGGTTCGCTGCCGAGCGGCTGGACGAACCAGGACGTAGGCACGGTGGGCGCGAGCGGAAGCGCCACTTATGCCAGCGCAAAGAATGGCTTGTTCCTGGTAAATGGCACGGGCGGGGGGCTCGGCGGCACTTCCGATGCGGGCTATAATTATACCTGCACCAGCATCACCGGCGACTACACGCTCACGGCGCGGCTGTGGAGTGTCGCATGGAACAGCGGCGGCGGGGAGGCGGGGTTGATGATGCGGGAAACGCTGGATGCCGGCTCCCGCGAGATGCAGATGACCCTGGGGGGGACCGGCGAACGGGAGGGGAAAGCGGCGCTGCGTACTACCACGGGCGGCAATCTCAACCACTATGGCGGCAACGATTATACGTGGACGTCCCACCTGGTTCCGCCTGCAACGCGCAGGGAACACCTTTACGGCGTATGAATCCTCGGACGGTCTCACCTGGTATGTGGTGAAAACGGGGACGATTGCGATGGCCTCGACCTACTATGTCGGGCTGGTGATGGCCAACGGCTCCTCCACGCTCAATGCGGCCACCTTCGATCACGTAACCTCCTCCATCCCCGCAGCGCCGACCGACCTCCAGGGCGTGGCAGGAACCGGCCAAACGTGCTGGGCTGGCGGCCTCACCCGATGCGACAAGCTACACCATCCAGCGCTCCACGGTGAGCGGCGGCCCTTACACCACCATTGCCACGGGCGTGACAGGTACGACCTACACGGATACGACTGCGGCGGCGGGGACGACGTATTACTATGTGGTGACGGCAGTCAACGCCTCGGGCCAAGCCAGCGTTTACTCGACCGAGGCGGCGGTGATCGCGACGACCGTAACCACCACGGGTTTCACCGCCTATGCGGGCTCGATGACCCTGGCGCAGAGCGGCGTCCTGAGCGTGGACAACTCCTCGGGCACCTACGCCAGCTCCGTGATTCGCGCCAGCAGCCTCACAATTAACGGCGGCCCCAGCTTTTCCACCGGCAGCTCCTCCAATGAGCCGGCCAACCTGCTCGATATCGGCTCCGCCTCCGGCGACACCGACGATTATTTCGGACCGCTGATCCTAGCGGGTCCGCTGTTCATGAAGCTCACACCGAATACGGCGGGGAACCTGATGCTCACCTTCGACAGCCTCACCCGCTCGGCGGGCACCCAGCTCAATCTCGGCCATTCGGGCAACTTTGGCAGCTGGGTGGGCGTCTCCACGATTGCCAGCGCCACCAATGGGGCGGCGAATCTTGTCATCACCACCGCGCCGAGCACCCTGATGGTGGGAACCGGGGCGGCGGGCACGACCTCGGCGGCCATTCTCCCCTTTGCGTTTGTCAACAACAGCCTCGCCACCTACGACACGACTTATGGCCTGCGGGCGCTCAATTCCAGCACGGAGATGGCGACGCTCGCCAGTGGGATGACGGCGGGGCAGAATGCGAAGATCGCCTCGGGCACCGTCACCCTTGGCACCGATACCACGGTTAACGCCCTCTTCGGCAGCGGCGGAACGATCTCTGGCACCGCTGCGCTCAAGGTCACCAGCGGTGCCGTCGTCTGCAATGTGGGATACACGATTGCCAGCACCACCCTGGCCTTTGGTACCGCCGAGGGGCAAATCAGTGTTGCCAATACGCGCACGTTGACGATCAGCAGCGCGATCACCGGCTCAGGCGGGCTCACGATCGGCTTGGAGAATTATAACGCTTCTACGGCGAACCTCGTCCTCGGCGGGACAAATACCTATACGGGTATTACTACTATCTCCGGCAATGATCCCAATTTGAAGGTGAAGCTCACCAACAGCCTCGCGCTCCAGAACTCCACGCTTGATTATAACAACTACGGGGCTTCCCTGCAATTTGGCAGCGGCTCCACCAATCTCACCAGCGCAACCCTCGGGGGCCTGAAAGGGGCGCAAAATCTTGCGCTGACCAACTCCGGCACGTCCGGTGGTGCGCTCGCGCTTTCCGTGGGTGGTGATGGAGACAGCACAACCTACAGCGGCGTGCTGAGCGGGACCGGTGGTCTGGCCAAGGCCGGTTCGGGCACGCTCACCCTTACGGGAACCAATACCTATACCGGCGCGACCACCGTCTCGGCGGGCACGCTCATGGTAACTGGCAGCCTGGCCTCCGGCACTGCGGTCACCGTCTCAGGCGGCACGTTGGGCGGCACCGGCACGATCAATGGCAGCACCACGCTCTCCAGCGGCGGCACGCTGGCTCCCGGCCTTGGCGGCGCAGGCACGCTCACCGTTGCCGGAGCGCTGACGTTGAACGGAGGCGGCAGCCTGGCCCTGGACCTCGGGAGCACGAGCGGATCGGACAAACTGGCGCTCACCGGAAGCTATACGGCACCCGCTAGCGGTGTGGTGACGATCAACCTGGCCGCGCTCTCCGGCTTTGGCGGCGGCACTTACCCGCTCATCACCGGGGCCAGCGGAATCAGCGCCACCAGCTTTACCTTCGGCACGGCCCCCAGTGGCTATACCTATACTCTCAGCGCAAGCAGCGGCACGTTATCGCTCATCGTCAGTGCGCCGTCGGCGCCCACGGGCTTGGCCGCCACGGTTGGAGACACCCAGGTGACATTGAACTGGAGCGCGGTCTCCGGCGCTACCAGCTATAACCTTAAGCGCTCGACCACCAGCGGTGGCGCCTACACCACCATTGCCACCGGCCTGACCGCCACCAGCTATACCGACACCGGGCTCACCGATGACACGCCATACTATTACGTCGTCTCCGCCGTCAACAATGTGGGGGAAAGTGCAAATTCAACCCAGATCAGCGCCACCCCGCTCACAGCCTACGAATTGTGGAAGGCGGCCTATGCGCTTTCGGCGCTGGTTTCCACAGCCACGCCGGATGGGGATGGCCTCTCGATCCTGCTCAAATACGCCACCGGCCTCACGCCCGGCACTCATAGTGCGAATCCGGTAACTGTCTCCATAGTCAGCAATACGTTAACGATCCAGTTCCCCCGAGTGAGCCCGGCCCCGGTGAACTATACAGTCGAGGCTTCCAACGATCTTTCCACATGGACGACGATCGCCACGCTGGCGACGGGCTCGGATACCTGGACGGGCAGCGCCACCATCACCGAAACCGGCTCGGGAACCTCCCGGATGACCACGGTGACGGATATCGTAAATGTTTCCTCTGCCTCCAAGCGCTTCCTGCATCTCAGGGTTACCTATTGAGTGGCGGCTCCTGGAAGCGGACTATCGGCTATTCTCCCACGTAGGGATTCGTCTTCCGCTCGTAGCCAATCGTCGTCGCGGGGCCATGGCCGGGGAGGACTTTCACGTCGTCGCCGAGGGGGAAGAGCTTCTTTTGGATGCCGTTGAAAAGCAGGTCGCGGTCGCCACCGGGGAGATCCCAGCGACCGACGCCCCCGGCGAAAAGCACGTCGCCGCCGAAAAGGATGCGCTCCTTTTTCTCCAGAAAGCAGAGACTGCCGGGGCAATGGCCGGGGACGAGCAGCACTTGAAATTCATGGCCACCGCAAGTCCAGGATGTCGTTTCGTCGAGCAGCTTACCGGGCTGGATGGTCTCCACATCGAGCCCGAAGCCGATGCGACGGAAAAAGCCGGGCTCGGTGAGCATCTGGATGCCATCCTGGTGATAAAAGAGGTCGCAGCCATGCTCGCGCTGGATTTGCGCGGCGTCCTGAATGTGATCGATATGGCCGTGGGTGAGAAGCAGAGCGTTCACCTTTTTGCCGTTCGCTGCGAGCCAGTGGGCGATGCCCTGGGGGGCATCCACCAGCAGGCCGGACTCCTCGAGATAGAAGCCATTGGTGTCGAAAATGCCGCCGGTGAAGGTGAGAATTTGCATGGCGGCTATAGTGCGAAGATCGAACGGCGCGGCAAGCGCTTTGTCTGCTTAGGAGGTGTTGATGATGTTTCCGCTGAATGGCCGATTGCTTTTTCACGCGCATCTGCCACTTTCAAACGAACTCATTTGCAATGAATTATCCTCGTCTCTTCTGCCTGGCTCTGGCAGCCACCGTGGCGGTTCCCTTCGCTCATAGCGCCGATTCCGGCCCCGATCCGGGTCAGATTTGCATCTCGGTCGGTCGTCTGCTGGAGCAGGGTCACTACTCCCGCCGCAAGCTGGATGACGAGATGTCGAAGCAGTTCCTAAAAAACTACCTGGAAGCGCTCGACTACAACCACATCTATTTCACCCAGCAGGATGTGGACGCTTTTAACGACAAATACGCCTCGGCTCTGGATGACGACATCCTGCTCGGCAACCCCGCTCCGGCCACCGATATCTTCGATATTTACAAGAAGCGCGTAAAGGCCCGGATCGCCAAGGTGAAGGACCTGGTGAACGAGAAATTCGACTTCAATACCCAGAAAACGGTGACCCGCGACCGCTCCAAGGCCCCCTGGCCCAAGGACGACGCCGAGGCCGACCAGATCTGGCACGATCTCGTGATGGGCGAGGTGCTGCAGGAAAAGCTGAACACCAGCACCAAGAGCGACAAGGTCGCGAAGGCGGATTCCAAAGCCAAGGATTCCGAGAAGAAGTCCAAGAAGGACACCACGGATAATGCGGACAAGGTCACCCTTAACCAGCATGAAGGGGAGATCCCGTCGGCCTCGGCCACTCCGATCGATAAAACCCCCGACTCCCCGGCCAAGATCATCGTCCATCGCTACGACCAGGTGCTGAAGAACATCGACGAGCAGACTCCCAACGACGTCGTCTCCTTCTTCCTCACCACGCTGGCGCAGACCTACGACCCGCACTCCGAGTATTTCAATAAGGACGAATACAAGAACTTCAACATCCAGATGGGACTGTCGCTCTTCGGCATCGGCGCCCAGCTCCGGATGGATGACGGCTATGTGAAGGTGACCGACCTGATCACCGGCGGACCGGCCCAGACTGACGGCCGCCTGAAGGTAAACGACCGGATCGTGGGCGTCGCCCAGGGCAATACCGCCTTCACCGACGTGATGGGGATGAAGCTCGACAAGGTGGTCGATCTCATCCGCGGCAAGAAAGGCACGACCGTACGCCTGCAGGTGATCCCCGGCCGCGCCACCGATCCCTCCGTGCGCAAGGTGGTCGATCTCGTCCGCGACGAGGTGAAACTGAAAGACCAGCAGGCCAGTGCGAAAATCATCGAGCGCCCGGACGACAATGGTGGCACGCAGAAGCTCGGCTGGATCATCCTCCCCTCCTTCTACGCCGACATGGAAAACCCCGGCGCCAAAGGAGCCGCCAGCACCACGGCAGACGTAAAGGCCCTCGTCGAGCGCCTGAAGAAGGAAAATGTGAGCGGCATCGTGATGGATCTGCGCCGAAACGGCGGCGGTTCCCTTGAGGAAGCGATTCATCTCACCGGCGTCTTCATCAAGAAGCCGATGGTCGTACAAACCAAGGACGGCAATGGCAACATCCAGCCCTCCATGGACCGGGACGCCTCGGACTTCGCCTATGATGGACCGCTCCTCGTGCTCACCAACCGCCTGAGCGCCTCGGCAAGCGAGATTTTCACGGCTGCCCTGCAAGATTATGGCCGGGCCGTAGTGGTCGGCGATCAGAGCACCTTCGGCAAGGGCACGGTGCAGACGATGCTGGAAATCGGCCGGTTCATCCCCTTCCTCGGCGGCGATTCCTCCGACGCGGGTGCACTGAAGCTCACGATCCAGAAGTTTTACCGCATCTCCGGCGGCTCCACCCAGCTCCATGGAGTCACCTCGGATATTCACCTGCCGTCGATCTACGATCATCCCGAGATCGGCGAGCGCTCGCTCAAGGGCCCTATGCCCTACGATGAAATCCCACCGGCCAAATACCAGAAGATCGCCGATCACCCGCTGTTCCTGAAAGAGCTGGCTGCCCGTTCCGCCGCCCGCGTGGCGACGGACCCTGAGTTCCACTACATCGAGCAGGATCTCGCGACGCTGGAAAAGAAGATCTCCGACAACGTGATCTCTCTCAATGAAAAGACCCGCCGCGACGAGATCAACGCCGACAAGACCCGTCTCGACAAGCGCACCGCCGATCGCGAACACCGTAAACCGCCGGTGGAAAAAGTGGTCGCCGTGACGGTGGATACCGCCAGCAGCCCAACCCTGCAGGTGGTGACCAATACCCTTGATCCCAAGCCCGCCCCCAATGGCGCGGCCAACGGAAATGCCAAGGTCGGGCAAAAGATCGCGGCTGCAGAAACCCCGAGCGGCGATACCGCCGACGATTCGGATGATGAGGACGATGACGCCGGCGACAGTGACAAGGAGCCGAAAATCGACCCCATTCGCAACGAAACGCTAAATATCCTCGGCGATTTGATCGAATTATCGCGTACTGTGAAAACTGCGAGTGTTAAATAGGTGCCAAACCACCAACCTTTATTTACACTCCGCGCGTGCGAAAGATTCTTCTCCTCCTGCCCCTGCTGCTGCTGACCGCCTGCGATACGCTGTTGCCGAAGCACTATTACCACGTCTCCGTGATGAACTTGAACGGCGACCTCGTGGCTGCCTGGACCGCTCGCGGCTACGTCTGGCGCACTTGGGACGGCCTTTACACCTTCGACGCCGTGGAACGTTACAGCCCCGCTCCGGCGCAGAAATTTGAGTATCCGCTCGGCTGGCGGGTGCATGTGGGCGGTCCGAACATGGTCATCTACCGTGTGGAAGAACCCGAGTGGCTCAAGCAGCAAAACTTGCTGGACGTAGCCGACAAAGCCGAGGCCAAGGCTGGCGTGGGACAGCAAACCAACCTCGCTACCACGACGACGAAGGTCGAAAAGTAATTCCGCTTTTCTGTAGTGATTTTTAATTAAATCTCCCCATGCGCTAAAAGCTGCGCGGGGCCATGGAAACAAGCGCTTGCTCACCATCGCGAAGAAGCGCCCTGCTCTCGTGAACAAATCGCTGACGTTTCCAGCCCAGGAAAATTTGCAGCCCAAAAGCGTGCCCAGGCTGGCTTTTTCCACTAACTCGATAAGTAACCCCGTGATGAAAATACGTTCCCTGCCCCTCGCGATGCTTTGCCTCCTCGGCGTTCCACTGGTTTTCGGATCATCCGCTCACGCGGCACCTGCGAAGACGCTCGATCTGGTCTTTATCGGAGACAGCATCACCGCTGGAGTGGGCACCGACAATCGCGCCACCCAGGCAGCACCGACGATGGCCACGCAGGCCCTGCAAAAACGGCTCGGCACGACGACGGTCTTTATGACGAACCAAGGGCACAGCGGCTATACGACCGTCAATTTTCTGCCGAATGGAAAAACCCTGGCCAGCGTGGAGACAGCAGCCAAAGCCCTGGCCGTCGCGCATCCGGGAAGCTCGTCTTCTCGATCATGCTTGGCACCAATGATAGCGCCAACCTCGGACCGCTGGGCTCCCCAGTCGCGGCCACCGATTACGCAAAGAATCTGGAGCAAATCATCGATCAACTCCTGACCGATTTTCCCGGCAGCAAATTCGTGATCCACCACTCGATCTGGTATTCCCCCAATACGCACAACACCTCGGATTACGAAGGCGATCGGGCGGCAAACCGGTTGAAGAGCTACTTCCCGGCCATCGATACGGTGATTGCCCACTACGCCACCACTCATCCCGGTCAGGTCGCGCTCGGCGATACCATGGCGTATGATTATTTCGCCGCGCATCCGACCGAGCTGAAACCGGAAAACGGAAAGAACGGCGTATTCCACCTGCACCCCGATCCCACAGGCGCACAGAGCCTGGGCGGATTCTGGGCCGCCGCGCTGGCGGCGACCGGCTGGGCCAGTGAACAATAGCGACGGCGCGCTTCGGACCCCCGCACCAGCCCCTGGAATGGCTGGATGCCGCTAACGATTTACTGATCAGCAATCGACCCGCCTCCGATGCAGGCTATCTCGTCCCGACGGTTTCCAACCAAACAGGAGACTGGGCGAGTCCCAAGGTGATGCAGGGGTTGCTATCGGAAAACAGTCTCTCCGCCATTGATAACGGGCAACGTTACTCCGGTCTCTTCGGTATGGATCCTTATCCTCACACCACCAGCGGAGGCAACTAAGATGCCGATGGCGGCGTCCGGCGCACAAGGGCTGGTTCGCCGTGAAAATGAAAACCCCGTCATCCACGACGATAATTGGGGTCGCGGGATGACGGGGCTTATTGTGGAAGGAAAGGGGTGTTTTTCCTGTGTTTTACAAACTTATAACAACATTAAAGCCGGGTTTTCGATCAACTTGCGGAACTCGGCCAGATAGGTCGCGCCGACCGCGCCGTCCACCACGCGGTGATCCGCGCTGAGACCGACGAACATCTTCTGCCCGACAACGATTTCGCCCTTGGCGTTGACGACGGGCTTCTTCACCACCGCGCCGATGGCGAGAATGAGCGATTGCGGCGGGTTGACGATCGCGTAGAAACTCTCGATCCCGTAGCTGCCGAGGTTGGAGATGGTCATGGTGCCGCCACCATATTCGTCGGGCTTGAGCTTCTTGTTGCGGGCGCGACCGGCGAGGTCCTTCACCGCTTCGCTGATCTCGCGAAGCGACTTCTTCTGCGCGGCGCGGACGACCGGGGTGACAAGACCGTCATCCACTGCGACGGCAACCGAGAGGCCGACATCCGCATACTGGATGATGGAGTCCCCGGCGAAGCTGGCGTTGACCGCGGGCACCTTGGTCGCGGCGACCACTGCGGCCTTGAGCACGAAATCGTTGACGGTGAGCTTGCCCTGGCCCGCAGCTTCGGCGGCGGCATTGGCGCTGGCGCGGAAGCTCATGAGCGGAGCGGCGTCCACCTCAATGCCGAGATAGAAGTGCGGGATCTGCGTCTTGCTCGCGAGCAGGCGTTCGGCGATCGTACGACGCATGCCACTGAGCGGGATGGTCTGATCGTTCGGACCAGCGGGCATGGGCGGGATCGCAGGCACGGCGGAAACGGGAGCCCCACCAGCCTTGGCTGCGCCACCGACGGGAGCGCTCTCGACATCCTTCACCACGATGCGACCGCCGGGGCCAGTGCCGGTGACCCGACCGAGATCCACACCCTTGGCCGCGGCGACTTTGCGCGCGAGGGGCGAGGCTTTCACGCGCCCGCCATTCGCCGAAGCGGTGGAAACGGGAGCGGAAGCCGCAGGAGCTGCGGCAGCCCCAGCCGGTGCAGCGGCCTTGACATCGCCACCGGCTTTGGGCGCGGGAGCCGCATCAGCCGCGGGAGCTTTTTCACCGGGCTCGAGGAGCAGCGCGAGGCGGCCACCGATGGTGGCTTTCGCACCTTCCTGCACAAAAATTTCGCTCAGGATGCCCTCGTCGAAGGCTTCCATTTCCATCGTGGCTTTGTCGGTCTCGATCTCGGCGACGACGTCACCGGCGGAAACTTTGTCACCCACTTTTTTGCGCCACTTGACGAGGGTGCCCTCGGTCATCGTGTCGCTGAGTTTCGGCATTTCAATGTAAGCGGCCATATCGGAAGAGAATTCGGAAAATGAAAATTAGTAAGGCAAAGGGGCGGCCAAAAACTCAGGCCATGCTGAGGACTTTTTGCACGACGCGCTCCACGGTGGGAAGCTGCAATTTTTCCAGCTCGGGGCTGTAGATCTGCGGGGCGTCGAGCGAGCACACGCGGTGAATCGGGGCATCGAGATCGTCGAACGCCTTTTCCTGGATGAGCGTGGTCACCTGGGCGGAAACAGCGCAGAAGGGCTTGTTCTCATCGACGAGCACGACGCGATGGGTCTTGCGCACGGTGGCGAGGATCGCCTCTTCATCAAGCGGGCGGATGGAACGCAGGTCCACCACCTCGGCATTGATGTTGTGCTCGCTGGCGAGAACCTCGGCCGCCTTGAGGGCTATGAGGGCGGAACGACCGTGCGCGATGAGCGAGATGTCGCTGCCCTCGCGCTTCACATCGGCCTTGCCGAGCGGGATGAGGTATTCCTCCTCCGGCACTTCCCATTTCTCACCGTAGAGCGTGGTGTTCTCCATGAACATGACCGGATCGTTGTCGCGGATCGCGGTTTTCATGAGGCCCTTGGCGTCGTAAGCGGTCGCGGGGCAAACCACCTTCAAGCCAGGGATGGCAGCGAGCCAGTTTTCCGGAGTGTGCGAGTGGGTCGCGCCGACGTTCGTGCCGCCATTGGCGGGGCCACGAAGGACGATCGGGCAGTTGATAAGGCCGCCGGACATATAACGAATCTGACCGGCGTTGTTTACGATTTGGTCGTAGGCGACGGTGCAAAAACTCCAGAACATGAGCTCCATCACCGGGCGCACACCGAGCATGGCGGCGCCGACACCCATGCCGATGAAGGCGGCTTCGCTGATCGGCGTATCGGCCACGCGCTTGCTGCCGTACTTCTTCCACAGGCCACGGGTGACCTTGTAGGCGCCGTCGTATTCAGCCACTTCTTCGCCGAGCAGAACGACCATGGGGTCGCGTTCAATTTCCTCGGCAAAGGCCTGGTTCAGTGCGTCACGATATTCGATGAGTGCCATTTGAAAATCAGTCGTTAAAGAAGTGGCGGCCAGTGCGTCCGGCCTCGGTGTCCTTGTCCACTTCGTAGTAAACGTCGGAGAAAATATCGGCCTGGCTCGGGGAGCGGGCTTTCCTCGGCGAACTTGGCGGCGGCGCGCGCCTCCTGTTTTGCTTCGCTCTGGATGGTTTCGAAGACTTCCTCGGTGAGCACGCCTTCGCTGATGAGGCGGTTCTTCCACAGCGTGATCGGATCGTGATCGCGCTTATAGGTTTCGATCTCCTCGTCGGTGCGATAGCCGCCCTTGTGCTTGGCATCGGAAACAGAATGGCCGTAGTAACGGTAGGTATCGATCTCCAGAACAGTCGGGCGTGACTCGTTATGCGCGCGGTCGATCGCGATCTGCGTCTTGGCGCGGACTTCGTAGAGGTCCTCGCCATTGATGACATCCCACTCGATGTTGTAGGCCTCGGCGCGGGCGGCGAGGCATTTCTTGTAGGCAGAAGAACGGCTGAGGCTGGTGCCCATCGAGTAGCCATTGTTCTCAATAATATAGATGACCGGAAGATCCCAGAGCGAGGCCAGATTCTGCGATTCGTGGAAGGCGCCCTGGTTGACCGCACCGTCGCCCATATAGCAGAGGCAGCAGCCCTTGAGACCTTTGTACTTCACCCCGTAGGCGAGACCGAGGCCGAGCGGAGTCTGACCGCCGACAATGCCGTGGCCGCCCCAGTAATTTTTGTCCGGCGCGAAGAAATGCATCGAGCCCCCTTTGCCTTTCGAGCAGCCAGTGGCTTTGCCGAAGAGCTCGGCCATGCACTCATTCATGCCCATCCCACAGGCCAGCGCGTGGCCGTGATTGCGGTAGGCGGTGATGACGTGATCGTTTTCACCCAGCAAGGAAATCGTCCCGGTCGCCACCGATTCCTGCCCAATATAAAGATGCAGGAAGCCACCCATATGAATGCCCTTTTGGAAATGGCTCAGGGCGACCATCTCGAACTGGCGAATGCGAACCATTTCGCGCAGCAGATCCAGTTTGTCATCCGCCGAAAGTTTACGATTGATTTCGGCGTCGGCAAAAGTGGGTGTTTCAGCAAGCGTTTCCATGGTTCGTAGCAGGTGCGCAGGGAGCCGTCATTGCTTAGGCCCGAACCTGCTTGGTTTCAGCGGATTCCGAGTAAAGTTCCGTCGGCTTCCGAGCGGATGTGAACGACATACATGCCAGAAAGAGGCCTGTAAACAGCAAATCACTCAAAAGGGAATTACGGAGAAAGAGGTAGGTAGCGGGGTAGCCGGGCACGCCAGTAGTCTGAGCCTGCACCCAGCCGGCGAAGGTCTTCGCATAGACCGGTTCACCCAGCCAGCTGCCGGTGTTGGTCACCAGATAAAACCAGAGCGAGGCCAAGGCAGCCCCCCCCAGTAGCATGGGATTGCGAATGGTGTTGCGCAGGGCATAGCCCCCCACGCCAACGATCGCGAGCGCGAGATAACGGAACGCCATTTCTCCGCTGATCAGAGAGGCACCATAATGGGCATTCAAAATGAGATCGGAAAGAAAGAGCGCACCCAGGGGCAGGATGAAAGCGAGGCGCTTGGGCAAATAGACCGAACCACAGAGGGCGATCGCAGAGATGGGAGCGAAGTCGAACCACCACTGCCCGTGCCCACCGTAGGCCATGGCCACGCGGTACCCGATACAAACCAAGGTTAGAATAATTCCGGCGATCATATGTTTTATTTTGGTAACCAACCCTGCCCCGAGATTCCCTGAAAAATTTCACAAGATCAATAGTGAATTCTCTGTGAAAAATCAACCTCGGTCCGGTGACATCGGAACCGGAAAGAGGGGGTCTGCAGATTTGGCAGATTTTCTGCACATTAAAAAGGCATCAACCCCTGGACCCTTTCATTCTGCGAAAATCTGCGGATTTAAAAATTCAGTCTTCAATCTCCAGAAGGGTGCTCACTTTCCGACGGAGTTCGCGCTGGATACGGTCCACGCCCATATTGGCATTGATCACGTCGAAGCCGTACTCCGCCTGCATGCGGGCAAACTCCACCTGGATGAGCCGCTGGTATTTGATGAAGCTGTCGAACATGTCGCGCGACAGACCGAGGTCCATGCCGGACTCCCAATAGTCGAGCGTGGTGTTTTTCTCGAAGTTGCGCTCCACGAGCTGACGGGGGCCGACCCGGAAGTAGAACACCGCATCGGGCACCAACGCGGGCGCATAGAGGTTGCGCACCCACTCCCGATCCGCCCCACGCACGAGGTCGCGGGACATCAACGTGTAAACATAGCGATCCGCGAGCACAATGAACCCCGCTCGCAGCGCCGGGATGATTTCGTTGATGAGTTTGTCAAAGAAATCGGTGGCATAGAATAGACTTAAAGTGCTGTGGGTGAGGATATTACCTTGTTTTGCCTGCTCCAGTTCCTCAGCGACGAGATTGGATTCCCGTAAGCCCATGGAACGTACGGCATAACCTCGCGACTCCAGCCACTGAGCCAGCCTGGCAATCTGCGTGGAGCGACCGGAACCATCCGGCCCCTCGACCGCGAAAAGGCGACCGGAGAAATTAGCCTCTTTCAACTCAGGCAACGGACGCTGGAAAAACTTGCGTGGACGTTTCATCAGTTTCTCCCCCTCTTTACAAACCGCGCGAGATCAATCTGCTCGCCAATCAATTTCCGCACCCGGGCCTGCTGGACATGAATTTCCTCCGTCGCATCGATCACCGTAAACCCGTAGGGCTTCTTCATGCGCGCATACTCCTTGAGGATCTTGCCCTGGAAAATGCGGAAGCTTTCATAGGGATCGGTGGACCAGCCCATGTCGAGGCCGGCCTCGTGGTATTTCAACTCCGGGCGGCCTTCGAGAATACGATTCAAGGAAACCTCCAGCGGCACCTCGAAGTAAAAGGTAATATCGGGCTTCACCGCGAAGGAATAGAGCTTCTCCACCCAATCCTGGTCCACTCCCCTCACCCCGTCGCGGACGAGCGCGGTAAAGATATAGCGGTCCGCCAGCACGATGAACCCAGCCCGGAGCAACGGGAGGATCTGCCGCTCGTAGCGATCGGCAAAATCCGTGGCGTGAATCAGCGAAAAGGTCGTCGGGGTAAGGAGCTGGCGCTTCTTGCCCTTGGAGGTCGCCGCCTTCACCAGCACCGAGGAGTTCCACTCCGTAAAGTAAACCTTGGCCCCACTGCAGCTCCAGCCAGCGCTTTACGAGATAGATCTGCGTGGACTTTCCCGAGCCATCGAGTCCTTCGACTGCGATCAGCTTGCCCGGGTATGGACGTTTGGGAACAGACACGCGGTAATTTCGTCACTTTCCCGTAACCTTGGCAACGAAAAACTCCCCCTACTCCGCTTCCCGGTGATTACTTCCAGAGTGCAAAGTCATCCCAAGAAAGGCCTTTTAACCGCGGATTTCACTGGTGGACGCGGATGAAAAGCCCACCCATCCGGATTATCGGCGTCATCGGCGGTTAAAATTCCTTGGCGTCTCCTCATTCCTTCCGGAAAGCTTCATTTGCAAAGCACGCTACAGAGGGCAATCATCCGGGGATGACCGATTCCGAATTAATCTCCCAAGCGAAAGCGGTGCGCCCGCAGGCTTACGCCCCCTACTCTCAGTTTTCCGTCGGGGCTGCTCTGCTTTGCATGGATGGGACCGTCTTCACCGGCTGCAATGTGGAGAATCTCTCCTTCGGCCTGACCAACTGTGCGGAACGGACCGCCATCTTCACAGCCATCGCCGCCGGGCAGCGCAAGTTTCAGAAGATCGCCATCGTTTCCGATAGCAAGGAGCCGGTCAGTCCCTGTGGAGCATGCCGTCAGGTCATGGCGGAATTTGCGCCTGAACTGGAGATTATTTGCGCGAATCTCACGGGTGAGGTATTCCAGAGCAACCTTTCTACTCTGTTGCCGCGTTCGAAAACGGGCATTTTAGGGTGATTTGTTCCACGTAGAACAATTTATGTTCCTTTATCCGAAAGTTTACGACGTTATCGTCATTGGAGCCGGCCACGGCGGCATCGAAGCGGCCCTCGCGGCCTCGCGTTTGGGCGTTCAGACCCTGATGTTGACCCAAAATCTGGACACAATCGGCCAGATGTCCTGCAATCCAGCCATTGGTGGACTCGCCAAAGGGCATATCGTGCGGGAAATCGACGCGCTCGGCGGGTTCATGGGGGTGAATGCCGATGCCACCGCCATTCAGTGCCGGATGCTGAACGCCAACAAAGGCCCGAGCGTGCGCGCTCCCCGTTCCCAGTGCGATAAGAAAGCCTACCAGTTCCGGGCCAAGGCCGTCTGCGAGCGGCAGGAGCATCTGGACATCAAACAAGGCAATGCGGTGCGAATTCTGGTCGAAAACGACGCGGTGACCGGGGTGGAAACCAACCTGGGCCTGCAATTTCGCGGGCGCTCGGTCGTCATCACCACCGGCACCTTCATGCGCGGTCTCTTGCATGTCGGGATGCAGAATCAACTCGGCGGACGCATGGGAGACAGCGCTTCTACTCTGAGCGATAACCTCAAGGAGCTGGGATTCGAGGTCGGACGCTTTAAAACCGGCACCCCTTGCCGTCTCAATGCCAAAAGCATCGATTTCAGCAAATGCGAGCGCCAGAATGGTGACTACCCACCGCCACCATTCAGCTACATGCCTGAATATTTGGAGCGACGCGACAGCGACCTTTTCAGCCTGAATACGCTGAAAGATGGAAAGTTCCACGTGGAACAGATCCCCTGCTGGATCACCCATACCAACGAAAAAACCCACGAGATCATCCGGGCCAATTTGGATAAATCCCCCATGTATGCCGGCAAGATCGAGGGAGTCGGACCGCGCTACTGCCCTTCCATTGAGGACAAGGTCGTGAAATTCGCCGAGAAGGAGGGGCATCAGCTCTTCCTCGAACCCGAAGGCCGACACACCGAGGAAATCTACGTCAACGGCATCTCCACCAGTCTGCCCCATGAGGTGCAATATGCCTTCATCCATACCATCCCCGGCCTGGAGCAGGCGGAGATCATGCGCCCGGGATATGCGGTGGAGTATGACTACTGCCCGGCCACCCAGTTGCAGAACACCCTTGAGACCAAGCGCGTCTCCGGCCTCTATTTCGCCGGGCAGATCAACGGGACCTCCGGTTACGAGGAGGCCGGGGCGCAAGGGCTCATGGCTGGAGCCAATGCCGCGCTCAAGGTGCTGGCCCGTCCCCCCCTCGTCCTGCGCCGGGACCAGGCCTATATCGGCGTCATGGTCGATGATTTGATCACCAAGGGCACCACCGAGCCCTATCGCATGTTCACCAGTCGCGCCGAGTATCGCCTGCTTCTCCGGCAGGATAATGCCGATCTGCGACTGACTCCCGTCGGCATGGAGCTTCGGGCTCATTCCATCCGAGCGCGCCGCTTCATTTGAACGTAAGCAGTTGAATATCAATGAGTTAAATGAACTATGTGCCCGCACTATTTTTGAAGGCGTGCCGCTGAACCGCTGGCTGCGGCGACCGGAGGCCCACTGGTCGGACTTGCCCGAGTCACTGCGCGGGCATTACCCGGCCGAGGTCTGGGAGCTGGTCGAGGTGGACTACAAATACGAGGGCTACATCAAACGCCAGGAAGATGCCGTCCACCGGGCCCAAGCGATGGAGAACAAACCCATCCCCGCCGATTTGAATTATGAGATGGTCCCGGACCTTCGCACCGAAGCCCGGCAGAAGCTGGGCAAGGTGCGTCCCGCGACTTTTGCTCAAGCCGGGCGCATTAGTGGGATCACCCCGGCCGACCTGGGGTTGATCTCGATTTGGATTCGGAAGCGGGCCGGCGGGCAGCCTGGGGTGGAGAGTGCGGATCTGGCGTAAGAGCTGGTGAGCTTTCGCATCAGGCCATCCTGTTCAAAAAATGCCTGGGGATTTTTAGCCCAGAGGGGTGCCCCCAAATGTCCTCTTTGGAAGGCAACCACAACCTGTAGGGGGCTACCCCCCAATGGCGGACATCTCCACTTTTGGGCCATGGCTGCCCACAGTAGCACGGAGCTCCGAATAACGGTCATCGCGTCGATTCCAGAGCTGGGAAATCTCCTGGAGCAGTAGGGCGTCTTCGCTAGTGGTTCTCGCCAGATTCAAGAGATCGTGGCCTTGATTGGAAAACAGGCAGGTGAAGAGCTTTCCATCGGAGGAAAGTCTTGCCCTTGAGCAGTTTACACAAAATGGTTGGGTGACTGAAGTAATGATTCCAACCTCCCCCCCATGGTGCCGATCCAGATAACGGGAAGCAACCTCCCCTATATATTGGGGGGTTCCCCCTTTCAGATCGAAAAACTCGCCGAGCCGGGCCCGAATTTCCTCGCCCGACACTACTTGATCTCCCTGCCAGGCGTTGGTGTTGCCCACGTCCATGTATTCGATAAAGCGGACGATATCTCCCTGCCCGGTGAAATGCCGGGCCAGCGGGATAATTTCGCTCTCATTGATCCCACGTCGAATGACCGCGTTGATCTTGAGTGGCTGGAAGCCTGCAGCCCGCGCAACCTCGATGCCTTCCAAAACTCGCGTCACCGGAAAGCCGGTTCCATTCATTTCGGCGAAGATTCCGGGGTCCAGCGCATCCAGGCTCACGGTCAGGCGATGCAGGCCCGCGTCCTTCAGCGGTTGGGCCAGGTCTTTGAGCAAGGCCCCGTTGGTCGTCATCGCCAGGTCCTCCACCCCGGGAATCGCGGCCAGCATCCCCACCAGCTTCGGAAGGTCGCGGCGCAGCAAGGGCTCACCCCCGGTCAGCCGGATCTTTCGCACCCCGAGTTTCACAAAACAGCGCGCCAGCCGTTCGATCTCCTCGAAGCTCATGATTTTCTCGCGGGGCAGGAAGACGTGATCCGGCCCAAACAGCTCGCGCGGCATGCAATAGATGCAGCGAAAGTTGCAACGATCCGTCACCGAGATTCGCAAATCCCGGAGCGGTCGATGGAGTTGATCATGCACTTCTGGCATCAAAATCACTCTATCACGAATTGCCGGATAGAAAATCCAGCTTGTTCTTCGGCAAAGCTGTGGAAAGATACCACTCCTTCGGGGCGTAGCTTAGCTTGGTAGAGCGCGTGGTTTGGGACCACGAGGTCGCAGGTTCGAATCCTGTCGCCCCGACCAGTTTTCTTTCAATCTTCTTTGAAAGGCGGTTCAGGCAGGGAATTACGTTTTCTGTAACTCCATGGCCGCCAGCAAGATCCCCCTCGCCTTCTCCTCAGTCTCGATAAATTCCGCTTCCGCCACCGAATCGGCCACGATGCCCGCCCCGACGTGGAAATGAGCCAGCCCGCCTTCGATAATCACCGTGCGGATCGCAATGCTGAACTCGCTGGTGCCATCGGCGCGAAATATTCCGATCGCCCCGGTATAAAGCCCCCGGGTCCTTGGTTCGATTTCCTGGATGATTTCCATCGCCCGTTTCTTGGGTGCTCCGGTGATGGACCCGCCAGGGAAGCACGCCTGCAAAGCCGCCACGTGGCCGTGACCGGGCCGCAAGGTGCCTTCCACCGTGGAAACCAGGTGATGCACCTGGGCAAAACTCTCGACCATCGCGAGCCGGGCAACCTCGACGGTGCCGTAATCGCACACCTTGCCGAGATCGTTGCGCATCAGATCCGTAATCATCAGCAATTCCGCGCGCTCTTTTTCGGAACCACACAACGCTTCCCGCTGCGCGACATCGATGACTGGCTGGCTCGCGCGCGGGCGGGTGCCTTTGATTGGGCGGGTCATCACATTGCGACCCTCCATTCTTAGAAAACATTCCGGCGACGAACTGATCACCGTGCGGGTCCGCTGCTGGAGAAAGGCCGCGTAGGGAGCAGGCGACACCTTTTTGAGCGCCTGATAGAAAGCGAGCGCGTCCCCCGGCGCCTCGCACTGGAAGCGGCGCGTGAGATTTACCTGATAGATATCGCCCGCCGCGATCAACTCCTGCGCCCGGGCCACCCATTCGCAAAACGTTGCCCGGTTGGTTTCCGGTTCAAAGCCGCCCCACGCCATGGGCTCTGTTGCCGCTGCGACCGCCAGCTCCGGGGGAACCGGTTGCGGATAGGAGGCGAACTCGAACCGTCCATCGTAATCGACGGTGCCGACCAGGCAGGCCTCCGGTCGGTGGCCCGCATTGGCATACAATTCGGCGACCCGCTTTTCCAGCTCCGCGCCATCCGTTTCCAGCGTGCCAGTCCAGATTTCCACCGCCGCACCGGCGAGCCACGGGCGCGTCCATCCGCCCTGGGTTCCCGGCCCTGCTTCCAGCCAGGCCATGGGCAAGGTGGCAGGCATCACCGACGTTTCGGACGGCGCGAGCGAGGAACTGAGATTCGGAGACGACTTGCCAAGCAACATTTTTCACGATTTTATCCCGGGAATGCGCTCGTTGAAATCTTTCATTTGCACGGTGGTGGCCTGCGGCGGCCTGTCGCACGGTTTTGCCCAGGATTCGTCCCCGAGCCCGTCACCCTCTTCCACCGCCACCCCGGCCCCGGCAACCCCCGCGCCCAGCGCGGCCCCTTCGTCCACCGGCGTCGATCCGACCCTGCCACTCTCCGCTCCCACGGCCTCACCCGCCGCGTCGCCCGGCTTGGATGTCACGCTGCCTCCGGTGCCCAGCACCCCGGCCCTGCCCGAACCCGCAGGCTCCCCGGCCAGTCTTTTCCCGCAGGGCCCGCAAGGCGCCACCGTGCCCGCGCCCAGCTCGGCGAACGGTTTCCAGGATCTCCTGCAAAGCCACAATGGCCAGGGCAATCCCATCATCCGCAAATCGAGCACGGCCACCAGCCTGCAGGAATTGCAGGATAAGATCGCTTACCGCGATGCGAAGACCAAGGCCGCCAGCGAAGCCAAGCTGCAGCAGGAGCTCGCTACCGCGCAGGCCCAGCCCACCGAACCGGAATTCCGCGAGGCGCTGCGGGCCTACTATCACGATCTGCACGACCGTATCATTGCCATCAACCCCCAGTGCAAGGATCAGGCGAACCAGGCGCTCAGTAATTCGCTTTCGCAACTGAATCAAAACCGGATCCGCATCACCACCGCTGCGGAAGTGCGCGCCGAGCGCGCCCAGCATTAAAATAACTTCCCGTTTGCGCAAAAGCACATTTGCGCTACTTTCCCAATCCCACGGCGCGTTCGTCTAGTGGTTAGGACACAGCCCTCTCAAGGCTGGTGCACGGGTTCGAGTCCCGTACGCGCTGCCAGTTTCAATGAAAGATGCAAGAGAAGCCCACCCGGCTTCTCTTTTTGTTTTTCTGCTGATCGCCAGGCAGCATAGCAGATCCCGGGTTGCGTGGATGTCCCACCTGCCGGGCGGCGCATCTTTGGGGGTGAATCTTTTTGGAACGGACGGGAAGTTCGTTTTGGCGAGACGCCCACCCTACCCGAAACGGTCCCAGTGCGCGGTCCGGCGGCTCGCCGGATCGAAAGAGCGAGCGGGTCATTTTGGCAAGCGGTTGTCCCGGAAGTCATGGGAGGTAGAATTTAACCGCGGATGACACGGATGGTCGCGGATGGGCTGGCCTTTGATCCGCGCCGATCCGCGTCATCCGCGGTTAAACATCAGTCCTTTTTCTCCCCGGTTCATGGTTCCGATGGAGTTTCGATCCGTCCTCCAAGCGGCCGGCTTGAGCAGGGAGCCCGCACCCCGGTGTCCTCGGCGGGCCGCCGAGGACCGCACTCCAGCGGAGGGCTCTACCCGGAACTAAGCCGCTTAGCGACGGTCATAGACCGCCACTACAGTCGGATTTTCAAGGACCGCTTCAAGTGGTGAAAGGTATTTCGGTGGATGGGGTTGGCGCGCTTCCGCGAAAACAATTCACAACCAGAATATAGAATTTAATTTTTTCAAAAACATTCACTTAGTCTTCATCGTGTGAATAACTCGGACGATCTCCGCTCCACATCGCATTGGAAGCCGTTCCACGGGGAAAAATGCCTGCGAATAACCTGCCAATGAGTGGGTGGTGCCGGCCAAAAACCCAGGCACCCCCAAGGTTGTTCCAATTTATTGGAAGTTATTCGCGGTCTTTCCAGAGTTCATTCTGGAGCGCGTTGATGGCGGCGGCGGTTTCCGCTTCCTTCTTGCTCCGGCCTTCGCCGGTGCCGAGCAGGAGGCCTTCCCAGGAAACGGAGGATTGGAAATTCTTCAGATGCTCGGGGCCGGTTTCGGCCATGACCTGATATTTCGGGCTGGTGGGCGAGATGGATTGGAGTTTTTCCTGTAGCTTGCCCTTGGGGTTCACTTCCAGCGGTTCGGTGGTGAGATTTTCCAAGTCCTCCTGCGCTTCGCGCAACGCGAAGTGACGGACCGCATCCAGCCCACCATCGAGATAAATGGCGCCGACGAGCGCCTCGAAGGCGTCCGCCAGGGCGGAAGCCCGCGAGCGGCCACCGGTCGATTCCTCGCCCTTGCCCATCATGAGGTAATCGCCGAGCCCGATCTGGAGCGCGTGCTTTTTCAAGCCTTCGCGGGAAACCAGGCGGGAGCGCATCTTGGTGAGTTGTCCCTCGCTGTGCTGCGGGAACATGTCGAAAAGGTGCCGGGTGAAAATGAGCTGCAACACGGCGTCGCCGAGAAATTCGAGCCGCTGGTTGTCGAAATGATGCCGCTGCGTCTCATAGCCGAGGCTCGGATGCGTCAACGCTTCTGCCAGCAGCAGAGAGTTGCGAAATTTATAAGCGATTCGGTGTTCCAGCGGCGTCATGCATCAGAAGCCCGTTCAATAGCACAGAGTGCCGCTGCTGCGCAACCTCGGGTGGCTAATCGTAACTGCTTAATCTCGATCAAGCTCCTGCGCCCGGGCCTGGCGGGCCGCAGAGCGGGAGCACGTGCGGAGTTTTTAGGGGACAAATTTACCCGGGTTGAGGATGCCCTTGGGATCGAGCGCGTTTTTCAACGCCACATGGGTGGCGCGCACGACTGGCGTGGTCGCGTCTTTCCACCAGGGCTTCTTGGCCAGGCCGATCCCGTGTTCACCGGTAATCACACCTCCCCAGGCGAGCACTTGGGCAAAGAGTTTGTCCAGGGCCTCGTCCACCTCCGCCCGCACCTTGCGATCGTGATGGTAATTCGCCGCCATGATGTTCACATGAATATTACCATCCCCGGCGTGACCGAAGCAGGCGACCGGATAGCGGTATTTTTTGCTCAGCTTTTCGCAAAATTCCACGAGATCGATGAGGCGACCGCGGGGCACGGCGACATCCTCATTCAACTTGGTGAGACCGGTGACCTTCAGCGACGTGGAATAGGCGCGGCGCAGGCCCCAAAGCTCCTCGCAAGCCGCTTCGCCGGAAGCGGTATGGACGCTGAGCGCGTTCAAGCCACCCAGCAAGCCCGCCAGTGCCTTCGCCTCGCCTTTGACCGAGGCGGGCTGGCCATCGAGATCGAGCAGCACCAGCGATTTCGCACCGGGGGCGATTTCACGGCCCAGGTATTCCTGCGCGCTTTTGAGCGTGAAAGGATCGGCAATTTCCAGGGCGCTGGGCAGATAGCCCGCCGCAAAAATCTTTTGCACCGCCTCGGCCGCCTGGCGGAAGGAGGAAAAACTCGCGGCCACCGTGGCGCGGGCCGGCGGGAGCGGCAGCAGCCGCAAGGTGGCCTCCGTCACCACGCCGAGCAGGCCCTCGCTGCCGACAAACATCCCGATCAGATCGAAGCCCGTCTTATTCTTGTGCGTGCGCCCGCCGCAGCGAAGCACCTTGCCATCGGCCAGCACCACTTCGAGGCCGAGGACGTAGGTGCGGGTGACGCCATATTTAAGACAGCGCGGGCCGCCGGCATTGGTCGCGATGTTCCCGCCGATCGAGCAATCCTTCAGGCTGGCCGGGTCCGGTGGGTAAAAGAGGCCCTTTTCGCGGACGGCCTGCTGGAACTGGCCGGTAATCACGCCCGGCTCCACCACCGCCACCGAGTCGGCGACGTTGATTTCCTTGATCTTGGTCATCCCGGCCAGGGAAAGCGCAATGCCGCGCTTCACGGGCACGCAGCCGCCGACATAGCCGTAGCCGGCGCCGCGAGCAGTGACCGGGATGCCGTGCCGGTTGGCAAAGGCGAGCGTCTTGCTCACGTGTTCGGTCGTTTTCGCGAGCACCACGACCTCGGGCGAGTTGGCGGCAAACCACTTGTCACCCGCGTGGGCCTGGAGCGTGGCTTCGTCGTCGCGCACGTGCTCGGCGCCGATCAGTGCGGAAAGCCGGGAAGCCAGCGAACGGGGGGCCTTGGTGGTTTTGCGTTTCATAGGTAGTGCGGTGAATTTTGCGAAGCGGGTTGGCGACGGTCATAGACCGCCGCACCAGGCAATGGTTTCTACAAGCAATGGTTAGTTTAAGGCCCGGAAGCCGCGGATTTCAACGCTGTCCCCTGCTTTCCCCGATAAAAAATCGCCTCGACGCGCCAGAAACGCCCGCGCACATTTTCTCCATGATCATCAAGCCGAAAATTCGCGGGTTCATTTGTGTGACCGCCCATCCCGCAGGCTGCGCCGAGCACGTCCGCGAGCAAATTGAATACGTCCAGAGCAATGGACCGATTGCCAGCGCACCCAAGCGCGTGCTCGTCGTCGGGTCCTCGACCGGCTACGGCCTGGCCTCGCGGATCACGGCTGCCTTCGGTGGCGGCGCGCAGACCCTCGGCGTCTTTTTCGAGCGGGCTGGCGAAGCGGATCGTCCCGCGACGGCGGGTTGGTATAATAATGCGGCCTTCGAGAGCGCCGCGAAGAGCGCGGGCCTCTATGCGAAGAGCATCAACGGCGACGCCTTCTCCGACGCGATCAAGCAGCAGGTGGTCGAGACGATCAAGGCCGACCTCGGGCAGGTGGACATGCTGGTTTACAGCCTCGCCTCCCCTCGCCGCACGCACCCCAAGACCGGCGTCACGCACAAGAGCACGCTCAAGCCGGTGGGCGAAACTTTCACTTCGAAGACGGTCGATACCGACAAGGGCCTGGTGACCCCGGTCACCATCGAGCCCGCCGGGGGCGAGGATATTGCCGACACCGTGGCGGTGATGGGCGGCGAGGACTGGCAGATGTGGGTCGATGTGCTCTCCGCCGCCGGGGTGCTGGCCGAAGGCTTCACGACCGTCGCCTATTCCTATATCGGGCCGGTGCTCACGTGGGCGATCTATCGCAATGGCACGATCGGGCGCGCGAAGGAAGATCTCGAAAACACCGCGCATGCGCTGGAGAAGCAACTCGCGCCGATCAAGGGCCGCGCGTTTGTCTCGGTGAACAAGGCGCTGGTCACCCAGGCCAGCTCGGCGATCCCCGTCGTGCCGCTCTACATCTCGCTCCTCTACAAGATCATGAAGGAAAAAGGGCTGCACGAGGGCTGTATCGAACAGATTTACCGTTTGTTTAAAACCCAGCTTTACGGCGGCGCGACCACCACGCCCGATGAAAAGGGCCGACTGCGGGTGGACGACTGGGAGATGCGCGACGATGTGCAGGCTGCGGTGGCCGAGCTCTGGCCCACGGTCAGCACCGAAAATCTCGCGGAGATCTCCGACATCGCGGGCTACCGCGCGGAGTTTCTCAAGCTCTTCGGCTTCGGCATTCCCGGTGTCGATTACGAGGCGGAAGTGAATCCCGTGGTGGAATAACAGACCGGCTGATTTTTTCATGGAGCGCTTCGACATTCAGAAACTCAAGCAGGCCGCCGCGACCGAGCGGGTCGAGGCGGTCGTGCATGGGCAGGTCGAGGCGCTCGTGGAAAAAACCACGCAGTCGCAAAAGCCGTATTACGAGCTCGCGCTGGCGGATGCGACGGGCAAGCTCACGCTCCGGGCCTGGAGCGACTCGGCGGCGTTCGAGCAATGCAAGGCGCTGGAGTCCGGCTCGTTCATCGAGGTGCGCGGCGATTTCACCGCCTCCTCCTACGGGCTCGATTCCAAAAACTGGCAGGCGCGCGCATTGAGCACGGCGGAGCGCGACACGCTGCTCGCCGGTGCGCCGGAACTGCGGGCGCGGCAGGAGCGCGATTTCGCGGAGATCGAAGCGCTGGCGCAAAGTCTCAAGGACCCGCGGCTGCACGCGCTGGCCACACAATTTCTGGCGGACTTCGGTCCGCGCTTTCAACGCGCGGGAGCAGCGCGGAACAATCATCATGCGCGGCGCGGCGGTCTCGTCGAGCATACGGCGCAGATGATGCGCGCGGCCTCCGCGATCTGTCCCGTGTATCCGCAGCTCAATCGCGACCTGCTGCTCGCGGGCGCGCTCTTTCACGACAGCGGGAAGCTGTGGGAAAACCAGTATGCGGAGGATGGCTTCGTAATGCCGTTCGACGAGCTCGGGGAGTTGCTCGGGCACATCACGATCGGGATCGAGCTGGTGAACCGCTTGTGGCGGGCGCTGCCGCTGGAGCAATGGAGCGGCCTCATGCCGAAGTCGGAGGAGGTGCGGCAGCATTTGCTGCATCTGGTGGCGTCGCATCATGGCGAACTGCAATTTGGCTCGCCGGTGCCGCCGAAAACACCGGAGGCACAAGCGTTGCACTATCTCGACAATCTGGATGCGAAGCTGGAGATGATGTCGGCGGCGTATGCGACGAGTGCACAGCTCGCGCCGCGGATTCAGGAAAAGGTGTGGCCGCTGCCGGGGAATCTGGTGAAGCCGCTGCCGGGGGTGGGGTAGGAATTTTTTCACCACGAAAATCGAGCGCAGCGAGATAAACGAACACTTTTGGCTGATGGAAAAAATAACTTCGTTAAACACGAAGCGCATGAAGGGGAAGATTTGTTGGAGAGGGTGAGTGCTTCGTTGCCGTGAGGGGTTGGTGTGTCGTGCCCAGCGCAGAACAATTTGAGGCCCCTCGGCTACGCTCGGGGTGACATGGATTGTTTGAGCGGACGTGTAGGCCGTGAAAAAATGGAGGCCGAAGATTGGATTTTGGAAGGACTGCTTTTTAAAGCTTCGTGCGCTTCGTGGTTAATTTTTGACTCGCATCAGTTCTTGTTCGCCGCGTTCCAGGGCGAGGAGGTGACGCTTGCGGTCGAGACCACCGGCATACCCTACCAGGGTACCGGAGGCGCCGACGATGCGGTGGCAGGGGACGATGATGCTGATCGGGTTGCTGCCGGTGGCGGCCCCGGCGGCACGGACGGCGGAGGGGGAGCCGACGCGCTGGGCGAGTTCGCCGTAGGTGATGGTCTGCCCGAACGGCACGGCGGCGATTTGTTCCCAGACGCGGTGCTGGAAGGAAGTGCCCGCGAAGGCAAACGGGACGGAAAACTGGGTGAGCGTGCCCGCAAGGTATTGCTGAAGCTGCTGGGCGGCGAGCTGGAGGACCGGGAGCGCGGGATTTTCCACCCAGTCGGCAGCGATCATCGGGTAGTATTTTTGATTCACGAAATAGATGCCGGTGACGTGGGTGTCATTGGCATAAATCAACAGTTCGCCCAATGGCCCGGCGGGAATGATCGTGTAGTTTTTCATAGGGCTTGCTTTTCCAGTTGCGACCAGAGGTGCAGGACGGCGTAGGCGCGCCATGGTCGCCATGGTTCGGCGTGTTCCAACACGCGCTGCGCGTTCTTTTCACCGAGCGCTTTTTGCACGCCGAGGTCGGTATGCGGGAAGGCATCGGGCCAGGAGAGGCCGCGCATGGCCAGGTATTGCGCGGTCCATTCGCCGATGCCGGGGATTTGGCGAAGTTGGGCGAGGGTGCTTTCCACGCGGGCGCCGGGTTCCAGTTTGAGTTCGCCGCCGGCCATGGCGGAACCGAGGGTGCGCAGCGTTTCGGCGCGACGACCGGTGATACCGAGCGAGGCAATCTCCGAGACGGTCGCACGCACGAGCCGGGCGGGCACGGGAAATAGATGGGTCAGCGCGGGCTCTTCGCTTTGCACCGGCGTGCCGAAGCGCTGGACGATGCGCCCGGCGAGGGTGCGCGCCGCGGCGACGGAGACCTGCTGGCCGAGAATGGCGCGCACGGCCATTTCAAAGCCATCGAAGCTGCCGGGCACGCGCAGACCGGGCGCGGGCGCGGCGAGGGGTCCAAGCACGGCATTGATGGCGAGCGGGTTGGCGCACAAATCGAAGAGCCGGCGCACGCGGGCGAGGACGACGGCGCAGATGGGCAGCAGCGCCTCCGACATGCGCACGATGACGACCCGGGCCGCGTCGTCGTGGCGGGCGTGGAGGACCCCGGTGTATTCGCGGTCCGCGCGTCGCAGGCGGACGGTGCGGGAGTAGGTTCCGTCGCCCACGTGCTCCACCTGCGGGATGGCGCGCGCGGCGAGGAAGCGCAGGAGTTGCGACCAGTCGAACGGCTGCCGGTAGCCGAGGCGGAAGGAAAATTCATCGGGGTGCGCGGCCCCGTTTTTTCCATGATCGCGGCGCAGCTCAGTGGGAGTCATTCGATAACGCTCTTTTAACGCTACGTTGAAGCGGCGCAGGCTCTTGAATCCGCTCGCGAGGGCGACGGCGGTGACGGGCATTTGCGAGTCGGTGAGGAGTTGCTTGGCGAGGAGGAGGCGCTGGGTCTGCCAGAACTCGACCGGGGAGACGCCGAACTCCTCTTGAAAGACGCGGCGCATCTGGCGGTCGGTGACGCCGAGTTCCCCGGCGAGTTCCGCGAGCGAATGATCGGCGAGAAAGCCCTGGCCGATGAAATCCGCGGTGCTGCGGGCGAGCTGGCTGGTGACTTCCATGGCGCTGTTGCCGGGGGCGAGTTCGGGACGGCACCGCTTGCAGGGCCGGAAGCCGGCGACCTCGGCGGCAGCGGCGAGGCTGTAGAAGCGGCAGTTCTTCTCCAGCGGCGGTTTGACCCGGCAGATCGGCCGGCAGTAGATGCGGGTCGTTTTCACCGCGACGAAGAAGCGCCCGTCGAACCGCGCATCGCGGGTGAGGACGGCTTTGTAGCAGGGTGCGGCATTCAGGATCACGGAGGGAGCATAGGCTGGTTTCGCCGGGTGCGCTCGCCATTTTCGGAAGTGGAATTTTTTGAGAGCGGACGAGGCTGGAGAAGGCCTACTGCAACTGCTGCTCGAGGACGTCCATGTAGCGGGTGATGGGGTCGTCGCGGTGGGGTGGGGGAGCGTCGTTGAAGGCTTTGGCGTCGCGGAGGTAGGCGTCGAAGTCGTGGCTCTGCACCTTGATCTGGGTGGCTTCGAACCAGTTGAGGTAATCGGCGATGGCGTCGAGGCGCTTGAGCACGAGGTCGCGATACTGGCCGGCATCGGTGATCAATTCCTGGACCTTGTTGGTGCGGCCGTGGGCGAGCTCGGTGGCGGCGAGCTGGTACTCGGCGACGGCGGGCTTGAGCAGGGGATTGGCGACGGTTTCGAGTTCGAGGAGGGCGGCGCTCTTTTGCGCGAGCACGTCACGGTTGCCTTTCATTTTCAGGAAGGAACGGAAATCGGAGAGGGCAAAGGTCTTCTGGCCCTTGCCCGCCGGGATTTCCACCTGGAGCAGGGGTTCAAGGCGTCGCTCGGTTTCCTCCAGGCTCAGGCCCCGGTAGCGGTCGGAGACCGAGAGCTTGGCCATGCTGAGCGTCCACCATTTTTCCATGGTCAACTCGGTGGTGCCGAGGTTGGGGAAGGCCTGGCGCAGATCGGTGAGGGGATCGCCACCGGTCCTGGGCAGGGCGAGGACGAAGCGGCCAAGCCGGGCGCCGGCCGCCGTTCGTATCCATCAGCACTTCGAGCAGGCTCATCGCGTAGGCGCGATAGACGGCGAGCGAAACGGGGTCGTAATTCGCCGGATTCTCGGAAAGGAAGCTGCGCAAGGCCGGGAGCTTGTTGACGTTGATGATCGTCTTGAAAATATCCGCGTCGCCGCCGGAATCTCGCGTTTGCAAAAACCAGGCGATGCCCTGCACGAGCCAGGCGGGCGGTTCCTGGTAGGGTTTTCCGGCCTTGATCAAACCCGTGCCGCGATAGGCGATTTCCAGCAGGATGGCGCGGATGAGCTGCTCTTGAAAGTGCGCGTCCTGCGGGTGGTCGGTGATGGTGATGTTCAGTTCCTCGGCGAACCCGGTCTCATTTTCATAGAGCCGCACCTCGGAGATGGGGCGATCGGGATCGGCCGCACGCTGGGGCAGGATGGTGAGGACGAGCGGCACCTGCCAGGCGTCCTTCAGCCCCAGAATGGAGAGGACGTGATTCTTCACATCCTCCACATAGCCAGTGACTTCCAGGCGCATGGAAAGATCATCGCAATAGACGACGAACTGCCCGCTGGTGCTGATGCTTTTCTGGGGAGACTTGATGACAGGCCCGAGGGCGTGCGCCGACATGGTCAGCAACACCGCCAGGCAACCCGCCATCAGGGGGCGTTTCATGCGGCGGGCTTGGTGGTGACGACGATCTGGCCCTTGTGCACCTCGATGGACTGCATCTGGTTCATCACCTTGTGCTCACGCCCGAGCGCATCCCAGATCTTGGAGAAAATGAGGTCGCCATACTGCATGAGCAACGGGTGGACCGGGAGGCGCCCGAGATAACCGCCGACGCACTTCGTCTTGACCTGGTTGTTCGCGATGCTCAGTTCGTAGCCGACGCTGGCAAAGAGGTGGTAGTCGAAAAGCGCCTGCTCGGAGGTGATCCAGCAACTGCCCTGCGGATTGCCGTCCACGCAATGCACGAAGACGCGGTTGAACTTCACCTCGTCGCCGATCAGGCCGGTGGCCTGCTCCTTGAGCGTGGCCTGGAGATACTTGTTAATGAGCGTCTCATCCATGGCGAGCCGGGCTGGGGCGCGCTGCATCTGCGCGTTTTGCAGCGACATAAGGAGCGGCTGCGCATCCAGCAGGGTATCGGCTCCGGCCTTGGGCGGGATGCCATCCGGCGGGCGGGCGATTTGCACGGCCCCGGCGACGGCGACGGCCCAGAGCAGGGACTTGAGCAAAGATTTCCCGGCCCCGGCGAAGAAGCCGGTATTTGGGTTCGTCATTTTGCGAACCCGCTTCATCGTTTGCTCGTTGGATTCCTTTTTCTTCTCCTCGACCGGCAGGACGGAGCGATCGAGCTTGGTCCCGCAGTTATGGCAGTAAATGCGCTCCGCCTCGTTTTCATGCCCGCATTGGGTGCATTTCAGCTTATCCGCCATAGTTTTGCTTTCCGATTAGGGTTAGTGCTTGCCTTTGCCCGGCTTGGCCGGGGCTTTTTCCGCCTTTTTTGCGGGTTTCGGGGTCGATTTTGGCGATTCTGCAGGTTTCGATTCGCTGGGGCGATCCTTTTTCGCCGCCTCGGTGTAGCCCTGGCTGCGGTAATCGGTGATGTAAAAGCCGGAGCCCTTGAAAATCAGCCCCGCCCCGGCGCCGAGCAGGCGCTTGACCTTGCCCTTGCCCCATTCACGCTTCCGGCAGAGATCTTTGGGGCAGGTTTTCAGCGGCTCATCCTTCATCGACTGGAAGAGCTTCGAAGTTCTTTCCACATTTCTCGCACTGGTATTCGTAAGTAGGCATGGGTAATGGACGGGATTCCCTATAGCAGCCGCCGCGCCAGCACGCAAGGGGAGCTCGAAGCTTGACGGGTTTCACTCTCAACGGTTAATTGCGGGGCCGAAACTATTTGTCACATGTTAAACCCGACTCGTCTAATTGCCTTTGCCGCGTTGCCTGCGGTCCTCTTCATTGCAGGTTGCGCCAGCGATGAGCGCAACGACACCCAGACCCGCTACCTCGGTGGCAATGCCGCTCCTTCGGGGCCGGCCCGGGCGGCGTTTGACAACGTTTCCTACTGGGATGGCGATGGCGTCCCGGGCAAGCCGCACCTGATCATCAAGCTCGGCGAGCAGCGCGTTTATTTCTACAAGGGCGACCAGCTCGTGGGGGTCTCGGTCATTTCCAGCGGTCGTGAGGGCCACGATACGCATCCCGGCAAATTCAAGATCATCCAGAAGGACAAGGATCACGCCTCCAGCGAATACGGCGATTACATCCTGGCCGACGGCACCCGCAAGAAGGACATCGACGTGGCGAAAGACCCGAAGCCGCCCGGCGCGACCTTCGATGGCGCCAAGATGCCGTTCTTCATGCGCATCGTCGGCGGCACCGGCATGCACGAGGGCTTCCTGCCCGGCTATCCGGCCTCGCATGGTTGCATCCGCATGCCCGGCTTCATGGCGGAGAAATTCTTCGACAATGTGGAACTCGGCACCCCGGTGGAAGTCGATCCGTAGAAATTAACCGCGGCGAACGCGGCGGTCGCGGCGAGGGGACTTAGCCACTTTAAATCACGTAGTCGGACCATTCGCAGGCGGGAGGGACGGTTGCGTAGCGCGCCCGGTTCTTTTCGATGAATTGGTTCAGCGGCGCCAGCAAGTCGCTCGTCTCTTCCATCGCAAAGGCGAAATGCTCCGCCGTGTCGGTCGCATGCACATCGCTGACCGCGAGCCGGTCCGCATGCTCCGCCGCCAGATGGTGGCTGCAGATATCGCCGGTCCCGAAGGCATCGATTCGGCCATCGAAGAGATCCCGCACCGCGTCCTCCTGTCGTTCAAAGTAAACGATGCGCGCCGTATCCGGTTTCCGGCGCCGGGTATCGAGATCCGCGGTGGAGCCGCGGGTGACGGCGATCGTGCGCCGGGCGAAATCCGCCATGGTCCGTAAGTGGGCGGAGTCTTCTTTCCGGATCACGAGCGAGCGTTGCACGGTGTGGTAGGGCAAGCTCCAGGCCAGCCCGGCTGGGTGGCGCCGTGGGGTCGGAGCAATGCCGCCGGCCGCGAGATCGACCTGCCGGCGCAGCGGGCGCTCCCAAAGGCGATCGAACTCAAAAAAGCGCACCTCGACGGCGAGCCCTTCGGCGCGGGCAAAGGCGCGGAGAAAATGAATATCCTTCCCCTGCGCGGTGCCCGCTTCGGCCCAGACGACCGGGGCAAACGAGCGATAAGCGCCGATGGTGAGGACGCCAGGGGAGAGCGTGTGCAGTGCGCCGCCGGGTTTTCTTTCGCCAAAGCGGGGGGCGGGAATGCGGGCGGGGTCGGGGATGAAGTGGTGCATGATGGCGGTGGATTTGCACACCGCTACCATTTACCCTACTAGATGAGTAGGGATTGTTGCGTCATATTGATTCGGGTGGAAAGTTCAGCACGCGGTCGCGGTCGCGGATTTTTCGGATTGTGCGGCCCGGGATCTGAAACCGGCGAGGCCGAGGACGACCAGCGCGAGGGCGGCGAGCTGGTAGCCGGAGAGACCGTAGAGCACCTTCGGCGTGGCGCGGAGAAACTCGTGGAGGAAGCGGAAGGTGCCGTAGGTGATGAGGTAGCAATGGAAGTGCTGGCCGGGGAGAATGCGGCGTTTGCGCATGACGAAGAAGACAATGATCGCGAGGATGTTGAAGGCGAACTCGACCGGAACCACCGGCCAGCGCGGCACGCCGTGCGCATCGTAGAGCGCCCACCAGCCGGGCGGGCACACATCGCCGAGACAGCAGCCATTGAAAAAACAGCCGATCCGCCCGAGCGCGACGCCCACCGGCACGATGCTGGCAAACCAGTCGCCGGTCACCGAGGTGTAGCCGGTGAATTTCTTGGCGAGCTCGACCGTCGCGTAACCGCCGAGCAGCGCGCCCACGATGGATTTCCCGGTGGCGAGCTGCACCCACAGGTCGGGCGCGCCGAAGTGCAGCCAGCCCTCGGAGAGCACATACACCAACTTCGCACCCGCGAAGGCCCCGGTCAGCGCGAGCAGATAAATCACCACCAGCCGTTCATCGCGCCGCGCCAGCCGCGACCAGAAAATGATGCTGACCACGATGCCGGCAAACATCATCCAGCCATAGACGGCGGAGAGTGGCGCGCGGGTAAACATTTAGTGAAAGGAAGCGCCGATGAAGGAGGCGGTGCAGCCAAAGAAAAAGGCGATGAAGGCATTCAGCAGCAATAAGAGGATGCCGCCCGCCAGCGCCGCCGAGGTCTTGCGCTTGAAGAGCAGGATCGACGCCGTGAGACAGCAGCCGAGGCTGGCGATGGCCGCGGTGATCAGCCACGCGCGGGTGGCTTCATTGGACATATGGTCACCCACACCGCTCGAGGCGCAGGTGATCAGGACCAGGATCATGCCCGCCGGTGCGAAGCCGAGCAGGAGCGCGAGTGCCGGGGAGGCGGGGGGCTTGGGCAGGGGCGGTGGAGTGCCGGGTGATTCCATGGTGGGAGCAGGAGCGGGTTTTTTGGTAGTGAGAAAATAGACTGCGATCACCAGCAGGCCGCGCAGCGCGAAATGGAGAAACGCCTGGAAGAGGGCCAAAGAAGCGGAGGCGGGATGCAGCAGCAGCCGGAAGGGCACGGGAAGCAAGACGAGCGCCGCCGCCATGAGCAGCGCCCGGTCGAGGGCCCCCGTTCCATTTGCCTTGAGCGGGGTGAGAAAACAGGCGCCGGCAAAGCCCATCATCACGCCGCCGAAAAGGGAGAGGAGCACCGAGACGGTGATGTAAGCCGGCGAGAGCGGTCCGCCGAACTGGCTCAGAATCGGGATGAGGATGCTCCACAAGCCCCACGGGACGATCCAGGTCAGCAACAACGCGCCGAAGGCGATGACCAGCCGCTGCGGATAGTGCAGGATGGTGATGCTGCCCGCGCTGAAGGTTTTCTTCGAGTGCCTTGAAGATCGAATAGACGATGCCCAGGGCCGTGCCCAGCGCGAGCACGTAGGAAACAATGGCGAGGATCACGGGACCATTCATGGGTGAAGATTCATTGGAGAACTGAGGCAGCCGATGAAGAAAATCGTAAAAGTAACCAGCACAGTCGCCGCCAGGTAGAGGAGAAAAATTACCCCTGGAGGTTGCAGTCGCTCTTTTTGTTCCGCTGACCGATCTGTGCAATGGAGAATTGTCGCGATCGTGATGCATCCCATCAAAAGCGCCAACGCGAATTGGATGTTGAAGCGTGGAAGTGTCCTGAACAAAATCCCCGGCAGCGGCACGAAGCAAAGCGCGAAGAAGCGCAGCAGCCCACCGGATGGTTTGGGTTCTTCCATGGTCTTAATTTCCGAGATTCGCGTAATACCGGCAGAAGGAATCCAGCTTCCCATCGGGCCGGATGACGTGGGTGCAGCACCGGTCGATCCGGTCCTCATCCCACGTGTTTACGTCCATGAACGGCTTGATAAACAAGCGGAAGGTATTCGTTTCATCGAGCTCGAACTGCTTGAGCAGATCGCCGAGCGGCTCGGATTCGCAGCCGCAGCGCGAGAGGTCGCTCCAGGGAGTAGCGCACCTTGTCGTGCAGGAAGCCCTGCACCGAGGCGAAGTCGATAAAATCGCTCACCGAGCGGGTGCCGAAAGGCGTCTTGAGCAAATAGCCGATGGTCGCGCAATTCGGATCGCCGCAGGGCAGGGGAGTGAAGTCCTCGAAGCGCAGCTTGCCCGCCGATTGCTCGACGGCGGCAAGGATGAGGTCGGCGGAATTGAGCGGAGTTGAGAGTTGAGGGTTGAGCGTTGAGAGACGGGGAATGCGCCCGCTGGTGAACATGGGCTGGAAAGCCACGCCGCGGACGTGCGGGAAGCGGAGGCCGAACTCGATCGCCTCCCACAGGTGCGGCAGGTTCTCGGGCGTGACCGTCATCGCGAGGGTGACGGGCAGGTTCATCGCCTGGCAGCGCTCGATCGCCCGCTCGCGCATCTTGCGGAAATCGCCGCCGCGCAAGGCGCGCTGCCCGGCCTCCTGCACGCCGTCGAACTGCAGGTAGAGCTGGCACTTGCCGTAGCGGAAAGTTTTCGCGAGCTGATCGGCAAAGGCGTCGTCGGTCGCGATGCGCACGCCGTTGGTATTGATGAGCACGTAGTCGAGCTTCTCGTGGGCCTGGGCCCAGGCGAGCAGTTCGTGAAATTGCGGGTGCAACGTGGGCTCGCCGCCGGAGAGCTGGAGAATCTCGATGCCGCCCTTGCGGTCGATCACGCCCTGGATGCGCTGTTGCAGCTCGGCGAGCGGTACGGCATCGACCGCCTCGCGCACGCCGACCGGCGAATCGGCAAAGCAGGTCGGGCAGGCGAGGTTGCAGGAGTTCACGATCTCGATGAGCGCGAGGCAGGTGGAGAGGGTCTCGAAGGGTTGGTCGCCCTTCGGCGCCACGGCGTTGCGGCCGAGCGTGCCATCGCTACCCGCGTCGCTGGCGCAGCAGGCTTTGCCACCGCAACAGGCGTTCTCGGGGTTGCCGGTCGCCAGCCAGTAAAAGCGGTCATCGCTGGCGATGCACACCGTGTGCACGCTGTGCTCGGGGCAGATTTTCTTGAGCACTACGCGCCCGGTCTTCCCATCGCTGATCCGCCATACTGCGGCGGGGACTTTTTCGCGGCATTCCGGGCAACGGCTCGTCGTCCGTTTCAGCAGCGTTTCCGTGATGCGGGGAAGCGTTTTCATACCATGACCTGCGCCGATCCTAGCCGAGGAGGAGATCAAGCAGAAGAGTTTTCCAGCGAAAGACGCGAAAAATGCGAAAAAGGGGAAGGCTGGTAGTTCTGTCTGGAGAAGATTTTTTGACGGGATGAACCGGATTTACAGGATGAATGAGGGTTGGAGCATTTGGAATTTTCGCCATCCGGTTCATCTGGTTCATCCTGTCCGGAATCCCCTCTGCTTAGAACCATTTTCCCCAACGGCCCACAGGGCCGTGGCTACAGCGATGTTTGGAAGTTCCGCGCGGCGCGGTAATGCATGAACACCATTTCGCCAATTTCCGAATGTTTCGCTTGTTTCGCTGGCTCTCCTTCTCCGTGCGGTTCGTGGTGAATTATCTTCGCACTCGCCAGAATGGATGGGGAGGTCTATGGTGGCCCGGTTGTGAAAGGGCCTCTGCTGGAAAAATTCATTCGTCTGCTCCCCGCTGGCAAGCCGCTCGACGCGAAGACGCGCGATGCGGCGTTCGAGACGCTCCGCGAGGCGGAGGAGAAGTATCACAGCATTTTCGACAACGCGGTGGAGGGTATTTTCCAGACGACGCCCGAGGGCACCTACCTGAGCGCGAACCCAGCGCTGGCGCGCATCTACGGGTATGAGTCGCCCGCGGAACTGATCGCGAGCGTGAAGGACATCCGCCAGCAAATCTACGTGAATCCGAACCGGCGCAACGAGTTCGTGGGCCGGATGCAGGAGAACGATGTGGTGGTGGATTTTGAGTCGGAGATTTACCAGAAAAACGGCGAGAAACGCTGGATCCTGGAAAACGTGCGCGCGGTGCGGAACGCGAAGGGCGCACTGCGCTACTACGAGGGCACGGTGCAGGACATCACCGAGCGCAAGCGCGCGGAGGAGGCGCTCGTCCGCAGCCAGGAAGCGCTGGCGAGCGAGCTGGCGGAGGCCGCGCAGTACATGCGCTCGCTCCTGCCGCCGCGCCAGGTGCAGCCACTGGCGATCGACTGGCGCTACCTTTCCTCCAGCCAGCTCGGCGGCGACGCCTTCGGCTACCAATGGCTGGACCAGGACCATCTCGGGATCTATCTGCTCGACGTGAGCGGGCACGGGATCGGCGCGGCATTGCTCTCGATCACGGTGATGAACGTGATGCGCGCCCGCTCGTTGCAGGGGGCGGATTTTTACAACCCCGCGAGCGTGCTGATGGCCCTGCACGGGGCCTTTCCCTTTGCCCAGCAGAATGGGAAATATTTTACGATGTGGTATGCGGTCTATCATCGGCGCACCCGCCAGCTTTTCTACGCCAGCGGCGGGCACCACGGGGCGGTGCTGGTTTCGCACGGCGAGCCGACGCAGATTCTCAAGACCAACGGGCCGCTGATCGGCGTGGTGGAGCACCCGAAGTTTTCCACCGGCACGGTGCACCTGCCGATGCAGGGGCGGCTCTACATTTTCAGCGATGGCGCGTTTGAAATTACGCGCGCCAATGGGGAGATGACCACGTTTGGGGAATTTGTGCATTTGTTGGAAGCGCAGGCCAACCGTAATGGGGGCGGGCTGGAGGCGATCCTCGACGCGCTGCACAAGGAGCGCGATGGCCTGGAGTTTGAGGACGATCTTTCGATCATTGAGCTGATTCTTTCCTGAACGGGGGGGAATTTTAACCGCGGATTTCGCGGATGACACGGATGGGCTGGTCTTTTATCCGCGCCCATCCGTGAAATCCGCGGTTAAAAAATAATCCAGATTGAGTGCTCGATGTCTTGCGAACCCTTGCCGCGGTTTTCCATCGGGGCTAAGGTTTTTGCTCATGCCCACCGACCGAGAACACCGCACCGCCACCATCATTGAGGTGGAAACGATCTACCGTGAACTGGCCGCGCGCCCGCTGGAGCGAAATTGCGAGTTGCGGACGGAGTGCTGCCAGTTCCAGCTCACGGGCCGGGTGCCGCACCTGACGATGGGCGAGGCGATCGTGGCCGCCAAGGGCCTGCGCGCCAGCGGGCGAAAGGAGCTGCCGGAGCGCGAGGATGGTGCCTGCCCGATGCTGGACGGCAAGGGGCGCTGCCTCATCTACGCCGCGCGCCCCTTTGGTTGCCGCACCCACTTTTGCAAGGCGGCCGGCGGGCCGATGGAGCGCCGCAGCGTGGTCGATCTGATCCGCCGCCTGGACACGCTGGATGCCAAATTGAGCGGCGAAGGCGCCCGCTTGATCGGCGATGCCATCGAGGCCGCGTTGGAGCGGTTTTATTAGTCCGGCATCGCGTGCCGTATCTTCGCCCGGCGCTAGCGTTCGTTGACGCGGAGCCCGTTCATTAACATCTGCCAGACCTCGTTGTATATGAGGTCGATCTGCGGGTCGCTCCATTCGGCGGCGTGAACGGGGTGGTGAAACCGGGTCGTGGCCGAGAAGATGGCGCGGCTGGCGGCCACGGGATCGGCCACCTGGAACGTGCCCTCGGCCACCCCGGCGCGAATGATGGTTGCGGCTAGTTCGATCAATTCATTCACATGGGTGACGACGACCGAGGGCAGGCCCGCGACCAGGGCGCGATAGGCGGTGAAGAGCTCCGGGTCTTTGGCCGCGCGTTGGCGCTTGGTCGCGATCAGGGTGTCGAACATCCGCCGCAGGCGTTGCGGGGCCGGGCCGGGTGCAGCGACAATCGCCCGCAAGGGAGCCATCGTCGTATCCACCCACCGGGCGACGACCAGGCGCCGGAGGTCGGCCTTGGTTTCCACATGCCGGTAAACCGCCGCATGGCTTACGCCCAGGGCGCGCGCCACATCCACCACGGTGGCCTTGGCCGGGCCGAAGCGGCGGATCACTTCCTCGGCGGTATCGAGGATGACCTCAAGCGTGAGCGGAGTATCGGCGGCGGGCGGCATGGGGATAGATGGGTCAATATGCCCCACGGCCCAAGCATTGAAAGCAGCAATCAAAAATTCGCGGCGATCAATGGGTGATTTCGTCCGGAATCGCGGTGGCGATCCCGTCCAGGATCGCCAGGGTTTCGGCGGACAGCTTCAAATCCGTCGCGACGAGATTTTCCAGCAGATGATCGACCGACGAAGTGCCGGGGATGAGCAGGATATTCGGCGAGCGATGGAGCAGCCAGGCCAGCGCCACCTGCATTGAGGTCGTGTCGAGGCCGAAGGCGACCTCGGAGAGCGTGGACGATTGGAGCGGGGTGAACCCGCCGAGCGGGAAGAAGGGCACATAGGCGATGCCCTGCCGCGCCAGCTCGTCGATGAACGCATCGTCCTCGCGGTGGGCGAGGTTGTAATGGTTCTGCACGCAGACGATCTCGGTGATCGCCTGCGCCTCGGCCAGTTGAGTGGGGGTTACGTTGCTCAAGCCCACGTGGCGGATCAGGCCCTGTTTTTGGAGGTCGGCGAGCACGGAGACCTCGGCGGCGATGGAACCCTCGGTCGGGCCGTGGATCGCGCCCATCGCGCGGTAGTTCACGATGTCGAGCGCTTCGAGGCCGAGGTGGCGCAGGTTGTCCTGGACGCCGGCGGTTAATTCCCCGGGCGAAGTGGCGCGTTGCCAGGAGCCATCCGCCGGGCGCTTCGCCCCCAGCTTGGTGACGAGCACCAGGTCGTCCGGATACGGATGGAGCGCCTCGCGGATGATCTGGTTCGTGACGTGCGGGCCGTAAAAGTCGCTGGTGTCGATGTGATTCACGCCCGACGCAATCGCCTCGTGGAGGACAGCGATGGCTGCCGCGCGATCTTTCGGCGGCCCGAAGACGCCGGGCCCGGCGAGCTGCATGGCCCCATAGCCCATGCGATGAACCGTGAGCGAAGTGCCGGGAAAAGTGAACCGGCCACCGAGAGTTGTGTCGTTCATAAAGATGCTCCTTTTGAAGTGCTGAGTTTCGAGGAACATCGGCGCGGAGTTACAAATGTCAAATTTTGAAATGTGTAATTATGAAAGCGGGATTTTTAACCGCGGATGACGCGGATGGGCACGGATAAAAGCGGATTCTAGCCCTGCTCGCTTGGGCTTGCTTCCGCGGTCAATCGCCCGGTATTCGCCTTCAGGCTATGGCTTAGATCCGTCCCGCTGGTGGCGACTACGCGCTTGATCGTTTTTTGAAAAAACAGGCTGTTCGGCACCTGGAAGACCTGCCCGTCGTCATCGCGCAGCACGGTGTAGAGCAGAGTCAGGTCGGTCACTTTGCCGCCGATGCGTTCGCCGGGAAATTCCACCCAGTCGTTCACAGCGAAGGGCTTCAGGATCACGAGCAGGAACGAGCATAGAAAATTGCAGAGCACGCTCCAGGCGGCGATGAAGCCCACCGCTACCATCGCCAGGGTGGTGGCCAAAATGGTGTAAACCGGGATGTTGAAGCGCTGCAATACGGTGGCGGCGATGAGCAGGATGCCGATCCATTTCACCGCCGTCCGCATCGGGCCTTCCAGCAGCCGGGGCATCGCCACGCGTTGCAACGCCTGGAGCACAAGGTAAAGCAATGCTGTCCCGGCCGCGATGATGATCACGATCTCGACCGCGTTTTCCCAGGTAAATTCGAGCGGCGCGACTGCGCTTTCAGCGAGCGTGAACGGTCTCAATAGTAAGTTCCCCATATCCATCTTGGCCGGAAACATCTCTCACTTCCGAAAACCGTCAATCACTCTCCATCCGTGCCCCTCCGCGGCATCCGCGGTTTAAAAATACTTCTTCATCCTGGGGCCTTGGGGGCTTGGGGTTTCCTTGAGCCCGGCCTATTTCAGTTAATCCGGGTAATTTTCCGCGTCATTCCCTCTGAAAATCTTTGACGCGCCCCTCCGCCTTGGCGAATCTGCTGCCCTCTATGAATTACGATCTCATCGTCATCGGCGCGGGTCCGGCGGGCTACGTCGCCGCAATCAAAGCCGCGCAGTTGGGGAAAAAAGTCGCCTGCGTGGACAAGGACCGCGGCGGCGGCACCTGCAACAACTACGGGTGCATTCCCACCAAGGCGCTCTTGAAAAACGCCGAGCTCTACCACGCGATGGCGCATCGCGCGGCCGAGTTTGGTTTCAAGTACCGATGGCCTCGGCTACGACTGGACGAAGATCATCAAGCGCTCCCGCGACGTCTCCGAGAAGGGCTCGGCGGGCATCGATTTCCTGTTCAAGAAAAACAAGATCGACTGGCTGCGCGGCACCGCCGCCATCGACAAGGCCGGTGAAGTGAAGGTCACCAGCGCCGACGGCAAGACCGAGGCGCACACGGCGGCCAAGATTCTCATCGCCACTGGTTGCGTCTCCCGTCCGCTGCCCGGCCTCGATTTCAACGGCACCACGGTCATCGGTTCCAAGGAAGCGCTCACGCTGCCCGAGCAGCCGAAGAGCATCGTGATCATCGGCGCGGGCGCGATCGGCGTTGAGTTCGCCTATTTCTTCAACGCCTTCGGCACCAAGGTGACGATCGTCGAGATGATGCCGAATCTGCTCCCGGTCGAGGATACCGAAGTCTCGCAGACGCTGGAAAAATCTTTCGCCAAGCAGGGCGTGACCGTGCTCACCAACCACAAGACGGTGAAGACGGAGACCAGCGACAGCGGCGTAAAAATCACGGTCGAAGACGCCAAGGGCGCGCAGAAGACGATCGAGGCCGACAAGGTGCTGGTCGCGATCGGCATCCAGCCGCTGCTGCCCGCCGGCTCGCTCAAGTTTGAACTCGTGAAGGGTTACCTCAAGACCAGCGACCGCTACGAGACGAGCGTTCCCGGCATCTTTGCCGCCGGCGACATCATCGGGCCGCCCTGGCTCGCGCACGTCGCCAGCTACGAAGCGGTGCAGGCCGTGAAAGGGATCTTCGATGCGAAGTTCAAGCCGAAGAAAGTCGATACCTTCCCCGGCTGCACCTACTGCCACCCGCAGGTCGCGAGCGTCGGTCTCACCGAGCGCGCGGTGAAGGAGAAGGGCCTCAAGTACAAGGTCGGCAAGTTCCCGTTCATGGCCAGCGGCAAGGCCCGCGCCATCGGCGAGAGCGAGGGCTTTGTGAAGCTCATCATCGGCGAGCCGCACGGCGAAATCCTCGGCGCGCACATCATCGGGCCGGAAGCCACGGAGATGATCGCCGAGCTCGGGCTCGCGATTTCCGCCGAGGCTCGACCTACGAGGAGATCGAGGCGACCATCCACGCCCACCCGACGCTCAGCGAAGCGGTGTTCGAAGCGGCGGAAGTGGCGGCTGGTCACGCGATTCACATCTAGTTCAGCGGAAGATTTTCCCTTGCGAAAGGCGCCCGGATTCCGGGCGCCTTTTGTTTTTCATGCTTCCGAATTTTGCCATGTGAAAGATTCGAAATGATACGAAAGTAAGCCCGTGCAGTTCGATCGCATCGCCGCTTATTATCATTGGATGGAGCTTTTCTGCGCCGGTGGCCTCATGCAGCGGAGTCGCCTCGCGCATCTGGCGGGGACGAAAGACTGTCGAAGCGCATTGCTGGTGGGCGAGGGGCATGGGCGGTTTCTTGAAGCGCTGTTGCGCTATCACCCGACCATTGAGGTGACCTTTCTCGACTCCAGCGCGCAAATGATCGCACATACCCGGGCCCGGCTGGAACGGCGGGGGCTCGATCTCTCACGGGTCACCTTCATCCATGCCGATCTGCTCCAATCCGAGCTTCCGGGGCGGACCTTCGACCTGATCGTGACGCATTTCTTCCTCGATTGCCTGCAGCCAGCGCAGCTCCGCCGCGCCGTTCGCATGCTGGGTCGCAGTGCCGCGCCCGAGGCCATCTGGTTGCTGGCCGATTTTCAAATTCCGCCCGCGGGCTGGCGGCGCTGGCGGGCGCGCGTCATCGTTTTTGCGCTCTACACTTTCTTTCGCTGGACGGCCCGGCTTTCGGCCCGCTGGTTGACCCCTCCCGATTCCTTCCTGGGCGCGGCGGGTTTCCAGCTCCACAAGCGCCGGGCTTCCTACTGTGGCCTCGCCCATAGCGACCTGTGGCGGCGTGGGGTGCCGGGGTAGGGGGCTGTCCCGCTCACTGAACGATGCCGCTTGCGGTGTGGTCGCTGGAAGATCCGGGAAATGGCCTCACGGCGGCAAGGCGTCGGTTTGGGACCGGCTTATTGCGGGAACGTCTCGTTCTTTTCCACCAAGCCCGACAAGACGCGCGAGCAAATGTGGATCAGAAACGTGAAGATGAGGAACTGCATGAAATGCATCGCCACATCCCAAGTGTATATCATGGCCGAGAACTCCACTTTCCCCCGGATAAAGACGACACTCGCGCGCATCAAAGCTCCCGCCAGACAGACAGCGGCGCTGGGTTTCAGCCCCAGCCGAAAGGCGGCGACACTGATGGGCAGGAGATAGAAGGGCGCCATGGTCACCCCGATGCCGGTCCACCAGTCAAAGGCGGTGATCGCGAGCAACATCGAAATGGTGAGGGCGATCGTTTCCATCGCGCGCCAGATGCCCACCTCTTCCCGGCCCGGCTCCTGTAAATACGCCTTGAGTGCGCGGTAGTTGCGAATCCACTTCACGGGGAGCAACTCGTAGAGCCAGCGGATGGCGAGGTAATAGGAAATGAAGGCCGCGCCGACGCTTTGATAGTAGGCATACTCTCCCCAGGAGGCTTCCGAGGGCTGCCGCTGAGGGTTGCCACTGAGCATTCGATCCCAGCGCTGCTGGAATCGCTCGATGCATTCCTCGCGCTCTGGCGGAATTTCCGTGATTTGCCGGGTGCGCTTGGAAATTTCGCGACTGCGCAGGTGGTCGTGTTCCGGTTGCTCGCTGATGGCCGAGAGGTCGGAGCCATGGAGCGTGGCCATCTGCGGGGTGAACTCCAGCCCGAGAAAGTCGCAAACGCCGCGCAGCGTTTCCGGGGTATTCTGCACGATGTCCTCGTAATGGACACAATGAACCGGCACGCCGCGGGCCTTCAGCACCTGCATATCGCGCACCAGTTTCTCCTGTTCGCGCATGAGGCGATAGAACCCGCCGCGCTTGCCAAACCATGGCGTATGCAGACTGGCCGAAAGCACGCTGCGATAGACTTCCGAGAAGTCGCGGAGCAGAAACAGGTAGCGGGCGTCCGGGGTCTTTTTGTGCAGCTCGGTGAGATAGGCGGGGTAAATCGGCGATTTTTCACCGTAAATCCGGTAGTCGTCCTTCTCCTTTGCATAAGTGAGATAGAGCGAACGGGCATCGCGCACCTGGGCGAGATCGATGGACTTCAATCCATGGCGGCTGATCGCCTGGTTCCAAATCTCCAGCCGTTGCAGGTTGTGCAGGGACAAGTTTTGCAAGCCCGGGTAGAGGGCATTGGCCTCATACATCAGGGCGATCTGCGGGTGCTGGTTCAGCAGCGCGTAGAGCAGCGAGGTTCCGGAACGGGTGAGTCCCACCACGAAAAGAAGCGTCTTCTCGTTAAAGACAGATTGGGGGATGTCCAGTTGGTTCATACTACTACTTGTCACCAAGGTAAAAATTTAGACCGCCATCGCTTTTTACAGCCGAAATCATGCCAGTTGGCATTTTCAAAACAATCCGCAAATTGTAAAGAAAATGTAATTGATTTGTCATGTCATCGATTAACCGCTCCATCGGGAACACCCTCCGCAAGGGGCAAGGGTTTTATATAACCTCCCGCGTCGGGGAGATATAGGGGTGTTTACTTATTTTGGTCCGGCCATGATTCTCCAAACATGGGATTGCACCCCTGCCCATGACCGGCTACACCTGCCCACATGCCGGTAGGGTATTTTCGCGAAGACTCGCCATATATTCAGGAGTTCAGAAACTTCGCCAGGGAAGAAAGCAAGGGCGTCCATCCACGGGGCCAGGTGCTCTTCTATGGCAGTTCGTCGATTCGTCTCTGGGCGAATCTGGCCGAGGATTTTGCGCCGGTGAGAGTGATTAATCGCGGGTTTGGCGGCTCGACGCTCGACGACTGCCTGCGGGAAATGTATTGGTTGGTCAATCCGCTGGAACCTCGCGCCATGGTTTTCTACGCCGGCGATAACGATCTCGACCAGGGAGCCACTCCCGAGCGGCTCCGCGCGCTCTTTGTCGATTTCATCCGCCAGGTCGAGCGCACGCTGGGCCCGATCCCGATGATCTGCCTCTCGGTCAAGGCCAGCCCGGCCCGGTTTTGGAACGTCATGAACATCCGCCGCGCCAACGACCTGCTCGCCGAGGCCGCCGCCGCTTTCCCGCAGGTAAGCTGGCTCGACGTCTGCCCCATGATGTTGAACCCCGACGGCACCCCGCGGCGCGATCTTTATACGGATGACCTGCTGCACGTGAACCGCTCCGGTTACGCCCTCTGGACCGGGCACATCAAAGCCTGGATGAAAGAGAACGGCCTCGTCCCGGAACCCGAACCGCAGCCCCCCGTTCAGGCGCAGGCGCCCGCTTCCTGATCCATGAACCGCGAGTACCACAAATGGCACAGCCCGGCGCTCCAGCGCGACATGGAACTCCTCGTCTTCGGCCATGCGGGTCCGCGCATGCTCGTCTTCCCCACCCGCAAGCAGCGCTTCTTCGAGTTTGAAGACCACGGGATGGTCCACTCCCTGCGCCACCAGCTCGAGGCCGGGACCTTGCAGCTCATTTGCGTGGATGGGATTGATGACGAAAGTCTCTACTGTTTCGACATCGGCCCCGAGCAGCGAATCGCGCGGCATCTCGAGTATGAGCGCTATATTTTGGAAGAGGTGCTGCCCTTTTCCGAGCGACTCAATCCCAAGAGCCCCCTCTTTGCCCACGGCTCCAGCTTCGGGGCCTACCACGCAATGACGATTGCCCTGCGGCATCCGCAGCATTTCGAGCGCATCATCGCCTTCAGTGGCCGCTACGATCTCACGCTGAATATCGGCGATTTCCATTCCCTCTTCCACGGCTACTACGAGGACGATCTGTGCGAGCTCATGCCCACGCACTTCATGCCGCTGCTCAAAAACCAGCGCCGTCTCCGCCTCATTCGCAAGCTGCAAATTACCGTCGTGATCGGCGAGGACGACCCGTTCTTTGAGGACAACTGCAAGCTTTCCGCCGCCTTTACGCAAAAGAAGATCAAGCACGACTTCCATCTCTGGTGCGGCAACGCCCATCGCTTCCGCTACTGGCGGCAGATGGTGCGGGTTTATTTGTGAGGCGAATGCAACCACGGAAGTGAAACATTCTCTGCGCTGGAAGTAGCGAAGAAGTTTAACCGCGGATGACGCGGATGGGTACGGATAGAAGACAAGCCAATCTGCGATAACCGGGTTATCCGCGATTCAAGACTTTCTTCTCTTCATGGCCTTCGTGTTCTTCGTGGTTATTTTCTACTTCTTGGTGCCGCCAGGGATCACCTCGTCGGCCCAGCGGGGAAAAAGTTGAGGTCCCTCGGCTACGCTCGGGGTGACATTTTGGAGGGAGTGCGGAGATTGCAAATGGTGTCACTCGCCACCCGGGAATGAGCTGGAAACGGCGGGGTAATTAACCTGCTACCAGTAGATCAATCTCCGGGTCCAGCATCAGCCGCAGCATTTCCTGCAGCTCCGGGTCCATCACCTCGAACTCATCGGGGATTTCCAGCACGTCGATCCTTGGCAATTCGAGCTCTTGGAATCGCTCCTGAATCCAGCGCTGGTGCGAGCGCTCCATGGCAAAGACCACATCCGCCCAGCGCAAATCCGCCTCGCTCACCCGGCGTGGGGATTCCGCCCGCACTCCGGCCGAGCGCACTTCCACCCGGGGATCGTTCCGATAAATGCGCTCCGCCGTCACGCTGCGCTGCTTGTTCATCGCGCAGACGAAGAGGATTTTGAGGCGACGTGATGTGACCATGGATAGCTTACGCGACCTCGGGCTTGTCGCCATCCCGCTTCAGCTCCGCCATCACGGTGGAGTAAAGATCCGGACGGTTCATGCGTTCCTTCTCCCAAGGATCGAAGCGGCGCAGGCAACGTTTCCAAAAGTTGAAGACCAGCAAAAAGAGAAACATTTGCCCCAATACCTGCGACCAGCCATGGCCCAGACTAAAGGGAAACAGCGGAGTTTTTAAGCATGCGCCCAAGGCATACAAAGTGGCGATCTGAAGTCCCACCATCATAAAACTGAAACCTATGCGTTTCCCCCGCGTCCCGCCATTCCAGCGGTTGTAGTTCTTCATTACCGACCTCATGGCCTCAAGCTTATCACGTTCCATCTTCACGACAGATTAGCTTAGTGGCCACAGGCTCTCATGGCAAGGGACGTGGTGGTAGGAACAAAGCAGCACCATCCGCCGAGTCCTCGGTGGAAATCAACTTTCGATGCCTCAGTACCCCTGCTGAGGTTTAGCGCTGCGGGAAGGTCTTGTAACGCTTGTAGGCGTCCATGGCCTCGGTTTCATCCCCGGCGCTTTCGTAGCACATTGCGAGGTTATGCCAGGCTTCGGCGTAATTGGGGTCGGCCTGGGTCGCCTTCTTGAAAGCCTCGGTGGCCTCGGTGGTCTTGCCTTCCTGCATGTACATATTGCCGAGGGCAAAATAGTCCACACCACTGGTGGGTGGCTGAGGCTGACCGGCCGGAAGTCCCGGCTCGACCGCGCCGCCCGGAGGGATGGCAGGGGCTGGGGGCTGGGGCAGCGCCACCAGTTCCGGCTTCTTCGCTTCCGACTGCAGGACCGAGTGACCCGGCTCAACATGCTTGAACTGGGCACAACCTGCCGTTGCCATCGCAACGGCAACAGCCCATCGAACATACTGGAAGCGAATTTTCATCAAGATTGATAAAGCAAATTGCTTGCCACATGCTTTTACAAGCACCCATTGCGCTAGTTAATGTGGCACAGAGCCGTCGGTTTCTCAATCTTTGTCGCCATCGGCTGGCAAGACGGGGAGATTCTTTTCCAGCCAGGCGGGGATTTGTTTTACCGCTTTCGTTAGTTTTCCATCCCGATATTCCGCCACCAATTGATAGGGATGGGCCAGATCAGAATGATCATACACATAGACGAAGGGCAAGGCGCCAATGGCCCGCCGTAGATTCGCCATGGTCCGGGGATAACGGGTGATTAGTTTCTCCGTGGGAACACTATGCCCGCCTTGCGATACTCGTAGCTTGACGCGTTTCTTCGATAGCTCCGGACTGTCAATCCCGATGAAAAACAACACGACGGTGTAACCCCTCGTGGCGGCCCGCTGGAGAAAATTCACTTTGTCTCCCACCGGATCGGAAAACACCGTCTCAAAGACAAAACTCTCCTTTTGCGCGAGCAACTGATCCCGGAGTTGCCCGGCGATCTCCGCTGCACGATAGGCGTCAATCGCCAAATCTTTCGCCAGGACATCCGTGTTGAGGAAGCGTAACGCTGCCGCCTTCAAATGCGTGTGGTAAAAGGTTGTTTTGCCCGCGCCATTTGGCCCCGCGACCATGACCACGATCGGGCGCCGATTCAGCGGTGGTTTCATGCCGCCGCCACGGTCGCCTTTGCCCTTTTCTTGCGCGCCGGTTTCACTGCGACCCATTCATCGCTAATAAACTGGACCGTTGTCCGCGTGCCATCGGCATCAATCCGAATCAGCAAATCTTTGTTTCCCTCGACCGGTTCGTAGTGGGGAAAAGGCAGGGTTTCCAAATAGACCTTCAACCTCTCCCGCCCGACTGGGGTCTCCACCTCGGCAATACATTCGGAGAGCGGCTTGGCGATGGCCTTCTGGCAAAGCGCCAGCACTTGCGGAGCTTGCAACAACGGCTCAATGGCCCGGCCCAACCGCGCCCAAAATTCAACCTGCCCGGCAATCGAGCGCTCGACCGCCTGCGAGGCGATTCGCGCATCCAAGACCAAGGCATCAGAAAGTTTTACCGGTTGGCTCATGCCTTCAAGGTAGCATTTTGCTACCGATTGTCAATAAAGGTCATTTTGCTTGGTCGAAGCCGACTTGGCGACGGTCATAGACCGCCGCTACAGCTTTTACGCTTGCGTGTCTCGGCCGTGAAAAATCAATGCGCGTCCACTGGAGCGGCAGCCTTCGGCTTCACCACTTTTTTGAACATGAGCAGCAGGGGCATGGTGACGAGGCAGACGATGCCGACGAGGCGGAAGGCGTGGACGTAGGAGACGGTGGAGGCCTGGCGCAGGAGTTCGCTATAGATGGTGCCGAGGGCTTGCTGGGCGGCGTGAACGGAATCGCCATGGCTGGCGAACAGGCCCTTGGTGGTGGCGAAGGTCTGCTGATAGGTGCGGGTTCAGCTCGGAGAAGCGATCGACCATCATGGCTTGATTGGTCTGCGCGCGGCGGGCGAGGAGGGTCGTGAGGCCCGCAATGCCGATGCTGCCGCCGAGGTTGCGCATGAGGTTGTAAATGCCCGCGGCGTTGCCCATCTGCTCCTGCTTGAGCGTGCCCATGGTGAGCGTGGTGAGCGGGACGAAAATGCAACTGATCGAGAAGCCATTGATGATCGTGGGCCACAGCACGTTGGCATAGTTGATGTCGAGATTGAGCCGGCTGAGGACGAAGGAGGAAGACGCCAGCAACACGAACCCGAAGGCAATGATGTTGCGCCCGTTCACCTTTCCGAGGAGGCGGCCGACGATGATGGTGGCGGTGAAGGCGGCGACGCCGCGCGGGCTCAGGGCGAGGCCGGCATTGAGCGAGCTGTAGCCGAGCAGGTTTTGCAGGAAGAGCGGCAGGGTGGCAGTGGTGCCGTAGAGGATCGCGCCGAGGACGCAGATGAGAATGACGCCGCCGCAGAAGTTGCGATTGGCGAGCACGCGCAGGTCCACCAGCGGATGATCGGTAGTAAGCTCGCGCCAGACAAAAGCGAGGAACGAGAGCACGCAGATGATGGCGAGGACGGTGATGTTGGTGGATTCAAACCAGTCGTCCTCCTGCCCGCGATCGAGCACATACTGCAGCGTCGCGAGCCAGATGCTCAGGTAGCTGAAGCCCGGGATATCAATATTCGCCAGCGAGACGCGCCGGAGATAGGGCGGATCTTCCAGGACCGTCTGCGCCATGAAGACGGCGAGGATGCCCACGGGGAGGTTGATGTAAAACACCCAGCGCCACGAAAAATTATCCGTGATCCAGCCGCCCAGGGTCGGGCCGATGATCGGGGCGACGATCACGCCCATGGCAAAGATCGCCATCGCCTGCCCGCGCTTGTGGGGAGGAAAGCTCTCCAGCATCACCGCCTGCGAGATCGGCTGCAACGCGCCACCGCCCGCGCCTTGCAACACGCGGGCGAGAACGAGAAAGCCGAGGCTCTGCGCGGCCCCGCACAAGGCCGAGGCAATGGTAAACAAAGTAATACAAGCGATAAAGAAGCGTTTACGACCGAAGAGCCCGCTCAAGTAGTTCGTCGCCGGGAGAATGATCGCATTCGCGACCAGATAGCTCGTGAGCACCCAGGTCGATTCATCGGTGCTGGCCGAGAGGTTTCCGGCAATGTGCGGCAGCGACACGTTGGCCACCGAGGTATCGAGCACTTCCATGAAAGTCGCCATCATCACCGAGGCCGCAATCAGCATCGGATGGTGCGAGGGAAACCACGTCTGCTTTGGCGCGGCGCTCAGGTCTTTGTCGCTCATGGGAGAAGCCTCCGAAAATTGTACGCGAAAGGGCTGGGAACGAGGGGCGGGGTGGGCTTCGCTCCGCTCCCCACTTCGTGCCTGCGTGTCTTCGTGGTGAAAATCATTGGCTTAGCTCGCTTGGGCGGGAGCCAGCAGTTTGCGACCGAAGATCAGGGCCACAAAGGCCGCAGCCACCGCCACGATGAGCAAAATCAGAAACCGGCCGACGATGTGCCGCACCGTCACGGTGGGCACGACGGACATGCCCGGGCCGAGCACTTCGTTATCGCGCGGGTCTTCATCGAGCACGATCTTCACCGGCACGCGCTGCACCACTTTCACGAAGTTACCGGTTGCATTTTCCGGTGGAAGCAGGCTGAAGGCCGCTCCGCTGCCCGCCTGGATGCTATCCACATGCCCTTTGAACGGATGGCCCGGATACGCATCCACCTCGAGCTCCACCGGCTGGCCCGGCCCCATGTGGGTGAGCTGGGTTTCCTTGAAATTGGCGGTCACCCACACCTCGCGCGGCACGATCGCCATTGTGGCCTGGCCGGTTTGCACATAATCGCCGGCTTCCACCGACTTGCGCGTGACCCGGCCATCCTGCGGCGCGGTGACCTGGGCATAGGAGACCTGCAACTGCGCTTGTTGCAACTGCGCCTGGGCGGCCTTCACATCCGCCTGGGCGGCTTTGACCTGCGTGCCGTGGGCATCGGAGTCCAGTTGCGCTTCCTTCAAATAGGCATACGCGGCCTGCATCTGCTTTTGCTTCGATTCGAGGTCGGCTTTCGAGGTATCCACATCGGTGGTGGAGTGTTGTAAATCCTGTTGCGAGATGACGCCGCGGGTGGCGAGGGACTGGTTGCGGGCAAAGTCCTGCGCGTTTTTGGTCGCGGTCGCTTCCGAGGATTTCATCGTCGCGACGGCGGAAAGGCCGAAGAGGGTGACCGTATCGATATGGGCCTGGGCCTGCTTCAGGGCCGACTGTTCATTGGCGAGCTTGGCCTCGGCCTGGGCGAGGGCGGCCTGCTTTTGCTCCAGCACGACGTCGTAATCGGCCGGATCGATTTCAAACAGCGGATCGCCCTTGCGGACAAACTGGTTGTCTTTCACCTCCACGCTTTGCACGCGACCGCTTACCTTGGGCGCGACGTTGATCACATGCCCCTCCACGAAAGCGTCGTCCGTGGATTCGTTCTCCATCGTGTTCAGGAAAAAATGGGCGGCCGTCACGGCGAGGACCACGAATACAATGCCGAGCAGGAAAATGAAGCCGGGCCGCTGGAAGAGCGGCTTGGGCGCATCGGCCGACGCGTCCTGCACGAAGCTGGTGCTCACGGTCGCTTCGCTGGACATGTCTTCGCGCTGAATGGTGGTGGAATTACTCATATCGGTACTTCGTTCATCAAAGATCGCAGCGCCCCCGGGTCGGTGGTGGTGGCAAAAACTGATTGCGCCGCGCTTGATGTAAGTGAATACTTACTTAATATTTCGCTTATGTCCAATGACATTTCCAGTCCGACCCGCCGTTCCGCCGATACTCGCGAGCGGATTCTTGAGGCGGCGATCGAGCTTTTTGCCAAAAATGGCTTCGCCGGGACCACCACGAAGCAGATCGCCCGACTGGCCAAGAAGAACGAGGCGCTCATCTTCCGCTATTTCCCGACCAAGAAGGATCTCTACGCCGCGATCATCCAGCGGAAGATTTCCCGCCGCTCCTCCGTGGAACTCATGGAAGCCCTCAATGCCGACCCGAGCGACAACAACGCCTTTCTCCGGGAACTGGTGAGCAAGGTGATCTGCGTGAAGAGCGAGGACACCCAGTTTCTGCGGCTCCTTTATTTCAGCGCGCTCGAGGGGCACGAGCTTTCCCAGTTGTTCTTCGACACCTATGCGAAGCAATTGCGCGCGCAGCTCAATCAATTCATGAAAGCCGGGATGGAAGCGGGTCGGTTCCGTAAAATGGATCCGCGCCTGGCCTCGCGGGCGCTCATCGGCATGCTGGCGCACTACCAGGTGGCGACCGAGCTTTTTCACTTCGAACCCGACATGCCTTCTCCGGCCGAGGCGGCGCAGGTTTTTGTGGATATTTTCCTGAATGGCATCAGTACGCAAAAGCCCGGCGTGGCCAAGTTGACGCCCAAAAGGAAAAAGGCCGTGAAGGCGATCCTGGCGCGGGCTTCTTAAATTTCACCACGAAGCACACGAAGGGCACGAAGCGGGGAGGGAGCCATGCGAAATACGCTAAACAGGCGAAAGGGATTTCCCTTTTTTCGCCTTTTTCGTGTGTTTCGCTGGCCGGATACCTGGCGGAGCGAAAAGAGGGCGGCTTGTCGATTAACAAGCCGCCCTGGAAAGTGGTGCTCACGAGAGGACTTGAACCTCCACGGGTTGCCCCATACGGTCCTGAGCCGTACCGCGTCTGCCATTCCGCCACGTGAGCGTGGGAGGGCAATCTAGTAGGCCGCGCCGATTTGTAAACGGAAATTTTGCAGCATTCGCCCGGGCTCCATAAATGAGGAGTTTTCTTGTTCCTCGTTCCATCACTCCGTGGTGGAACGCCTCTGTCTGCGACACTCTGGGTCGATGGCTGAGGAGGCAATTCCTGCGCGCAAACCTCCCGCACCGCGACACGGAGTGTCCCCGGCAAGTGCGTTCCCACAGCCTCACTGTGGGAACGAGAGGGGGAGGAAGTTTGCAAAGGCGGGGACGCTTTTGCCAGCCTGCGAGACGCGGGCACTCCCCACCAACGCTTCGCAACGACGATACCGTGGAGACAATTCACCACCCAAAAACAATTCCGGCTTGCTCCGATCCCGAAGGTCTCGAAGCAAGCCGGTGAAAAGTAGCGGGAATGGCCGTTGCGTCTTAGCTGATGCGCATCGGCATCAGCACATACAGGAACGGGGTCTGAGACCTTGATCACGCCCGGGCTCATTTCGTCGATGAGGTCGAGATAGACTTCGTCGGTGCTGCAGGTTCTTGAGCGGGGCCATGAGGAACTCGGGGTTGAAGGCGATGGCGAACTCGCGGCCCTTGTACTGGATGGCGAGCGATTCGCGGGCTTCACCGACGTCCGGGGTATTGGCCGTGATGTCGAGGTTGTTCTTGCTGAAGATGAGTTTCACCGAGTTCGACTTCTCGCTGGCGAGCAGGGAGACGCGGTGCACGGAGTTGAAGAACAGATCGCGCTCGAGCGTGATGCGCTCCTTGGCTTCGGCCGGGATGACCTGGCGGTAGTTCGGGTAATTGCCTTCGATGAGCTTCGAGACGAGCAGCGTGTTGTTGAGCTCGAAGGCGACCTGGTTTTCGCCGACGGTCATCTTCACTTCGCCGTCCTCGCTGAGGATGCGCTGGAGTTCGGTCACGGCCTTGGTGGGGATGATGATCTCCACTTCCTGGCTGCGGGGAAATTCGAGCTCGATATCGACCAGCGCGAGGCGACGGCCATCGGTGGCGACGAGGGTGAGCTTGTTGTCCTTGAACGAGCAGAGAATGCCGTTTAGCACGTAGCGGGTTTCGTCGGTCGAGATGGCGTAGGAGGTCTTCTTGAGGCCGTCCTTCAGGTCCTTCTGGCGGATGACGAAGGTGCGCGCGTTTTCAAACTTGGGCAGCGGGGAAATTCCTCCTCGGGCAGGCCGAGAATCTTGAAGAAGCTCGCGCCGCTGCGGATGCTCGCGATGTTCTTGGAATCGACTTCCACGGTGATTTCACCCTCGGGCAGCGCACCGATGATGGTGGAAAGGCGACGCGCCGGCAGCGTGGTGGCCCCGGTCTTTTCCACAGTCGTCTCGATGCCGCCGCGCATGCCGACGTCGAGATCGGTGGTGGTGAGACGCACCTGACCATCGGTGGCTTGCAGCAAGACGTTGGAGAGAATCGGCAGCGTTGTCCGCGTGCTGACCACGTTTTGCACGGTTTTCAAACCATCGAGGAATTTCTCTTTGCTGACGCTGAATTTCATAAGGGTTGAACAGGAGTAGATGGATGATGCCACCAACCGACGCAACCATTTATTCTAGTAATTGGAGGCTGGCAGGCAGTTTTTAAAAAATGGGTGCGGAGACGACGGACTTAGCGATGCAACTGGCTGTCGAGGAACGAAATGGTCTGCCGGATTTTCTCCTCGCTCTGGATGCGCTCCTGCACCAGTCGATGCGCGTGGAGCACGGTGCCGTGGTCGCGACCGCCGAAGGCTTCGCCGATCTCGCTGAGCGAGGCCTTGGTGAGCTGGCGGGCGAGAAACATGGCGACCTGGCGCGGGAACGCGATGTTCGCCGGGCGGCGCTTGCTGGTCATATCAGCCAGGCGCACGTCGTAGTGCTCGGCCACCTTGCGCTGGATCTGGTCGATGGTGACGGTGCGGCGCGCTTCCTCCTGCAGGATGTCGCGCAGGACGTTCTCGATGTCCTCGGTGGCAAGCTGTCCGTTGCGGAGCGAGGCGTAGGAGGCCACGCGCATGAGCGCGCCCTCGAGGCGGCGGATGTTGGTGCGAATGCGCTGGGCGAGGAAGTCGAGGATGTCGTGCCCGAGCTTGATGTGCAGGGTCGCCGCCTTCTTGCGCAGAATGGCGAGGCGCGTCTCGATATCGGGCGCCTGCAACTCGGCGGTGAGACCCCACTCGAAGCGGGAGACGAGACGTTGTCTCGAGATTCGCGATTTCGGACGGCGGTCGGTCGCTGGAAAGAATGATCTGCTTGTGACCGTCGAAGAGGGTGTTGAAGGTGTGGAAGAACTCCTCCTGCGAGCGTTCCTTGCCGGCGAGGAACTGGATGTCGTCGATCACCAGCACGTCCGCCTGCCGGTAACGCTTGCGGAACTTGACCAGGGTGCCGTTTTGAATGGCGTCGATGAACTCGTTGGTGAACTTCTCGCTGGAGAGGTACATCACCTTGGCCGCCTTCTTATGACTGTGCACATACTGGCCGATCGCCTGGATGAGGTGCGTCTTGCCCAGACCCACACCGCCATACACGAAGAGCGGATTGTAGGTCTTGGCCGGGGCCTGCGCGACCGCGAGCGCGGCGGCATGGGCGAACTGGTTGTTCGGGCCCACCACGAAGGTCTCGAAGGTATTGCGCGGGTTCATCCCGTTGGCGGCAACCGGGGTCTCCGTCTCGGTCGCGACGACCGGCTTCGGGGCGGGCGCACTTTCCACCAGCGTCACCAGTTCCGGCTCCGGCTCTTTGGCCACGACGGGCTTTTTGAGTGCCGGGGCGGGAGCTGCCGCCGCTGCCGGGGCGCTTTCACCGCTTTTAAATTGAAACTTGATCTCGCGCGGGCCGCCGAGCACCGAGAGGATGGCGGAGTGGACGAGCGAGTTGTAGTTGGTCTCGATCCACAATTGGAAGATTTGGTTGGGCACCTGGAGTCGGAGCATTTGCTCGTCAGCGCCCACCAGTTCAATGCCGCAAAACCAGCGCTGAAAGGTGTCGGGACTCACCTGACCACGAATGACATCGGCGATATGATTCCAAATTAAGGCGTAGTTGTCGGCCATAAGTGATTTGTCCACACAGAATTAGAGTTGATCAACGAACAGGGGGGAAGGGGCAACCGAGAGAAAAACCTCTCTGAAAAGCAGCGGTGAAAACAGGCAATTTCTTCAAACCGGCAAAAATCAGGAAAAATTGTATCAGCGTTAAACGCTTCACATTGAATGACTTGCGAATGGTCGAGTTGTGGAACGCTGATAAAAAGGACGTCACACGAATGTAATGAACCGCGCAACTGCTTGAATGGCTGCATCGCGGAGGGGTCATCATTGGTTCGATATTATTCACAAGTTATTCACAGGCAGGTCTCTCACTCCCCGCCAGCGGCGAAAGATTAAAATCCGGGCAAAAACCCGACAAGAAAAAAGGGCAAAAACCGGCAATTTTATTTTGCCGAAAACGCCATTAAACCCTTGACGATGGTGGCATGGTTTTCGGATGCCCATTTCATCCGGTTCTACGGGTTTTTCCGGATGTTCAAAAGTGCAAGGGCGTGGACTGCAAGCCACGGATTGCAGGTGCAACGCTGGGCGCCTTGGTGTCTTGGCGGTTAATTTTTGGGCTGCGCCACGCGAGGCTGCGTCGTCTGGAAACAAAGCGCCACTGCGAAGGTTACCAACGTCCCCGCCATGATTCGCCAGGGGAACTCGATGATCGGCAGCCACGTGGGCGGCGTATAAAGATGTGCGCCGAAGAGCGAGGCGGCATCGTTGGGCAGGTTGCTCAGTACCGCGGTGGCGAGGAAACCGGCCAGCATGGCGAGGAGGTTGCCCGCATTCGAACCACGAGTGCGCGTCGTCATGCCCACGAGGAAAATTCCCAGCAGCGAGCCATAGGTATAGCCGAAGGAGCCGAGGACGATGGGAATGATCCGCACCTCGGGATGCGTGAGCTTGACCCACGCCGTGCCGACCCCGATGGCCGCGAGCACGAAGGCGAAAATCGCGGTCGCCCAGCGGGCCGCGATCATTTGCTCATGGCCGCCCGCCGCCGGGCGGAAGATGCCGAGATAGAAGTCACGGGTAAAGGCGGTGGCGAGCGCGTTCAGCGCCGTGCTCAGGGAACCCATGGCGGTGGCGAACAGACCGGCGGCCATCAGCCCGCGAATGCCCGGGGGCATTTCGTGCAGGATGTAGTTCACGAAGTAGTCGCTCTCGGGGCGACGTCCCGCATGGGCGGGGAGCTGGTGGTACACCCACAGCAAAATGCCGATGAAAGTAAAACAAAGTGCGACCGGAATATCCGCCAGCCCGCTGAGAATGAGACTGCGGCGGCTGCGGCGCACGTCGGGCGCTGTGAGCATGCGTTGCACCATGTCCTGATCGGTGCCGTGCGTCGCCATGGTGACGAAGACCGAGGCGAGGAAGGCGGAGAAGATGGTATATTCTGTCTCGAGCACGCTCTTGATGTTTGCCCACAGGCTGCCACCAGCCACAAAACCGGTATCCCAAAAGGTCAGCGCCTTGGCTGCGATCTGCTGCTGGGCGAGCTGTCCGGTCGCCGTCGTCGCAGGCAGCACCCGGTGTGTCTGCTCCTGCACCACGCTCCAGCCGCCGACCGCGTGCCAGAGCGTAAAGAGCGCATACAGCATCGCCCCATACATCAACAGCACCTGGATCAAATCCGTCCATACCACCGCCTTGATGCCGCCGAAGGTGGTGTAGATGGCGGTGAGGAGCACCAGCACGCCCACCGCGCCTACATAGAACCACAATGTCTGGGCCGGATCGGGATGCACGTCCTTGATCATTTCCCAGGCACAGACGAGCAGGATCGCCGGGACAAACATCCGCGAGCCGCTCGCCAGCGCGCGGGTGATGAGAAACACCGTTGAGGAGGCCAGCTTGGTCGAGCGACCGAAGCGCGCCTCGAGGAACTCATAGATGGAGACCACTTTCAGTTCATAGAAGCGGCCAATAAATAGATATGCCACGATGATGCGCGCGAGGATGGTCCCGATCGCGAGTTGCACGTAGGTGAAATTTCGCAGCCCATAGCCCTCGCCCGGCGTACCAAGGAACGTCCCGGCGCTCACTTCCGAGGCGAGGATGGAGGCCAGCACGGCCCACCACGGGATGCTGCGATGGGCGACGGCAAATCCCTCCATGGTGCGTTCCCCGCGGCCCTTGTAGAGGCCGATGCCGAGAATGAGGGCGAAGTAGGCAACGATGACGGCGAGATCGAGGCCGAGACCGTTCATGATTGCGGCGGCTGAGTGGACCGGGCGGTGACGAGTTTCATGAGAATCTTGGAATTACGACCGCTGGTTTCGTATTTGGCCCGGCGTTCCGGCGGCAGCGCTTCGGAGGTCACCTCCTGGTAGCCGCCCTTTTGCTGGAAAAAGGCAAAGGCCTGGGTGGAAAGCGCGATCACCTTTTCCATGCCACGCTCGGCCGCGAGGCTCTCGGCAAAAGTGATGAGCTTCCGGCCGTAGCCCTGGCCTTCGTGGTTCTTATGCACGTAGAGGCAGGCGATCTCGCCGGTCCGCTGCTCGGGATAGCAATGCAGCGCCACGCAGCCGACCAGCGTGCGGTCGATTTCCAGCACCCAGTAGTCGTCGAGTTGCGAGAGAATGTCCGTCCGCGTGCGGCGCACCAGTTCCTCGGTGGCGACCGATTGGCGAATGAGTGACATCACCGCGCGCACGTCCTTTTTGAAGACGCGGCGGATCTGCTGGTATTCGCTGGAGTAGATCATCGTGCCCACGCCATCGGGGCTGAAGACCTCGGTAAGCAGCGCCTCGTTTACATTGCCATTGAGCAGGTGCACGCGGGGAATGCCCTGGCGGCAGGCGCGGGCCCCATTTTCCAGCTTGGAAATCAGCCCGCTATCCGGCGGCAGCTTCTTCTTTTTGATCAGGTCGTCCGCCTCGGCGATCGAGATCTGCCGGATCACCTCGCCCGCGATGGAGAGCCCGTCGTGCGCAAAGAGATAAATGATCTTCATCGCGTGCAGGGCCTCCGCCACTTCGAGCGCGATGCTGTCCGAGTTCACACGGAAGGTCTTGCCCTCGCCGTCGAAACCGATCGGCGGGATGATTGGGATGATCCCCTCGTTCAGGAACAGGTGCAGCGACTTGGTATCCACCTTTTCCACGCGGCCGGTATTCAGGAAATCCTGGCCGCCGAGGATGCCGGCAGGGTGGGCGATGATCGTATTCGCGTACACGGCGCGCAGGTCCACGTTGGTGAGCCCTTCCATGATGTGGTGGGTCACTTCCGTGGCCGCCTCGATCGCCAGCTTCAGCGTCGCGTCGTCGGTGATGCCGGTGCCGTCGGAATTGCTGATCGCGAGCCCGCGTTCCCGGGCCAGCCGCTCGATCTGCATCGCCGCGCCGTGCACGAGTACCACCTTGATGCTCAGCGAACGCAGCACCGCGAGGTCGAGGAGGATGTTGGAGAAATTCTCCGAGGCCACAATGTCGCCATCCACGGCGACCACGAAAATCTTTTCGCGGAAGCGAGGGACATACTGGAGAATGCCGCGCAGGTCGGAAACTTTCATCGAATCAACAAAGGCAGGAAATCGAAGGCAATAGAAACGCCAGATTTGGCCAAAACGCAAAGCGGAAAAATCGCGGTGAACTGAGAAATAAACGCTGGTCACCTTTTTTCGCTTTTTATAGAGTCCAGACATGGACCGGGGTGCGTTAAATACGTTGAAACAACTATGGCGATAATTACCAACGAACTGGGCAAAAGGATTTTGATTGCCGAGGACCATTCCGTGTCGCGCCATCTGTTGGAACGCAATCTGAACAACTGGGGGTTTGAAGTGGTGGCAGCCGAGGACGGTGAGCAGGCGCTGAAGATTCTGGAAACGGATGAAGCACCGGCAATTGCGATTCTCGACTGGATGATGCCGAAACTCGACGGCCTCGAAGTGTGCCGCCGCGTGCGGGCCTTGACCGGCCGCCCCTATATTTATCTGATTTTGCTCACGGCCAAGGGCCAGAAGGACGAAATCGCCGCCGGTCTCGACTCCGGGGCCGATGACTACGTGATCAAGCCCTTCGATCCCGATGAATTGAAAGCCCGCCTCAAAGTCGGCCAGCGCGTCGTCGCCCTTGAGCGCACCCTCGCCAAGCAAGTGACCGACCTCCAGCAGGCCCTGGAAGACGTGAAACAGCTCAAGGAACTGCTCCCCATTTGCATGTATTGCAAGAGCATCCGCGACGACCAGGACTACTGGCACCAGATCGACGAATATATCCACAAGGCCGTCGGCACCGATTTCTCCCACGGCATCTGCCCCGGCTGCATGGCCAAGCTGGATATCAAAAGCGCGGTAAAGTAGCTGCGGCTTGTAGCTGCCAATCCACAAGCGCCAAAAGAGAAGACGTCCGGGAAGACGTCCGAATAGTATTCCGTCTTCCCTGCTCTGTGTCCTCTGTGCTCTCTGTGGCTAAACCGTCCGCAGAAACAGCACCGCAAAGCGCTCGCGGCTCTTCGCCAGCGCCGATTCGGTATCCGGCGTAAACGTCTCCACCGCAAAGGAGTCGTGCACAATCTTGCGCGCGGCTTCCAAGGAATCGAGCTGCCCCAGCCCCAGCGCCTGCACCAGGATGTTGCCAATCGCCGTCGCTTCCACCGGCCCCGCGAGCACGGGCAGCCCGATCGCATCGGCGGTAAACTGGTTGAGCATCTTCGACTGGCTGCCGCCGCCCACAATATGCAGCTTGCGAATCGTCCGCCCGGTGATGCTTTCCAGTTCGCCAATATACTGGCTGTAAAGCAGTGCGAGACTTTCGAGGATGCAACGCACGAACTGTCCGGGCGTCTCCGGCGCGGGCTGGCCGGTCGCCTCGCAGTAGGCGCGAATCTTCGCCGGCATGTCATCCGGCTTGGCAAAGGGAGCGTGGTTCGGGTTCACCAGTGAGCGCAGCGGCTCGGCTTCCTGAGCGAGTTGATTGAGTTCCGCGTAACTGTAATCGCGGCCTTCCTTCAGCCAGGTACGGCGGCATTCCTGGAGCAGCCAGAGCCCGGCAATGTTTTTCAGGAAGCGGCTGGTGTCGTTGTAGCCGACTTCGTTGGTAAAGTTCGCCTTTGCCGCCGCTTCGTTGATGAGCGGGCCGGGCAATTCCACCCCGATCAGCGACCAGGTGCCGGAGCTCAGGTAAGCCCAATCATCTCCGCTCGCGGGAACCGCCGCGACCGCCGCCCCGGTATCGTGCGAGCAGGTGGCGACGACTTTTGTCTCCACCGGCAGGCCGGTTTCCGCCGCCACGGCGGGCAGCAGGCTGCCGAGCGTGGTCCCGGCGGGAACGACTTCCGGGAAAATGTGTGCGGGCAGCCCCAGCTTTTCGATCAGGGCCTTCGACCACGTTTTCGTGCGCGGATTGTAAATTTGCGAGGTACTGGCGTTGCTGGCATCCACCTTGGCCACCCCCGAGAAGAGGTAGTTGAAGTAATCGCCGACATGCAGGAAGCGCTCGGCGATCTGCAGCAGCTCGGGCTGGGTCTCCAGATCGGAGACGAGCTGGTAAATCGTGTTGATCGACATGAACTGAATGCCCGTTTCTTCGAAAATCAGCTCCGGCGTCGCCCGGTCCAGCGTGGGCTGGTAGGTGCGGTCGGTGCGTTCATCGCGGTAGTTGAAAGGGAGGCCCAGCATCGGCTGGGTCTTGCCCAAGTAGGCATAGTCCACGCCCCAGGAATCCACGCTCAGGCTTTCGGCCTTGATGCCACGGGCGGCGAGCTTGCGCAGGCCGGTCTTCAGCTCGTCAAAGATGCGGAGCAGGTTCCAGCGCAGGGTGCCGAGCACGCGGGTGGGGCCGTTCGGGAAGCGGTGGATTTCCTCCAGGGTGAGCTTTCCGTTCGAGAGGGTGCCGAGCATGACGCGGCCGCTTTCCGCGCCGAGGTCGCAAGCGATGTAGAGTTGATCAGCCATAGCAAAGGGAAGTAAAAGGGGATCGTGCAGTCGGGGCAACAGAAGCAGCAAGCTGGCCCCGATTCAACATATAATTGACATCGCTCATAAACGAACGATCCGTACCTCCGTAAAATGCGCGTCCCCCTTCATATTGTCGAATCCCGCCGCGAAAAGCTGGCGGAACTGATTGCCCAGCGCGGCTACCTGCCGGTGCAGGAACTGTGCAAGGAATTGCGGGTCTCCGAGGCCACCCTGCGTCGCGACCTCGCCTCGCTCGAACAGGAGCGAAAGATTACCCGCACCTATGGCGGTGCGCTTTCGGAATACAACCAGCGCTTCCCCTCCTTTCACCAGCGCCTTGGCGAGCGGCACGAGACGAAGCGTGATCTCGCCTGGGCTGCCCGCGAGCTCATCCCGGCTGGCGGCACCATCTTCCTCGATGCCGGCACCACCATCTTCACCCTCGCCTCGCTGCTGAAAAAGGAGCCGGTCACCCCGCTCACGGTGGTGACCTCCAATCTCCCCGCCGGCGAGCTGCTGGCGGGCGTCGATGGCATCGAGGTCTATCTCATTGCGGGTAAGTTGCTTCCCCGGCAGTCCATTCTGCTCGGCGACACCGCAGTGCGCAGCCTGCGCTTCTGGCGGTTCGACTTCGGCTTCTTCTCGGCGGAGGCGATCAATGCCGAGGGAATCTTCAACACCCGCCCGGAGATCGTCACCCTCCAGCAGGCCGCGCTCGCCTGCTCGCAGCGGTCCGTCTTCTGCATCGCCCAGCACAAGGTCGGCGGCCACGCCTCGCAGTTCCTCGCCGGTTGGGATGAGCTCGATCTCCTCCTCACCGATGCCCCCGACAAGGCGCTCAAGGAGTCCCACATCAAGCTCCCCGCCGAGCGCGTGCTCCATCCCATCCGCAAAGCCAGTCCCCCGCTCCCGAAAAAATAGCGCTTGACCCCGGGCGGGATTTAATTGATTGAAGCCAATCATATAACTCGGTTTTCCTTTAAACTGATCCCTTCCTCCACTGCAACTTACCTCAACTAAACCCTAAATCCTCCGTCCTCATGGCCTACCAATACGTCAACTACTCCTGGGACGACGCCAAAGCCGCGTCGCTCGACCCCGTCGCCCGCCTCGTCTATCGCTCCAACATCCTCGGCAGCGACCAGCGCATCACCAACACCGGCGGCGGCAACACCTCGTCGAAGATCGTTGAAAAGGACCCGCTCACCGGCAAGGAAGTCGAAGTCCTGTGGGTGAAGGGCTCCGGCGGCGACCTCCGCACCAGCCTGCGCGAAAATTTCTCCTCCCTCTACCAGGACAAGCTCGTCGCGCTCCAGAGCGTTTACGGTGCCCGGGCCGACAAGGGCCTCAAGTCCCAGGCCGAGGACGACATGGTGGCCATGTATTTCCACACCACCTTCAACCTCAACCCGCGCCCGTCCTCGATCGACACCCCGCTCCACAGCTTCGTCCCCGGCAAGCATGTGGACCACATGCACCCGAATGCGATCATCTCCATCGCCGCCAGCAAGCAGTGCGAAAAGCTCACGCAGGAAATCTTCGGCGGTGACATGGAGTATGTGAAATGGATGCGCCCCGGCTTCGAGGCTCGGCCTCGCCATGCAGGAGATCGCGAAGCTCAACCCGTCCAAAAACGCCATCATGATGGGCCAGCACGGCTTCATCTCGTGGGACGACGATGACAAGGTCTGCTACACCAACACCCTCGACTACATCGAGAAAGCCGCCGCCTACATTGAAGAGAAATACGCGGCCAAGGGTGGCGACGCCAAGGCCTTCGGCGGTGGCAAATACCAGACCCTCGACGAAGCCAAGCGCGCCGAGCTATTCGCCGCCATCCTCCCCTGGCTCCGCGGCCAGGTCAGCCAGTTCAAGCGCTTCATCGGCACCGTGCAGGACGACGAGAAGATCCTCCGCTTCGTCAACTCGCAGGACGCCGCCCGCCTCGCCGAGCTCGGCACCAGCTGCCCCGACCACTTCCTCCGCACCAAGATCAAGCCCCTCTACGTCGATTGGAACCCGCAGAGCGGCGACCTCGCGGCGCTCAAGCAACTCCTCGCCGACGGCCTCGTCCAGTACCGCAAGGACTACGCCGCCTATTATGAGGCCTGCAAGCACGCCAACTCGCCCGCCATGCGCGATCCGAACCCGACCGTCATCCTCATCCCCGGCCTCGGTCTGATCGCCTGGGGCAAGGACAAGTCCGAGTCCCGCGTCACCGCCGAGTTCTACAACTGCGCCGTCGAAGTCATGCGCGGCGCCGAGGCGATTGACGAATACATCGCCCTCCCGCAGCAGGAAGCCTTCGACATCGAGGTACTGGCTCCTCGAGGAGGCCAAGCTCCAGCGCATGCCCGCCGAGAAGGAACTGGCCCGCCAGATCCACATCGTCATCGGCGCCGGCAGCGGCATCGGCAAGGAGACCGCCCACCGCCTCGTCAAGGAAGGCGCGCACATCGTCGCCGTCGATCTGAACGAAGCCGCCGCCCAGGCGACGGCCCAGGAGATCACCGCCAAGTATGGCGCCGGCATCGGCGTCGCCGGTACCGGCCTCTCCAACTGCGGCCCCGCCATCGGCCTCGCGGCGAACATCACCGACCGCGCCAGCATCCGCAAGATGCTCGACCAAGTCGCCCTCGCCTACGGCGGCTTCGACGCCATCGAGGTCACCGCCGGCATCTTCGTCCCCAGCGACACCACCGGGCACATCCCCGATGACAAGTGGGCGCTCACCTTCAGCATCAACGTCACCGGCAGCTACTTCGTCGCCGACGAAGCCTACAAGACCTGGAAAGAACAGGGCCTCCGCGGCAATCTGGTCCTCACCACCAGCGCCAACGCCGTCGTCGCCAAGAAGGGCAGCGTCGCCTACGACACCTCGAAGGCCGCCGCCAACCACCTCGTGCGCGAACTCGCCATCGAGCTCGCCCCGCTCGTCCGGGTCAACGGCGTCGCCCCCGCCACCGTCGTCCAGGGTTCCGCCATGTTCCCGCGCGACCGCGTCATCGGCTCCCTCGCGAAATACAACATCGCCTACACCGACGACGAAGCCACCGAATCGCTCGTCACCAAGCTGGCCCAGTTCTACGCCGACCGCACCCTCACCAAGGCCCCGATCACCCCGGCCGACCAGGCGGAAGCCTACTTCCTCTGGGTGAGCAGCCGCCTCGGCAAGACCACCGGCCAGGTCCTCACCGTGGACGGCGGCCTCCACGAAGCCTTCCTCCGCTAACCCGCGCTAACATTTCGGCTGGTCGCGCATAACCAACCGTTCACGACCCCTGGCTCCGTGACCCCACGGCAGCCAGGGGTTGTTTTTTGGGAGCGTCTCTAAATTATGATTCAGGGGGAAATGGTTTTGCTCCAACCGAGTTAAGGAACGAAGTCTCTACGCATTCGGAATTGCCATCGCCTTCTATTTCCGCTTGAGTGGCTAGGTAACAATAATCCGTGAGGAAAAAGCGCGGCTGGAAATTGACCGGCAGCTGACGGAATGGGGCTGAATTGAGCAAGCCATTGTAAAAACAGCCCGTAGACGCTTCAGACCATATAGCTCAGTTTTGCCAAAATACATGAATGCCGCATTCAATTCTGATCCGGTTCGGAAAGGAACAAATGGAATGTTTCAAGACGTTGGCCACCCACGGCTGAATCTCGGAGAAATCAAATCCATCGGGCTCCCACCGCCTCTGCTGGCCGAACAGAAGCGGATCGTGTCAGAAGTGGAGCGACGATTGAGTATTGTGGTGGAATTGGAAGCAATGGTGAGTGCCAACCTCCAGCACGCCACCTGCTTCCGCCAGTCCATCCTTCAGGACACTTTTACCGGTAAGCTTGCTTAGTTTTTATGGGTTCGAATAAATTCCAAATATTTGTTAGTTCGACCTACACCGACCTTGTAGATGTCCGTCGTGGGCTAATGGAGGTTCTTCAAAGTCTAAACCATTTCCCGGTCGGTATGGAGCAATTTAGTGCTGATGACGATGAACAATGGGAAATCATTCGAGAGACGCTAGAGCAGACGGATTACTATATTTGCATCATCGGACACCGTTATGGAAGTCTAAGCATCGACGGTAGAAGCTTCACGGAAAAGGAATGGGATTACGCTCGAGAACTCGGCGTTGCAATTATGAGCTTTATTCGCAATCGGAATGTGGCTACAACGCCCCAGGAGCGTGAAAGCGATTCAGAACAGACAAAACGTCTTGATGCTTTCATTGCAAAGGTAAAGACGGATAAGATGGTGGACTTCTGGAGTGATGCAAATGACCTCAATCAAAAGGTTATTATTGCACTCACAAAAGCCTTTTCTAGGAAGCCACGTCCCGGTTGGATACGTTCACAATCTGGGCAGGTTGCAGAACAGTTAGCGAAGCTAGTGGAAGAAAATCGAGTTCTTCGCGATCAGCTAGAGAAGCTTAATTCGGAGATAATGCGTACAAGCCCTTGGATTGAAGTGGAGTTGAATGGTAGATCTGCTTTGGATTTCAAATTTTTTGATGACAAATATCTCAATCTCACCAATCCACCCTATTTACCTCATTTGGAGTGGAGTAATATACCTGCTGATCTTCAACGATTTATCACTAACGAAGAAGTCGAACAATATAATTCTGCACGTTTGGAATCTGATAAAATGGCATCAGAAGTCGCCGAAATCCGACAAATGGAGCGGATGAAAAGAACGGCTCATAAACTTGAGATTTGCATCAGCAATAAGGGCTCCGCAAAAGCCAGAGAAATCTTTCTTGATCTCGAATTTCCAGACTCTGTTTTAGTTCTTGAGAAGGACGAATTTACAGATCTGAACGTCCCAGTGCTTAAAGTTCCAGAAAATCCCCTTGAAAAGGCTAGAGCTACGAAGGCGAAAGTTGAAGCTATGCAGGTGGGAGATTGGGTGCCCATGATAGAACCAAGTATGTTTCATATTGAAACAATCAACCGAAATATTATGCATCAGCTTCTCCCTCGCACGCGTTCACTTCGAGTCGAAAAGAACAAAATCTCGATTTGGATGGAGGACTTGATGCACACACGAGAGCAGATTTTTTTGGATGTAGTAGTAATTCCATTGAAGAAAGGTAATTTTAAGGTTCAAGGAACGGTGATTTGTGAGGAATTTGGAGCACCTAATCTGCTAGAGCTTCCTTTAATTATCGACGAAGGTAATGCTGTTGACTTGCCGAATCTTAGTTTCTTGCCCCACGACTAGGCGGCTTAAATTCTAGTCTGGTCGGATAGGGGTGAGGCGTTTATTCGTGCGGTGATTTCTGGCGGAAGAATGTCCCAAACGCTCTTCGCGGGAGCCTCGTAGTCGGGCTGCATCTTCTTGATCAGTGAGCCCTCGGGGTCGGTGTTGATGCTGAAACTGAGGCCCAAACCTCCGCCCATGTCCAAGCACCAGCGACAAAAGCCCTCCTGCTCAGAACCGTAGCGGCAAGTAGTGAATCGCCCGCACTGTGGGCATTCCAGTAACGAAAGGCTCTGTCCGGTGTGATAAAGCTCGTATCGAACATCGTTAAGACGTTGGAGGAACTTGCCAGGTGCCCAAGATGGCAAACCAACCAATACAGCCCAAAGAGTAAGCCCGCTCTCGTAAAGAAGGTTTCCAGTCTGGACTTTGCAAGCGTGTGGCCACAGAGTGAAGTAATTGTCAGGCTTGCGTGCTCCTGCCTGTGAGTGACACATCGGGCAATCGGTGCCAAAGTGCAACACCGAAGGGCTAGGTGCGCGGAGAGAAGAATCCGATGCGAGTGGTGGCTCGAAGACTAACGCGTCGAGAGCGCCTTGTAACCGCTGGGCAGCCTTGCTGAATTTCTTAGTCAGCCAGCGTGCTTGCCCGGCGCAAACCTCCGAGACTGCTCCGCTAAGAATGCCGAGCAGCATGTAAAGCCGTTCTGGCGGAGCCGCGTGCTACTGCCACAAATAATCTCGGAGAAGAACGCGCTTCGGAGTCGATGCACAGATGGCGCAGCGGAAGTGGAACATGTAGCTCTGAAAGTTTTCGGTGCTCATCATTCGATTACTTAGTGCGTCTAATGGCCCCAAGTTCAGAGATAGCCGGAGCAGTTCGCTGAAGCGTATGGTTAGGCCTTCGGCTCATGTGCTTCTGTTTTTGGAGTTTGGGGACGTGGAGCCGCGCTTTGGGCGTATGCGAGATAAAGACCGATCACTGCTAATAAGAGACCTACGATGCCGACCGCAAAACTCCAAACCGAAATTTGGGTTTGCCTCCGTAGCTGCGTTTGATTGCGGGTGTACAGCGTAGTAAGAGACGCAGCGAGTTGGCGAATTATGTTCTGAACAGCAGGACCACTCTCGGCAAGTTGGGTGAGCTGCATACTGATATTTTCCGGTAACTCTGCGAATGGTTCATTCTGCATGTGTTGTTCTAGAAAGGTACGGATGCCATCAGTATGCTCAGCAAGCTCGGTATCCTCGCCTGAGATTGCCTTCCTATGAATCTCTCGCAGGACCCAAAGCAAGTCAGAACGACTTAAATTCGACTGTTCAGCAATGTGACTGACATCGTTCCAAGTAAGTCGTTGATTTCGGATACCTGCGATCAAATCCCGCTCGCATGTCTTCTTGGCTTTGCTGCGTTCGGTTTCGATAAATAGAAATGAGACGATTGTACTGAAAAGGATGGATAACCCAACGGCCAATGTTACAGCTATGATTAATTCCCACATGGTGTGTGGCTAAATGTGAAGTTTCAGGGAGTTGTTCAAATAAAAAGGAACCAGAGGGAGGTTGCCTATCTTCCGAACAGGAAGTTAAAAGTGATTGGGTTTTGTTTGCAATTCTTCTGTTGAATAAACGACGCGATGTAAGTTTGCAAACCACTATCAGCAACGGGAAGCAAAGGGGCCAGAGCTTCCTATCGACATTCTTGCTCCGCTGAAACACCCCATAGTCAAAACTGGCCTCTCTGAGACGCCGCTGGGTTCGCTGCAGCGCATGGTTAGGTACGGGGAGTGGAGGTGATTTGCATCTTCGCTTTGGTATCGGCAACCGAGCTCGAATACTCCTCCGCCGAGATAACGCCATGCTGAATGAGCAGCCGAGTGAGAATGCCAAGATGGATTCTCAGTTCGCGATTCTCGTCCTGGAGAGCTTCAATCACGGCAGCGTCCTGGCCGCGTGCTTTACTGTGAGCTGCTCGGAGTTCATCAAGCTTGAACTCTTGAGATAGATTCCAGAATGCGTCGATTATGCTCATAAGTAAGAGGGGACGGTGAGATTGCCTAACGAGAAACGGGCCGCCAATGGGGGCTCATCCGACGTGGTGTTTCTATATCCAGAGGACGCTTCATCTTTTTCGGGTCTAATCCGCTTGCTTTGAGCCGGGTTTGCCGAAGATGGCCGCGCTCATGATTCGGGTCAGTTTCTCAAACTCCTCTATGGGCGGCAAGGCGTAAAAGTGAAGGGATCGGTGGGGTGGTCGGTCGGGACGTTCGATGCGTTGCTCCGGGCCGCAACCGCGTTGCGGTTGGGAGAGGTTTTTTGGGGGATGGTTCCCGGGGTAGCGCGTGGCGCGCAACCCCGGGCTTTGAGGCGGAACGCCGTTGGCGTTCTTCCGCAAAAGGGACGTTAGTAAAAGGGCAGTTCTTACTATCGACACTTTCGCTCCACGGACATATCGCGTGGACTCTCCATCGTCAGAAATGCTCCCCTTCGGACCTGCTACGGGGATAGCTCAAGTGCGCCGGAGATTGATAATCCGCTTCCTTCCAGTGGAGAAATCTGCTTCTTTTTGGACCATGGAATAGGGCTCTGCCACCAATTGGTAAACAGCGTTGAGGCGTCATCAATTGTTTCCGACATCGGTTCAAGCCGTCCCGGTTCGTTTCCGCGTGCGGTGCCAGACAACTGCGGCTTGTAAACTTTGCCATCGAGCCGAAGATATTCAATCAACTCAACCGCCCTCAGGCGGTCAATGGGCGGGAGCGATTTGAGTTTGCTGATGACCACCCCGATCACTCGTTCTTTAAGGGCATCCGACACGCGACCAAGCTGCTCCCCGGTGCGGCTTCCACTCTGCAAGATGTAGAAGTGAACAAGGGCCCCGAACTCCTTTGCGGAGTCGGTAGAGCCAAGGCGCGCGCACAGAAACGTATCAACCTCCATCGGGATGTAACCAGCATTGGTTTGGTCCAACTGGTCGGAATAAGAAGTGAGCAGCCGTTCGACATTGTCTGTGAAACGATAGCGCAGATAAAAGATGGCTCTTGCAGGTCCGACTTGAGGCTCTTGGTAGAGAAAAAATCCAGTAGCGACCACGATCAATGGAACAATCAGAAAAAGAATTCCTATCAACTTCCGCTTAGTGCCGCGCGGATCGCGCGTGATGATCGGGCCACCCGGTAACATGTCGTTGATCCTTTCCTATTTCAGCGAAAATCGCAAGTCATCCCCTTTTGATGAAGATACAACGAAAGAAGTGAAGTAGGAGAAGGGGCAGTCTGTGCAGACGTGCACAAGGGGTTAGCCAGAGCGCCGGCAGATGGGGCAGCTCATCAAGGTGAGTTGGGAGTCGCTCCCTTGCGGGAAAAAGCGGATGCAGATTTGCGTTGTGTTTTGGGGTGGGTTCGGAGATACCGCTCGCACAAAAAATTATCAAATTCTCCCCCATGCCCCCTTTGTCTCTTATTTGTGACCTTTCCCCGGGTCGGTTTGTACTTGCATTAGCCTCAGAATCATGGCGAACTGCGCGGCGAATTGAGGGCATACTATGAAAAGGGCAATTACACTATTTCTGCTTGGCTGCGCCTTCGCGCAGGCAGAACCGCTGGCAGATCAAGTCTCGGGGCTGAATTTCCCGGGGCGTGGACAGTTCGGTGAGTGCGTGGAATTTGCGGATGCACTTTCGACCTGGCTTCAAAATCAGGGACAGAGCAGTCAGGTCATTTACTACACCTACCGGCCGGGCTTGCTGCATCACCCGGTCACCCACGCGATCGTCGCCTGGCAGCGCGATGGGCAGTGGTGGGGGATGGGCAATGAGTTGCCCCGGCCCCGCGCGCTCGGTTTCGAGCGTGGAGGCGCGCCCATCAATCTCGCGCAGAACTACGATTCCCGGGCCTACGCCGCAGTGACGAGAACGACCCAGATGGGGCTCGCGATTCACAACCTGAGCCTCGCGGCCGGGGCGATCGGGACGGCGCGTCCGCAGCTCGCGGTGGTCGCTCCGGCCAAGCCGAAGGCGATGCCGGAGCCGGCGAAGGTGGAAGTGGCGGAAGTTACCCCGCCGACGATGGGCAGCCCGGTGACGCCGGTCAGCCAGATGCCGGTGAGCACGGCCTTTGTCTCGAGCAGTGCGCAGAGCGTGAGTCGCCCGGTGATCCAGGTCCAGCCTAGTCGTCGTTTCTATACGGATTCCAACGGGACGCAAATCTTGATTCAGTAGCTAGGGATTTGCTCACGCGGCAGCGCGGAGGGGGGAGGGGAAAATGACCAATGACGACACGAAGTGTCGCAGACAGGGGCGTTCCCACACGGAGTATGGGAACGAGGGGAGCAGCTTCATTTTCGCCTGCTTCGCGTTTTTCGCGGACTCAATATCCGTGCCCATCCGCGTCATCCGCGGTTAAATCTACCCCTCTTCCTCTGCCAGCACAGGCGTTGGTGTTACGGCGGTGGCCTGGCGGCGCATGAAGGTGACGAGGAGGCTCCAGAAGCTGGTGGCGAGGGCGGCGAAGGGGACCTGGAGGAGTGGGGGGAGGGCGTAGATGATGGCGACGAGCGGAATCCAGACGGCCCAGCCAGTGACCAGGGAGGGGAGGACTTGGACGCGGTAAAAATCGAGGGTGAGGCAGTTGCGGAGGGCGCGCAGAGTAAAGCCGTAGTGGTGCCAGTCGTAGGCGACGACGATCGCTGCGGTGCCCCAGAGCGGGGTGTAGATGAACTGGTCGGCGGCCATCTTGATCAGGACCACGGCGAGCGTGGGTTCGTTGCCGAAGAGCAGGCCCTGCACGCGGTAGCAGGTATCGCCGCTCATGCCCATGATGCCCCAGAAGAAAAAGCCGAAGCGGGCATCGCGTAGGTTGCTGGCGTGGATCGCCCCTTTTTGCAACACGAGCACGCGGAGCACTTCCGGGAGCAGGCCGCCGGCCACGGCGTAGGTGAAGAAGGAGAAGCCGTAGCCGAGGTGTTGTTTCCACCCGGCGACGGTGCCGAGCAGATCCCGGAGCGGCGGCCAATAGTAATAACCGAGCAGCAGCCCGAGCATCGCGCACTGGATGATGAGGCCCGGGACGAAATTGACCCGGGCCGCATGCAGCCCGGCGAGAAAGGGGTGTTCCTTGCTCTTCATCGCGGCCACGGAGATGCGGGCGGGCAGGGTGGAATCTTCACGCGAGCTGGCTGGCGACCTCCATCTGCACCTCGGCGAGCTGGTCGAGCCGCAGGTCGGGATCGGGAATCACGAAAACTTCGCCAGTGCGCACGTGCTCGTAGATGAGGGTGCGGCTGTCGCCTTCCTGCCGGGTCTCGACCTGCTTGAGCAGGCGCTTGCGTTCCAGCATCAGCGCCAGGATGTAGCGGGCGTTGGTGTGCTGCGCGCCTTCCTCGGCCATGTAGCGGCGGAGCAGATCCTCGGCGCTGCCTTTGGAAAGGGCCTCCGGGGCGGGTGGCGGTGGGGTCTCGTATTTGGTGCGCCAGAAGGAGTAGGGCTGGATGTTCTCGTTCCGGTCCTTCCACGCTTCCTCGCTCAAGTCCTGGCGGTCAAAGCCCTCCTTGTTGCGGATGAGCAGGGTGTAGAAATATTCGCCGTCCTGAAATTCCTTGCCGGTGATCGAGCAGGTATGCGAGCGGCTGGTGATCTGCCATTCCTGGGCCATTACTTCTTCCCTCCCTTGAAGAGGGTGGAGAGCTTGGGCAACTCGATGTTGTAGCTGCGGATGAAGAGCAGGAAAAGGCCGATGGCGGCGAACAGAATGTCCGGCCCCCACGCCGCCCAGAAAGGCCCGATGCGGTTGCCCTTGCCCAGTGCGAGACCCATGCTGGAGAAGAAGATCAGCCCGAAGCAGAGGCCGATCGAACCAATCACTCCGCCCAGGACCCCGCGACGGGAAAACACGACGCTCAAGGGCGCAGCGACCAGCGCGACCACCAGGCACTGCCACGGCAGCGACCAGCGGTAATGCAGATGCGTCTGGTAGGGAGCCAGCGAGGCCTGTGGGAAGTCGGAGTTGTAATAGAGGTATTCCTGAAGCTCCGGCACCGAGAGGTCCTGCGGGTCGAGCTTCCGAGCTGGAGATGCGCCATGGGGTTTCGCTCCAGTGGCTGATCTTGAGCTGAGCCGCCGGTCCGGTCAGCCACGCCTCTTCGTTTTTCACGTTGCCGGCGTTATCGAAATTCACGGTCTTGCCTTCGTGGAAGGTCCAGCTGTTGCCATCCGGATCGTAGTCGGCGGATTTGGCGTAGTATTTCTGGATGATGTCGCCTGCCTTGTTTTGCTGGATGATTTCCACGCCTTCGAGGTGATTACGCTTCACGTTGATTTTCTGCACGTACCACGCGCGATCATCGGTGCGGTTTTTGAAGAGGATGGTGTCCATTTCCTCCTGCTCCGCCTTGGTGTGGGTGAAGGTGTAGAGCATGCGCTTTTTCAACGCATCGGAGTGCGGAGCGAGCTTGTAGTTCATCCCGACGCTCAGGGCAGTGATCCCCAGCGCGGCGGCGAAGAGCGGGATCACGATGCGCACCAGACTGCGACCGGCGGTGAGCATGGAGATGATCTCGTTGGTGCGCGACATGCGGCTCAGGCAATAGAGCAGCGCCAGGAGGAGGCCGATCGGCAGGCTGATCACGATGATCTGCGGGAACTGGGTCGCATAAAAGGCGATGATCTTCCAGAGCGGCACGTGGAACTGGATGAAGTCCTGGCCGTTGTCGGTCAGGTCAAACACGAGCCAGATCGAGAGGAAGCCAAAGAAGCAGTAGCAGAACGGCAGCAGGAAATTGGTAAGGACGTAACGGTCGAGCAAGCGCATCGGGTAAGCGGGTAGGGCACCTTCTTAGAGCAAAACCGGCGTTTGGGAAAATGGAATTTATGAGAGGGTCACCACGAAGGACACGAAGCTCACGAAGAAGGGAGCCATCGAAATACTCTAAATAAACGAAAAAGGGGTTCCTTTTCGTGTCCTTCCGCGTGTTTTGCTGGCCCGGTTCCTACGCTCCTTGCTCGGTTTCGTAGGCTTGCAGGATGGAATTCACCAGGCCAGGGAAGCGTTGCTCGATTTCGTCGAGGCGCAGGCGGCTGGAGAGTTCGACGCCTTTGCGTTCGCTGTGGATGAGGCCGGCCTCGCGGAGGATCTGGTAGTGCTGGGAGCAGGTGCTCTTGGGCATTTTCAGGCCGGTCTTGGCGGCAGTCTCGGAGCAGTTCATCGCGTCCCCGGCCTTCAGCATTTCGCGGACAATCGCCACCCGCACCGGGTCCGACAGGGCATGGAGCACGGCGGCGACGGAGAGGCTGGCGATGGGTGGATGTTGAATCGGTCTGATAACGAGAAACTATCGCTCTCCATTTGCATTTCAAGAGTTTTGTAGTTCAATAATACCGAACTATAAGACGTATATGAGTCATTCTTCCAATTCTGCCGCCGAGGGGGCGGGTATTCCGATCTCGATTTATGCGCTGACGCTGGCCGCGTTTGCGATTGGCACCACGGAGTTTGTGATCATGGGCCTGCTGCCACAGGTGGCGGAGAGTCTGCGCGTGTCCATCCCGAGCGCAGGCTGGCTGGTGAGCGGCTACGCGCTGGGCGTGGCGCTCGGCGCGCCGGTGATGGCCCTGGTCACAGCGAAACTGCCGCGCAAGACTGCGCTCTTCTGGTTGATGGCGATTTTCGTGCTCGGCAATGCGCTGTGCGCGCTGGCGGCCAATTATGGTTTCCTGATGGCGGCCCGCGTGGTGACCTCGCTTTGCCACGGGGCGTTCTTTGGCATCGGCTCGGTGGTCGCGGCGAATCTCGCGCCGCCCGGTCGCAAGGCCTCGGCGATGGCGCTCATGTTCACTGGGCTCACGGTGGCGAATATCCTCGGCGTGCCGCTCGGCACCGCGCTGGGGCAGGCGTATGGGTGGCGTTCCACCTTCTGGGCCGTCTCCGGTATAGGTATTCTCACGCTGGCGGGGATCACGATTCTCCTGCCGAAACGGCACGATGAGGAGGCGTCGAATCTCGGCGCGGAACTGAGCGCGCTCCGCAATCTGCGGCTCTGGGTGGGCATCGGGCTGACGGTGCTTTTCTCGGCCTCGATGTTCACGCTCTTTACTTACATTGCGCCGCTGCTGAATGACGTAACTGGCATCTCGCCCAAGGGCGTGACGTGGACGCTGCTGCTGGTTGGCGTCGGCTACACGGTGGGCAATACCGTGGGCGGAAAGCTGGCCGACTGGCGTATTCTGCCCGGGCTGGCTGGATCACTGGCGGTGATTGTGTTGCTGGAGGTCATTTACTTCTGGGCGGGGCGCGCGGTGCTTCCGGCGGAGATTACGCTGGTGCTGTGGGGAGCGGCTTCCTTTGCGGCGGCGGTGTGCCTGCAAATGAACGTCATCACCACCGGCGCGGCGGCGCCGAATATTGCGGCGACGCTGAATGTCGGCGCCTTCAATGCGGGCAATGCCCTCGGGGCCTGGCTGGGTGGACTGGTGATCGCGCACGGCCCCGGTCTCACGGCAATTCCGCTCGTGTCCGCGCTGCCGGCCCTGCTGGCGCTCGCGATCACGCTTAGCAAAATCTTCGTCTTCAAACCCCGCCCGGTGTTCGCGCCGACGGCGGATTCGCTCGCGGCTTAATTTCCAAACCCATCTCTATGCCTACACTCCTTGATCCCGTCCAGATTGGTGCCTTCTCGATGCCCAATCGCATCGTCATGGCCCCGCTCACCCGCACCCGCGCCAGCGTGGGACGCGTGCCGAATGCCATGATGGCCGAATACTACCAGCAGCGCGCCGACGCAGGTTTCATCCTCAGCGAAGCGACCTCGGTCACGCCGATGGGTGTGGGTTATCCCGACACGCCGGGCATCTGGTCGTCGGCGCAGGTGGAGGGCTGGAAGCTCGTGACCAAGGCGGTGCATGACTTGGGCGGGCGCATCCTGCTTCAGCTCTGGCACGTGGGACGCATTTCCGATCCCGCCTTTTTGAAGGGTGAGTTGCCGGTGGCCCCGAGCGCGATTGCCGCCGAGGGGCATGTGAGTCTCATTCGCCCGATGAAGCCGTTCGTTACGCCGCGCGCGCTGCGACTGGAGGAAATTCCCGGGATCATTGAGGCTTACCGCAAGGGCGCGGAGAATGCGCAGGCGGCAGGCTTCGACGGGGTGGAAATCCACGGGGCGAATGGCTACCTGCTCGACCAGTTCATGCAGGACGGCACCAACCAGCGCACCGACGAATACGGCGGCTCGGTGGAAAATCGCGGGCGGCTGATTTTGGAAGTGGCCGATGCGTGCGTCTCGGTGTGGGGCGCGGATCGCGTGGGCGTGCATCTCAATCCGATGGGCGGCACGCACGGCATTCACGATTCCAATCCGCACGCGATCTTTACCCATGTCGCGCGGGAATTTGGCAAGCGTGGGCTGGCCTTCCTGTGTCTCCGCGAACGGCTGAGCGGGAACCGTCTGCTGCCCGCGATCGGCGAGGCCTTCGGCGGCCCGATCATTGCCAACGACGGTTTTACTCGCGAAACCGGGAACGAAATCCTCGCCTCGGGCGACGCGGCTGCGGTGGCGTATGGCGTGCCCTATATCGCCAACCCCGACTTGGTGCGCCGTTTCGCGGAAAACGCGCCGTTGAACGCGCCCGATTCCTCGACCTTCTACTCGCTGGGGTCGAAGGGTTACCTCGACTATCCGGTGCTGGCGTAATTTCTCGATGAGCCGCTTTGTTTCCACTGCCTATTCCGTGCTCGATCTCTGCCCGATTTTGGAGGGCGGAGAAGCGGCGGAGGCGTTTGGGCGGGCGGTGGATCTGTCGCGTCACGTCGAGTCTTGGGGCTACCGTCGCTACTGGCTGGCCGAGCATCACAACATGCCGGGCATCGCCAGCGCGGCGACCTCGGTGGTGATCGGGCATGTGGCCGGGGCGACGAAAACGATTCGCGTGGGCGCGGGCGGCGTGATGCTGCCCAATCACGCGCCGCTGGTAATCGCCGAGCAGTTCGGCACGCTGGAATCGTTGTATCCGGGGCGCATTGATCTCGGGCTGGGACGTGCGCCAGGCACTGATCCGATGACCAGTCAGGCCCTGCGGCGGGAAAACCGGCAGAATGGGGATCAATTTCCTGCGCTGCTCACCGAGCTGCGGGAATATTTTCGCGATCCGGTGCCGGGTCAACGCGTGCGGGCGGTGCCCGGGGCGGGCTTGCGGGTGCCGATCTGGCTGCTCGGTTCCGGTGGGTTCAGCGCGCAACTGGCGGGGGAGCTGGGGCTGCCGTTTAGTTCCGCCGGACATTTTTCCCCGGCCAATATGCTGCCGGGGTTGGAGATTTATCGAAAGGCGTTCCGGCCCTCGACGGTGCTGGAGCAGCCCTATGTGATGGTGGGGATCAATGTCATCGCCGCCGCGACCGATGCCGAGGCGCAGCACCTGGCCACCTCGCACCAGCAGGCGGTGCTGAATATGTTTCGCGATGCCCGGAGCAAACTCCCGCCGCCGGTGGATACGATGGAAGACCGTTGGATGCCGCACGAAAAAGCGGGCGTGGAATCGTTCCTCAAGCTCTCGATGGTCGGCAGCCCGGCCACCGTGCGGTTGCAACTCGACGCCTTCCTCGAAGAAACGCGGGCGGATGAGGTAATCATCAATTCGATGATCTACGACCACACGGCGCGGGTGCGATCCTACGAAATCGTGGCGGATATTTTCCGGGGAAAAGTTTAACCACCAAGACTCCAAGGCACCAAGGGGAGGATGATTTTCACCACGAAGACACGAGGACACGAAGGAAAGGGGAAATCGTGGAGAAGACGGATCTTCCCGCATTGCATTGAAGATGCGCACTTCTAAAACTTCCTAAATACTAAATCATAAATGGTACTTTCCCTCCCGGCGTCCTGGCGGTTAAACCAACTCACTCGAGAGTCTCTGTGACCTCTGTGGCTAAACTTCCATGAATCCGTCTTCTTCCATCCTGCTCGCCGACCGCTGGCAGGACTACCAGCTGCTCGATACCGGCGACGGGCTCAAGCTGGAGCGCTGGGGCGATGTGACGCTCGTGCGGCCTGATCCGCAGGTGATGTGGCCGCGCACCGGCAAGCAATGGACGGGATGGGATGGCTTTTACCATCGGAGCGAAAGCGGGGGCGGCCGGTGGGAGTTTCGCCGCGAATTGCCCGATTCGTGGACGATCCGATATGGCGCGCTGAAGTTCAAAATTCGCCCGACCGACTTCAAGCACACCGGGCTCTTTCCTGAGCAGGCAGCGAATTGGGACTGGTGCATGAACGCGATCCGCCAGGCGAAAACCGCCGGTCGCGAGGTGAGCGTGCTCAATCTTTTCGGCTACACCGGTGCGGCCACCGTGGCCTGTGCCGCTGCGGGTGCGGAGGTGTGCCATGTGGATGCCTCGAAGGGCGCGGTACAATGGTGTCGCGAAAATGCCGCCCTTTCTGGTCTGGGCGAGGCTTCCATCCGCTACATCGCGGATGATTGCTTGAAATTCGTCTCCCGCGAAGCGCGCCGGGGGCGGAAATACGATGCGATCATCATGGACCCGCCTGCTTACGGGCGCGGGGCCGGGGGCGAGGTGTGGAAGCTGGAGTTGCACCTCTGGAAATTGCTCGCCGAGTGCCGCGATCTGCTGAGTGCGGAGCCGCTCTTTTGCCTGATCAACAGCTACACCTCGCGGCTCTCGCCGCTTGTGCTCGGCAACCTGCTCACCCAGGTCTTCAGTCAGGCGGGCGGTCGCCTCACCGTGGGCGAGCTCGGGCTGCCCGGCCAGCGCAACGGTCTGGTGCTGCCGTGTGGAATTTTCGGACGCTGGGAAGCCGGGGAATCCAAATGAAGCCGGACGGCAAAAATCCTGCGAAGGAACTTTACCAGCAGTTGCGGCAGCTCTCGTGCGAAGAATTGTGGACCCGCGAAGTTCCGCGCTTTGATCGCGCTGATGAAAAGGAACGTGCCGCCCGCGTGGGCTTGGTGCGCGCGGTGGGCGTCGTTTTTTCCGAGCGCGGCACCGAGATGCAAAAGCAGCAGGCGCGTGAGTGGTTGCGGGCGCTCTTGCAGGATCCGGTGGAAAAAATCCGCCGCTATGCGATGGCGGCGCTGCCCAAGCTGGGCGCAGCGGCTGGCGATGAGGCGGCGCTGCTGGAGCTTCTGCAACGTGCCGAAGGCGAGCGTGAGCGCAAATTTCTCGGGCAGACGCTGGAGAAAATCGGCGGGGCCGCCACGCTGGAAGAGGCGTCGGACCTGGGTTCCCGGGCGGAACAGAAAATCAAGGCGAGCGTGGCCCGCTCCACGGCAACCACGATCCGGCTGGAGCGTGTGCTGACGGATTTCGCCGGGTTGCGCGTTCACCTGCGCGGCCGCCGCGGGTTGGAATCGATGGTGCAAGAGGAAGCGCAGGCGCGACTGGGCAAACAATTCCGGGTCGCCGCGGTGCATCCCGGGCTCGTGATGCTAGAGCCGTTGAAGCCGTTTTCGCTGGGCGATCTTTATGCGGTCCGTTGCTGCGGCAGCGTGGCTTTCGTGCTTGGAGTGGCGAAGCGGGTTTCCGGCGCGCCTTCGGTGGCCGCACTCGCGGAACTCATCGCCTCGCCGCTCGCGTGCCGGGTGCTGGAGACCTTCACCGAAGGCCCCATCCGCTACCGCCTCGATTTCACCGACAAGGGCCACCAGCGCGGGGCGATTCGCGAGCTGGCCGGCGCGGTTTACCAGCGGTGTCCCGAGCTGTTGAACGATGCCCGCGAGGCGCCGTGGGCGGTGGAAATCCATCCCGCGCCGCAGGGGCTCTCGGTGGAGCTCACCCCGCGGCTGTCGCCCGATCCGCGCTTTGCCTACCGGCAGCAGGATGTTCCCGCCGCCTCCCATCCGCCGCTCGCGGCCAGCATGGCCCGACTGGCGTTGCAAAGTGCGGCGCGCGAGCCGGAGACGATTTGGGACCCTTTCTGCGGTTCCGGGCTGGAACTGATCGAGCGTTCGCTGCTCGGCGGGGTGAAGCACCTTTTTGGGACCGATTTGAGTGCCGAGGCGATCGAAATTACCAAGCGCAATTTGGCGGCGGCGGCGCTGCCGGCCATTCCCACAACGCTCCACGTTTGCGACTTTCGCGATTACGCCCGAGTGCCCGGGCTCAGGCCGGGTGCACTCGGTCTCATCATCAGCAATCCGCCGCTGGGTCGGCGGGTGCCGATTGCGGATCTGCGGGGATTGATCGGGAGCCTGTTTTCGGCAGCGAACGTTCTGCTGAAGCCAGGCGGACGACTCATCTTTGCCAATCCGCTCCGTTCCGAGGCGACGATTCCGGGGCTCAAGCTGCTCTCCCGGCAAAAGGTGGACTTCGGCGGCTTCGATTGCCGGGTCGAGGTTTATGTGAAGACCGGGTAGTTTTGCCTGTAGACTTACGCGGATTTTTAGGGAAGCGCTGCGCTGGCCTTTGAGTTCTTCCAAAATTCAATCGTTTCTCTTTGAGAGCCTGTTAAAAATTAGGAAATCTGCGTCAGGTCATATTTCCGAATGGATGGTCGCAGAAAGTGGTTCATTTCCTTCTTCCCGCTTTCCAGGTCATCCCCCAACCAACTGCGATGGATTCGGAAATACGATCTCATCTGCGGACCCACCACTCTCTGGTTGAGCGGTTTGCAAATGGTTTGTAAACTTAATCGTGTAAGTCTTGAAGGGTTTGTTTCTCTTACACTGATTTACCAAGTTTGTTGTGCCCGGATTGCGACGGTCGCGGTCTGGATTTTGTTTTTCCACACCCCTCCCATGAAAAAGCCCACCCTTCGCCGACCTGTCGTTGTTTGTATCCGTCTTGCGATTGTTACAATGGTCACCGCATTGCCGCTTGACCTGTGGACGGCACGGGGAGCCAGTGAGACCTGGACAGGCACGGCGACCACGGGTAACTGGACCGATGCCACCTGGTCGCCCGATGCGGCGGCACCGGGAGCGACCTCGGGGACGACGAATACAGACACGGCCACCTTTGGCAGCAGCGGGGCGAGCACGATCACGGTGGACAGCTATCGCAACCTGCAAAACATTACTTTCAACGGTTCCTCGGCCTTCACGCTTTCCACCGGCACGCTCTACCTTACGGCGGGCGGTGTGGTGCAGAACACGGGCTCCGCGGCGCAGATCATCAGCGCGCCGATTGTGCTGGAAGGGAACTACTCCTTCACCTCCAGCGCGAGCAATGCGGCCAATACGCTTGTCTTTAGCACCGGCGGGATTACGGGAGCCGCGACCACGGGGAACACCTTCAGCCTCACTCTGGGCGGGGCGAATGCAGGCACGAATACGATCAGCAGCGTGATTGGCGATGGCACCGGCGGCGGTAACCTGGCCCTGGTGAAGAATGACGCGGGTCTCTGGGTGCTCTCCGGAACCAACACCTTTACCGGTGGCGACACGCTCAACAGCGGCATCCTTTCCATCAACGCGGATGCGAACCTCGGCGCCTCGACCAGCGCGGTGACCCTCAATGGCGGCACCCTGCGCACGACCGCCGGGATTACCAACACCCACGCCTTCACCATCGGCGCGAGCGGCGGTACGATCAACGTCAGCACCACGGGCCAGTATTTTTTCAACACGGCGAATACTCTGCTCGGCAGCGGCACGCTGACCCTCACCGGCAACGGAACGCTGGTGGCCAATACCGGCAACCTGCGGGTGGCGCAGACCAATACGTTCAACGGCAACGTCATCCTCCAGGGCGGCGGCACATTTGAATATGGCGTGCAGGGGGCGGTGGACCCCACGGCGACCTTTACGCTCAACAACCAGGGTGAACTGGCGGTGCAGGGCAGCAGCGCGGTGAACATGGCCAACAGCCTCACCGTGAATGGTGGCACCAATAGCGTGCTCAGCTTTGAAAACGGCACCCTGGGCATTTTCTCCGGCGCGATCACACTCAATGCCAATCTGACCATCGGCCTGCGCGACTGGTATAATTACGGCACCGTGCGCGGCGGCACAGTTTCCGGGAACATCTCCGGCACCGGCGGGCTCACGATTAATTCGGGCACCGGCACCACCGGCACCCTCACCTTGAGCGGGACCAACACCTACGCGGGCAGCACCACCATCGCGAGCGCGACCGTGACTGTTGCCGGCAACCAGACGGGCGCGAACAGCAATTATCTCCTCCAGCCCGGCAGCACGCTCATCCTCAATGGCAATACCGGTTCACTGCCGACGAATACGACCCTCGCTCTCAATGGTGCGGGCTTCACGTACCAGGGCTCCACCACCGGCAGCACGCTTGATGCGAGTGGATACACGATCAGCGGTTCCAATGAAGTAAACTTCACCTCCATCTACGGAACCAGCGGCACCACCACGCTCACACTGCCCAGTCTGGCGCGTTCGGTGGGGATGACAGAAAATTTCACCGCCAGCGGCGGCACCAATGGCACCACGAACCTGATCACCCTTTCCACCGCGCCCACCTCCACGGGCACACTGCTCGACAAGGGTGAATTCTTCAGCGGCACAGACTATGCGGTTTACGATGCGGCCGGGTACCTGCGGGCCTTCAATTATTCCACCGATACCAACGGAGTCATCGCCGCCGGCGGCACGACCCTCGGGACGGTGACGGCGCTAAGCAATGTCAACCTGACCGGCGCGGTGACGGCGCAGACCACGGCGCAGATTGACACGCTCAAGCTCGGGACGACCAACGGTCTCACCCTGGCCTCCAGCCAGATTCTCACCGTGGACAGCCTGCTCAAATCCGGTGCGAATGCGGCCACCATCAGCGGCGGCACGGGCATCCAGGCGTCCAGCAACGGCGAGCTGGTGATCCGCACCAATGCCTCGGGTGATACGCTCACCATTGCCTCGGCGATTCTGGCCAACGGAACCAATGCGCTGACCAAGAGCGGCTCGGGGACGCTGGTCATCAGCGGAACAAATACCTATACCGGGAATACGTATCTGAACCTTGGTACGATTGATGTCCAGAACGCCAGCGCGTTCGGCACCGGCACGTTAGTCCTTAATGGCGGCCAGGTGAATAATAACGGCAGCAGCGCACTGACCCTGGCCAACAACATCTACGTTCCCGCGGGAATGAGCGCACAGTTCAAGGCGTCTTCCACCTCTGGAAACGGTCTCGGTGATTCCGGCGCCTTGACCGGCAGCGGGACGCTGACCCTGCTTTCGGCGGGGACCAACAGCACGGCGTTCCTCTCGGGTGATTTGAGTGAGTTTACTGGTACGCTGGTCGCGAACACGGTGAACAACGGCTCGAATTTGAACATTGGGGGCGGCACGGCGGCCTCGAACAATTTGGGGCAGGCTACGTTGCAGCTTACTGGCGGGAACAGTTCCAACCGTCGTCTGGCGGGTTGGGGCGGTATTTTGCAGGTCGGTGCGCTCTCCGGCACGGTTGGAACCTTTAACGGTGGCAACCTCGAAGTGGGCGCGTTGAATACGAATACCACCTTCGGCGGCATGAGCATCAACGGCGGCTGGTCGTTGATCAAGGTGGGCACCGGCACGCTCACCTTGAATGGCGGCACCGTTTACACCGGTTCCTCGGGCGGCATTCAGGCCAATGGGGGCACGATCGCGATCGACCTGAGCAATCTGGCGGCCTCCACCTCCCTGTGGAGTGCGCCGTTGAAAGTGGGTGGCGGCACCTTCAGCCTCTTCGCCAAGCCGAATGTCACCAGCACCCAGGCGTTTACCTCGACCACGATCAACTCCGGAGCCTCGGCGATCACCGCGAGCACCAATGGCGGCGGCGGCAGTGTGTTGCTGACCCTTAACGGCCTCACCCGTAATGCCGGCGGCACCGTGGATTTCACCCTGCCCAGCGGCGCGCAGAGCAGCACTAACGGAATCACCACCACCTCGACCACGCTGGTCTCCAACAACGTGCTGGTCAGCGCGGCGACCAATGGCATCGCCTTTGCGACCGTGGGCGGGACGGATTGGGCGAGCCTGAGCGGGAATAACATCGTGGGCTATTCGAAGGTGGGCAGCTACGCCACCGGAGCGGCCAATTATCTGGCCGCCAGCAACGTGGATGTGACTAACGGGGACAGCGTCTCCGGGGTGACGGCGAATACGCTGCGCTTCAACGCCGCGGGCGACACGCTCACGCTCTCGGGGACGAATATCGTGAGCACCGGCGGCATTTTGGTGACGAGCGCGGGGACGGGCTCAAGCATTGCCGGTGGCACCTTGCAGTCCGGCGGCGGTGAGGCGCTGGTCCTCATCAACAACGGCTCGATGGATCTGAGCACCACCACGATCGCCAACAGCACGGTTGGGGCGAGCGCATTCACGATCTCGGGAGCAGGCACGACGACGCTCAGCAATGCGAATACCTATACCGGGAAGACGTATGTAAACGTGGGAACGGTGATGGCCGGTGCGGATACAAGCTTTGGCGTGGCGCCGTCCTCCGTGACGGCGGACCAGCTGAACCTGAATGGTGGCACGATCAAACTGGCGGGCGCATTCAATTTCGCCACCAATCGCGGGATCACGCTGGGGAACAACGGGGGAACGATTGATACGAACGGCTTTGACAGCACCTATGCGGGAGTGATTGCGGGCGGGGTGACTGGGACCACGAGCGCGAATACCTCGTATGGCTTCGGGCTCACGAAGAATGGCAGCGGCACGTTGACCCTGACGGGGACGAACACCTACGGCGGGACGACGGTGATCAATGGCGGCACGGTGAGCGTGTCGTCGCTGGCGACGGAGACGGCCAGTGGCGGGGTGGCGAGCGGGATTGGTTCGGCGCCGAATACCGCGCAATATCTGGTCTTCAACGGCGGGACGTTGCAATACACCGGGGCGGCGACGACGACCGACCGTCGGTTTACGCTGGGAAGCAGCGGCGGGACGATTGACGCCTCGGGCAGCGGGGCGCTGACGTGGGCGGGGAACACCGGGAGCGGTGGGACGGTCAGTAATGTGATCAGCATTTCAGGCACGGGCAACCGCACGCTGACGCTGACGGGTTCGAGCACGGCCAGCAACGTGCTGGGGATCGCGCTGGGCGACAGCAGCACGAGCGGGAAGAGTTCGCTGGTGAAAAACGGCGCGGGCACCTGGGTGCTGACCGGGACGAATACTTATACGGGAGCCACGACCGTCAATGCCGGGACGCTGCGGGTGACCGGGTCGCTGGCGAGTGGCAGTGCGGTGGCGGTGAGTGGTGGGGCGACGCTTACGGGCACCGGCACGATCGGCGGTTCAGTGACCGTGGCGGGCGGCAGCACGCTTTCCACGGAAGGGGCGCTTTCGCTGGTGGATGGCTCGACGAGCACGGCCTTCAAGGTGGGGAGCCTGGCGCTGGGCGGGACCTCGGGGAATCTCTCGCAACTGAGCTTCGACGTGGGTTCATCGCTGAACGACCTGCTCACCGTGGTGGGCAACCTGCTGCTCAACGTGGGCGGCGCGACCATCAACATCAACAGCTCCGGCGCCGTGGCGGGGCAGACTTATACGCTGATCAGTTTCGGCAGCGGAACGGGCGCGGGCTTCACAATTGGCAGCGGTTCGACGGTGGGTTCGCTGACGCTGGCGAATACCAGCCTGAGCTTTGGCGTCTCCGGCACCTTGAACGTGACGGCCAATTCGGTGCAGCTGGTGACCACCGGCGCGACGGCACCCACGACGGCCTACTGGTCCGGCGTCCAGGGCACGCAATGGAACAGCCTCAACGGCAGCAGCACGGCGGCCAACTTCACGACGGATGCGACCGGTTCGAACTCGGTGGCGGCCCTTCCGGCGCCGACGACCGATGTGATCTTCGCAGCGAGTGGCAATGGAGCTCCGACCAACCTCACCAATACCCTCGGCCAGGACTTTGAAATCAAGAGCCTCACCTTCTCCAGCGGGCTCGGGGCGGCGAGCATTACGGGCTCCAATTCGCTGACGGTGGACGCGGGCGGGATCACGTTGCAGAGCACCAACGGCGGGGTGACCTTGGGGATGACCACGCTGGCGTTGGGGGCGGATGAGACCTTCACCAATGCGAGCAGCAACAACCTCACCGTTGCGGCGGTCATCAGCGGCAGCCATGCGCTCACGGTCAATAATACCGGCACCGGCAAGACCGTGTTCTCCGGGGTGAATACCTACACCGGGGGCACCACGCTCACGACCGGCCTCTTGCAGATGAGTGGCAACAGCACCTCCAGTTCGAATGGTGGGCTGGGGGCGATCAGCGGCGCGTTTACGGTCAACGGCGGCACGCTGGATTTGAATGACACGACGCAGGGGGTGGGCAACCTCACCGGCACCGGCGGCACGATTGTGAACAACGGCAGCTCGGCGGTCACCTTCACGATCGGCAATGGCAATGGGACGGGCGGCAACTACCAGGGCGTGATCGCGAATAACAATAACGCCGGGTTGGGCGTGGTGGCACTGACCAAGACGGGCACCGGCACGATCCAGCTCTCCGGGGCGAATACCTACACGGGTGCGACCAATATCAATGGCGGCGTGCTGCAAATCAGCAACCTGGGCAATCTCGGCTCGGCTACGAGTGCGATCGGGTTCAAAGGTGGTGCACTGGAAATTCTCACCAGCGGCTTTGACCTGACCCGTGCGATCACGATGAACGGGGCGGCCACGATTCTAAATGATTCCGGGGCGCTGACCATCGGGACCAGTATCACGAACGCCGGCAACCTTTTTACCATTGGCGGGGCGGGTACGACCGGCATCTCGGGAGCAATTACGGGCACCGGCGGCTTCTACAAGACCGGCAGCGGGACGGTCAATATTACGGGCACCAGTAACACCTACACCGGCGCGACGACGATTGACCAGGGCACCTTGAACCTCTCCGGCTCCTATAGCGGCTCCAGCACCTTCACGGTGAGCAATGCCGGCACCTTGAACGTGACCGGGACGCTGACCTCGACGAACACGATGACGATTGGCAATCGCTCCGGGGCTGGCAGCCTCACCTTGAATGGCGGCACGCTCACAGTCGGCGCGACCAACATCACGGCGGGCTTCGTGATTTCCAACAGCGCTGCAGCGACGGATACCGCCGCTGCCTCGGTGACCATCAATAGCGGCACGCTCACCTCGAACGGCGACGTGGATGTAGGCATCGGCGGGACGCAGACGGCATTGCTGACGATGAACGGCGGCACCGTGAACGTCGGGACGACGGTGGAGAAATGGATGAAGATCGGGGCGTTCGACACGATCAGCGCGACAGTGAACCTCACTTCCGGGACGATCAACCTGGATACCAATACCGACATCCGTTTCACCACCGATGGCGGCGCCGGCACCAATGTCTTCAACCAAAATGGCGGAAACATCGTTTCCTTCAGCGACAACGGCGTCACCCACGGCGGCAGCACCGCGCTGGATATGCAGTACGCGGGGAACAGCTCGACGAACAATACCTACAATTTGAACGCCGGCACGCTGACGATTGGCCAAGTCACCTCGAGCGCAGTCAGCGGGACGCGCACGTTCAATTTCAATGGGGGTACTTTGCAGGTGGCATCCAGTGCGACGGCCTCCACCTTCTTCAATCTCGGCGGTGGCAACTCGTTCGCGAATGTCCGCAACGGCGGTGCAATCATTGATACGAATGGTTATAGCGTCACTGTGGCGCAGGCCCTCATTCACAGCAATGTCGCCGGTGATAACGCCACCGATGGTGGTCTCATCAAGAAAGGTGCAGGAGCCATGACGCTTGGCGGGGCCAATACTTATACCGGTCCCACCATGGTCAAGGCGGGGGCGCTTATTGTCAGCAATTCGCTGTCCAGCAGCTCGACCGTGACCATTGGCGACGCGTCTAATCTCACCACCAGCGCCGTTCTCGCGGGCAGCGTCACTGGTAGCAATGTAGGCTCGGTGATCCTGGGTGCGGCGGCGGGCAATTCCGGCGCGAAGCTCAGTCCGAGCAACGGCAGCAATGGCAGTGCCAGTGCGGGCGCCCTGGGCAGCCTGATTACCATCAATGGAAACCTCACCATTACGAGTGGCTCGGGTGCGCATCTGCAAATGGCAGTGGGTCGTGCCGTCACTGGGCAGGATTCCAGCCTGGCCAATGATCTATCCGACCGCCTGGTGGTCTCCGGCAGCATTTCGCTCTCTGGCGATCTCGACATCAGCCTGCTTTCGGCCACCGGTTATGCTTTGAGTCAGGGCGATGTGATGTATCTCATCCTCAACAACGGTAGCAGCGCAGTTAGCGGCACCTTTGATTCGATCAATGGCGTGGGCAGTGGCATCGGGCAGGACGCGCTCTTCTCCGTGGGCGGGCTGAGCTTCAAGATCAGCTACACCGCCGATGCGGGGGGCGTTGCCTTCGATGGCGGAGGGAACAATGTGGCCCTCATGGTCATGGCAGTTCCCGAGCCCCGGACCTGGCTCTTGATTTTGGGTGGAGCAGGCCTCGTGAGGTTGCGCCGGAAAAACTTTTTCCGCGCCGTGGTGTGATTTTTTTTCACCGGGGTTGAGCCGGGCATTATAAAGAGAAGACCGGGAGACAAAAGAACAGGGAATCAACCGGAAAACTGAACCGTTTAAGCTAAAAATTGGTTGCCGGGTATTTCTTTTCCTTAAGATTAAATCATCGAGTCCGATAACTCGCCAACGGAGGAATCGGTTTCGTTTCCACTGTCCCACCCCCATCTTAGCCCGTGGACTCAACATGCACCCCAAATCTCTCGCCCGCTTTCTAGCCCTTACGTTTGGGCTTTCTTTTACTGCTGCGCTCCCATCCTTCGCCGCGACCTATAGCTGGGACGCGGGACTTACCCCTGCGAGCCCCTCCGGCGGCACCGGAGCATGGGATCTCTCTACCGCCGACTGGTCGAATGGCACGACAGATCAAGTGTGGACGGACACCACCGGCACGGATACCGCGACCTTTGGTGGGACGGCTGGAACGGTTTCCGTGGGAACCAATCTGGGCGCGTTGGGGCTGACTTTTACCACGACGGGATACACGCTTAATCTGGGCGGTAACACCCTCACTCTGGGGACCGGCGGGATCACGGCCAGTGCGCTTTCCAGCGGCACGACGACCATCAGCAATGGCACCGTCGCCCTGGGCGGCAACCAGACGTGGAACGTGGGCACGGGCGCGACGTTGTCGGTTTCCAGTGCGATCAGCGGCACCTCCACGCTGGCGAAGAGCGGTTCCGGCACGCTGGTCCTCGGCGGCGCGAATACTTACAGCGGAGCCACTACGATCAGTGCGGGCACCTTGCAGCTTACCAATGCCAGTGCGCTCCAAAGCACCGCTGTGACCAATAGCAGCACGCTGGATTTGCGGTCGGACACCGCCACCACCTTTGCCACCGGCGGCGTCACGCTCAACAGCAGCACGATCAACGTGGACAAGGCCGCCAGTGGAACGGGCCAGACGCTCACCCTCGGAGGCACGGTCACCGTCAACGCCGGGGTCACCGTCAATTTCACCAGCACCAGCAGCGATACGCTCGCCTTGGGAACAGTGAGCGCCGTGAGCTCCGGCAACACCTCCTATACCTTCAACGCGAGTGGCGCGAATGTCTCCATCACCACATTGAATGGAACCGGCGCGGGTGATGCTACCTATACCTTTGCGGGCAACGGAAACTTTACCTTCGGGAATTTGCAGAACGGCGGAACCAACCGCGAGTTGAGCCCGATCGTGAATACCTCCGGTATCGTGACGATCAATGGGAGCACTTCGAGCAATATCAACGTAGATAGCGCCAGTGGGAATAATGCCAGCGTGACCATGAATAACGGCACGCTCTTCCTCGATTTCTCGAATCTCGCCACGCCGACCAACCTGATTACCCGCAGTGGAACGCATGCGACCACCTTTTTTACCCTCGGTGGCGGCACCCTGAGTATTTACGGTAAGACCGGCGCGACGGCGACCTCGCAGAACCTGTTTGGCGGCACCACCTTCAATGCGGGCGCTTCCACTATTTTGCTGACCAACAATGGCAGTTCCACCACGACGCTGACGATGAATGCGCTCACGCGCAACGTCGGCGGCACGGTCAACCTGACCACGGCAGCGGGGACGACCTTTGCCACCAACGGGATTTACACCACGACCACGACCACCAACGTCGGCGGCATTCTGGGTGGTTATGCCACCGTGAATGGGACAACCTGGGCGGTGGCTCCGGCCAGCAGTGGTTCGGCCATTACGGGGCTGGCCGATGCCAGCTATAGCAACACCGGCACCACCGCGCTGAGTGCCGCGGCGACGACCGCGAATATCGATGTCGCAGCGGCGGGCACGAACGCCGCCACGGCCTCGCAGGTGGTCAACTCCCTGCGCTTCAACGACTCGACCGGCGCGGCCACGGTGGATGCGACCAACGGACTTACCCTCACCACGGGCGGCATCCTGGTGACCTCGAACGTGGGCAGCAATCTCTCGACCATCTCCGGCGGCACCATCAATGGCGCGGCCAGCGCAGACTTGGTGGTGACGCAGAACAACTCCAGCGCCGGGCTGACGATCAGCTCGACGATCGCCGACAACACCGCCGCGACCGCGTTGACCAAGAGCGGAGCCGGTCTGCTCACCTTGAGCAACGCGACCAATACCTACACCGGCAAGACCTACCTGAATGCGGGCACGCTGAACATTGCGGCGGATGCCAGCCTCGGCACGGCTCCCGCCTCGGTCACCGCCACGCAACTCACGATCAATGGCGGCACGCTGCAATTTGGCGGCGCCTTCAATCTCGCCACCAACCGTGGCATCACGATCGGCCTCAAGGGCGCGACGATCGATACCAATGGCTTCAATACCACCTACGCCGGGGTAATCGCCGGCACGGCCTCCACCAATGGCACCCTTACGAAAGTCGGAACGGGCACGCTGACTCTCTCCGCCGCCAATACCTACAGCGCCGGCTCGGCCCTCAATGGCGGCACCGTGGCGATCAGCAACGCGGCGGCACTCGGTTCCTCCGGCAATATTGCTTTCGGTGGCGGCACGCTGCAATACAGCGGAATTACCACCGATTTCTCTTCGCGTATTAAGAACAGCACCAGCGCCATCTCGATTGATACCAACGGCCAGAATGTCACCTTTGCCACCGCCCTTGGCAGTACCAACACCGGTGGCCTCACCAAGGCCGGTTCCGGCACGCTCACGATTACCGGCAAGGGGACCTATAGCGGAAACAACACCGTCACTGTCGGCACCCTGGCGGTCACCGGCACCGGCAAGCTGGGTACGGGCAACGTCACCGTCTCGGCCGGAGCGACCCTCACCTTCGGCTCCGGTTCTGAGACCTCCGTGAACTATGTGGACGATCTCTTCAAGCATCATCCTCAACGGCACCACCTCAATCTTGAATCTCAACTTCTCCAGTTCCGGCTTCGAAACCATCGCCTCCCTCACCGTCAACGGCAACGCCGTTGCCTCCGGCACCTACACCGCCGCCCTGCTCAACGCCAGCTACGGCAGCGGCACCCAGTTCACCGGCAGCGGAAATATCACCGTCGTCCCCGAGCCCACGACCTGGGCGATGGTAATCGGTGGTGCGACCCTGCTGGCCAGCATGCAAAGAAAGCGCCGTCATCGCCGGTAATCAAATAACCAGAGTAGTTCAATAAAAAGTGGAGCGATAAGGGATGCCCATCTTACTTGGTAAAATCCGTTGCGCGGCTATCGAATAAAGGGAACGACTCCAGTCCTTATTTTAAAATCCTTCACTGCAGTGTGGTGAAGGATTTTTTATTTGGCCTCATGATCGCGAAGTAAACCTGGGTTCGTACCCCATATAGCTTGAGGGATCCGAATGAATGAGGGAACGGCGCGTAATTTTTGATTTCATCTTAAAGTAGCGCTGACCAACGTTTTATGAATCCGGTGGCACTTGGGTAATAAGAATTTTACCGAACTAAATCGCGTAAGCCGCCGCGCAATTGATCGGGAAGGACCTTCTCCTAAGGTGAGCACTGCAAGAACACGACTCCTTGCCTTTCCACCACCTCCATCCACCCGAACCTGCATCATGACGAACCAATCCCTTGCTCGATTTTTGGCCCTTAGTCTTGGGCTCTCTCTCACGACGGCACTTCCCTCCCAAGCGGCAACTTATAGCTGGGATGCCAGCTTGACTCCGGCCACTGCCTCGGGCGGCACTGGAACTTGGGATCTGAGCACGGCCAACTGGTCCAATGGAACCACCGATCAGGCTTGGACGGACACCACCGGCTCGTCGGATATTGCAAGCCTTGGCGGCACGGCGGGCACGGTCACGCTGGGCACCAGCCTGGGGGCGAATGGCTTGGTTTTCACGACGACGGGCTACACGATTGCAACGGGAGCGAATACGCTCACGCTCGGCTCTTCCGGGATTGATGCCAGTGCGCTTAGCTCTGGCACTACCACCCTTACGGGGCTGATTGCGCTCGCGGCCTCGCAATCCTGGAACGTGGGTTCGGGGGCGGTCTTGACTTCCTCCGCCGTCATCAGTGGAACCGGCTATAGCATTACGAAGACCGGCTCCGGCACGCTCACGCTGAGTGGTGCGGATACGTTTACGGGTGGCGTCAATTTAAATGCGGGCACGCTCCTGCTGGGAAATGCGGCGGGCGCGGGAACTGGCACGCTAACCCTCAATGGCGGAACTTTGGGAGCCACGGGTGCGCTTTCGATCGCAAACGCCGTGGTTGCCGCGACCGGCACGACGACCAATATTGCGGGTTCGAGCAGCGCGGCCACCTTGACGGTGACGGGGACTTTGTCCGGATCGGGAACGATTGTCGTGGGTAACGGTTCCGGTGGCTTGCAGTTGCAGACCACTGCGTTTCCGAGCAGCGGCTTTACCGGCACGATTCAAGTAGCGGAAGGTTCGACGACCACCACTGGGTTGTTGTTTGGTCCCGCAACGAGTGGCAATAATAACTCCGGCACCTATAATATGTCGCAAGGGACGCTGACCTTCTCGGGCACCGGCACGGCGGCGACGGTCGGTTGGAATGCGTCGGGTGGTGGTGGCACGAACAGCAATGGAACCATCATGCTGGGTGCTCTTTCCTCGGCTTCCGGGGTGGGGCAGCTCAACAATGGTTTTGGCGGCAATAACAAGCGGGGCTCCTACATCATTGGATATCTGAACACGAGCACCACTTATGGTGGCATCCTGGTTCAAAATGCCTACGGTTCCTCCGCCGGCACGAATGGGACGACCAATCTTTCCAAGGTGGGTAGTGGGACTCTGACTCTGAGTGGAGCCGCGGCGAGCAATACCATGACCGGTGGCATTACGGTTCGTGAAGGCACGCTCCAGATTGGCGACGGTAGCACCACGGCGGGCGGTTTTTCGACAGCCAGTAATGCGCTGACTTTCGTAGGCGCGGGCGGCACCTTCAATTATGTGAAGCTCTCTCGACGGGCAGCAGCCAGGGCATGGCGGCGCTCACCTCCAGCCAGGGTGCAAATACGGTGCAGTCCACCAATAACGGGGCGGGCAGCTCGAGCCTGACCTTCTCGAACGTGGTGGCTCGCACGGCGGGCTCGTCGGCGAACTTCGTAGTCTCCGGCGGTACCAACGGCAGCACGAACAAGATCGTCTTTACCCAGGTGGCCGGTGCCGCTCCTACGACGGGAGCCTTGCTGGATAAGGGCTACTACTTCAACGGGGCTGACTTTGCCGCTTACGATGCGAGTGGTTATGTGCGCGCCCTGGCTTACGGGACGGATACCAACTCCGCCGCAGTAGATACGATTACGGCGTCCAACAACGTCAAGCTCTCGACCACGCCAGGCAGCAATCAAAATACCATCTCGCTGCTGACGCTAAATCTTTCCGGTAGCGGAACTTCCTGGGTTCAGAACGCCTCGCAAACATTGACGCTTTCCAGCGGGGGCCTGATCAAGTCCGGCGGTGGCACGGGTGGCGTCATTAGCGGCGGCACGGGCATGACCACGGGCGGTTCGACCGAGTTGGTGATTCGCACCGACACGTCGAGCGACGCGCTCGATATCCAGACGCCGATTCTGAGCACCAGCACAGGCGGGCTGACCAAGGATGGCGCGGGCACGCTGACCCTTTCGGCGACCGGCAATGCTTACACGGGAGCCACGAATATCAATGAAGGTACCGTCAACCTCACCGGCACCATGACCGGCGGCGGTGCGCTGACGGTGAGCAACGCCACCTTCAACGTCTCGAATAACCTGACGGCGGGTCTGATCACTGTCGGCAACCGGTCCGGTGTCTCGACGATGAACCTTACCAGCGGCACGGTGACGGCCAGCGGGGTGAATATTGCCAACAGCAGCACCGGCACCGATAGTGCGACGGGAACGGTGAATATCAGCGGTGGCACGCTGACCTCGACTGGAGACGTCGCGGTCGCGTTGGGCGGCACGCAGACTGGCAAGTTGGTGATGAATGGAGGGACCTTGAATGTCGGCACTACCGCCACCAAATGGATGGAAGTGGGTGATTACGACTATTCGAATGGCGAGGTGGACCTCAACAGTGGGACGCTGAACCTGAATACGAATACCGCGATCAAGTTCTCCGCCAACGGCAGTGCAGGGACCAGTGTCTTCAACCAAAACGGAGGCACGGTTACGTTCTATAGCGGAAATGCGGCCACCGTGGGTGGAACCGGTGATCTGGATTTGCAAAAGGGCGGCACGTCGGCAACCAATAACACCTATAATTTGAACGGGGGAACCCTGATTGTCCCGCAGGTGGACTCCTCGCTGACCACCGGCTCCCGCACCTTCAACTTCAATGGCGGCACGTTGAAAGCGGCGAAGGCGAATACGACCTTCTTCAATCTTGGGACCGGGACGACGCGGGCGAATGTGCGCAACGGCGGAGCGATCATCGACACCAATGGATTGGCGGTCACGATTTCCCAGGCGCTGCTGCATAGCAACGTAAGTGGTGACAATGCCACAGACGGCGGCTTGACCAAAAACGGCACGGGCACGCTGACTCTCACCGGCACCAGCACCTATACGGGCGGCACCACGGTGAATGCCGGTGGCCTGACGCTGACGGGAACCGCCAAGCTGGGCACCGGGAGCGTAGCCGTTACGGATGGGGCGACACTGACGCTGGGTTCAGGCGCGGAAACCTCGGTCAACTACGTGGACGATCTTCGAGCCTTGTGCTCTCAGGCTCGACGTCGGTGCTGAATCTCAACTTCGGGGCGACGGCTTACGAAACGATTGCCGGGCTCTCCATCAACGGCATCGGGATTGCCTACGGCACTTATACTGCGGCGCAACTCGATTCGATCATCGGAACCAGCCAGGTCTCTGGCACGGGCAACCTCACCGTGGTTCCCGAGCCGGGCACGTGGGCGATGGTGCTGGGCGGTGCCGGATTACTCGGCGGCCTGCAACGCCGCCGCCGCAGCCGTCATAGCTAAGACTGGAGTAAATATTTGAACCTTGCAAAAGGACTAGCTTCCAGCCAAGTTCTGCGAAGGGTTTTTGCCTTTGGGACGAATTTTTAGAGCAGGAAACCGTCTCGCTGGAGCGCAGATGGCGAGGTGATTCCCGCTCCGCCTGTGGAAGACCGACTTTTATGCTACCTCCCAGATCCGTGTGCATTCCCATTGCGCAGCCCTGCGCAATCGTGCTGCCTGGAGATGGGGCGTGGCCTGGAATTGGGCTTGGTTATGGCTCCATCGATCGATGGGCCATGTTAACTTCCTGCTCATGAACAGTCAGGACCAGTTTGTCAGCCCCGGCTTGGGGAGAATGGATGCCAGCATTTCCCCGGGTAGTTCCAGAGGGGGATTCCAAAAAGATTGGCTTTGGGGCCTGGCGCTCGTCTTCATGGTGGTGCTGGCGTATCTACCGGCGATGCGGGCCGGTTTCATATGGGATGATGACCAGCATCTCACGGAGAATCCGTGCATCGTCGGTCCCCTCGGCTTCAAGGGGATCTGGACGACGAGCGAAGCGACTTATTACCCGCTCACACTCACCAGCTTCTGGGTTCAGCACCAGCTCTGGGGGCTTAATCCGTGGCCGTACCATCTGGTGAACATCCTCGTACATGCGGCATGCACCCTTTTACTGTGGCGGGTGTTGCGGCATTTGCAGATCGTGGGGGCGTGGCTGGGGGCGGCGCTCTGGGCGATCCACCCGGTGCAGGTCGAGTCGGTGGCCTGGATTACCGAGTTGAAAAATACGCAGTCGTGCCTGTTCTACCTGCTGGCGATGCTGTTTTTCTTCCACTGGCGCCAGCGCGAGCCAGCGGCGCGCCGGGTGAATGGGAGCTATCTCTGGGCGCTGCTGTGGGCGGCGCTCGCGATCTTGAGTAAAAGCTCCACGGTCATGTTGCCAGTAATGCTGGGGCTCGGTTGGTGGTGGCAGGATCGGCGCTGGTCGTGGCGCAATGTGGGATGGCTGGTGCCGTTTGTTTTCATTTCCCTTTCCGCCAGCGGCTGGACGATCTGGGAGCAGAAGTTCCACTCCGGGGCGCTCGGGCCGGAATGGTCGCAGAGCGGGCTGGACCGCATCGTCATCGCTGGCCGGGCTTTCTGGTTTTACCTGGGCAAGCTGGTCTGGCCCCATCCGTTGATTTTCATTTATCCACGGTGGGAGCTGGATGCCGGCAACCCGTTGGAATACCTGCCCGCGCTGGCCGCGATCTGGGCGGTGATTGCCTTGTGGAGTCGCCGCGATGGAAAGCTGCGCCCGCTCTTTTTCGCCGCGGCTTGCTACACGGTGTCGCTCTTTCCGGTGCTTGGGTTCTTTACGATCTATTTCTTCCGTTACTCGTTTGTCGGCGATCACTTTCAATACCTCGCCAGCATGGCACCCCTGGCACTCGTCGCGGCGGGAATTGTGCAGACCCGGGAGTGGACCAAGGGCAGCTGGCCCATTACGCCCATGCTGGCCGGAGCGGCTTTGATCATGGGGCTGGGCGTTCTTACCTGGCGCCAGGGTGCCATGTATTTCAATGCCGAGACGCTCTGGCGGACGACGATTGCCCGGGAACCGTCCTGCTGGCTGGCTTACGCTGATCTCGGCGTGATCCAGCAGGATAAAGGGGATTGGGATGGGGCGATGCCGCTTTATAAAAAAGCGCTGCAATTGAATCCGAATTTCCAGGAGGCATTGAACGATGTCGGCCTCAATCTGGCCCATGCCGGTCACTTGGCGGAGGCGATCGAGCATTTCCAACAGGCGCTGCAAATCGACCCCCTCTTCCTGCAACCGCGGTTCAATATTGCCAATCTTCTCCTGCAGCAAGGGCAGACGGATGCGGCCATTGAGCAGTTTCAAAAGATCCTGGAAATTAAACCGGAGGTGGCGGAAGCCCACGGTGAATTCGGTCTTGCGCTGCAAACCGAGGGTCGGTTCGACGAAGCGATCAGCCAACTGCAGCAAGCCATCGCGCTTAAGCCCGACTACACGGAGGCCCATGTGAACCTCGGGATGACCCTCCAACAGAAGGGACAAGTGGATGAAGCGGTTGTGCAATATCGCGAGGCCTTGCAGATCAATCCCAATCATCCAGGGGCCAACAATGATCTCGGGCTCGCCCTCCAGCAACAAGGGCATCTGGATGAGGCGATTGCCTTCCTGGAAAAAGCACTTCACCTAAAGCCCGATTATGCCGAGGCGGAAAATAATCTGGGAAATGCGCTGGCCCAAAAAAAGGATCTGGCCACGGCCGTGGCTCATTACCGCAAGGCCTTGCAGATCAACCCCAACCTGGTGGAGGCCTGCAATAACCTGGCCCACATCCTGGCCACGGCCCAGGATGCCCAACTGCGAAATGGAAGCGATGCGGTGGAATTGGCCAGTCGCGCCAATCAACTTACGAGCGAAGCCAATCCCATTGTGATGGCCACCCTGGCCGCTGCTTATGCCGAGCAGGGCCGCTTTCCCGAGGCGGTCGAGCTGGTGAAGAAAGCCATCAGGCTAGCGAATACCCAGGGAAACAGCGCCTTGGGCACCGCCTTGCAAAGGCACCTCGAACTTTACGAAGCCCAACATCCCATGCGGGAGAACCCATGACGTTCATCTGGCCCATAAAAAGTCCAGTGGACGTGTAAACAACCTTTCCACCACCATATGTCACCCCTCAAAACTCACCTGCTGGCCGCGCTCACTTCCCTGGTCGCGACCATGCAGCTGAGTCGCGCACCCGATTACTTTCAACTCGACCATCACCTACTCCTCCAGCCAGCCCTCGGGGGCGGCGGCGAGTGTTTCGAACTGGACGGGGGCGACCTTCGATGCGGGGAATGTCGGCGGCTCGGGGACGAATGCGGATGGGGGCGTCAATAACGGCTCGACCAACGATTCGACGACCTACGTCGCGAATAACCAACCGGTGCAGGGCCAGACCTTCACCACCGGCAGCAATACCTATGGCTACGATTGCACCAGCATCACGGTGCGGATGACCGGCTATACGAGCAACACGGCCAGCTCCGCCAATTACACGGCGTGGAATATGAATTTCACCAACGGGCCGATTGGGCTGACGGTGGGAAAGATCAGCGCAACGACCACTTTCACCACGGTCTCGACCCAGCTTTTCACCGCCGGGGGGACGGGCAATCCCGGCTCGGGCAGCAGTGCGAATGGGACGGGGACGTATCTCACCTTCAACCTGCCCTACACGGTGCACCTGGATCCGAATACGACCTATGGCTTCGATTTTTTCATCGGCAATGGGGGTTCGAATTACTTCGAGTGGCTGGGCACGAGTGCGACTCCCTACACCGGCGGCACGGCTTATACGCGGAGCGGCAGCACGATCACCACGCAGACGGGCGATCGGGTGTTTATGGCGAACCTGACGGCTTCGACGGCGACTTATGCGCCGTTTTCGCATCCGGGCGCATTGCATACGGCGACGGATCTCGCCCGCATGAAGGCGAAGGTGACCGCCGGTACGGCACCGTGGAGCACCGATTACACGACGCTCACCGGCAGCCCCTTTGCGCAGACCTCCTGGAGCCCGGCGGCGGTGGCGACGATCATCCGCGGCGGCACGGGCAGCCAGAACTACACCCGCTCGCAGGAGGATGGGCAGGCGATCTACGAGCTGGCGCTCCGCTGGCAGGTTACGGGGACTACGGCCTATGCGGATCAGGCGGTCAAGATCGCCAACGCCTGGGCGACCACGCTTACGGGGGTCGGCGGTGATTCCAACTATGCGCTCGCTACCGGCATTTGCGGCTATCTTTTTGCCATCGGCGGGGATGTGCTCAGCAATTACTCGGGCTGGGCCGCAAGCGACAAGCAGGCTTACAAGGACATGATGATGCGGGTCTTCTACGGGGCGAATCTCGATTTCCTCTGGCGGCACAACGACACCTTCTGGCGCCTCGGCGGCAACACGCACTACCGGCTCAACTGGGATGCGGACAACATGGCCTCGATGGCGGCGATCGGCATCCTGTGCGATAACAAGGCGGTCTATCAGCAGGCGGTGGATTTTTTCAAATACGGCCCGGGCAACGGCCAGGTGCAGCGGGCGGCGTGGTATGTCCATCCCGATGGCACCGCGCAGACCGAGGAGAGCGGGCGCGACCAGGGGCATAACCTGGGCGGCTGGTATTCGATGGCGCTCATGTGCCAACTCGCCTGGAACCAGGGTGACGATCTGTTTGCCTACGATAATTACCGGGTGCTGCGGGCCTTTGAGGACAATGCAAAATACAACCTCGGGAACGACGTCAACTGGGTCTATCACCGCAATACAGACCTGGCCTATACGGAAACGCTTTCCGGGACGACCCGCGGTCTCAGCCAGTATTACTCCTACGAGCTGGTCTATAACCATTATGCCAACGTGGTGGGCATCGCCGCGCCGTATAGCAAGCTGGCGATGACGGCGGTCCGCCCCGAACCCCGACCGAACCCCAGCATTCACCCTTCGCAGGTGGACTGGCTGGGACTGGGCAGCCTCACCTTTGCGATGGATGATACATCCACCAGCGTGGCCCCCAGTGGGCTTGTGGGTCAGTGGAGCAAAAATCAGGTGATTCTCACCTGGTGGGGCTCAGCGACGGCGACCAGTTACAACATCAAGCGCGCCACGTCGTCCAGCGGGCCTTACACCACGATTGGCTCGGTCACCGGTCCGGACCTGAATTACACCGACACGAACGTCACCAACGGCACGGCTTACTACTACATCGTCAGCGCGGTGACGCCGAGCGGCAATCTCGACAGTGCGGCGCTGCTGGTGAACCAGGCGCTGGTCACCTCCTATGCTTTCGAGGGGAATACGAATGACGGCACCGGCACCCGCAATGCCACGGCGATGGGTGGCACGTCAGCCCCGGGGTATGCCACCGGGCATGGCAGCGGACAGGCCATTTCGTTAAACGGCAGCGACCAGTATGTGAAGCTGCCTGCCGGGAGTGGGAACTATCGCGACATCACGATTTCGGCCTGGGTTTACTGGAACGGCGGCAGTGCCTGGCAGCGGGTCTTCGATTTCGGCACCGAGATCGAGAAATACATGATGATGACGGTGAAGAACAGCTCGGGGGTACTGGAATTTCAGATGACCACCTCGCGCGCCTATGACGGCACACTCACGCTCTCCGGCCCGGCCATTTCCTCGGGGGTCTGGACCCATGTCGCGGTCACCCTCAATGGCGACACGGCGACGATGTATGTGAATGGCGTGCCGGTTGCCGCGGCCACCGCGCCGTCGGTGGACCCGGTATTCGGCCAGCCGTTCTGCTATCTGGGCAAGAGCATGTGGAACTCCGATCCGCTGTATAGCGGGCGGATCGACGATTTCCGCATCTACAATTACTCGCTCACCGGCGCGGCCGTTTACAACCTCTGGGCGGGCAGCACGAACCATCCTCCGACCTTTTCCAGCAATCCGCTCAACCTGCCCTCGGCCACCCAGAGCACGAATTACAGCACGCTTTCACAAACCCTCGCAAGCAAGGCCACCGATGTGGATGGCGGGACGCTGACGTACACCAAGGTCACCGGCCCGACCTGGCTGACAGTGGCGAGCAACGGGGCCCTTTCCGGCACGCCCGCGAATAGCGACGTGGGGATGAATACCTTCGTCGTGCGGGTCACTGATTCCTCGGGGGCGACGGATGATGCGACGATGTACATCAACGTGATCAATATCAACGACCCGCCGTATTGGACCACCACTCCGATCACCGGGAATGTGGTCACGCAAAATCAGACCTACTCGGGGATGACGCTCTCGGGCGATGCCACTGATCCCGACCTGCCTTACGGCGACAGCATTACGTATAGCAAAGCCAGCGGGCCCTCGTGGCTCACGGTGGGCTCGGATGGCACGCTCTCCGGCACGCCCAGTGCGTCGGATGTGGGGGCGAATACTTTTACGGTGCGGGTGACCGATGCGGCGGGGCTGTTTGCGGATGCGACGTTGAACATCACGGTGCTGCCCTACATGTTGCGTTCGCAATATGCTTTTGAGGGAAATCTCACCGACAGCATCGGCAACTTCTCCGGCACGGCGACCGGCACCCCGACCTATGCCTCGGGGCGGATTGGCCAGGCAGTGAGTCTGGATGGGATGACCGACGTATGTGAGCCTGCCGACGGGGGCGGCGAGTTATCAGGACATCACGATTGCCGGTTTCGTGTATTGGAATGGCGGCAGCGCCTGGCAGCGGATTTTTGACTTCGGCAACGACACGTCGAACTACCTGTTCCTCACGCCCTACTCCGGCACCGGGATTCAATTTTCCATCAACGAAGCGGGCGTTACCCAACAGCTCACCACGACCTCCGCGTTGCCCTCCGGCCAGTCGGTACATGTTGCGGTGACGATCAGCGGCAGCACCGGTACGCTCTACGTCAACGGGGTGGCGGTGGCGACCAATACCAGCATGACGTTCAATCCGAGCGATATTGCTTCGACGCTGAACTATCTCGGCAAGTCACAATACTCAGCCGATCCGCTCTTTAGCGGGATGATTGATGACTTCCGCATCTACAACTATGCGCTGACCGCCGCGCAGGTGGCGACGATTGCCAGCCCGACGCCGATTGCGCCGACGGGTCTCACCGGCACTGGGAAATATACGCAGAACATTTTGACCTGGAATGCGGCGCAGGCGGCGACGACCTACACCGTGAAGCGGAGCCTCACCAGTGGCGGCCCATATACCAATCTGGCGACCGGCCTCACGACGACCACTTATACGGATACCGGTCTTACCAACGGGGTGACGTATTATTACGTCGTTAGCGCCACCAATGCGAATGGAGAGAGCCCCAACTCCACGGAGACGGCAGCCACGCCGTCGGATCTGTTGCTTTACCTGAAATTCGACGAGACCAGTGGCAGCACCGCTTACGACTCCGGCAGCAACGGTTTCAACGGGACGACGGTCAACAGCCCCACTTGGGTGACGGGTAAGTTCAGCAATGCGCTGAGCTTTGCCAGCGCCTCTTCGCAATATCTCACGCTGCCCTCGGGGATCGTCAGCAGCCTCACCACCTGCACCTTCAGCGCCTGGGTGAATCTCACCACCGAGAGCACCTGGTGCCGGGTCTTCGATTTCGGCACGGGCACCAGCACGAACATGTTCCTCACCGGGCAGAACGCCTCGGGCAAGGTGCGCTTTGCGATTATCGCTTCAGGGACGGCGGAGCAGGATATTGACGGCACTGCGGCGATCCCAACTGGTGGCTGGCACCATGTCGCGGTGACGCTGAATGGAGCCACCGGCACCCTTTACGTGGACGGCGTCCAAGTAGGCCAGAAGACAAATATGACGCTCAATCCCTCCAGCCTTGGGACGACTACGCAGAACTATCTCGGCAAATCGCAATGGTCCGCCGATCCTTATTTGAATGGAATGGTGGACGATTTCCGGATCTACAGCCGGGCGTTGAGTACCCGGGAAATTGGCGTGGTGGCCGCCGGCTTCCCGACTGCTCCCACGAATGTGGTCGCGACGCCGGGTCCGCTCCAGATCGGTCTGACCTGGAATACCGTGGCCAATGCTTCGAGCTACGCCGTGCAGTATGCCACCACCAGCGGCGGCCCTTACACGACCCTCGCCACCGGCCTCACGTCCCCGGCCTATACGCACACCGGTCTCACTTTCGGCACGACCTACTATTATGTGGTGACCGCTTCGGGACTGGCCGGAACCAGCACGACTTCCACCGAGGTAAGCGCCACGCCAGCCTCGCCGCTGGTCACCGATACGGAAAAGAATGCCATCACCACCGTCTTTGGAGTGGATGATGGGGGGAGCCCGATTGCCACGGTGACGGTGCCCAACTCGGTGGTGGGGCACACGTATCAACTCTTCACCACCACCAGCCTGGCGAGCGGCACGTGGACGACCGTCGGCAGCGCCCAGTCGGGCACCGGCTCGGCACTCACCTTCATCGCCGATGTGGATACCACCGTGCCCACGGCTTACTTCAAGATCGTGATTCAGCGCTAGAAGCAAAATTTTCACCTCGAAGACACGAAGGAGAGGCCATCGAAATCCGCGAAACAGGCGAAAGAGATTTGGAGGCGGCGCTCGAACTGCATCGCCTGCATTCCGCTCAGGATGACGGCGAATTGGAAGCGAAGCTTTCAGGCTTCTCATGCCAATAGACCATTCCAGTCATGGCTAGTAGCAGGAGATCGCGGGCCAGGGCGATCCATGTGCCACTCATCGTTGGGGCCGCTGATCCGAAGCAGCCGCAATCCACGGGCAGGCCGCGCAGCGCTGCGATGGCGAGCACGGCGAGGAAGAGAAGATTGAGCATGAGCAGTGAGAAGGCGGCCCGGCGTCGCCACCAACCGCCCAGCAACAGCGCGGCGCAGAAGATTTCCAGCCATGGCAGCCCGTTCACGATCATCGCCGCGATGCTTGGGGAGAATAAACGGAAGCCCTCCAGGCTGTCGGCAAAAGCTTGTGGATGCCGCACTTTCACGAGGCCCGCATCGAGGAAGACAAGCCCCAGCGCCAGCCGCAAAGTCGCTTGAACCCAGGGATGCCGGAACAGCCGGTTCACGGTGTTTTCTCCTCGGGATACCCCGCCTGCTTCCAGGCCGTCCAGCCACCGGTAAACACCGCCACTCGGGTGAATCCCTCGTCGAGCAACTGACGTTGCACCCGCCCCGCGCTGCCGCAACTGGCATCGGAGCAATAGCACCGTGATGGGCTGCGCATTGATCGGCTTCGAGTCGGTCGCGTAGTCGCAGGTAACTGCCTTCAAAATAACCGGCAGGAAAGGAGAGTGCGCCCGGGATATGCCCGAGGCGGTAGGCCGCATTTTCGCGGGCATCAAGGATGAGCCCAGCCCCGGATTGCACGCGATCGTGAAATTGCTGGAGCGACAGGGATTGTGTCGCCTTCCCGACGAGCGCGCTCGTCGCAAGCCCGGGAAACCCGCGCCCACGGTTCACGATCGCCCCGGTTCCCCACGAGAGGCCGCACAGCACCAGAAAGAAGCCGAGGTCCCTGATCCACTGGGGGCGTGGGGATGGAGTTGCCACGGTAGTCATCGGGTGCGCGGGGTTGAAAGGGGCTGAGCTGCCATCCAGCTCGCCGCGTCCTCGCGGGCCGGGCCGGGCGGGAGATGCGCGATCCATTTTGTGGCTTCCTGCGGATCGTGCTCCTGGGCCCAGCGATCCATCACGGCGCGAACTGCGATCGTCATCATGGCGCGGGGTAGATTTGCCCGTTGCAGCCACTCCACGGCTTCGCAGGGATGTTCCTGCGCCCGGGCGAGCGCGACGGCTTGGGCCAGCGTTTCCCGGGTGGTGGAATCCGGCAACTGCTGCACCCACCGGGTCGCTTCCGGAAAATCATCCTGGGCCCATTCAAAGGCGGCAGCCGTCTGGAGTTCGCTGCGCAGTGGGCCCGGTGGCAAGGGTTCGATCAGCGAAAGGGCGGCCTGTGGCTTGCCGTGATGAATGTCATCCCGCGCCGCAGTGGCGATGACGATGTTCTGCCACCGACTGGGCGGAATCGTGGCCAGATAGCCCTGCATCACCTGGGGTTGTTTCATCAGTTCTCCCAGAAAGTGTGCAGTCTGGTAGGGCGGGGGATTTTCCAGGCTGCCCAGCCAGGAGAGCAAGCTGGGCTCGTCGCGATCCCACCAGGCCTGGAGTGCTTCGTTGGCGGCAAAGCTGTTCCAATCCCGGGGCGTGAGCTGCCGAACGAGCGTCGCCGGGTTCGCGAGGTTTTTCATCCGGGCTTCGATCTGCTCTTGCAGCCGGGTTCTCTGTGCGAGATCGGGCGTGGTATTCCACTCTGCGAGGAGTGCGATGACTTGTGTCGTCGTGGCTTGATCGGCGGTCCGTTCCATCCACAACTGCCAGCCCAGGACCACGACCACCGCACCCGCGACGACCGCGACCTGCTGGATCGGATGAAAGGGATTCACAAAGCGCTGAAAGATGAAAGGAATAAAGGGTGGCCCGGGTTGGTCGCGGGCCACCCATGGAGGGGGTGAGGGTTATGGTGCTTGGTTTATGGCGCGTGCAGCGACCACTGCTGGTTGGTGCTGCTGCCGGTGCCCCACATTTGCATCACCGAGCCATTGGCGGTGAGCCCGCCGGTGTCGAGGCACAGGCCGTTGGCGACGTTGGTGATTTTGTAATAGCCGCTGCCGAGGCTGGTGATCGTCCACTTCTGGTTATTGCTGCCGCTGCTGGCATATTGCCCGACGGTGGAGCCATTGCCGGTGTGGCCGAGGCTGTCGAGCAGGAGGCCGGTCTGCGAGGTGATGGTGTAAGTCGAGCCGCTGATTTGCTGGAAATACCAGGTCTGGTTTGCGCTGCCGCTCTTCGCATATTGGTAGGCTGGGGAGCTATTGGCGGTCAGGCCGTAGCTATCGAGCATGTTGGAGTCGGTGCGATTTTGGAGCAGGTAATAACCGCTCGCGATCGGGCTTCCCGCCGTGAGGGTATAGGTGAGTGTGCCGAAGCCGAGCTGGTCGTAACCGCCGCTGTTCGAGCCATAATCGCCGCCGCCGCCTTCCGGCCGGACGACCGCTGCGTAGGCCGTGCTATACGGGGCGGAAACTCCGCGCAGGCCGACGTAATGGCTGTAGATCAGCTCCCATGCCGGGCGGGTGTCTCCACGGCTGCTGCTGGAAATGACTGTCTGCGTATTCCACGAGCAGCCGGTTCCATTCTGCCACGAGTAGGTGGTGAATGGAACGGTGTTGGTGGTGTTGATGTTGTAATCGGCGAGGTACTCGCAGGCGGAGAGCACCTTGTTCGTCTCCCAGGCAAACATATCGTCGCCCTGGTTGTAGAACTGCTGGCACACCACCCCCCAGAGCGAGACATCGAGCCCCGAGTGCCCCTGGTCGCGGCCTTCCTCCTGCCCCTGCCCGAGCACCGGCGAGCCGGAGTAGGTGAAAGGGATCGACATATCGATCTGCCCGTTGCCGCCCCCGGTCTTGAAGTAGGTGAGGGCCTGGTTATAGACCGTGGTGTTATCGCACAGCACGCCGATCGCGGCCATGGAGGCGATGTTGCACAGGTCCCAGTTCGCCCAATAGTTCGTGATGCACGCCCCGTTGTGATTCACGAGGAAGTCGTTGTTCATCGGGTAGAAGATGGTGAGCATCATGTTCTGGAACCGCGCGAAATCAGTCGCGGCCCATCCGCTGTAGGTGCGCATGATCTCGCCCGCATTGGCGAACTCATACCCATAGATGCCCGCCGCGAGGAAGCGGTCCGCATCGCCCGTCACTTCCGTGAGCGTGGAGGACCACTGGTTCATGATGTAGATCGACTGGTTCGCGTAGGCGGTGTTGCCGGTCACTTTCCATTGGAGCGCGAGCTGGTAGGCGGCGGCGACGTCGCCATAGAACTGGCCGTAGTTATTGATCGAGCCGCCGCGGTCCACATCGGCCACTGGGCGCGGAGTCCACGAGGTCTGGGCGTGCGAGTTGTTGTTGAGCATCTCGTAGCCCTGGTACCAGGGATTGGCCTTGGCCGCGACCTGGGCGGCCATGCGCGTGAAGTCGCTCGCCGTATGCAGCAGCCCGGGGTGGACGAAGGTTTTCGCCTGCGACCAGGAGCTGAGGCTGAGGGTAACAAGGCCGGCGAGGAGGGCCATCCAGCGCCGTTTTCCGCCGCCGCGTCGTGCGCGGTTGATTGCAGAAGGGAGGTGTTTTTTCATGTTCTGGGGGTTGGGTTTGGTGTTGGCATGCCGGGCCGGGATCTGCCGGTCGGGCATGTTTTACGAGGGTCTCGTAAAGGGTTGGTGGAGGAGAGAGACGCAAAAAAAACGCGAGCCGCCGATGAATGCGGGAACGCAAAAGTGCGACAGACGATGGACGCGAAGCATCCGCTCGCTGGCACCGGGAATGGTGGAGGTAAAGTTCACGGGGGGCGCGAAGTTCTTTTTCAGCACGTGCATCATTTGTCGCCGGCCTGCCCGCTTCAATCGCGATGTATCTGATACGATTCAGAACACCGCATCACGAAGGGCTAACCGCTTAACGCCGGTCCAATCCGCGGAAATGGAAAACGAATTTTACTTCCCGGGTGGCGTGGGGCTATAGTGACTGACTCGATTAAGTTCCCTCACTTGTTTCCGCTTAATCGTGTAATGAGTGTTTCCCCTACCATGAGTAACTCCCAGCCCAAGCCCCGCAATATTACGCTCAACGATATTGCCCGCGTCGTGGGGCTTTCCCACGCCGCCGTCTCCCTGGCCTTGCGGAATAATCCGGAAGTTTCCAAGCAGACCTGCGCCCGGGTGCAGGCCGCGGCCAAGGAGATGGGCTACCAGCCCAACCCGGTCGCCACCGCCCTCGCGCGCTTTAAAAAAACCTCGCGCGAAAAGCCCATCCACTCCGGCCTCGCGTGGCTCAATTTCTGGGCCGATCCCAAAAAGCTGCGCAGTTACAAGGAGTTCGATCTTTATTGGAAAGGGGCCGTCGCCTGCGGCGAGAAATTCGGCTATCGCGTCGAGGAATTCGTCGTCAACGAGCAGATGCCGATGAACAAGCTCGAGCGCATTCTGCTCACCCGCGACATCCAGGGCATCCTCGTGCCGCCAGGAGAGTTGCCCGAGAATCTGGTCAAGTTCGACTGGAGCCGCTTTTCCATCGTGCATGTGGGGCGCTCCGATCCCAAGGTCTCCATGCACTGCGTTGCGGCCGATCAGATCGCGAATGCCATGCTGGCCTACGACCGGCTGCGGGAAAAGGGCTACCAGCGCATCGGCTTCGTCGGCAATCACTGGCGTCCCGTGTACTACGGGGCGGGTTTTCTTTGGGCGCAGACGGAGAGCCAATCCGCCCAGCAGATCCCGCCGCTGTTCGTCAAGCAGTCCTCCAGCGCCGATTTAAAGAAGGCCCTCGGCCCCTGGCTCAAAAAAAATCGTCCCGAGGCGATAGTGACTGATCTCGCCATCTTGAAAGCCGTTTTGACCGAGTCCCACGAGTGGACTCCCGACAAGATCGGGCTGGCGGCCTCCACCGTTCTCGATTGTCCCATCACGGCGGGGATCAACCAGAACTCCGAGGAAATCGGCCGTGTCAGCGTCCTGTTGCTCATGTCCCTCATCTACGATAACGACCGGGGCATCCCCGAGACCAACCGCGAGGTGCTGGTGAAAGGCAAGTGGGTGGACGGCTCCGACCTGCCGGGATGGTAGGGGTGGCTCAGGGCGCAGGCTTTTCACCCTCCCTTTTTCGGGGCGCGACAGCCACGGTCCAGTGGGCCGTTGGGGAGCAATCGACCATGGGGATGAAGCGATGTGCGCGACGAGATAGAGTTTCGTGACAGGGGATTTTAGCCATCCGCTAAATCCTGTCCGCCGTGCCCAAAATTTATCGGGATGGAATCTTCTCCCTAATGCTTTACCGGGCCGTGGCCGGAGCGATTTACTCTTTAGGAACCATTACCGTTGGTAAGTTAAGCGTGTAACCCGCGGGTTAACCGTGTAAGTGACGCGGTAGTTTTATTTGTAGGGACTTACGCCAATAAAAAGGCGTGGATGCAATCGCTCTCAAGGCGCTCCGCACCGGCGATCCCGTCGGTGGTGCGGATTCCGTCGTTTTCCCAGGTTCCAAGGTAGCCCCTGTGTTCAGGGAGCGACCGCGTGCCCTTTTCATTCTGGCGGATGATACGCTGGACTGTATCTACGGAGAAACCGAGCGCGATGAACTGGCCCGTCTGGCCGATTTTTATGCCCCGCCGCAAACGCGGGAATCGATTGGCAAAAACCTCTCGTTGCTGGAGTCGGCGGAGGTTATCTTCTCGGGCTGGGGCGCGCCGAAAATGGATGCCGCTTTCCTCAAGGCTGCGCCGAATCTGCGGGCGGTATTCTATGGTGCCGGCACGATCGGTTACTTCACTTCCCCCGAGTTTTGGGAACGTGAAATCGTGGTGACGAGTGCCTATGCGGCCAATGCGATCCCGGTTGCGGAATACACGCTCGCAGCCATCCTGTTCAGCCTCAAGAATTTCTGGCAATTCTCCGCGGCTGTTCGCCAGGGCAAAGGCTGGGGAGACCATACCCGTCAGGTCCCGGGAAATTTCCGCTCCACGGTGGGGCTCATCTCCTGCGGGATGATTGGACGCCAGGTGACCCGGCTGCTCAAGTCCTTTAATCTCCACTGCCTTGTCTATGATCCTTTCCTGAGCCCTGAGGAAGCAGCGATGCTCGGGGTGGAGCTTTGCTCGCTCGACGACATTTTCCAGCGCTCCGATGTGGTCTCGCTGCACGCGCCCGACAAGCCCGAAACGCATGGCATGATCACCGGCGCACATTTTTCGCAGATGAAACAGGGTGCGACCTTCCTCAACACCGCCCGCCCGCGCATCATTCGCCAGCAGGAGCTACTCGACGTGCTGCAACAGCGCCCCGACCTCACGGCGATCCTCGATGTCTGCGAACCCGAGCCCGCGCCGGTCGATTCGCCGCTGCTCACGGTGCCCAATCTTATCCTCACGCCTCACATCGCCGGCTCCCTCGGCCCCGAGTGCCGCCGCCTGGGTGCTTACATGGTGGACGAGTTCAAGCGCTACCTCGCCGGAGAACCCCTGCAGTGGCAGATCAGCCGCGAGTTGTCCGCCCGGCTGGCTTGAGGTGGCAAGTCGCTGCGGAGCCCGGGAGTGTTCTGCTTAATTCTGAGGCCGTTGGGCATGTGGTTGCCAGGTGACGGCCTTTTCTCAACCGCCCACCGGTCATGCTTGCGGTAAATGACCGCGATTAAACCGTGTAAGTAAAACCTCGTTTGTCTGCCGATGGCACCCGTCGTATGGACAACTCGCACCCCGATTGGGGTGCCCAGATTCTTTACGATGACCGTATTAAGCCGATTGGGGTCGGTTTGGGGACACGGAAATCGTAATTGGCCGTCGTGGTGTCTTGGGGGCACTGCGACGGCTCTTTTTTTACCGCTGGCTGGTTTGCCGGTATTTTCCCGGAGACATCTGGTTCACCTTGCGGAACACCCGGGAAAAATAGAGCGGATCCTCATATCCGAGAGCGCTGGCGATGGCTTTGATGCTCATCTTGGTCAGGTCAAGGAGCTGGCAGGCCCGTTGCATCCGCTGGCGAATGAAATAGTCGATGGGGGAATAGCCGGCTTGTTGCTTGAAAAGCTCCGCCAGCCGGGAGCGGGAGAGGTGCGTCATCGCTGTCAGGTGATCCAGGCTCAAGGGCTGGTCGAGATGCTGGCGCATGTAATCCATCGCCTCGGCAATGCGTTGGCGGGTGCCCGGCTGGTCGTAGCCGGCCTTGCGCTGCTGGCGAATGAGCACCACCATCAGATGCGCCAGCGTATGAGAAGCACCGAGAAGATTTTCCGGGGCATAGCCCGGTTCCAGTAGTGCGAGCAACTCCTCAAACAGGGCCGGGATCTGCGGAGTTTCGCCGACGGGGAGTATGGGCCGTTCCGTGCTCGATCCCAGTTCAGCCAGGAAAGCGGCGAGTTGTCTCCCCTGCACATGAAACCAGTAGATCGACCACGGCTTTTGCTCGTGGGCTCCATAAGCATGGGCCAGCTGGGGTGGGATTACTACCAGATCACCCGGCTTTACCGGCGACCGGCGACCGTTGATTTCACACCAGCCTTCCCCCTGGGTGCAATAGATCAAAATAGCTTCGCCGATTCCCGGCTTTCGTTCGCGGGCATGGTGGTGAGCATGGGGAAAATAACCGATTTCCACGGGCAGTAATCCACCCAGTAATTCCTGCTTCAAGGCTTGATTTGCCACCATGGGGGGGAGTCGGCTCATCCGCTGGCCGGTGAATCCCTCTCCCCGGGTAAGGATGGCGGATGGGAACTCGTGGTCTTCAGTCATTAAATCGGAAGATAGTCCATAATCATCGGATTTCCGCCTATTGTTTCAAGAGAAGATCAGCGTTAAACAGAGCAAGCTAAGGCTCATTTAGCTCCAAAATAATCGCAAAATCTAATTTTTTACCGATGAAAACCCCTTCAGTGCAGGTTCGGCGCGAGCGCGTTATCCTGCCCACCTATGAGCCGATGCCGGCGGACAAAAATCCCATGTTCATCGAGAAGCGGGTCTATCAAGGGAGCAGCGGCAAGGTTTACCCGCTGCCGTTTTATGACCGGATTTCCGAGCAGAAAACCGACCGGGCCTGGGACGCGATCTGGCTGGAGAACGAGTTTATTGAGCTCATGATTCTGCCCGAGCTTGGGGGACGTATCCATGTGGGACGAGACAAGACGAATGGATATGACTTCTTTTACCGGCAGGAGGTCATCAAACCGGCCCTGGTGGGCCTCGCTGGACCGTGGGCGTCCGGGGGTGTGGAGTTCAACTGGCCGCAACACCATCGTCCGGCCACCTTTATGCCGACGGCGACCGAGATCGAGCGGCACCCGGATGGATCAATCACCGTCTGGTGCAGCGACCACGATCCCATGGCGAGAATGAAGGGGATGCACGGGGTCTGCCTCCATCCCGGCAAAGCATACCTGGAGCTGAAGGTGCGTGCCTACAATCGCACGCAATCGGTGCAGACTTTTCTCTGGTGGGCCAACGTCGCCACCCGGGTTCATGAAGATTATCAGAGCTTCTTCCCGCCGGATGTGGTCTATGTCGCCGATCACGCCCGCCGCTCCATGAGCAAGTATCCTCTCTGTAAAGGCCATTATTATGGGGTGGATTACGGAGCACGGCAAAAAGGGGGGATGCCGACGAATGAGGTCCCCCCCAACTATATCCCGAGTCATGCGGGAGGAAGTTCGGTGGCAACCTATGCCCCCAATGACCTTTCCTTTTACGCCAATATTCCTGTGCCCACCTCCTACATGGCGATGGGCTCAAAAGAGGATTTTTTTGGCGGGTACGATCACCGGGAGGAGGCGGGACTCGTCCATATCGCCAACCACCATATTTCCCCGGGGAAGAAGCAGTGGACGTGGGGAAACCATGAGTTTGGCTATGCCTGGGATCGCAGCTTGACCGACCCGGGATCAGAGAAAGGAGAATGCCCCCCCTATATCGAACTCATGGCGGGCGTTTACACGGATAATCAGCCCGATTTTTCCTTTCTCATGCCGGGAGAAACCAAGGCTTGGACTCAATACTGGTATCCCATTCAAAAAATCGGCCCGACTAGTCACGCAACTCTGGAGGTGGCAGCCAGCCTGCAACTGAACCCCCGCACGCTGAAGATCGGGATTGCAGCCTCCAGTCGCTTTGCCGGAGCGATCATTCGCCTGGAACCGGCGAAAGGGCGCGCGCTGGTCTGGAAAACCGACCTTGCGCCAGAAGCCCCCTTTGTGAAGGAAGTAGCGCAACCGGCTCAGAAATTTGCCAATGGTCAGTGCACGCTCCGCGTGCTGGCGGCGGATGGGCGCGAACTGCTGGCCTACTTCCCGAAAGAACGGGTGGAAAGTGAGGTGCCTGCCCCGGCCACCGAGCCCCCCCTTCCGTCGGAAATCAAGAGTAATGACGAGCTGTATCTCACTGGCCGGCATCTAGAGCAGTATCGTCATGCAACCCGCGATCCGGTGCCCTACTGGCGGGAAGCGCTCCAGCGCGACCCCGGCGATGCGCGCTGCCATACGGCGCTGGGGGGGTGGCACCTCGGGCGGGGGGAATTTACTCAGGCGGATGGCCATTTTCGCGCTGCCATGGAGCGCCTTACCCAGCGCAATGCAAACCCTCGAGACGGGGAAGCGCTTTACTTGCGTGGGCAGACACTGCGGCATTTGGGCCGGAATGAAGAAGCTTACGCCTGCTTTTACAAGGCGACTTGGAACCAGGCCTGGCAATCTGCGGGCTATCATGCCCTGGCCGAACTCGATTGTCGGCGGGCGGATTGGTTAACGGCCCTCGATCATCTGGAGCGGTCCTTACGGCTGAATACGGATAATCTGAATGCCCGTAACCTCCGGGTCCTCGTTCTGGAGCAGTTGGGCCGCAATGAGGAAGCCGCTGCGGCGCTCGCTGCGGTGCGCGCTTTGGATCCGCTGGACCTCTGGTCTTCCTTTCTGAGTGGAAATCCGTTTCAAGCCGATGCTCAGGCATGGGTGGACCTGGCGCTTGATCTGGCCCGCGCGGGCTTCCTCGAAAAGGCTGCAAAATCTCTGAAAAATGCCATTCAAAACCCTGGAATTGGGGGTGCCCCTCTGATAAATTACTGCCTCGCTTGGGTGGCTGATCAAATGGGTGATTCCAAGAGTGCATTACGTTACTGTCGGGCTGGCGAGAAGGCCCCCCCCGATTATTGTTTTCCCGCCCGGGTTGAGGAGATTGCGGTTCTCCAACGAGCCATGGAGTTGCATCCCACCGATGCGCGGGCTCCCTATTACTTGGCGAATCTATACTATGATCGTCGCCGCCATCGCGAAGCCATCACGCTTTGGGAAAAGGCCGTTCGTCTCGACCCGGCCCACGCCATTACCTGGCGAAATCTTGGGCTCGGTTACTTCAATATCACGCATGAGCCGGAGAAAGCCCGCCGGGCCTACGACCGGGCCTTCAAGGCCAACCCTGCCGATGCCCGCCTGCTCTTTGAGCGGGACCAGCTTTGGAAGCGGATGGGAGTGACACCGGCCAAACGCTTGCGAGAACTGAAAAAATATCCCTCGCTCGTGGCCCAGCGGGATGATCTCTCGGTGGAATACTGTGCGCTGTGCAATCAGGTCGGTCGCCCTGCCGAAGCGCTGGCGATCCTTGAGTCCCGAAAGTTCCAGCCTTGGGAAGGCGGAGAGGGGCAGGCGTTGAGTCAGTTTACTCAGACGCATCTGGCCTTGGGCCGAATGGCGCTGGCGGGCAGGGATCCGGCCCTGGCTCGGGAGCATTTTGCAAAGGCGCTTACTTCCCCGGAGAACCTGTCCGAAGCGAAGCACCTGCTGGCGAACCAGAGTGACATTTATTACTGGCTGGGAGTGGCTTGTGATCAAATGGGGGATACCCCCCAGGCGAAGCAATGCTGGCAGGCAGCCGCGGATTTCCGGGGGGATTTTCAAGAGATGAGCGTGCGTGCTTACTCGGAAATGACGCTCTTTTCCGCACTGGCCATGATCCACCTGCGAAGAAAGCCGGAGGCGGTCAAATTGCTGCGAAACCTTCTCTCCCACGCCCGGAGCTTGTATGAGGCGAAAGCGAGAATCGACTACTTTGCGACCTCGCTGCCGACGATGTTGCTGTTCGATGCCGATCTGCAACAACGCCAGGAAACGATGGCGCTCTTTCTGGAAGGGCAGGCTTATTTTGGGCTGGGGCAGAAGGCCCGGGCGATGGCCCTCTTTCAGCGCGTGCTGGTTCGCGATCCGGCTCATCCTTGGGCGGCCAGCTATCTGACGAGCAGGCCGCACGGCAGACGGAATTTAACCATGAAGGCGTGAACGTGAAAAGCGCGGGGTGATGCGCACGGGACGGTAAAGTTACTTTCCTTGGGAAGTTTCGGACTATGTCGCTGACAATGGGGTTCTACTTCAGTTCACTTCATCCGCTATGCCCCACCCCGCATTCACTTCTATTCGCTGCATGGCCATCGGCTGTGCGGTTCTCTGTGCCACGCTGGCCCACGCTGCTCCGCTCCCGCAGGCGACGTTGACGGTCAACCTCGCTGGCAAGGGAAAGGCGATCAGCCCGGACCTTTTCGGCATCTTTTTCGAGGACCTCAACTATGCGGCTGATGGCGGCCTGTATGGAGAACTCATTCAGAACCGCTCCTTTGAATACGACGCCACCGAGCAGCCGACCTGGAATGCGCTGACTGCCTGGCAACTGGTAAAGCGAGGTGGGGGAGACGGCGGGTGGAAGGTGGAAAATGCCCTGCCGATCAATGCCAACAACCCGCATTACATCACGCTGATGGTCAAAAAGCCCGGGGCCGGGGTCGGCGTTTCCAATGCCGGGGTCGGCGGCATCCCGGTGAAGGCGGGCGAGTCCTACGACGCTTCCTTTTTCGCCCGTCAGCTTTACATGCGTTCGGCATGGGGTCCGGATAATTCCCCGGATGGGCGTCCGATGCCGGTGAGCATCCGGCTGGAGGCGAAAGACGGTACCGTGCTGGCGGAAGCCCCGGTGCAGGTGAATGGCCGCGACTGGAAGAAAGTCACCGCCACGCTCACGCCCTCGCGCACGGAAGACGCCGCGACGTTTGTCCTGCTGGGCACGGCCGAGGGCGGGATCGCGCTGGATGAGATTTCGCTCTTTCCGCACCACACCTTTCATGACCGGCCGAACGGCCTGCGGGCCGACCTCGCGCAGACGATTGCGGACATCCACCCGAAATTCGTTCGCTTCCCCGGCGGCTGCCTCGCGCATGGCGACGGCATCGGCAACATTTACCGCTGGAAGGACACCATTGGCCCCGTCGAGCAGCGCAAGCAGCAGAAAAACCTGTGGGGCTACCATCAATCGGTCGGCCTTGGCTATTTCGAGTATTTCCAATTCTGCGAGGACATCGGAGCCAAGCCGCTGCCGGTACTTTTGGCCGGCGTCTCGTGCCAGAACTCGAACTCCAGCCCCGGCCTTGGCCAGGAATGCATGCCGCTGGCCGATCTGCCCGCTTACATTCAGGATCTCAAGGACCTGATCGAGTATGCGAATGGACCCGCGACCTCGAAATGGGGCGCAAAGCGCGCTGCCGCCGGGCATCCGGAGCCCTTCCATCTCCAATACCTCGGGATCGGTAACGAGGACAAAATCACGCCCGGCTTCGAGGAGCGGTTCACGAAGATTTACAAGGCGGTCCACGCCGAGCATCCCGAGATCCAGATTGTCGGCACCGCCGGCCCGTTCCCCGAGGGCGAAGATTTCGACAAGGGCTGGAAGGTCGCGAATCAATTGCACGTGGCAATCATCGACGAGCATTACTACCAGACGCCGGAGTGGTTCCTGAGCCACTTCAATCGTTACGATGGCTACGACCGCAACCACTCGAAGGTCTATGTGGGCGAATACGCCGCGAGCGAAAAGGATCGCCGGAACACCTTGCAGACGGCGATCGCCGAGGCGGCTTACATGACCCAGCTTGAGCGCAATGGCGACGTGGTGCACATGGCCTCCTACGCGCCGTTGCTCTCCTTCGTCCACCATTCGCAGTGGCATCCCGATATGATTTACTTCGATGGCACGCACATCGATCGGTCGATCAATTATTACGTGCAGCAGCTTTTCGCCTCCAATTCTGGCGAGACGTATTTTGCCTCCACGCTCAATGATTCCACCGGACTCGCCACCTCGGTGGTCCGCGAGCAAAAGAGCGGGGATCTGATTTTGAAGATCGTGAATTACGGCACCACCGCGCGCCCGCTGAGGATTAACCTCGATGGGGCGCAAAACCTCGGGAGCCAGGCCGTGCAGACGGTGCTTGCCGGTGATCCCAATGCGGAAAACACCTTTGAGACCACGCAGCCGCTGACGCCGGTGACCGGGAACCTCCCCGTGCAACCGGCTTTCGATTGCGAAGCGCCCGCGAGTTCCTTGACGGTCATCCGGATTCCCCAGGCATAGATTGTTTAAATAATTGAACGATTTCGGTGGTCGCACCGTCGCAAAGTTCTGTCTCAACCCGCCCATGAAAAAACTCCCTCTCTCCCAACTCGCTGCGCTCTCCGCGCTCCTGCTGCCGGCCTCGTTGCTGGCCGCCGATGCCACTGCACTCGCTCCGACGCTCACGCTGGACCTCAGCAAGCCCGGGATCAAATTCGCGCCCACCTTCTACGGTCTCATGACCGAAGAGATCAACCACGCCTACGATGGCGGGCTTTACGCGGAGTTGATCCAGAACCGGCAGTTCAAGGACGACGGGAAATCGCCCGCGCACTGGTCGCTGGTCGGTGATCCGAGCGCGGGCAGTTCGATCGCGCCTGGACTCCACGCAGCCGGTGAATGAGGCGCTCACCGTGGCGCTGAAGCTGGAGGCGAAGGCCACCGGCGGCAAGCCAGTCGGCATCGCCAATGAAGGCGTTCTGGGGCGTTCCGGTAAAGCCGGGAACGACCTACCGGGCCTCGTTTTTTGCGAAAGGCAGTGCAAATGCGCAACTCCGCGTCGGCATCCAAAGCGCCGATGGGACCACGACCTATGCGCAGACGGCGGTGACCAGTATTACCTCCGATTGGAAGCGCTATACCATGGAGCTGACCACGGCGCAGGATGCGCCCGCGCTGCCGAATGGCCGCTTCGTCATTACCACCACGCAGCCCGGCACCTACTGGTTCAACCTCGTTTCGCTCTTCCCGCCCACCTTCAAGGACCGTCCGAACGGCAACCGCGTGGACCTGATGCAGGAGCTGGTGGATTTGAAGCCGGCCTTCCTCCGTTGCCCCGGTGGCAACTACCTGGAGGGGGAATCGCCCGAGACGCACTTTGTGTGGAAGCAGACGCTGGGCGACATCTCCGAGCGCCCCGGCCACATGGGCACGTGGGGCTATCGCTCCAGCGACGGCATGGGCCTGCTGGAATTTATGGAATGGGCGGAAGACATGGGCTCCGAGCCCGTGCTCGCGGTCTATGCCGGGTACTCGCTGCCGTCAAAGGAACACCGCGGTGGCATCACCGTTCCCACCGGCGACGCGATGAAGCCCTATGTCGAGGAAGCGCTCGATGAAATCGAATACGTCACCGGCGGCCCCGAGACGAAGTGGGGCGCCCGCCGCATTGCCGATGGGCATCCGCAGCCGTTCTCGCTGCAGTACGTGGAGATCGGCAACGAGGACTTCGTGGGCGACGCGAAGAAAACCTACGACGCCCGCTTTGCGCAGTTCTACGACGCGATCAAGGCGAAGTATCCGCAGCTCCAGTGCATCGCCACCATCCCGGTGAAAAGCCGCAAGGCCGATGTGCTCGACGAGCATCACTACGCCACCTCCGTGCAGATGATGGACCTCGCGCATCGCTACGATAAGTTCGACCGCAACGGGCCGAAGATTTTTGTCGGCGAATGGGCCACCCGCGAACTGGTGCAGACCGGGCCCGATGGCACGGTGCAATACAATCGCATGCCCTGGAGCTACAAGGAGATTCCCACGCCCTCGCTGCACGCGGCGCTGGGTGACGCCGCCTTCCTCACCGGCATGGAGCGCAATGCGGATCTGATCGTGATGAATTGCTACGCGCCACTCTTCGTCCACGACAACCCGGGGGCCTACCAGTGGAGCCCGAATCTCATCGGCTACGATTCGTTGCGCAGCTACGTCTCCCCGGCCTACTACGTGCAGAAGATGTTCAGCGACCATCGCGGCGACAGTACCGTGAACCAGACGTTGAGCGGCGAGCCGAAGACCTTCTTTGCCAATGCGACCGTCGATCATGCCAGGGGCGTGGTCTATGTGAAAGTAGTCAACCTCGCGATGACGGAGCAGGCGCTCGCGGTGAAGCTGGATGGGGCGACCGCCGTGGATTCCGAGGCGGAGGCGACCATCCTCACGGCTCCCACGCCGGGCGCGGTGAATTCCCTCACCCAGCCGGACAACGTGAAGCCGACGACCACGAAGCTCACCGGCTTGGGCGCGGAGTTCAGCCACACCTTCCCGGCCAATTCGCTGACGATTATTGCATTGAAGACCAAGTAGCGCAATGTGAGGCGAGCGCGTCGCGGGCAAGTGCGCTCCCAGGCTGGAGCCTGGGAGCGAGCTTCGATGAGGAAGGTGCGAATCGCGCCATGCGCGGCATTCATCTTTTCCATGAAAAGATTGAGGCCGCCCACGGGTTCGATCTCCTTGAACTGTGCCGTCGGGCAGGGTTAGCTCGGAGGCTATGAAGCTGAGACTACGCGGGGATTCGCTGCGCTTGCGACTGACAAAGACGGAGATCGCCACTTTTGCCGCGACTGGGGTGATGGAAGAGCGGGTCAATTTTGGGTCCGATGCGGCCCTGGTTTACCGGTTGGAATCCCGGGGCGAACTCACGACCGTGACGGCGATTTTCCAAGGCGCGCAAATTTCCGTGCAAGTGCCAGCGACCGAGGCGGCGGAATGGGCCACCGGCGAAAAAGTCGGCCTCTACGGCGAGGCGGGCTGGGGCTTGAAGATCGCGATCGAGAAGGATTTCAAGTGCCTCGATCCCCGTCGCGACGAGGATGAATCGGACGCCTTTGAAAATCCCCACGGTCCGGGACACACCGCATGCGAATCGGCGGCGGATTGATCGGAACGCGTTTTTTACGCGGTGAACCGCCGCCCCAATCCCAATTTTCCGAGGCACTGGCGATAGACGATCGAACTGCGGTTCGGCGCGGGATGTCGTACTCGTCCTGCAGATCAATCGGCAGATCCTCCGGCCACTGCTGTTCCACAATCGCCTTGTCCTCGGCAAAGACCTGGTGGTTGAAATCGAGTGTGGCCTGGAGAGGTGCATCCTTGTCGAAGTTCCGGCAAATCGGGACGAAGACGCGGGTCTTGCGCGCGGAGACGGGGCAGGCGGCGTTGAGGATGTGGAGCTGGCCGTCGTTCGGGAAAAAGACGAGGTGCTGTTCGGATTCTATCGTGTTTCCCTATTAACCTT
>JASGKO010000044.1:0-32042 GCA_049840595.1 Chthoniobacteraceae bacterium
TACGTATTGCTAAGGTTAATAGGGAAACACGATAGAATCCGAACAGCACCTAAAGACGGCAAATTTTCATAAGCGCCATGGACGAAACATTTGAATCTCCAGCACGCGCTTCTGAAGCATGGCTTCAAGAAAAGGGCGTCACGGCCTATCAGCTATCGAAGGACACAGCTTTACCTCAGTCGAGGATTAGCGAAATTCTTGCAGGTCGCCGCCGCATTACGCCGGAAACCGCCACTCATTTTGGAGTCATTTTGGTACAGTGCCAAATATCGGACTGGTATTGAGACCAGACTCATCCTCAAGGCTAAATTTAATAAAGCAGGTGCAGAACATCAAGTAAGCTGGGGCGAGTTGAAACTTGGATCTTGGGCCTGTCATGCTTATGTGTTGAGCGACGAAGAAGAATTATTTCCGCAGTAAATGTTTGCTAAACTTTTCGGCTTCAAGTACATTCCATCGGTTGGCACAAGCTTAGGTAATTTGATCGATTCACCCTATCTGAAATCACCGATGATGGCGGTATTGCTAATCGGCGGTGAAGCCGATCAAGTTCATAAATCACGAGAAGATTGTGTCGGATGGATACGAAGGTGAAACGATTGTCGAATTCTGCAAAGCTTTGCTGGAGGTTCGAAGAATTGGTGGATTACCGGTTTGGGCCAAGGCCCATGCGGACACCGCCGAAATGATCGTCATCTCCCTGGCCAAGGTGGGCATCATTGCGCTCATTGACGAAGCTACTGGATATCAAGCCAGGCGTCACAAGGATGCGCTGCAGAGACTGTTCGACGCCTTCCTGATGAAGGAATACGCATCATGGGCAAAAAGGTTTCAGATGAATTTTCACTTCGAAATGTTTCGCCTAAAAGGCTGGCGCTGGGAATCGTTGACCTCCAAAAAGCCACCTGTCGTTGGAAAAGTTACGAACGAAGTCGTCTACCAGCGCATCGCGCCCGGTATTCTAAAGGAGTTGCAGCATTTAAATCCAATTCAACCCAACGGACGTCGAAAAGTAAAACATCACCAATGGCTCACAACGGATGTTGGCCATCCTGCGCTAAATCAACACCTCTACGCAGTTTGCGCTCTGATGAGAGCGAACCCCGACTGGAAATCGTTTTACCATATGTTGCAAATCACCTTCCCAAAGCAAAACGAAGGAGTTCAGTTGGAGTTGAGCGACTACCGCAACACCACCAATCCTGACGACGAGGAATAATTGAAACATTTGGCTGCCACAGAATGCTGCATGTCCAACCAACATGGATCGCTTTTCTTTAGGTAACCGAAGGATTCACCTACAATTTTGATTTTGAATCCTCGATACCCTTGGCAACGATTCTTTTGAAACCATCATTCACCTTTTTCAGGTGTTGAATCGTCAAGGGAAGATCCAATAACCCATCATCACGGGTAATTCGATAAGTCCCACGCAGCACTGAAACGGTCATGTATTCGCCGTTACCAAAGCGACCAGGTCTGTCCACTTGAAACCCCTGTTCCTCAGCATATCGCTCAAATATTTCATGCCATTTGCTCCTTGCTTCCCTTCGCTTCTCCTTCGGCGGTTCACCGATCTTGAAGCAAAATTTTGATTGCTCTAGCTGCATAAATACGCCGCAATCAAATTCATCATCATGCTGCCAGCCCCAAGAAAAATGCTGAAATCCTCCTGATTGATTTGGAGTATAACCCCAGCAATCTTCACCAAGTTCTAACTCTTCCTGCAGCACACTCTGCAACTCTTTGTAAAATCCAATCCATGAGTTTCCATGCCACTGGTGGAGTGGAAGCTCACGGTAGCTCTGAAACTCATTTTTGAGGCCCGCAATTCGGTCTCGAAAATCTACAAAGATAGCATTCTTAGAAGAGCAGCCATTTAGGATGCTTAGAAGCTGGTCACGTGAAAACACTTTGTAACCGTGCTTGTGCACTTCTTCGTAATTGCACTGCTCATGCGTTTTAAAATAAATCGGCAATACTCTTTCAGGGGAAAAATTCCTGGAGAGAATATCGTCGTAGTATATCGCAAGCTGTCCACTATGTTGCTGGGTGCTCGTCTTGTCCTCAATAAGAATGGCATATTCTTCGTTCAACAGACAAAGAACATCAATTTTGCGAGTCTGAAGGGAAAGTTCGACTTTCGTTATCGTTTCAGCGAGCCTTCTTTTCCATGGAGGCAAAAAAAGGCTTTTATCAAGTTTTTTCCACATTCATGCAGCGCCGAATCCAACGCTGCATGTGCAGAATCAGCCCACGAAAGCAACCACGCAATGGCGGCATCCTGAGATAATTCACCCGTGGCAAAATCAAACAAATTTGGGCGTCTCATTTAACGAAATCCACCAGCTTTTTGTAGCTGTCCACCACTTTCAAGGTATTGGTTTTCGGTGGCACCTAGCCTTTACCTGTAGTTTGGCAATGACCGAGCACTCAAGCGTCGATACTGATGATATTCGAAATGGAGGTATAGAGGCCGATTTCTTGTTCGGCGTCCAAACTAATGATGAGGCTGTATCGCACTGGTCGCTGATGACAGTTGAAATACTCGTGACCGGGCTGGTAGGTGCGAGTCGCGAACCATCCCTTGGCGGGATATATAGCTACTTGACCCATTTGGGCAAGTTCAGCCGGACTTCCTTTCCAAATATCATGAACGACGGATCCAGACTTGCCTCGCAGTTTGGGGCCTAGAGCCCACTTAGAATCTGCAGGTGCACGGCGTTCTTGAGCAGTATTACTTTCCGCGTCTTCTTCCTCATCTTCTAGAATACGCCTTTCCAATGATTGACGGAAAACAGCATCGCTCTCAGTCGAGCGTTTGAACGAAAAGCGAAGGAGATGACTCGCATATCGATATTTTTGACTACCTTGCCAGCAGCGAGATCCGGGGTTCGGTTCAATAAAATAGGAAAGGGTTACGCGTAGAGTCATTTCAAGATCGCGGTGCTGGTCAAAAACATCTTGAGGCCACGGAAGATGATGCAAATGAAAATGATGCAATCCCGCCCTACCTGATTCTGCATTGGGATTGTAGGGTTGCAATAAGTCTTGGATGATCATTGTGACGCCGCTCTCACCGCTTCCAAATAGACGCGGCTGATGTGGTTCTCCAAAACCGTAGCTCCGTAAAATCGACTGAACTCGATGAGCGTTTCTTGGTTGATGAGGATCTATACCAGAAAGCATTGCTGGCAACCAGCGAGCAGAGTGAACGATCAGACCTCGATAAGTCTCTGGCCAATACCCTGGCATTCGTGCTATCAACATTGCTCCAAGACGGGAGGCACTGGCTGTGGCAGAACTGGTTGCAATAATGTTGCTGAGTGGATTGCCGGATAAAAACCTCGGCGATGTAGTGATTGGCTCAAGGGATCCACGTCCGACATATTCACCAGACTGCGTTAGCGCGATGTTGCCGCCTTCCATTACAATCTCGGGTTTGATGGGCCAGTGAGATTCCCAGTTATGACTCGTCCGTGAGAATGGTGAAAGACAACCAGTGGATGCAACGGCACGCGCCTGTTCTTGATTCAGGATCGGATTCAGAAATAGTGCAAAGCTTTGTGTGGGCTCCTACAGTGACCGCATTCCATGCCTGCGCAGGGTTTTCAATTGAGGATTGATGGTTTGAAGTTGGGTAACCGTAGTTGAGGAAATCTCGCTGATTACCAGCAGAAACGAAAACCATCCTCCGCTTTGCATCTCCTTCACCAACACCGGCTGCAGAGGCATCGATAGCCGCCGACCACGCGCTGGGCTGTCCTTTCGCAATGAAGCTGCCCTGAGTAATGGCTAGGCAATACACTCGTTGGCGATGCGGCGCATTGACTTCAGGGCGTGCCATGGCTTCCTGGGTTACTGCACCATAATTTGCTGGATGATGTTCGTCGCCCTCATGGATGAGTTTTACGGATTCCAGTCTGTGTAGAAGGTTCCACGAAGTAGTCGATAGCATGAGACCACGAAGATCATCATAAACTGCTATGCCAGCCATTTGAGTTCCGTGTGCAAATCTTGAGTCGTGATGGTCTGTCATTCCAAATTGCGGAATGACGGTATGAATATCCGTTTCAGCCAGGACATTTTGAAGCAGTGGATGCAGGCGATTAACCCCCGTATCCAACAAACAAACAGCTGGGGCACTGGCTGAAGGCTCGCTAACCCGATCCAGAGCTTCGGTGATCCAATCATGCTGCTCTGGTCCCGAAAGATCGGAAAGATCAATACTGCAAGGGTGAAGTTTTCTAACTTCGGTAAGGGTATTGAGGATTTCCAATGAAGATTCGAGATCGTTTCTCCGTGCTTTCACGAGCACAACTTCATTTTCAGGTAGTCGAAGTCGGAACTGATTGACTTCCAAGCCAAGAGTCGCGGTTGCTTCGTTAAAAATTTGCACCCAAGAACGATTTGCCCGTCCTGCTCGAGGTGTCCTTGAAACCCAAAGCTCCCACCAACGCATTTCATTTGGTGGTGGAAGAGGATCAGATTCCATCCAGAGGGCATCAAGTGCGGCTACCGCGATGAGGTCGATGTTCGCCAATAAATCGGCATTCCTCGGTGATCTTTCACCGCGCGCGTTCGTCGAATCCTTTGCAGGATCAGCGTAAGCCGCAATCTTTCCCACCAGAGTCTTCAATTGTCCGAATGGAACTAGAATCGCAGCGTGAGTAACTACTCCTTGGCGTGTTCTTTCCCGGCGCACGTTCAAGAGGTAAATGCCATCGTTGTTTCTCGATGGCGCTTTATCCAATGAGTCTAATTTAAGTGGGTAATTTGGCGCGGATTTGATGTTCAGGATGAGGCCGAAATCTTCAGTCGGCTCTGCGGTTTGTTCTCTTCGATCGTGTTCGCGCGTAAAGGCATTTTCCACTGACGACATCTGCTGCTGAAGTCTAGCGGCATGCTGTTCGCGGGTAAGATTGGAGCGGCGTTTGAACTTACCACGGCCATTTCCGCTGAAATTCAGGGCCTGTCTCTCCGGCGAAATCTGAAGGTGTCGATGGGGAAAGTCCGGCATTGCGATGAATTAGTGACTTCCCAAGATGCGGCGTTCAGCCAGAGCATTAACCAGCATTTCCGTCGAGATACCACGCCTTTTACCGATGATCATTTCCTTCATCGCTTCTTCACAAGCTTCGAGTAATTTCCGCATAGCTCAAATCCTTTGCCGCCGTGGTTAAAGTAGCTTGCTTTAAAGCAACCGTTTTTACGCTGGAAAGCAATTGCTGAATAGTTGACCACGCTTCTTTTTTTCCTGGAAGACCAAATTCGACCAGATCGTCGAAACGGCGAAACAATGCTTTATCCAATCGGTCCGCGAAATTTGTGGCGGCAATAATAAGACTCTCGCTTTTCACGTTTTCGATGTGCGTAAGGAAGCTGTTGAGCACCCGCCTCATTTCGCCGACATCATTTGCAAAATCCCTCGTGAACCCGATACTGTCGAACTCATCGAAGAGATAAACGGCTTTTGAACGATTGATAGCGTCGAAGATGATTCGCAATTTAGAGAGTGATTCTCCCAAGTAACGGTTAATCAACGAATCCAGTCGGACAACGAAAAGAGGAATTCCCAATTCATTCGCAAGTGCGGAGGCGGTAAAGGTTTTGCCGCAACCTGGTGGGCCAGTAAAGAGCAACCTTTGACGAGGGCGAAGCCCGCTTGATTTAATCTGAGAGAGGTGCTGCTGTTCGTCCACAATACGACGAATTCGTTCAGCAAGAGGCTTTTGAAGAATCAGGTCAGTGAGCCTTCGATTATCGCGTATTTCTTCGAGCAGTTCAGCCGCTTCACCTTGAGGTTGAGCAAAGTGGACAATCTGACCAACTGATGGAGTTGGGCGAGAGAGTTTTGCTTTGTCCACTAAGTCCCGAATTTCCTTAGCTAATTGTTCGTGACCTTTTCGGGCTTCGCTAGGCAACCTGCATGGCGATCGCATAGAAGCGCGCGTCATCTCGTTCAGAGTGACTGCGAAGAAGCGATGTTATTTGAGTTGCCGTGGCCATTTGGTGAGAAAGTGCGGTGAGATTTCGTTCAGTTTACCAACTATGGAACGGAAGGGGAAGTAACAGTAGCAAATCATCCTGAATTTTTGATTGTCCACAACTGGGCATTTAGCTTTTACGTTCGAAGCTGAGGAAGGATCGACCATCTTTTGGTGAAAATCTGATCATACCCTCTCCAATAGCTAAAAGTCTTCGAAGTCGGCCCAAGTGACCGCCAATTAAGCAGAGCGCTCATTTTTGGAGTGCCAATGAGTGCCAATTAAATCCGTATTTTCAGGGATTTTTGCGTCGGCATGCGTTAGAATGACTCATCGCCGAAATTCGATCGAATTCCCTCTTCTTCCAGTGTAATCAGAGATGGTGGGCAGGACTGGATTCGAACCAGTGAAGGCGTAAGCCAGCGGATTTACAGTCCGCCCCGTTTGGCCACTTCGGTACCTACCCATTTCATTCGCGATTCGAAGCCGGGTGAAGGGCGGAGAAACGCGGGGACGTGTTGTTACTATTACATCCCCGGCAGTGCAAACGAAAATTTCAGAATTTAATGCGCAGCCTTTTTGGGTGGGGCGATGGCAACCTTCTCGCGGGGAAGGATTTTGAGGGATTTGATCACGATGCGGTCGAGCGGGTTGTCGTTTGTGTCGGCGGGTTGCTGGCTGATTTCGTCGAGCGAATCCAGCCCGGCGATCACGTGGCCGAAGACGGTGTACTGGCCATCGAGGTTGGGCATCGGCTTCAGGCAGATGTAGAACTGGCTGCCATTGGAGCGGCGGGCGGGGTTGATGTTATCGGGCAGGCGGGCCATGGCGACGGCGCCCACGGTGTGCTTGAGGCGAATCTCCGGCGTAAGCGTGTAGCCCGGGCCACCGGTGCCGATGTGGCCGCGGTCGTTGTGCCGGCTAAGCGGGTCGCCCATTTGTACCAGCATGTGCGGGAAGACGCGATGGACGGCGAGGCCATTGTAGAAGCCCTTGTGGCTGAGCTTCTCGAAGTTCTCCACCGTGGCCGGGGCGGCGTCGGGCGAGAGGGCGATGACGACCTCGCGAAGCTTGCGGTCGTGGCCGAGCTTGAGTTTGAGGACGGCGACGTCTTCCGCCCGGGCGGGGTGAAGGGCGACAATGCCGCCGAGGAGCAAGAGGAGCAGGTGTTTCATGGAAAGTTATGGGACGAACGGCAGCGGCCTGATCTCCACCTCGCGCGCGGCCGGGCCGTCGGCGCGGGAGTGCAGGAGAGGCCCCGCCGTTCCGCGTCTCAAGTAGCCGAGAGCGATGGGGCGCGACAAGGCAAAACTCCAGCCGCTGCTGGTGATGACCGCCGATTCCCGCTCTGCCGTCGGGTCGGCGAAAAGCATGGTCCCGGGAGCGAGGGGCTCGCCATCGAGTGGAATGAAGCCGCTCAGACTGCGATTGACGTGGCCGACGCTTTTGATGCGGGAGACGATTTCCTGCCCGAGATAACAGCCTTTGGCGAAATCGATGGCGGTGAGATCGAGGCCGGCCTCAGCGGGCAGGGTTTCCGGCTTCAGCTCGGCCTCCCAGCGGGGGATGCCGTGTTCGAGGCGGATGCTTTCCAGCACCTCGCTCCCGGCTTCGAGCAGGGGCAGCCCGGCGGTGAGTTGGGAAAGAAGGGGCTCCGCTTCTGCTGCGCTGCAAAAGCAATCAAAACCCGGGAAGCCAAAGCGGTTGTTCTCCAGCCAGGACACGGAATCTGGCAGATTGATTTTGCCCGGCGCGAGCACGTGAAATTGCCGCGTGCTTTCGGTCACATCCTCCAGCACCGCATCATCGGCGATGATGTAGCGTTCCAGCCGCATTCCCAGCGACTCCCGCAGGCTGGTCTCGGCATCCAGGCGCAGGAAATCCGCCCCGGTGGAAATCCACACGTCGCCGCAGAGCTTTCCCTTCACGTCGAGTACACAGGCCAGGCTGGTTTTGCCGACGGCGAGTTTCTTCACATCGCGGGTGACCTGTCCATTGAGATAGCGCACGCGATCCGCGCCCGTGAGCTGCCAGCGCGCACGGGCGGAAAGATCGATCACGGCCCCTTGAGTGGTGGCCGTTGCGTAGAGTTCAGTCGCGGTCATTGGGCTTCGGCGGGCAGCACTTCCACCACCACCTCCGGCGGGGCCGGTTTTTCAAAGCGCTTTGCCAGCGACGAGAAATCGAGGTCTCCCCAGCCGCGGGTGTTGCAGTCGGAGAGCAGGCTCGCGTCCAAGGCCGCCGTGGGCAGGTCGAGCCCGAGCGATTCCGCCAGCGACTTGAAGAGGTTGATGTCCTTGAGCATATGCTTGATCGAGAAATGCGGATCATACTCACCGCTGAGCATGTGCGGCAGCTTCATCGCGATAATGCCGTTGCGCAGGGCGTGATCGTGCATCGCCTCCTCCAGCAGCGCGGGCGCAATGCCGTCGGCGCGCAGCAGCGCCACTGCTTCGGCCAGCGATTGCACGGCGGAGGCCACCAGCATGTTGAGCACCAGCTTCATCGTCGCCGCCTGGCCGATCGCGCCCACTTTGACGATCGCCTTGCTGCTCGCCTTGAGTACCGGCTCCACGGCGGCGAAGGATTCCGGGTCGCCGCCGAGATGATAGACGAGCTGGGCGTTTTCCGCCGCCAGCTTGCTGCCGGTGAAGGGCGCATCGATGAAGGCAGCGCCCAGGTCCTGCACCATCTTCGCCGCCTGCTTCGTCACCTCCGGCCCCACCGTCGCATGGCACATCACTGTATGCTGTGGACCGAGGCTGGTCGCCATCGAGCCGATCACCTGGAAAAGGGCAGGGCCATCCGCCACGAAAATTTGGATGATGTCGCAATTCTTCGCGATCTCCGCCGGGGAGCCGAGAAAGTTTGGCTCCGGCTTGGGCGAGCGATTCCAGACAAAGACCGGGAACCCCGCCTTGCGCAGGCCGGCGGCAATGCGCGAGCCAATGATGCCGAGCCCGATAATACCGACGTGCGTGCGTGGTTTGTGGTGCATATCGTAGTGCTGCTACACCACACTGCCCGGCGGCAAATTGCAAGCAGCCGCGTAGCGGGAAAGAGGAACGCTGCCAAAGAAAAAAGGCTTCCGCTCGCCGTCGCGCGCGGAAGCCCTCTCGGGGAAAAACGGTCGGACTTTAGTTGCCGTTGGAGCTGGTGGTGGTCGTCGTGGTGGTTTTCTTCGTCACCACGGGCGGAGCCGGAGCGGGCGCGGTCTCTGTATCGGTGTCCGTCACCGTGGCCTGATGTTCCACCTCGGCGTCGCTGTCCTCATGATGATGGACCACGCGTTTCACAATCACCTTGCTGGCGATCAGTTGATCACCCACGCGGGTATATTCCACGCTGATCGGCACTCCCGTTTTTACATACGAGGCCGAAATGGTATTGCCATCGGCATCCACGTAACGGGTCGTTTTGCTAAAGGTGTAGCGAATCGGTGGCGCGTCCTCATGGGTGCGAATCACCATCGCGCCATCGCCAAAGGTGGAGACGGTTCCGACGGTGACTACCGGGCGGGAGGTGACCGTCGTTTCCTGCTGCTCAATCGGTGCGGGCTGGGCTACCGTGGTGGTCGTAGTGGTATCACTGGACATGTCCTGTGCGAACAGCGGAAGGCCGGTTACGGCACCCAGAGAAGCGATGATTAGGAGTTGTCTTTTCATGGTTTCAGATGGTTGTTAGTAAGGGCCGAATATAGTCGGCCTTTGCATATGGTTCGGCGGTGGCGGGGCGAGTGGATGGGAAAAAGAATTTTCACGTGGGAGACACGCACTCCGCAGAGGATGCGCGAATCTATGGTGTTATGAAAAACATCGTTCATCTCACTGCTGGTTTGCTGGTTGTTTCCGCCGCGCTTTGCACGGGCTGCACCACCGTGGTGCATGACCATCCAGCCGCCACCACCACGACGCAAACTACAGAGGAAACCACGGTTGCCCAGCCCGTCACCGGCGCAACGCAAACGACCGAGACCAAAACCGTGCGTAGCTATTGAGCGGTCGCTCACAAATACTCCCCTCCAAAAGAGCGGTTTCACGATGTGGAACCGCTCTTTTTATGCCCGCAAAGTCTGGTTTTTGAGCAAGAATTAGCATCCGTCGGAGCATTCGCGGGTATTTTAAAATACTTTAGTCTAAATATATGGATGATGAGGTATTATTATTTGATAATGTATAATTCCTTTCCAGGGGGTATGGGCGCTGGATTTCAGTTGGTCAGAGCTGAATTGGGTATACAGTCCCCGATTTTCTTTCGGTATGATATATATCGATGCTGGTTTTGCGGTGAGTATGTGGTCATAAGGTGAAGAATGGATTCGGTAATGATATGAAGAGGTTTTCCATTTTCTTGAAATGGGGGATCGCTTTTGTGGTGTTGGTCGCGGCTTTTCTCTCCGTGATCATCTGGTGGTTGGATCGGGAAACCATGCGGGAGTGGAACCAATGCAAGGCCGATCTAAAAGCGCACGGTTTCGATCTGGACCCTCAAGCTTACATTCCCCCGCCAGTAACTGATGAGCGAAACTTCGCGATGGCTTCCATTATGCGTTCTTACGCGGATTACACCCGTGACCCGAAGACGCATGAGGTCATTTATACGCACCCGGTCGAGCATGAAAAACTGGACAAAATTAGCGTCAAGGCGTTGATGGGAGTCCCTGCTTTAAGCTGGAAATCATGGGAAAAAGGGCAGCCGTCAGCATTGACTGAACCGCAGGCCGCGGAGGTGCTTAAAGCCATGCAGCCATTCGAAGGGGAAATGGACGAAATGGCAACTGCGCTGCTGCGACCCGAAACCAGGTTCCCTTTCCATTATGAGGAAGGGACAGGAATCCTTTTTCCCCAGTTCAAGTTGATAACGCAGTTTGGTTCACTGTACGCGCTTCGTGCCATGGCGAACTTGGAACTCGGGAAGACAAACGATGCCTGGGATGATTTGCAACGGACCTTGCTTCTTTCAAAAGATTGTCATCAGAGCCAGCTGCTTATTCCTTTTCTCGAAGGAATGGAGATTACCGCGACTATGTCGCTGCCTGTGATCTGGGAGGGACTCCGCCTGCATCGGTGGAGCGATGCCCAATTAGCCCTCCTTGAGCAGGAGTTGTCTTCGGATCAGCTTTTGCCTGGGCTGAAATTTGGGATTTATTCCGATACCGCAATCATGACGAATTACGTTTTCGGCTTAAGGCAGGAGGCGGCAGGCGATTTGTTGACGGTAGGGAGTATGGATAAGAAAATGGAGCAGATCCTCAAGGCATCCGGCTCGCTGGTTCCCCTCGCATTCGTGATCAAAAATATCGTCAATCACGCCCGGTTGGTAAACGGATACCTCCTCAAGGAATTTGACTCCGGCCAAGGGCTCGTTTTTCCGATGCGCGACCAAGTATTTCGAAGTGAAATCATGGCTGCCAGAAAGGAACGTCCCTTTTCCACTTTTCTTTCCAACGTTGCCTTGCCTGTATATTCATCGGTCGTTGAAATGGTGGCTTATTTCGAGCAGCAACGCCGCTTCGCCAGCTTTGCCTGCCAGTTGGAGCGTTACCATCTGAAGCATGGGGAATATCCGGAAAAAGTGGATGCATATACCCGTGAATTCGCCGCCTCATTACCACGGGATATTTGTAGCGGCAGCCCGGTTCGCTACGTACGGCAAAATGAGGGCTACCGCCTGTGGTCAATCGGGTGGAACTTGAAGGACGAAGCAGGAGAGATTGCCATAGACAAATCCGGACGGCTTAACAAAGAGCAGGGAGACTGGGTGTGGATGATACCTTAACTGAACGCTCAACGGAAGTTGGAGCCATTTTCTAAAACGACTTTTCATGAAAACTTTCGTGCAGCTATTGAAGTGGATGGCCATCGGGGGCGGGGTTCTGGTGGCATTGGCGGTGGTCTTTGTCTGCGAGGAAAACTGGCGTGGGGCGCACACGTGGGCGCAATACCGTACACAGCTGGAAAAGCAGGGTTTCGGCTTCACCGTGGAGGCAATCCGACCGAAGCCGGTGCCAGAGTCGCAGAACTTTGCGACCTCACCGCTGCTGCGCCCGCTTTTTGACTATGAGGTTGACCGGGAGACGGGACAGGAGCGGCTGCGGGACGAGTCGGCGAAAGAAAAGATCGAGCCCAGTTCGACCACGGTAAAAGCGCTCTTCAAGCCCGCCCAGTTCGGTAACTTCCGGACGGCGGAGGTCGTTGATTTAGATTCGGCAAAGTGCGCACAGATTTTACAAGCGTTGAGTCAATATGAGCCGCAAATGCGCGAAATTGCCACGAATGCGCGCCGGCCTTTTGCCGTCTATCCGGTGCGTTATGAGGACGGGGTGTCCATGAAGGTTGGGTTTCTCTCGGTGTTGCAGGGCTTTATCGGGGCCTATGATTTGAGGGCGAAGGCGGAAATCGGCGTTGGCCAGATGGAGGCGGCAAAGGCGGACGTGGAGACGATCTTGAGAATAGCCGGGAAGTGTCAGAATCCGTCGATCTTGATCAGTGGGCTGGTTCGGAATGCGTTTCTGATTTGTGCGTTGGAGCCCATGTGGATCGGCCTGCAGCGTCACGGATGGAGCGAAGCGCAACTGGCGGAGATGCAGCAGATGCTGGCCGGGATCGACGTCATCCGGCTGTCCATAGTGGATTTGCGCACCGAGATGGAATCCGTGCCGATGGGTGAAAAAACGCTGACGGCGCTGCCCTTGGACAAGCGGAAGAGTATGCTCACCTTTTGGAGAGAGGATGAACTGGCGGAATTTTTGGAGATGCTCCCGATCACCGGCTGGATCGATCAGAACACGGCTTTCCAATTGCGTTGGGAGCAGGAGCGAACCTTGAAGGAACTCGATCCCGTCACGAGCCGGGTTTTTCCGAAGAAGGTTGAGGCAGACATCGCGGCGGCCAACGCCCTGCAAACGACGCCTTATAATTTCAGGGCGCGGCAGTCACTGGCGGTGATATCCACCTGCAATCGCCGAACTGCGATGGCGGCGCAGTATGTGAAACTCGCGGAAATCGGGTGCGCGCTGGAGCGATACCGGCTGGTTCATCACGAATATCCTGAGGCGCTGGCCAATCTCGTTCCGGAATTTATGGCGAAGCTGTCGTCCGATGTTTGCACCGGAGAACCGCTGCATTATCGCCGCGAAACCACCGCTAGTTATCGTCTATGGTCGGTGGGCTGGGATTTGCTGGATGATGACGGGGTGGCTAAGACATCTGACTCTGGAGTATTCGATAGCCTCCATGGAGACTGGGTGTGGAAAATACCGAACCCGGCGTCGGACACTACGGAGAATGGTAATTCAAAAAGTTGAATCACCTCTTCGTTTTGAATGCAAATGGAAGCTTACGGAGCCAGTTGCCTCGACTAGCGGAAAAATAAAACCCGGCGCGAGATCACTCACGCCGGGCTTGGATTGATTTAGCGGATTTGGAAATCAGCCAGCTTAGTTGTTGTCCGGCTGGTCTTGATTCTTGTCCTTCTTCTTTTTCTTGCCTTCACCCTTGCCGCCACCGCCCTGGCCCTGGCCTTGGGCGGCCTGCTGCTGCATCATCTGCTGCTGCATGGCGCGTTGTTCCTGTTTACGCTCGGCTTTGGCGGCTTGGTCAGCTTGGTTGGCCTGTTCTTGCTGGGCCTGATGGCGGGCAGCCTTTTCCTGTTGTTGCTGCTGGGCTTGCTCGGCTTGGGCTTGGCGACGGGCCGCTTTCTCCTGCTGGGCCTGGGCTTGGGCCGCTTGGTCGGCCTGGCGCTGTTGTTTCAGTTCCTGGGCTTGAGCGTCGTCCTGGTTATGCTTGTTCTTCTTGCTCTTCTTGGGCTGGTCCGAGTTGAAGTTTTGGAGATCCGGTTGCGAAGGAGTTGCGGCCCCGCCGAAATCGGCGTTGTCCTTATGCTTCTTGCCTTTCTTCTCGTCGATTTGCGCCTGCGGGGTCGGTTGTGAGACCTCGGGCTGCTGGGCGGCACCTCCGCCCATGAAGGGCTGGAGATTGGTGTCACCCTTGTGCTTCTTCCCCTTGCCTTCGCCGGTGACGGCGGCAGCGGCGGCATTAGGATTCGTTTGTTCCAGCGTCTGCGGGGTCTGGATCGCCGCATTGTTTATGGGCTGGTTCTTTGGGCGCTTGGCGTCGGTCTTGAACTTCGTCTCGATCGCCTGGCGCTGGGCCGGATCGGTCACACCGGACCAACCGCGGTCGGCCTTCGCCTTGCCGAGTTGCTTGGCGACTTTCGCCGGGCGGGCATTACCGGAGCGCGTCACCTGTGGCGCGGCAACGATCAGGGAATTTCCCTTCACCTGACTGTTGAAGTTCTTGCCCGCACGGACGTCGGACTGGCGAACCAGATTCAGGCGCTGGATCGGGTGCGCGGTGCGCTGCGAGATCGTCGCGAAACTCGGGCCCCCATTGTAAACGGTCTTGTTTACCTTGGTGATGTTGATGTTCGTGATGTTCGTCGTGTTGTTGATGATCGTGGTGTTTTCCTGCTTGTTCACGATTACCGTGCGCAGATCAGGATCGCCGAAATGGCCCACCGGGCAGAAGTTGTAGTAGCTCGGGCCGATGTCGAACTGTGCATCCACGCCGAAGCCGAAGCCGACCGTGGCGCTGAAGTGCGCTTCCGGCGGGAGCGGAGCCCAGCCGACATAGTCGTCATTGGAGCGCCAGGAGACCCAGGCCGGAGCCCATTGCGTGCCGGGCACCCACACCCAGCCCTCGTCGTCGAGGTCCACCCAGCGGCCGTAGTGGTAAACGATGCCGCCGTAGTCTTCGTAGGAGACCCAGGTCCAGCCGTCGTCGGTATAGGCCCAGTAGCCGTCCTGGTACGGGCGCCAGTCGTCGCTCACATTGGAGGGGCGCCAGCAGTAGCCGTAGTCATCCGTGGAGACCCAGTCACCGTAGGGGGAGAGATTGTCGTAGAAGAAGCCGACGGATACTTCGGCTTTGGCCGAGTGGGGCACAGCCGTCGTGGCCGCGAGGCCGAGGAGGATTGAGAAAACAAAGGTTCTAAGTTTTTTCATGGTTGTATTGCGGAGTTACCTATGAGACCGATGCCCGACAAGATTCATTCAACGAATTTGAGATTACGACATGGAAAGACATCGAAGAATTTTGAGGACAATCGCCTATTTACTATTCGCGGCACTGGCGATCGGCGGTTGCAAAAAGCAGGCCGACGATACGCTCGTCGTGGGGATGGAACTCGCCTACCCGCCGTTTGAAATGACCGACCAGAGCGGCTCGCCGGCCGGCGTGAGCCCCGCGCTGGCCCGTGCCCTCGGCACCTATCTGCACCGGCCCGTCCGCATCGACAACATTCCCTTCGACGGGCTCATCCCTTCGCTCAAAACGGGCAAGATCGACCTCATCATTTCCTCCATGACGGCCACGCCCGAGCGGGCGCAATCCATCGCGTTTTCCGATCCCTATTTGCAGACCGGGCTCTGCCTGCTCGTGGGGGCGAAAAGCCCCATCCAATCCATCACCGATGCCGACCAGCCCGGGCGCACGGTGGTCGTGAAAAAGGGCACCACCGGCCAGCTCTACGCCGCGAAGAATATTCGCCAGGCGAAGGTGCTCGTGCTCGACAAGGAAAACGCCTGCGTGATCGAAGTCGTCGAGGGCAAGGCCGATGCGTTTATCTACGACCAGATGTCCACCGGCGAAAATGCGCGCCGCAATCCGCAAACCACCCGTGCCCTGCTCAAGCCCTTCCAGCAGGAGGGCTGGGCGATCGGCCTCCGGCAGGGCGACGATGCGCTCCGGCAGCAAGTGAATGCCTTCCTCGCCGATTTTCGGCAGCAAGGCGGCTTCGAGAAACTGGGCGACCAATATCTCAAGGAACAGAAAACTCAGTTTAAACAACTGGGGATTCCCTTTTACTTCTAGACGGTCGTGAAGTGGGCCGGTCGTCGCGGCCCTGGGGTTGCCCTGGAGGGAGGCGGAATCTAGTTAAACAAAAGGTCGCTGCCTTTTTCGGCCTTCGCTTCACCACCGAGGTCGCGGGCTTGCTGAAAGGCCTCCTGGGCTTGGGTTGGTTGGTGGAGGGCGTCGTAGATTTGCGCGAGGAACAGGTAATTGCGCGGCAGGGCATTGGCGCGGGCGATGGCCTTCTTCTGCCACTCCAGCGCCGCCTGCGGGTCTTGCCGGGCCAGTTCCACGGCCGCGATGCCCTGGAAGGGTTGTGCGGAGTGGATGTCGAGTTGGGAGGCGTGCTGGAAGGCGGCGATCGCCGCGTCCGGTTCGTTCAGCGTCAGGTGCAGTTCCCCCAGCCGCAGCCACGATTGATAGTGCCACCAGTGCGCGTTCGCGTAAGTCTGCACGACCTCCAGGGCCTCCTGCGGTCGTTTTTGTTGCTCCAGGATTGTGGCCTTGAACTCGATGAGATCCCACACTTCGGGCGTGCGCGCGATGGCTTCGTCGAGGGCTTGCCGGGCCGCGTCGGGATGCTGGGTCGCGATCTGCACCTTGGCGTAGTTCAGCGAAGCCTGCCAGGTCTTGGGAAACTCATTGGCCAGCGCGTCGCCCTTTTGCTTGTCGAGGTAGAGGTTTTTGCTGGCGAGATCGGTCCTGTGCTGCTTCGCATACACGATGCCCAGCACGATCCGGGCATTGATGTAGTCGGGGAACTTCTGCACGGTGTCCTCGAGGATCTGCTGCGACTTCGCCAGGTTCCCGGCATAGAAATAAGCGACCGCGAGATTGGTGTGTGTGCGCGAGGTGCCCCCGCCGTTTTCAATCGTGCGGGTGTAGAAGTCGATCGGGTTCGTCCAGTCGCTCGCGCGCACCGCAGTGCGAATCGTGAGCGGGATCAGCGCCAGCCAGAGTGCCCCGACGAGCACCGGCTGCCACGCATTCCGCAGGGTAAAGACCGTCCCGACCACCAGCAGCAGGAATCCCGCGCTGGGCATGTAAATCCAGTGCTCCGCCACCTGGGCATTGAGCGGATAGAGGTTCGAGATGGGCAGGAAGCCGATCAGAAACCAGCCGATCGCAAACCAGCGCAACCGTCGTCCCGGCCCTTTCCAGATCGCGAGCACGATGAAGGCCAGCAGGGCCGCTGCCCCGATGAAGGTGAGGAGCCGGAAATGCGGCTGCCCCAGCCACGCCGCGTTCGTGCCGATCTTGTCGTTCATGCACAGCGTGCGGTCCATGTGCAGATTGGAGGGATAGAAAATCAGCCCCGTGTAATCGCCGAGCGCGCCGAGCGCCATCAGGCCGGGATCGCCATTGGAAGTCGGCACCGAGGCCGCCGTCTGCGGGGGCAGCATGGCGCGCAGGCCGTAGCAGAGACTCACGGCCACCACGGCACCCACGAGACATCCGAAACGGTCCCGCCATGAAGTCCCCTGTTGAAAAACAAACGTGAAGAACAGGAAGAGCGCGATCCAGATGATCGTGATCTCCTTCGAGCACAGCCCGAGGGTGGTGCATAGAATCGCGAGGCCGAGGCACAGCACCTGCGGGACCCGCTTTTTCTGCTGGGCGAGCGCGCGACTCTTTTCCACCAGCAGCCATGCGGTGAGCGCGAAGATACAGGCCAGGCTGTCCGCCCGCCCGGCCACATACGCGACCGCGGCATTATGAATCGGGTGGATCACCCACAGTGCCGCCGTGAGCAGAGCGAGGCCTTCGACCTTGGCCGGCTCCAGGTTTTCCCACAGGCGGGGAACCAGCACCCGCAGCAGCCGCCAGATGAGAAAGGCGCTCAGCGCGTGGTAGAAGACATTGGCGAGATGATAGCCAAAGGTGTTCTGGTCCCACAGCAGGTAGTCGAGCATGTAGGTCCAGTTCTGCACCGGGCGGTAGTAGCCCGAGAGCGCGTCGAGAAACAGGCGGTGCCGAAACACCTCGAAGAAGAAAATGGGGCTCTTGAAGAAGGGATTGCTGCCGACGAGAAATTCGTCATCCCACAGGAATTGCCCGCTGAGCGCGGGGAAATAGGCCAGCATCCCGGCTAGAAGAAAGAGCAGCAGGGCGAGCAGCCTGCGCTGGGCAAGTTGAGTGATGAGTGTTTTCAAGGAACTTCGTCGGGGTTTGGATCGCCTTTTAGCTTTGGATAGCGAAGGCGGCGAGGCGTTTCAATCCTGTTTTAGCGCCGGCTCCTGATCTTGCGCCTGCGCGATCCGCTGGCCTGGGGCAGGGTGTTTTGATCGAGCGCAGGCGCAAGACCAGGAGGAGGATTCCATCCGGGCAGAAAAATGGCATCCAGTGGTCGGGAAGGGATTCCGTCCCACTGGATGCCATGAATAATCAGGATCGTTGTTTGCTATTACTGGTTACCGGTAGGGTGACCAGAAGGAAGCGGGAGCAATATCAGAGAGGGCAGTGAAAGTGGCATCTGGCACTTTCGGGATGCTGTCCACGACCAGGGAGGTGTAAGTGTTTCCAAACAGATCCACGCCATTACTGGTGTAAAGCGGGCTGCCGGTTTTGACGTACAACTGAACCTGGCTCCAATTCAACGCCGTGCCCGGAGGCCGGCTGTATTCCACTGCGTATTCGTCGATCGCCGAATCAATCATGCGGAGGTCTTGTAACACGCGGGTGGCCTGGGAGCGCTTGCGGGCGCGCAGGTAATTGGGAACTCCAATCGAGGCCAGCATGGCAATAATCGCCATGACAATCATGACCTCGACCAGTGTGAAACCTCTGTGGCTCCGATTCAGCTTCTGCAACATGAGCTATTTAAATAAGTTTGGTTATTGTTGCTTGGGCCTCTTGCGGCTCACAAATCTTCCAGCGGGATCGGAAGTGACTCCGCTGAAACAGTGACATCCAGTGACTCCCGTCAGGGTGAGTGCACTGGATGTCCCATAATTTCAACTGGCTACGCTCAGCTTAGCGATAAGGCGACCAGAAGCTGGCCGGAGCTACGTCGGAGAGCAGGTTGTAGGTCGCGCTGCTGACCTTCGGGATCGTGTCCACCTGGAGCGGCGAGTAGGAATTGCCGAAGAGGTCATTGCCACCGCTGGTGTAGAGGGCAGTGCCAGTCTTCAGGTAGTTCTGCACGTCGGTCCAGTTGACCGTGGCACCGGAGGCCTTGTTATTTTCGATCGCATACTGGTCAACGGCGGAGTCAACCATGCGGAGGTCTTCCAGCACGCGGCTGGCCTGCGAACGCTTACGGGCACGCAGGAAGTTCGGGACGGCAATCGCTGCCAGGAGGGCGATGATAGCCACCACGATCATGATTTCAACGAGGGTAAAGCCCCCGCGCTTGCTGTTCAATTTTTGCAACATATCGGTATATATGAGTTTGTTTTTTGTTGGATGTGCTTCAGTCTGTGGGCCGAAGCTCAACAGAGGTAAAAGCAACCTTGATGCCAGCCGCATGAACACCCTTCAAAATTCTTTATCCTCTTCCGGAGATTCCCCGGGATTCCTCCCCCGGCTGCTGCGAAATCCTTGTTTCTGGCTCGCCCTTTTGACCTTCTCTCTGCGTCTTTATGCGTTGTTGAAGATGGGGGATTCCCGCTATCACGTTTTCGATAAAGGGGACATGAAGTTCTACAACGACTGGGCTTTACGCATCCTCAAAGGCACCGGGACCGAGTCCCAGTCCTTCTATGGATTGCCCGGGTATGCCTACTTTCTGGCGGGGATCTATTCCGTGATCGGATTTGATCCTTTTTCGATTGGACTTCTCCAATCCCTGTCCGATGCAATTATAGTAATTCTCATTTTTACGATCTCTCTCAACATTTTTGAGAAACCTTTCGGGCGGTGGGTGGGAATTATTGCCGGGCTCGGCTGGGCATTTTTTCTCCCCAGTCAGACTTTTTCCATCGTCCTCATGCCCACCACCTGGCTGGTGCTGGTTTTTTGGGGGACGGTGCTCGTCTTATTAAAGACGGGGCAATTTTCCTACTGGCGGCCCTGGCTGCCGCTGGGGCTGCTTTTCGGGCTGACGGCAATGATGATCGCGACCATCCTGCTGCTTATTCCCATGGTGATCTTCCGTGCCTGGTGGCTTTCCCGCTCCCTGCTCAAAACACTGGTCGCGGCAACGATCCTGCTTGCCGGAACCTATGCGGGCATGTCGCCCTGCTGGATTCACAATTACTTCTACGCCCACGAGCCTGTTCTGCTCTCCGCGCACAGCGGCATCAATTTCTACATTGGGAACAACCCGATCGCGAATGGCTACCCCAAGATTCCCCCCGGCATGCGTGCGGGGCAGGAGGGCATGCTGAAGGACTCGATCGACCTCGCCGCCCAAGCCGCCGGGCATCCGCTTACTCACGTTCAGGTCTCCCAATACTGGTCGGCCAAGGCCAAAGACTACATTCACACGCATCCGTGGGAATGGCTGAAGCTCATGGCGACCAAGTTCCGCAATTTCTGGAACCGCTTCCAGTATGACGATCTCAGCCTCATCGTGCTGTTTCGCGAGGCAGGCATCCTGTTGCCCGGCCTGGGTTGGGGCGACATGGCGGCACTGGCCTTACCGGGACTGATCTATGGGGCCTGGCGTTTTCCCAAGAGCCGTTGGGTGCTCGCGGCCGTGGCATTACATCTGGCGGCCCTGCTGCCCGTCTTCGTCACCGAGCGCTACCGTCTCGCGGCGGCGCCGGGGCTGCTGATTTTTGCGGCGCTGGCGGTGGTGTTGCTCTGGGATTGGCTCTCTTCCCGGAAATGGGCTCGCGCGGGTGGCATGGCGGCGGGCTGTCTGGGTGGGGCCTGGTTCGTTTCGCTGCCGGTGGGAGATTCCAGCCTCTGGGCGCTGGATTATTATAATGTCGGCATCAAGGCCCTCGACGCGGGCGACCTCGGGCCCGCGCAAAAGGATTTGGAAACCGCCTATGGCTATGTGCGGGACAACGATGAGATCAACTTCGCCCTCGGCAACCTCTGGCTGCAAAAGGGCGACGACGAGCGTGCGAAATCATTCTACCGCCACACCATCGAGATCAATCCCCGCCACGATCGCGCTTACAACAACCTCGCGGTGATCGCGCTGGACCAGAAATACTACGCGACCGCCGCCGGTTTTCTGGCCCGCTCGCTCAGCATCGAGCCGGGGCGGGCGCGGCCTTACTTCTTGCTGGCCCAGGCCCGGCAGGCGCTGGGCGATGTGAATGGTGCCTACCTCGCCGTGCAAAAAGCGCAGGCCCTGGAGCCGGGGAACAAGGATTATCTCGCCCTCTTCACCCAGTTGGGGCATCAACTAGGCCACGAAGACCCACTGAAACCATGAGCGACTCCGGCGACCTTTTCATCGTCATCCCGGCCTATCGGGAAAGCGAACGGCTGCCCGGGTTTCTCCGGTCGGTCTGCCGCACGCTTTCCGCCTCCTCCTATCGCTACGCCATCCTGGTGGTCGATGACGGCTCCGGCCCCGAGGAGCAGGCCAGGCTTTCCGAGGTCGTCGCCGGTTTGCAAAAAGAAACGCCGGGGCTGCTGCCCCCGCTGCTGCTGCCGGAGAACCACGGCAAGGGCTACGCCATTCGCGAGGGCTGGAATCGTGGCACGGGTTATAACTGGCTGGCGTTCGTGGATGCGGATGGGGCCACCAGCGCCGGCGAACTGCTCCGGCTCTGCGAGCTGGCCCAGCTGGCCGAGCCGCACGGAGCCGTCTTTGCCTCGCGCATCAAGATGCTGGGCCGCACCGTCACCCGCTCCGCTTCCCGGCACGTGCTCGGTCGTGTCTTTGCCACGTTGGTGGGTATGGCGATCTGCCCGGCGATTTACGATTCGCAGTGCGGCTGCAAGATCATTCCCGGCCGCGCCTGGCCGCTGATTTCCGGCGAGATGCAGGAGGAGGGCTTCGCCTTCGATGTGGAATTACTGGGGCTGTTGCTCAAGCGCGGCGTGCCGGTCCGCGAGGAGCCGGTCAACTGGTTCGACCAGCCGGGCAGCCGGGTTCACCCGATCCGCGATTCCATTCGCATGGCCAAAGCGGTGCGCCGCATCCGAAAGAGACTTGGCAAAGCGCCGGGTTTATGAGCGCATGTCGCAACGCGCCGCCCGCTGCATGACTCTCTTTCAAAAAATCCCCCCCCGTCTCTATCCCTGGCTCATCCTGCTCGTCGCGCTGGTCGTGCGCCTGGCCACCTTCACCGATGTGAAGCTCAATGGCTTCGACGAGCACGCCTATTTGCAATTCGCGCAGATCCTGCACCAGGATGGACTGGATGGCATTCGCGAGGTCACCGCGAAATATTCCACCGACAAGGACCTCGCCGCCTCGCCGCTGCCGTTGCGGATCGGCTTCGTCGCCCTTGCCTCGTGGGTTTGCGATCTGGCCGGGAAATATTCGGTGGAAAATATCGCGTGGATTTCGCTCTGCGCCGGGGCGGGCTTCGTCGCGGTGGGCTATCTGCTGGTGAGCCGGGTGGTGGGAGTGACCGAGGGGCTGTTGGCCGCCGCGTTGCTGCTCGCTTCGCCGCTGGCGATCACGCTGTCCCGCCGCGCCTTGCAGGATGGGCTGGTGGCGTTCGTCACGCTTTCCATTTTGTATGTCTTTCACCAGTGCTGGCGACGGAAGCGGGTGCTCGATCCCATCCTGCTCGCGGTGCTGGTCGCGTGCGCGTTGCTGCTCAAGGAGGCGACGCTTTTCATTTACCCGAGCCTCCTGGTGGCGGGGATTTACTACCTGCGCACCAAGCCGGTCGGCGATTGGAAGATCATTGCCGCCGCACTGGCCGTGGGGCCGCTGGTCTATCTCGCAATCACCAGCATCGTGGCGGGTGGCCTCTCCACCTACCTGCACGTCTATCGCGAGGTACAGCGCCATGCAGTCGAAGCTGCCCTATACGATGGATTTCGGACGCGGGGCGTGGTTCCGCTATTTCGTGGATTTCCTGTTGCTGTCGCCAGTGCCGTTCCTGCTCGCGATCATGGGGATGGTCGTGCCGGCGAAAGGCGACGGGCCGCGTGAGTTAAAAGCGCTCGCGCTGCTTTACTTTCTGAGCGGCGTGCTGGTCTTTGGCTTGCTGCCCGTGCGCGCGGTGCGGGTGGTGCTCTATCTCGATGTATTCCTGCGCGCGCTCGCGTTGCTGGCGATTTTGTGGATGGGCCGGGAGACGGCGCGCCGCACCGGGATCATCAGCAGCGCCGTGGTCGGCGTATTGCTGGTCATTACCCTCGGCAGCGATGTCTGGCAATTCTACACGCTCTTCGACGTGGCGAATGTTTATGACCCCACCACCTTCGAGCTGATTCGCGGCAACGGCTTCTGGCAGCACTGGCAGCCGCCACAGTAGCGACTCAGTAACCGAAACGCTCCAAATCCTTATAGATCACCGCCCGCACCTTGAAGCGGGAGATCAGGTCCTTCCCGGCGGCCTCGGAGACCGGGGAGGCAATCAGGAGCGGGCGGTTCGACAGGTCGGGCTTGTTGCGCACAAAATCGACCGCGTAAGGAATGGACATGTTGTCAATGATCACCACATCCGTGGGAAGGGATGCCAGGTATTGACTGACTTCCGCATAGGGAAGCGTATTGGCCCGCACCTGCCCGCAGCGAACCAGTAGCAAGCCCACGCTGGCGAGAAGGCTGACGAAAACCAGGGCTTGTGCGCGGCGGTGGCCGAAATCACTGCGCAGGGTCCGCAGTCCAGCACAGGCGATGATGATCAGGCAGCCCAGTTCTTGAAAAATGTAGCGATAGCCCCAGCCGTGCCCCTGATTTTCGGGGAAAAAGCCGTAAACGGTCATCGTCAGCACCACGCTGACCAGCGAAAGAACAGCCATCGTCGAATCCAGCTTGCGCCGGATGATCGCATAAGCGGCGAGGATCAGAATGAAGATTCCCACCCAACTGAGGACGAGGGCGGAGTCGGCCAGTAAATTGAGCGTCGAGTCGATATTGAACCACTGGAATGGATTGTCCTGAGCCCGTTGCGCGCACCACGCATCAAGCCATTTGTACCATCCATAGCAACCGGCCAGATAGATCACGGCAAAATAGGCCGTCTGCCACCAGCGGCGCGTGCAGAGCACATGAAAGAGAAACGGGATGACGAAAAGCGCATGCGGCACCGGTTGATGGATGCCCAAGGCCACCACCCCGATCCACGGGCACCACCACCACAGGCGGCTATCCTTCTTGGTGTAGCAGTAGAGCCACAGCAGGTTGAAGAACAGGTGCATCGTGAGCGGAAAGACCGTCATTCCCGTCACGACGAATTGCGCGCAGGTGGCGAGGAGCAGTGTGCCGACCCCGTGCAGCCAGCGGTCCTCGGGCCAGAGGTGGCGGAGGATTCCCGCCAGCAGCGGAATCCCCAGCGCGGTGAGCAAGGGATTGAGCAGGAACGGGACGTGAAGCACGGTAAACCCGGCCCGAATCAGCGAATAGACGGGGAGATAAACGGGATACCACGTATTGTCGTCGTCGTTGAAGGCGGCATACATGGGGCGGAGCAGTTCCGACTCCGGCATCCATTGCTTCGTCACGACCTGGGCCTGGTGACCCGAGGCAAAGATCTGGGCCTGATAATCCATCGTATATTCATCCATCGAGAGCGGATGATTCAAGCAGACGGAGAAGGTGCCGATGGCCGAGGCCAGGAAGACGACCGCCGCCGCAATCCAGGGCAGTTGCTTGAGGTCCAGGAGCGGGGTGAGTCGGCGGGCGGCCCGGGCCATGAGTTTGAAAAAGCCCACGGGCGGGCGCAGGCAGAGCAGGCTTAGCGCGGCCAGGACAATGAGCGGAATCGGCTCGTCCCAGCCGAAGAACAGCCAGAAGACCGAGTAGCCGTGGATGACCGGGAGGTGGCCAAACTTGGAATCCAGGAACAACGCGGCGACGCTCATCAACAGAGCGTAGCCGGCCATGAGGACGACCGATTGGCGCCAGGGATAGCGGAGCCCTTTACGGGTCGCCGGTGAGATAGGAGCCGGGTGGTGAGTCTGCATGGCTGAGGTCGGAATCAAGCGGGATATTTAGTGGATGGACAAGCAAGAATGCGGGAATTGTGCCAGTTCCGGCCCTTTTTACCGGGAAGTTCCACCGGCAGGCACACAAGAGATTTGACGCCTTTCCGCCTGCGCCCCATGCTCACCGCTACTTCTATGTTCTGGCCCAGTCATCGCACTGTCTCCGGCTCTCGCCTCCGCCATGCCGCTTGAAAGTTCCTCCAGCGTTTCAACGGCGGCGACAGAACACGCCCTCGAGTTGCATCGCAACCAGTTCTGGGAAGCGGCGGGGACGGTGGTGAAAACCCTCTTTTTCTTTATCGTCTCGCCCTGGATTCTGCGGCGGCTGGGAGCCGAGGCTTTCGGTGGATTCGCGCTGGCCCTTTCCACCATGGCCTGCGTGCTTTCCTTCGACTTTGGTCTTCGGGTTCACTTGCGAGTCCTGCTCAGCCAGCAACGGGAGCAGGAGGTGGCCCGGGCCACCAGCTTCGCCGGGGTCATCGCCAGTTTTCTTCTGCTCGGCGTCATCCTGCTGCCGGTGACCGCGGTTTTGGGATGGTTGGGAGGTTGGTCGCATTGGCTGCATACCAGCGCCGATGGGTTGATTCCCGCCGCGGTGGCCTTTAGCTGGGTTTATCTGCTCTCGCTGCTGCTCATGGAGCCGCTGGCGGCCCGGGAGCGGCTTTCCGAGACGAAGGTGGCGGTCTTTCTCGGCAATCTGCTCGCCATTCCCGCTGTCCTGCTCGGTGTCTGGCTGCGCCAGCCCGCGATGGTGCTCGCGATCATTTATTTCCTGAGTCTTACGCTGCCCAACCTCGGCCTCGTCATCGTGAAGTTGCGCGGGGAGTTCCGGGCCATGCTGCAGCAGCTCCCCAGGGTGGAAAAGGCCCGGGTCATTGGCTTTTTTCGGGACGGCCAGCTGGCTTGGGCTGATCAACATCCAGTGGTTGATGAAGAGCTATCTCCTGACCTTTCTGGTCGGCTCGCTGCTCGGGCCCGTGCAGGCGGGCATTTTCTTTTTGTTTTTAAAGTTCAGTGAGATCCTCAGTATCTTTGGTGCCACCAGTAGTGAGACCTCGATTGCCACGCTCTCCGGCAGTGGTGCGCTGGAGAAGCGCCGTGCCAGTTTTCGGGCGATGTATTCCTATTCCCTCGCCATGTGCCTGCCGGCCTTCACCGGCCTGGTCTGCTGCCTTCCCTGGGCCATGACGCATTGGATGAAAGCGCCCTCCGTCGCTTATCTGGATGGAATCTGGGTGGGGCTCTACGGGCTGGCGAGCGGCTGGAAGCGGATCATTACCATTGTCTGCACCGGGGTGGAGCTTTCCCACAGTGCCGCGCTCTGGGGCATCCTTGAGATCGGGTTGACCATTCCCGCAGTTTTCCTGCTCTACCCAGGGTTTGGCGTGGCCGGGGTCTTTTTGGGCTGCACGCTTTCCACGGTGGCGCTTTTTCCACCGGCGACCCAGCTTGCCCGTTTGCTGGAGCAAAGTGCCTTCGGCTTGTGGATTCGTCCCGCGCTCGGCTTTCTGCTCGGGAGTGGCCTGGTCGTGATCGCCTGGGAAAGCCGGTCCCTCTGGTTGATCGCCGGGGCAATCTTGGTGGCGGCGGGAACCAGCCTCCGCTATTTGCAAAAGTCACATCGGATGGCATGACCACGCGCGACCCACGACAGAGACTTGGCTACGACACCCGCTCGCTGCGGAGTGCGCTCGTCATGGCGGCGGTGGATGCGCTGTGGCCGTGGCGGCGGCACCGGCCCTTTGCGTGGGGGAAGACTTGCGTGATTTCCTCGGTGGCCGGGCTGGGCGATTTTTTCATTCAACTGCCGCTGATTGCCGGCGTGGTGGCAGGCAACCGCGCGGCAGGGATCGCCACGAAAGTAGCTCTGCGCCCGGCGATGCTGGAGCTGGGCCGACGCTGCGGCTGGGACGTCATGCCTTTTGACAATGCGCTGGCGGAGTTCTTCAAAGCCCCGGGGCGGATGCGCCCCGGGCAATTGCTCGACCCCCTGCTGGCGGCGCGGAAAAGCGCCCCGGAGTTGTGGATCGACCTGAGCGCGAATGCGGTGAATGCCCTGCTGGTCAAGCTCTCGGGAGCCAGGCGTCTGGCGGGCCGGGTAACCCGGGGCGGGGGCAGTATGGTCACCCACGCCCTGCCGCACACGATCGGGGAAAATGAATACCTGCACAATCGCCGGGTGGCGGCTCATGTCGGACGGGAACTCGATTTCAGCGTCTTTGAAAAACTGACCGACGGCCGTTTGCACGGCAAAGTCGTGCTCGGGCTCAGCACCGCCTGCCGCTGGCGAAACTGGCCGCTCAAGAATTTTCGCGCCATCATTGAGGCTTTTCCGGAGGAGCAATTCATCCTGCTCGGTTTCCGCCACGAAATCATCGAAGGAGAGCGCGGTGCGCTGGATGAACTGATTGCCCACCCGCGGGTGGAAAGCCTGCTCGACCAGGTTTCCATTCTGGAAATGATCCGGCTCGTGGCGGGAGCCAAAGCGGTGATCACGAACGATACCAGCTTCGCCCACATCGCGACGGCTTATCACCGCCCCGGGGCGGTGATCTTTGGCCCCACGGATGGAGGCATGTGGTTTCGACCGGAGCAGGATCGGTGGCCCGATTTGCAATCAACCATCGTGCCCGCCCGGGCCTTGCGGCTTTTTCACGATACAGCCTGCCCGTGGTATCCCTGCGTGCAGTGGACTTGTAAAAATGAAGCCCAGTGGTGCATGGATCTCATCCCTGCCGCAGCGGTGATCTTGCATCTGCGCTCCATCCTTTAGTTTCGACGCCGCTCCGGCTTTCTCTATATCCTCCACGCCATGTCCGCTTTTCTTCGCCATCTTCAAAAGCATCCGCCGTTTCTGATTTTGCTGGCCTTGATCCTCCTCTCGGTGGTCTCCCGGCTCGCGCTGGTGCTGGGCTGGCACTTTTAATCACTGCCTCCCGCGATTTCATGAAAGAACCAGCCGAAGCATCCACCGGGTCCACTTTGGATAACATTGAGCGCTTGCTGCTCATGGTGAGCGTGATCGTGCTGGCGGCTTATTGGTTTCTCTATTCGTTGGTGGCCCCGGTCACCGTCTGGGATTCGCAGACGTATAATCTCGCCCGCCTGTTGATCGCGCAGGATGGCGGCCTGTTCGGTAATCACGCCTGGAACAACGATCGGCAGATCCTCTTTCCGTGGGCTTTCGATGCGGTTCATTACCCGTTTCTGCTGCTGGGCGGGTGGGGGGTGGCACTGCCCAGTTTCTTTTGTTTCGTGGGAATCCTCGTCATTGTTTTCCGCATTTTGCGGCAGAAATACAGCCTGCGGGCGGCCTGGTGGGGGGCGCTGGTTTTATTCAGCCTGCCGACGGTCGTGTATCAGGCCAGCTCGACCAAGAACGATCTGGCGGTCGTCTTTGGGGTTGCCTGCTGGTTCTACGCCTGGTGGCTGTGGCGGCAGGAGCAAAAGGTGGGCTACGCATGGTGGATGGCGCTGGCGCTGGGCTTTGCCACCGGGGCCAAGACCTCGGGCATCCCGCTCGCGTTGATCCTCGGCCTGTTTACGCTCTGGAGCCTGCGCGGGAGCGCGCGGGCGGTGGGGCATTTCGCCATGGCCTCGCTCCTCGCGGTGCTGCTTTGCGGCAGCGTGGAGACCTATGTGAACAACCGCGTGGTCTATGGGCACTGGACGGGATCGCCGGCGTTCGTCAACGATCACCGCAATCACGATGGCCTCCGGGGCACCGCCGCGAATGTGATCCGCTACGTGATTGGCAACCAGAATATCGGCCTCGATGTGGCCAGTGACCACTCGCCGGTGCCAAGCTGGCTGGCGGATCGCACGCGGGAGATCCTCCACGCGCTCGGCCTGCGCGACGTCGGCTACCGGTCGGATTTCAACGACGCGAAGATGGAGTTCCTCAAGACGAACCACGAGGATTCCATGGACTTCGGCCCGGTGGGCGGGCTGAGCCTGCTGGCGACCTTCGTCTTCTTTTGCGGGTGGCGGTGCGATGCGGTGTGGAAGCTTTCCGTGCTCGCCCTGCTCAGCCTCGGACTCTCGGCTGCGACGATTGCGTGGATGCCCTGGAATGCGCGATTTTTGATGCTGCCCTTTATGCTCGGCGCGTTGGCGCTCACGCTTTTCCTCGTGGGGCGGTCGGAACGGAGCGGACCGCTTTCGCTGCTCTGGCTGCTGGTGCTGCTCTTTGCCGCGTTTTTGTATCCGCTCAATTCTTTCAACAAAAAGCCGGAGGATCTCCTGCTCGCGGTGACGCAGCGGCGGGTGCTGGAAACCTCCGAGCGCCCGGCGATCCGGCAGATTTTGGAAGTGATGGATCAACTCGAGCAACGGGAGGGCCATCCGCCGGTGGTGCTCTTGTGCGGGGGGATCGACTCGTGGGTGCTACCCCTGCTTCAACTGCAATCCATCCATGCCGTGCCCGCCCCGCTGCTGGGCGATCCGGCGCTGACGAAGGAGCAGATTGAGGCGGTGGAAAAATCGAAGCCGGAATATGTGCTTTTCCTCAATCTACCGCCCGCTCCGGCGGTGACACCCCAGTTGCAACGGCTGGTCGATTTTGCGGACTCCGGGAGCGTGCTCTACGGCTTCAAGCCGTCGCGGTAGCCGCCGCGCTCTTCCAGAACCACATGGAACTCCCGTAGAGATCGCCGCCCAGCGATTCCCACTGGCCGTGGGGATAGGCCGCCTGGGGGTGGTCGGCCACGGCTTCGCGGCTGGGATGCCATTCGAGGAACATGCTTTGCACCGTCCCGGGAAGTCCCGCTTTCAGGATGGCGTGCTCGGCGCCTTCGACATCCATTTTCAACAGGGTGCCCGGGAGGCAAAGGGTCTTGAGGGAAAGGACGCGGGTCTGGCCGGCGCGGTTGCCAAACTGGACGGTGTGGGTCACCGAATTTTCCCCGGTCACGAGATCGGCAAAGCCGTCTTCCGGCCCCAGCGCGGCCTCCTGGATTTGCAGCCGGGAGGCGAAGGGTTGTTGCGCGAGGAAATGGGCATTTTCCCGCGCGGGCTCGATGCAGAGGATCGGAATCTGCCGTCCCATTTTCTGGAGCAGGAAATCGCAGGCAAAGGCAAAGGCCCCGACATTCGCCCCGGCGTCGATCACCATCGAGGCGCTGGCCAGTTCCTGCCGGAGTAGGGTGAGGTCGTAGTCGGTAAAAAGATTGGCAAACGTGTAGAGATCACACTCCCGCACCCGGGCCTTGAACAGGGAAAAGGTCAGCGGCTCCGAACCCCGCCATACACGCGACAGCACTGGCGAGATGGCATAGGCGACCCACGGAAGGAACCAGGCGGAACCAAAGTAGTGGAACCCTTTCAAGGAAAGGCGGGTTCTCCCCAGGTGATCTTTCAGGACGTGCAACAAGCTGGCCTGCTTCATAAGTGGAAGGAGGCGGGACTATCCCACGGCGGCCCGGGAACAGTCATCAAGAAAGGACACGTAGTGGTTGAGATGTTCCTCGTAAGGAGAAGCGAAGACCTGATCGAGCTCCTCCGCCATCTTCCCGGCAAAGCCCGAGGCGACGATTTTTTTCCCGGCGGCCAGGCTGTTCCAAATCTTCGAGGGGAAGAGCGCGCCCTGGATGCGCGGGTGCGCGGCGACGAGATGGACCCGGGCGGCCATTTGTGCCTGGAGCAGTTCCTGCTCGCTGGAGAAGGGCGCGGCGACATGGATCCACGACGGCAGCTTTTTCGCCTGCACGCCATCGGCGCGAATTTCCACCCGGCAGCCGGACTCGTGCAGTTTGCGGCATTCCTCGATCAGCGCATGGAGATCGTGGCAGTAGCCGAGGTTGCCGGTGTATAGCGCGACATTTTCCGTGGTGGTTGCGGCGGTTTTGGGAAAGGAGAGAGTGGGCCAGTTGCGAATGGTGCGATACTTGGGGCCTTCGCCGGGGAGATTGCCGGCGGCTTTCACCACATGGTCCCAATCGTCGAGGCGGGCCATCCACCACTTGCTCACCATTCGACGGAGGAGAGCAGGGTATTCGTAAATGCCGCGGACCAGTTCCGGGTAAAAGTCCTGCAACCAATAGATGCCCGTAGCACCCTGGCGGCGAATGGTCTTGGATAGTCGCAGTGTCGTGGGTGGCGCACTGGTGGCGACGACGAGATCGCCCTTGCGCACTTCCTTGCGGATGTAAGCTTCATATGCGCGCCCGACCGATTCGTACTCAACCAGCGTGCTTAGGAGCGAGCTGCGCCGTCCGCAATAGTGCGGCAGGTTGATGATCTTGGTCGTCGGTTGTGGGCGGGTGGTCCGCCGGTAGCTGCCGTTGCCTCCCACCAGAATCACCTCCGCGCCTTCGCGGCCCAGCCGGTCGGCCAGTTGCTCGGCGTAGATTCCAGTCGGCGCGGCGTCCGGCCAGAGAAACTGGTTCAGGATGTGAACTTTGCCCATGAATGAACTTCGCGGCAATTTAACGACTGGCTTCCGTGCGTGACAAGGAGTGATTGCGGTGCCCGGCGAATTGGCGAAGCTGGAGCTGATAGGCTTCCCGGTGGTGGCGGAGATTGGATTCCAGCACCAGGCCGACCATGAAGACGCAGACGCTCAAGCTGATGATGCTGGCGGCGAGGAAGGCGAGGGGAAAGTGGCCGACATACCCGGTATGGAAATACTCGGTGACGGGGACGGAGCCGGCGAGCAAGCCCATGAGCAAACCCGCGAGGGCGAAAAAACCGAAAAAGGCCATCGGACGATAATCCCGGAGGAGGAGGAACAGGAAGCGCAGGATGCGGGTGCCATCGCGAACCGTCTTCAGCTTCGAGCTGGAACCGGCGGCGCGGGTGCGGAAGGGGATGGAGACTTCCTGGAAGCGGAATCCCTTGTCGATGGTCTGGATCGTCAATTCGATCTCCAGCTCGAAACCGCGCGAGATGATCGGCACGTTTTTGTAATACCGGCGGGAGAACAGGCGGAGGCCGGAAAAGAGGTCGTAGGTCTTTTTGCCAAAGGTGAGCTCGATCGCGCTGGCGAAAAGTCCCATGCCCCACTGGTGCATCGGGCGGAAAATGCCCGCTTCATCGGCGCTGCGGATGCCGTTGATCATATCCGCGCCGGTGCGCAGGTATTCCTGAAGCAGCAAAGTGGCCCCTTGGGCGGGGTAGCTTCCATCGCCATCCACCATGATCACGACATCGGAATCAATGATCGAAAGGGCGGTGCTCACGGCGATCGCTT